>DASWEY010000038.1:0-41762 GCA_036394575.1 Usitatibacteraceae bacterium | reverse complement strand
TGAGCCTGGCCGGTGCCACGCAAATGGGCAGCGAGTTTTTGCCGGAACTCAATGAAGGCTCGATCTGGGTCAACGTGACGCTGCCGCCATCGGTGTCGCCTGCCGAAGCGCAGGAACAGGCGCGCGCCATCCGCCGCGCGCTGCGCAGCGTGCCCGAGGTCGCCACCGCCATCTCCAAAGTAGGGCGGCCCGATGACGGCACCGACCCGAAGATTTTCAACATGGCCGAGGTGCTGGTCGACCTGAAGCCGGAAGTCGAATGGCGGCACGGCAAGAGCAAGGAGGACATCATCAAGCAACTCGATGCTGCCGTGTCCGCGTTGCCGGGTGTGGAGCCTTCGTTCTCGCAGCCGATTCGTGACAATGTGCTGGAATCGATTTCGCAGATCGACGGGCAGATCGTCATCAAAGTGCGCGGCGACGACCTTGATCGCCTCGTCGGCCATGCCGAAAAAATTCTCGGCCAGATCGCCAGCGTCGATGGCGTGGTGCGTGCCTTCATCGACCGCGCCGGCACGCTGCCGCAGTATGTGCTCGATATCGACCGCGCCGCCGCCGCGCGCTACGGCATCAATATCGGCGACATCCAGGACCTGATCGAAACCGCCGTCGCCGGCAAGGCCACCTCGGAACTGTGGGAAGGCGAAAAGCATTTCAGCGTGGTGGTGCGCCTGAAGGATGCCGAACGCGCGCTGCCGAACCTGCCCAATCTGCTGGTCGCCAGCCCGAATGGTGCGCAGGTGCCGCTGTCGCAACTGGCGCGGTTCAAGAGTGTTTCCGGCGCCATGAACATCGCCCGCGAGAACGGCCGCCGCGTGGTCTCGATCGGCGTGTTCATTCGCGGCCGCGACATGGGCAGCGTGGTCAAGGACATGCAGGCCCGCGTCGCCGGCGGCGAAGCGCAGGGCAAGGAAAAGGCGGACAACGCTGACGCTGATGAAGTTACCTGGTCCGGCGAATTCGAAAACCAGGAGCGCGCCATGAAGCGCCTGTCGTGGATTGTGCCGCTATCGATCCTGCTGATTTTCCTGCTGCTGTTCGACGCCTTCCAGTCCGTCAAAAGCGCGCTGCTGATCGTTGCCAATATTCCCTTCGCCCTGATCGGCGGCATCCTCGCCCTGCTCGCCACCGGCATCCCGCTCTCAGTCTCCGCCGCGATCGGCTTCATCGCTCTATTCGGCCAGGCCGTGCTGAACGGCGTGGTGATGGTGACCTACTTCAACCAGTTGCGCGACACCGGGATGCCGGTGGTCGAGGCTGTCATCACCGGCTCGATCCAGCGCCTGCGCACAGTGCTGATGACGGCGCTCTTGGCGATGTTCGGCCTGCTGCCGATGGCGCTGTCGCATGCGATAGGTGCGGAGACCCAGCGACCGCTGGCGGTGGTGGTGATCGGTGGATTGGTGTCGGCGACGGTGCTGACGCTGATTGTATTGCCGACGCTGTACTGCGTGTTTTTTGGGCGCGAGGGGATTCGCAGGGTGTTGCCGGAGGATGGGTATGCGGGGAGTGCTTAGTGCAGCCATGATGCCGTGATCGAATTTGTAGGATGGGCATAGGCGCAGCGTTGCCCACCGTCATCAGCGAGTGCGCTTCGGTTTCTCCAAAATACTTTGGCAAACCCTAGCATTGGCGCGGTGTTTGGGCATTTTAAGTGCGCTCAAAGAGATCATCTATGTCGGACTCATCGTCAAGAAAAACGCGATTTGTAGAGACGTATGCTTCATCAGGTAAAGATTGCTCCAACAACGAATCGTCAATTGTTTGAGTAATTCGCACCTTATCCAAAATCGTATTTACCTCGATTTCAGAGAAAACTAACGGATATGAACTCAGCCGCCATCGAATGTGCTCCTTTGCTTTTTCGTGTGCTAGGCGGTGATCTTCGGGATCAATGTCTGCAAACACTCCGTAATTGATCAGTTCGTCTTCAATGCTGCGTTCAAGATTCACTGCCACTAATCGCCGTAGAGTCAAATCTGCCGATGAAAAATCTAAATTCTCTTTCGCTATAAGTTTCCTCATAGCTATTAGAAGGTCTAGTTGCGCAATTGATACGCCATTGTCTTCTAGCGAGGCGAGAAATCCCGCGATAAATTCGCCGCTGACCAAGTCGTGTTCAAAGGCCCATAAATAAATTCTTGCTGCCAGCGATTGATGCCAAAAAGTTAGATCCTTCGAAATTTTGATGGCGGCGAAAGAAAGAAATGTTTGATAAGGCGTTGGATCGGAATACTCTTGCAGCAGCAAATCGGTGGCCATGAGAGCGTGTTTGGCCTCAAATTCGTTTGAATTGAAGTCGTCAATAAGTGCATTCAATACACCTCGATAATTTAATTCAGAAATTATTTCGGCATGGCGCAGGCTATATAGGGTGTTTAAGCTTGTTTCGGATCGAAGCGCAAGGAAGCCAAGGCAAAGCGTAGGAACGTCGCCTGCGTATCGCTTTAGCACATAGTCGCCGAGGGCTGGGCTATAGAGGTCTAATTCAATATCTTCGGTTGAATATAGTCGTCGCGTAATAAGCGACCCCGAGAGTTGCGCTAGATTTCCAATAAAATCTCTTCGCCCGCTCAGATTTGCGTTTTGTCTAAATGAAATAAAACGTGAGTATGTAGAAGCGAGTGTTGCCTGCTGGATCGCCTCGCCATGAAGGGTAATTAGCAGAACTATCGCGCGACCAAAATCGTCTTGTTGCGCAAGGAATGCGTTGTCCCAGATGGCGAAAGGGTCACTAAGTCTTTCAAGCAAGAAGCGCCAAAATTCGCTTTCAGTAAGACCGTTAGACTGCGTCTCTTCGCATACTAGACTTATTGTCCTTGGGGTGAAATTCGCATGCGCTATTGCTCGCTTGTACTCTTTGTTCGCAAGGAGCGCCTCGCGAAAGATGGCGGGAAAATCGGAGTGCCAAATGTGGTTATAAAGAATCTGCGCTTTCTCATAATCAGAATAAGAAAGCACTGAAAGCGAATATTCATTGCGCTCTATATTGTGATGATTAAATTGATCGTTAAGTCGCTTTCCTTGATTCAGGATCGTTGTTCTTGACGTCAAAATAAACTTCTTTGTCTTGTCTTGTCGAACTCTTCGGATAAAACTGACGATCTTGTTTCCTTCGTGCCCCGAAATGGCGTCAAGATAGTTTCTTCCCAAGAAATCGTCGAAGTAAAATATTTGCCGACGATCTTTGTCAAAAACTGCTTCCGCCTCTCCAATATCGCTGCCAATTTTTATAAATTGATAGCCCTCCATTGCGAACCGCAAACTAAGCTGTTCGGCAAGAGTTGTCTTTCCTGAACCTGGCTCTCCTGAAATTATTACTACATTTAAGCGATCAAGCTTTCCATACGCCAGGCGATAGCTAGTAGTCGTTGCATATTTCTTGGAAAAGGCTTTAATTTCTTCTAGCGCGTACTCGCTTCGATCAAGCGTGGATTTGTTGAAAATGTGAGCAAGTACGCTGGCGCTGCTAAGCCAGAGCTTGTAGTGGCGTTGTTCGATAGCTGGCTTTGACTTGATTACGTCATTTAAGTCTTCGCAGCCGTATATATCTGCGTCACTGCGAATATAAGGCGAGAGGGCTTTTGCTATGGCGCGCTTGTCGCTCCTCGAAAGTGGATTTGACACTGCAAGGATGTATCTTGCTGGCGCTAATTTCTGAATTTTTGGGAGTTCAACTTGCCCCAAATGGCGGATCAATTTCGCTATTGGTGTATTGGACCAATGCTTGCATTGGAGAATCGTTTCTCCGAAGCCATCTTGGAAGTAGCGCCCATCTACTCCCCCGTCGCGCCCCGCCTTAAAGCGCTCAAATCTGGCTCGTTTTCTTTTGTCGCTATCTGTAAAGTTGTCGCTCTCAACCTCTCCGGCGATGTCCGCACAGAGTTGCTCAAACTCCTTATCGTTTAGGCTTTTGAAATCGTAATCAGGCACGAGTTTGTATGAAAATTTGTCGATTGAGGATGTGGTGTTGGAATGCAACTGTCGGTGGTGGTCTCATTTTAAAGTTGTTTTCGGGGTCGTTTGGCGCTTTAGCTCCGCGAGATTTTCGATTTTCCCAATCGGAAGGCTTTCGACGCGTTTTTTGTTAGTGTCGGCCTCAAGCCAGGCTTTACGAACGATGTGGCGTTCCATATCGTGCACGCTGCTTATCAATTGTTCAAAACCGTTTTTTTCCATGTCGGGCCGCCTCTTCAAAACTGCCATCATGGGTAATGCGTGCTAATCGGTTACGCCACAGGTGCGGCTCTCTCTATGTTCCTTATTTTAATCTCCGCCATTTTTTACTTTGGAGATATTGTCCGCTTGTATGCGCTCTTCAATTTGTTCAGCAAACGCTCGCTTGAGAGCCTTGGCCTGTACCTCGTCGAGAATTCCCTCATCCATGAGGAAGTCATCAAAATTTGCACCGATATGCGGATTTCGTTTTGCCATGGTGGTACTCCTTGAATCTCTGTACAGCCAATGCGATTTTGCAGGTGGGTTTTGCCGCGTTTTTTTGATGAAGCATCTCGTACTTGAAACTTCCGCCAGTAGTAATCAAGCGTTGCTGATTAACCCAGGCAATTCTGGATTCGCTCTGCTGCATCTGGCTACGGGTTACGTGGAATGTTTTGCCACCGTCGCCCGACCCCGCGCCTCATCCACCCGCATCAACACCAGCAAAGCCGCGATGAAAAACACCCCGGTAATCAACATCGCCATGCGATGGTTGTTACCGCTGACCCAGGTCACGCAGCCATAAGTCAACGGCCCCAACACAGCGGCGAGGCGCGTGGCCACACCCCATAGCCCGAAAAATTCCGCCGCCTGCTCCACTGGCGAGAAATACGCCACCAGCGCGCGGCCCGCCGATTGGCTGGAACCCATGCAGATGCCGGCGAGGTTGGCGGCGACCCAGAAAAGCGGGGGCGTGACGGCGAACCAGGCGAAGCCGACCATCGCCATCCAGCCAACCAATGTGATGGCCAGCGCACGTTTCTTGCCGATGGCGTCCTGCAAATAGCCGAAGCCGAAGGCGCCGACGCAGGCGGTGACGTTTACCACCAGCACCAGCATCAGGGTTTCTTTGGTGGTGAAGCCCATCACTTCCTGCGCATAGATCGCGGCGAGGGTGATGACGGTGGCGACACCGGCCTGATAGCAAACGCCGCAGGCGAACACCAGCATCAGGTCGCGATAGCGCGAGGCCTCGCGTGCAGAGCGCAACAATCTTGCGATGGCGCTTTCCTTGCCATTCTCGCGCTCGTCGTTGGCAGCCACCGGCACCGCGCGCTCCTTCAGCCAGATGAAGGTGACGGCCGCGCCCAGCGCGTAGACAGCGGCGGTGATGAGCATGGTGACGGCGATGGCGTCGGTGGTTTTTTGCCCGCGCGATTCGGCGCTCATGATCCAGGCCAAACACAATCCGAGTGCGAACAGCCCGCCGACATAACCCCAGCTCCAGCCCCATCCCGATACCTTGCCGAGCGCTTGCGGCGTCGATAATTCCGGCAGGAAAGCTGCGGTGATGTTTTCGCCGATGGCGTAGCAGAAGTTGGAAATGATGATGCAGACAATCGCCAGCACCATCGTGCCGGGGCCGGCGAAGTAGAGCAGGGCGGTGGTGATAACGCAGCCGCTGGTGGCAATGAACAGCACGCGCTTTTTGGCGGCATGCGCGTCTGCATAGGCGCCGATCAGCGGTCCAGCAAACATCACCACCAGATAGGAAACCGCGAGGGTCGCTGTCCAGGCGAAGGTGGCCCAGGTGGCGCCGGCCGCCACTACCGAGACGAAATAGGCATTGAACACCGCCGTCAGCACCACGGTGGTGTAACCCGAGTTGGCGAAGTCGTACATCGCCCAGGCGAAGACTTCGCGTTTTTTGACGCCGGGGTTGAGGGCGGAGGCAGTTGTGGAAGATAGCGACGACATGGTGGGCATGATAGCCGAGGGATGTTTCGCCGCGGTGAAACTTACGCGCATATATGGGAATTGAAACTCAAGCATTGGCGCGCCTCGCGGAGCAAAAATGCTTGGAAAGGCGCGCCGAATGGCGTTCTGCGCGTTTTTAAAAGCTGGCATAACTTTGAAATCCCAAAACGTGTGCTGTCATCCCGGATTCAGTCCGGGATCCAATTTTTCGTACCACGCGAATACGAACAAAATTGGGCCCCGGACTGAATCCGGGGCGACACTTCATTGAATGGTTTGTGTGGAGCGAAATAGTTTCGTAGGGATTAGTACGGCTACTGGCGCGGGACGAAGAAATGAAAAAGGCGGGTGATGACCACGGCTGTTTTGGTCACCACCCGCCCCGATTGTTTGCGGCAAATTTTCGCCGCGTCAGCGTCTTACTTGGTTTCGTTCATCGCCACATCGTCGATGCGGAAAGAAGTTTGCAGCGAGCTGTCCTCGACTCCGTTGAAATAGATGCGCACGGTTTGGCCCTTGAACTCGAGCAGGTCGAATTCCTGGCGGACATAGCCGGTCGACTTGTTCAGGTTAGAGTAAGTGGCCAGCGTCTTCAGCACCGTGTTGGCGCTGTTACGCACCGTCACGGTCAGCTTGTCATACGCCGTCGTGGTGGTCGTCTCCGCCGTATCGATGCCGATGTAGAACACCAGTTTGACAGCGGTGTCGGTGGAGGAGAGCGTCACGTCCTGATACGCGAAGTCGGTGTGGGCTGAGCCATAGCCATCCAGCCAGGCGTACCAGCTGCCGGTGTTCGGCGTGCGGCCGGTGCTATTGGTGATGACGCCGCTGCTTGCTGTCCAGTTGCCGTTGTTGCCCAGTTCGAAGCCGGGATTCTTGAGCAGCTGCGTGGTGGTGCCCGGAGGCGGGGGTGCGGCTCCCAGCAGGGAATACAACAGCAGGTTCGGCGAGCCGACCACGTCGGTGATCCTGTTCGGCGTGGCGCTGTCGCGGATCGCCGCCCAGACCGTCGAGGGCGAGGCCGTCTTGTTGGTTTCCAGATACAGCGCGGCGACACCGGTGACATGCGGTGTAGCCATCGAGGTGCCGCTGATGGTGTTGGTCGCGGTGTCGCTGGTGTACCAGGCGGAGGTGATGTTCAAGCCCGGCGCGAATATATCGGTGCACGAGCCATAGTTGGAGAACGAGGCGCGCGCGTCCGTCGAGGTTGAGGCGTTGACGGTGATGGCTTCGCTAACATCGGCTGGGGAACTGGTGCAGGCATCGGTATTGCTGTTGCCCGAGGCGACCGCGTAGGTGACGCCGTCGGCGATCGAATTCCGCACCGCGGTATCCAGCGCCGAGCTGAGACCGCCGCCGAGACTCATATTGGCCGTGGCCGGCGCACCGGCGACGTGGTTCGAGGTGACCCAGTCAACGCCGGCAATGACCCCGGAATTGCTGCCCGAACCGGTGCAGTCGAGCACCCGCACCGCAACCAGCGTCACGCTTTTGGCCACGCCATAGGTTGCGCCGCCGACCGTGCCGGAGACATGGGTGCCGTGTCCGTTGCAGTCGTTGGTGCCGTTGCCGTCGCTGATCGCGGTGTAGCCGTCGATGGCGCGACCGCCGAACTCGCTATGCGTTTTGCGGATGCCGGTGTCGATGATGTACGCTTTGACGCCCAGCCCCGAGGCGGTGTAGCCGTAGAGGCCGTCGAGCGGAAGCGAGCGCTGGTCGATACGGTCGAGGCCCCAGGTGGCCCCGGTTTGCGTGGCGCCGAGATGGACCTCGCTGTCTTCCTCGACGAAAGCGACTTGCGGATTGTGCGAAAGGGCGCGCGCGGCGGCTTCCGGCAGCTCGATTGAAAATCCCTTGAGCGCGCGCTCGTAAACGTGAACGATGCGCCCGCCATGGATATTCGCCAACGCCGCACTGGCGGCAGGCACATCGCGAACCGCATGATCGTCGAACACCACGATATAACTGTTCGGTATGGGTTTGCCGACTTTTCTGAAATCGCCCTGTCCGCCTGCGAATGCGGCGCTGATGGCGCCGCAGCATAAGAGAAGCAGAAGAAATACTCGTTTCATTTTTTCACCTATCCTGTTGAGTGGTTTGTTAAGGGTGAAGCTCGTTTGAAACGCCCATGCCCGTATGCGATTTCCTGATGGGTCCCGTTCATTCTGCTGATGATTTGACGATGCGTACGCGCGCAAATGGCAGGCAGAAATTAGCACTCGCGTTATTGCGCGTCGATGGCGGCGGCGATAATTTTTTGCGTATGTTGCGCACCGGCCACAGGGAATTCCCTTAAGGGTGTTTTGAGTTCTCTAAGGGTTGCACGCGCATTTGGCGGGATGACGCAAGGGTAAGTCTGCGTGGCAAGGAGCGGCCGCGTTGTAGCGAAATTTCGTCGATGCCGAGCTATCGACAGGCATTGCGCCTATCGATAAAGCGGCCGCGCCATTCACGATGATGGCGCGGCGATTGGACGGACAGCCTTACTTGGGCAAGCGGTTCGCCGCGCGGCGGTTCTGGTAAGCCTTGAGGTGGGTGTAGGCGACCGCGATCAGGCTGTCGTCGATCTTGTACTCGCGCGCCTTGCCGAGCATGAAGCCGACGATGTGATCGGCCTCGACTTCGCCGCCGCCTTCAAGATCGCGCAGCATCGAGGCGGTGAGCGGCAGGCCAGGGGAAGTCAGAATTTTCTCGAAGCGCTCAACGACTGCCGGACGCGGTGCATAGCCGGCGGCGGTGGCGATGGCCATGCTGGTGCGGACATAGCGCAGCATGATGTCGCGGCCATCGGGTGTGGCCATGATCTCGCCGACGCTGGCGCGCATCAGGCAGGTCATGCCGGCGAGGGTGGACAGGAAAGCGACCTTCTCCCACATATCGAGCATGCTGGTGGCGGACACTTTGGCATCGACCAGGGTCGCACCGGCAAAAGCTTCGCCGAGTTTTTCCGCGACGGTCTGTTGCGCGGGTTCGCGCGCGCCCCAGGTGATCGAGTGCGCATCGGCCATCGATTTGACCACGCCGTCCTTGGTCAGGGTCGCGGCGATCTGGCAGCTGCCACCCATCACCCGCGCCTTGCCGAAGGCGGCATCGAGCGTATCGATATGCGCGATGCCGTTCAACAGCGGCACGATGCAGGTATGCGCCGCCATCGCCGGGCGGATCGCTTCAATGCTGGAGGCGAGGTCGTAGGCCTTGCAGGAGAGGATGACGATGTCGTACTCGGGCCCGGGTTGGGAAATGAGTGCACCGGCCTGCACGGTCTTGGCCTTCACTACCACGCGATCCTTGGGGCTTTCGATGATCAGGCCGTCCTGCGCCAATTGCGCGGCGCGGCGTTCGCGCACCAGGAAGGTGACATCTGCGCCACTGGCGGCGAGGCGTCCGCCGAAATAACCACCGGTTCCACCGGCGCCGAGTACGAGAATTTTCATAGTTTGGAATTTGATATTAAGGGTTATCGAAATGTGGCTTGCAGGCATTATTTGCAAAAAATTAAATAATCGTCATTCCAGCGAAGGCTGGAATCCAGTCCCTCGTATCTTCAAAGTCTGGTTGGACTTGGGGTGAACGCATGCGTTCACGCCTTCGCTGGGACGATGTTGAATCTTCAATCTGAATTTCCTATTTTCTGCCTGTCTTTTCGCTCAAGAAATTCACCGCCGCCTCCAGCGTACGATCGCGGCTCAGCACATAATCCTCGCGCACCAGGGTCACTTCGCGGTCGGGAATCACACCTTCATGCTCGATGCGCTTTCCTTTGGGTGAAACAAAACCCAACTCGCTATAGGCCAGCTGGCCGCCGCCCGGTAAGTCGGCATAACCGAGGAAACCTAACAGGCAGCCGCAACTGCGCTGGCCGATGACGGTGGCGCGGCCGAGATCCTGCAGGGTGCTTGCCATGACTTCCGAGGCCGAGGCGCTGCCGTCATTGGTGAGGATGACCAGGGGCTTGGTATAGGCGTGTTCGCCATCTCCCTTGAGCGGGGTTTCCAGTTTGATGGCCTCGATGAAAAATATCGTCGGCGGTTTGCCGCTGCGGGTGATGATGCGTGCGCCCTTTTGCGGCGCGCTCAGAAATTTGCTGATCAGGGTATTGGCCATGGATAAGGAGCCGCCGCCGTTGTTGCGCAGATCGACGATCATGCCCGGTGTGGACTTCATTTCGTCGATCGCATTCAGGATGCGCGATTCGAGGTTGCCCTGAAAACCGCTGAAACGAATATAGCCGAAGCCCGAGGGCAATACGCGGCCCAGCATTTCCGGCGGCGTGCGGAAACTGCGGCGCTTGATCGTGGCGCCGAATTCGCTGCCGTCGGCACGAACAAAGCTCATGCTGACCGCGCTGCCGATCTCGCCGGCCGAAATTTTCCGCAGCACGCCGCGGGCCCGCGCCCTGGGCGTGGAGGAATCGCGCGTTTCCGCCAACAAGCGCCTGTACAGCGCCAGGGCCGGCTCGCCATTGATGGTGTTGATTGTCATGCCGGCGCGCGCCCCCGCCCACCAGGCGTCCGATTCCGGGTGCACGCCGCTCAGCATCAGCGCCCCGTCCATCTCCAGAAAATTGATGCCCAGCGCGTGGCTTTCAAAACTGCGCTGCTGCTCGACCTGCTTAGGCGATTGCACCCGCGTGTGCGAATCGTGCAACTCGCCGGTCATGCGGTCCAGCAGTTCCCAATACTCATCGTCGCTGCGGGCGGCCTTCAGCAAGGGCTCATATTTTGCGCGCGCCGCCTGCCAGTCCACGCCGTTGAGCCCGGCGTCGTAGTAGCGTTCATTGACGGTGGTCCACACCTGCTCGAAAGCCTGCTGCTTCCAGGCGTCGGGCGCGATCATCGTGAGCGGTGAATCGTTTGCCGGCATCGGCACATGGGTGCGGCCGATGATGTTGTAGGGGTCGAGCACGGCGCAGCCGGACAGCAGCAAGGACGACAAGGTCAGAACGAAAATGCGCATGGCGGGAGTTTTTACCGGGGATTTTTGCGGCAGCAAGGATTAACGAATTCTACCGTGCACGTTGTGTCGAGCCGGGTTGGCGCTATTGCCGGCGCGTACACAGGAAACGTAAAACGCCATTTGGCGCGGTGTTTGGAGCAAAAATGTCTGGAGAAGCGCGCCAGTACTGGACTTTTGGATTTCAATTTTTATCGGCGGCACCAGACGTGGTTCGCCTGGAGGTAAGTCGAGCGTGGTCCCTTTTGTACTTTTGTACGCGCGTTGGCCGGACGGTCCGGCGGGAATTCGGATGAAACGGGAAGGCCGGTTTCCGAAACCGATCCGCAATCCTGCCGATCCAAGCTGTCCGTTCCCAGCCTCGTTTTCACCCTATAAGTACGGAGGTTCCATGAACACGTTCAAATCTTTTTCACTGGCCGCTGCCGTCGCTGTCATCGGCCTCACCACATTCGCTCCCCAAGCGCAGGCTCAGGTCAGCCTCGGCATCAACCTTGCACCCGTGTGCCCTTACGGTTACTACGACAACGCTCCTTACTCCTGCGCGCCCTACGGCTACTACGGGCCGGAATGGTTCACGGGCGGAATCTTCATCGGCGCCGGCCCCTGGTTTCACGGCCCTGACGGTTTTCGCGGCCACGTGAACCATCATTTCGACCCGCAGCGAGGCTACAGAGGCGCGCTTCCGGAACGTGGCGAGCGTCCACACCCGTCGAATTCCCTCGACCGGATGGAGCATTTCGGCGGCACCGAGATGCGCGACGGCCGCGGCAACCACTTCGCAATGGGCGGCCACGAAGGCGGTCGGCGCTAAGCGCTATCGACCCAAGGGTAGGAAAATGCCAAGGGTAGGAAAATGGTGTCGACCCCATTTATCTGGGAAAATGGTGTCTGACCCCATTTATCACAGTGTCTGACCCCATTTATCATGCATTTATCTTCCATTTACCTGACCCCATTTATCCATAGGGGTCGAGCACGGCGCAGCCGGACAGCAGCAAGGACGACAAGGTCAAAACGAAAATGCGCATGGCGGGAGTTTTTACCGGGGATTTTCTGCGGCAGCAAGGATTAACGAATTCTACCGTGCACGTTGTGCCGAGCCGGGTTGGCGTTATTGCCGGCGCGCGCGCAGAAAACGTAGAACGCCATTTGGCGCGGTGTTTGGGGCAAAAATGGCTGGAAATGCGCGTGGAATGGCGAGTTTTAATTTTGGTTTATGCCGACGGCATGCTGGGAGAGTTAATTGAGCGGTCGGGAAAATCGACTCATTACCAATGATGTTATTTATGTGTAGTAATTCAATTTTGTTCTTGGAGAGATGATGAACGTATCTTGATGATTAACTCTTTGGTGTTGGTAGCAGAATCCAGTTTTTCGGCGCTCTCCAAAAACATCATCGTATTCAACAAGGCCGATTACGTAGACAGTTAAATTTTTTCGTTCGACATCTCCCCATTGCGCACTTGTGAGGTTTATTGGGGCTAAGCCTTCATAAGCGGTTTCGCTAGGGATTGCCATTCCGGGAGCGATTTCATTGTTGGCAATCGGATTCTTATTCAGTTCTTCAGGCGTCTCAAAAACGGGGGCAATGATTGACTCACAGCGCAGCAATCGCAAAATAGCTGGTGTCTTGCCGCTGTTCCAATATTTAACGTCAATATTCCAAGGCATGTTTCCTGTAAGGCTGTATCGAGGTCCATCTCCAATATGGATTTCAGGGAATACGTAGGCACGTTCTATAGCTTTGTTGGTCTGCTCAGACATTTCGACCAAATCGGAAGTAGAACGCCACAGCTTCCTTGTGTAGTGAACTAATCTCCATGTGATAAGCGCTAGTGCTGTGGTCGCAATGGCTACGAGCCATTCGGCAAAGTTGATAGATTCGTGCTGGCTTCCTTGTTTCACGTTGCTGGGATGTGCGTTTGTGGTGTCTGAGCCCAAAACAGTAACTGGTGGAACTATATTTTGCACAACGCTCTTTTGATCTACGGATTTGGTAGCCACCCTATTGGAGCTTGTTGCTTTTTCTGCAGTTAGCGGAATTTTCTTAACGGGCTCTTCGGATGCAGAAAATACGGGAAGACATAGAAGAAAAATCAGCAATGTTTTGTACATTGGGAAGCCCTTAGCGCGGTTCCAAAGGTGCCCGCATTTGTGAAGAGCCATCAATTTGCCTTATCAGGGCCGGTTCTTGCAATACTGCATTCAATTTCTCCTAATCGCCTCGCCACCTGAATATCGATTTGCCCTAACGTAAAGGTTTACCTAAATTAGATACGCATAGTCACCCCGCGAGCCACGATTTCGCAGCCATTTCCCCCTCTTTCCCGGTATACTTGCGCCCGCCTGTAGACAGGGACACAATTCCTCGAAGCAAGGCGCCCCGCAGCGGCCACCTGAACGCCGACTGCTCGCAAATCCCAGAACACAATTTTGAGGAGTTTCATCGATGTCTGCCGTTCCCCACACGCCTGCCGGCGCGCCCCTTCCCTCTGGTTCCCCGAATTCCCCCGTCACCCTCGACGACAAATACCTGCTCGATCACGGCCGTGTCTATTTGACCGGCACCCAGGCGCTGGTGCGTCTGCCGATGATCCAGCGTCAGCGTGACCTCGCCGCGGGTTTGAATACGGCGGGTTTCATTTCGGGTTATCGCGGCTCGCCGCTGGGTGCCTACGATCAGGCGTTGTGGAAGGCCAAGAGTTTCCTCAAGGACAATCATATTTTCTTCACGCCGGGCGTGAATGAAGAGCTGGCCGCCACCGCGGTGTGGGGCTCGCAGCAGGTGGGTTTGTTTGAAGGCGCCAAGTACGACGGCGTGTTCGGTATGTGGTACGGCAAGGGCCCGGGCGTGGATCGCTGCGGCGATGTGTTCAAGCATGCCAATGCCTTCGGTACGTCCAAGCACGGCGGCGTGCTGCTGATTGCCGGCGACGACCATGCTTGTAAATCTTCCACGCTCCCGCATCAGTCGGAACACGCTTTCGACGCCGCGATGATCCCGGTGCTGTATCCCACCGGGGTGCAGGACATCCTCGAACTCGGCTTGCACGGCATCGCCATGTCGCGTTACTCGGGCTGCTATGTGGCGTTCAAATGCATTTCGGATACGGTCGATGCCTCGGCCTCGGTGCTGATCGATATCGACTCGCCGAAGATCGTACTGCCGACCGATTTCCAGTTGCCGGCTGCGGGCGTCTCGATCCGCTGGCCGGATACGCCGCTGGAGCAGGAACTGCGCCTGCAGCACGACAAGATTTACGCCGCGTTGGCCTATTGCCGCGCCAATAATCTGAACCGCATCACCATCGGCGCGCCCGACGATGCGCACAACGGCGGCAAGCCCGCGCGTCTCGGCATCATCGCCTCGGGCAAGAGCTATCTGGATACCATGCAGGCGCTGGAGGACCTCGGTATCGATGCCCGCCATGCGGCCGAGATCGGCCTGCGCGTGATGAAAGTCGGCATGCCCTGGCCGCTGGAGCCGACCAATGTGCGCCAGTTCGCGGAAGGCCTCGAAGAGATTCTGGTGGTGGAAGAAAAACGCCAGCTGATCGAATACCAGTTGAAGGAACAGCTCTACAACTGGCGCGACGATGTGCGCCCGCGCGTGATCGGCAAATACGATGAACACGGCGAATGGGAGACCCATCGCAGCCCCTGGCTGCTGCCCGCGGCCGGCGAACTGACCCCGGCGATGATCGCGCGCGTGATCGCGGCGCGCATCGACAAGTTTTACACCAGCCCGATCATCCAGGCGCGCCTCAAGTTCCTCGAAGCCAAGGAAGCCGCGCTGGCCAAACCGCGCGCCAAGGCCGCACGCATTCCCTATTTCTGTTCGGGCTGCCCGCATAACACCTCGACCGCGGTGCCGGAAGGCTCCAAGGCCATGGCCGGCATCGGCTGCCATTACATGGCGGTGTGGATTCGCCCCGAGGACACCATGACCTTCACGCAAATGGGCGGCGAGGGCGTTCCCTGGGTCGGCATTCAGCCGTTCACCGATACCAGGCATATCTTCGCCAACCTCGGCGACGGCACCTATTTCCATTCCGGCTTGCTGGCGATCCGTGCCGCCGTCGGCGCCAAGGTCAATATCACCTACAAGATCCTGTACAACGACGCCGTCGCCATGACCGGCGGCCAGCCGCTTGACGGCACGCTTACTGTCCCGCAGCTGACGCAGCAGGTGGCTTCCGAAGGCGTGGGCAAGATCGTGGTCGTCACCGATGAACCCGAAAAATATCCCGCCGGCAGCAATTTCGCACCGGGCGTGGAAATCCGCCATCGCGACGATCTCGATGCCGTGCAGCGCGAGCTGCGCGAAATCGCCGGCACCACCGTCCTGGTGTACGACCAGACTTGCGCCGCGGAAAAGCGCCGCCGCCGCAAGCGCGGTACCTTCCCCGATCCGCAAAAACGCGTGGTGATCAATGACGCCGTGTGCGAAGGCTGCGGCGACTGCGGCAAGAAATCGAACTGCCTGTCGGTGATGCCGGTCGAGACGGAATTCGGTCGCAAACGCGCCATCGATCAATCGTCCTGCAACAAGGATTATTCCTGCGTCAAGGGCTTCTGCCCGAGCTTCGTCACCGTTGAAGGCGGCCAGCTGCGCAAGAAAAAACCGGCCGTGCAGGAAGTGCTGGCCGCGTTGCCGCCGCCATCATTGCCGGCGCTGGATCATCCCTACGGCATTCTCGTCACCGGCGTGGGCGGCACCGGTGTCGTCACGATTGGCGCCTTGCTGGGCATGGCGGCGCATCTGGAACACAAGGGCGTGGCGGTGCTGGACATGACCGGCCTCGCGCAAAAGGGCGGCAGCGTCTACACCCATGTACGTATCGCCAACAAGCCGGAAGACATTCACGCCGTGCGCATCGCCGCCTGTGAAGCGAACGCGATGCTGGGCTGCGACATGATCGTCTCGACCAGCGACGAAGCCATCGCCAAGATCCAGAACGGCCGGACCCGCGCCGTGGTCAATTCGGATGTGGCGACCACCGGCGAATTCACGCACAACGCGGACTTGCATATCCCGGTGGCGGAAATGCAGGAAGTGCTTAACGAGGCGATGGGAACGGTGAATGGCAAGGCCGCGGTGGAGTTCGTCAACGCCACCCAGCTCACCACGGCGCTGATGGGCGACGCGATTTTCACCAACCCCTTCATCATGGGCTACGGCTGGCAGCAGGGTCTGATTCCGCTGCAACTCGAATCGATCCTGCGCGCCATCGAGCTCAATGGCACGGCTGTGGAAAAAAACAAGCAGGCCTTCGACTGGGGCCGCCGTGCCGCCGTCGATCTGCGCGCGGTGCAAAAAATGGCGATGCCGCCGCTGGTCAAAACCGATAGCCAGCATTTGTCGACCACGCTGGAAGAAGCGATCGAGCGCCGCGTCGCGTATTTGACCGACTACCAGAACGCCGCCTATGCGCAGCGCTATCGCGAGCTGGTGGCGAAGGTGCAGGCGGTGGAAGGCCAGAAGTTCCCCGGCAAACGCGCCCTCAGCGCGGCGGTGGCGCGTTATGCCTTCAAGCTGATGGCCTACAAGGACGAGTACGAAGTGGCGCGCCTGTATACGCAGACCGATTTCGTCAAGCGCATCGCTGAGCAGTTCGAAGGCGATTACAAACTCACGTTCCACCTGGCCCCGCCGATCATGTCGCAACTCGATCCGGTCAGCGGCGAGCCGCGCAAGAAAACCTTCGGCCCGTGGATGATGAGCGCATTCAGGGTGCTCGCGCATCTCAAGGGATTGCGCGGCACGGCGCTGGATGTGTTCGGCTACAGTGCCGAGCGCCGGATGGAGCGCCAGCTGATCGCCGACTACGAAAAGATGCTGGGCGAGTTGCTGGACAGGGTGAGCGCCGACAACTACGACACCGCCGTCGATCTGGCCAGCATTCCCGAGCACATCCGCGGCTTCGGCCATGTGAAGGATGCGCATCTCAAGGACGCCAAGCAGCGTGAGGCGGAACTGATGGTGAAGTTCAACAATCCACAGCCGGGGATCAGGGAAATCCGCATTCGCGCGGCGGCCTAGCGATTCGCCGCTTCAAAAAAAGGGCGCCGGTGGCGCCCTTTTTCTTTGCGCCCACTACGTATTGCGCAATTTTCTGAATTCAAAACCCCAGCATTGGCGCGGATTTCCGGGCAAAAATGCATCAAACACCGCGCCAAATGGCGTTCTACGCTTTTTTTGCACGAAAGTTTTGAAGCGCAGCGGATCAATACCCTGCCATATACCGCACCATCGACCGCACCATCGCGGCGATCATTTGCGCCATCACAACGCTTAAAATAGCGGCTGCCTATCTTGCGCACCGCCGATGCCTTCCCACCGTCCGTCCCCGCCCGATTCATCCGCTGAAACCTATCTGGTTCCCGACCTGCTGGCGCCCGGTCTGAACCTCGTGTTCTGCGGCACCGCGCCCTCGGTCGCATCCGCCCGGGCGCGTGCGTATTACGCGAAACCGGGCAATCGTTTCTGGCCGAGCCTGCATGCGGTCGGCATCACGCCGCGCCGTTTTGCGCCGGGGGATTATCCCGAGCTGCTGTCGCTCGGCATCGGCCTGACCGATCTGTGCAAGGTGCACAGCGGCATCGATTCGCAGCTGCCCGCGGACGCCTTCGACACCGAGGCCTTCCGGCGCAAGATGCTGCATTACCGGCCGGCGCTGATTGCGTTTACCAGCAAGAATGCGGCGCAGGCTTTTCTGCGGCGTCCGGCCGAATACGGCCTGCTCGACGAGACGCTTGGCGAGAGCCGCCTGTTCGTGCTGACCTCGCCATCGGGGCTGGCGACGCGGTTTTTCGATATCGGCGTCTGGCGGCAGCTGGCGGCTGAATTGCGGCGCTTGCCGGCGGCCGACGCCTATCGGCGATAATGGCGCACCATGACTGACTCGATCCCTGTTTCCCTTGAGCTCGGGGCTGTGCGCGCGCAGAAAAAACTATTGCGCGAACAGATCCTGGCGCGCCGCGACGCCCTGGCCCCGGTGGTGCGCAGCGCCGCCTCGCGCGAAATGACGCAGCGGCTGCTGGCCGAGCCGGGCTACATCAAGGCGAGCGCGGTGCTGGCCTATATGAGCTTCGGCACCGAAGTGGACACGGCGGCCTTTGTTACCCAGGTGCTGCACGACGGCAAATTGCTGGCCCTGCCGCGCATCCACAAGCCCAGCCAGACGTTGCGCCTGCACCGCGTCAATCGGCTCGACGAACTGATGTCGGGCGTATGGGGAATCCGCGAACCGCACGGCGAGGCGCCCGCCGCCAGTCTCGACGAGATCGATTTTGTGCTGATGCCCGGGGTAGCCTTCGATGGCCGGGGTGCCAGGCTGGGCTATGGCGCCGGCTATTACGACCGCCTGCTGGCGGGCAGTCCCCGGCGCGCGCAGCGCGTCGCGGCCGCGTTCGACGTGCAGATCGTCGACGCGGTGCCCGACGATGCCCACGACCAGCGGCTGGATATCATCATCAGCGAAGACCGCATCATTCACGTGGCAGACAAGCCCTCCCCATGAGCGCAAAAATCATCGACGGCAAGGCCATCTCGGACTTTTTCCGGGCGGAATACAAATTGCGCGTGGATCGCCTGCTCGCGCTGGGCATGCGCCCGGGGCTGGCGGTGATCATCGTCGGCGACAATGCCGCTTCGGAGGTCTATGTGCGCAACAAGGCGCGCGCCTGCGAATCCATCGGCATGCACTCGGAGGTGCACGCGCTGCCGGCCGCCGCCACGCAGGCCGAGCTGATCGCCCGGGTGGGCCGGCTGAATGCCGATCCGGCCATTCACGGCATCCTCGTGCAGTTGCCGCTGCCGGCGCAAATCGACGACCGCGCGGTGATCGAGGCGATCCTGCCGGAAAAGGACGTGGATGGCTTTCACTACGCCAATATGGGCGCGCTGGTGATCGACGAAAGCGCCTACCCGCCCTGTACGCCCTATGGCGTGATGAAAATGCTCGCCTATGAAGGCGTCAAGCTCGAGGGCAAACACGCGGTGGTGGTGGGGCGCTCGAATATCGTCGGCAAACCGCAGGCCATGCTGCTGCTGAAAGAGGGCGCGACCGTGACGGTATGCCATTCGAAAACCGGGGATCTGGCCAAGTTCACGCGCGATGCCGATGTGCTGGTCGCCGCCGTCGGCCGCCCGAACATGATCACCGCGGATATGGTCAAGCCCGGCGTCATCGTCATGGATGTCGGCATCAATCGCCTGCCGGATGGCAAGCTGGTCGGCGATGTCGATTTCGATTCGGTCAGCAGAGTCGCCGCGATGATCACGCCGGTGCCCGGTGGCGTCGGCCCGATGACCATCACCATGCTGCTCGGCAATACGCTGCGCGCGGCGGAACGTCGCGCCGGCCTGAACAAGGGCGTTGGCGAAACCATGTTCGCCTGATGCCGGAACCTGTGAAGGCCGCATTGCTGCGTGCCGTCAACGCCTGAAAAAAATGTCCATGCAAAGCAAATTCGTTTCCTGCCTTTCCTCTTCCGGTTTCCATCGCCTGCATTACACCGAATGGGGCGATCCGGCCAATCCGCAGGTGCTCGTATGCGCGCACGGCCTCACCCGCTGCGGCCGCGACTTCGACACCCTGGCGCGCGCGCTCAGCGGGCACTACCGCGTGATCTGCCCCGACGTTGTCGGGCGCGGCGAGAGCGACTGGCTGGCCAACAAAAGCAATTACACCTATCCGCAGTACCTGAACGATATGGCCACCCTGCTGGCCGCCGTACGCGTACAAAGCGGCGTGGATGGCGTGGACGGCGTGCACTGGCTGGGCACCTCGATGGGCGGCATCATCGGCATGCTGCTGGCCGCGCAGCCGCACACGCCGGTCACGCGCCTGGTGGTCAATGACGTCGGCTCCTTCATTCCCAAGGCCTCGCTGGAACGCATCGCCATGTACGTGGGCAAGAGCCCGCCCTTTCCCTCCGTCGAGGCCGCTGTGGACGCGGTGCGCGCCACCAGCCCCTTCGGCCCGCTCAGCGATACCGAGTGGCGGGTGCTGACCCTGCCCCTGATCAGGCAGAACGAGGAAGGCAGCTGGGATTTCCGCTACGACCCCGGCGTGGGCGAGGCCTTTCGCAGCGGCCCGATCACCGATGTGGATTTGCTGCCGTTCTGGAATGCGATCAACTGCCCGGTGCTGGTCACGCGCGGCGCCGAGTCCGATCTGTTGCTGAGGCCCACCTTCGAGGCCATGTGCAACAAGGCCAATGTGCGCGGCGTCGAGTTCCCCGGCGTCGGCCATGCGCCGATGTTCCAGCACGCCGACCAGATCGACGCGGTCACGGCCTTCCTGATGGCGCCGTAGGAGTTATTTCGCCATCGACGTCGAATGCAGGCCCATGACACCGATGATGATCAGCGTGACGGATACCATCTTCATGGCGGTGGCGGGCTCCTTGAAATAAAGGATGCCGATCGCCGCCGTCAGCGCGGTGCCCACGCCGGACCAGATGGCATAGGCGACGCTGAGCTCGATCGTTTTGGTGGCGACGGTATTGAGGCCGAATGCGCAGGCGTAAAAGCCGAACATCATCAGGCTGGGCGTGAGCACGGTGAAGCCTTTGGAGAGCTTCATGCAGGTGGTACCCGCTACCTCGAACAGGATGGCGCCGCTCAGGAAAAACCAAGCATTCATGGTGACTTTGACATTGGAAAGCGCCAATTATCCCTTATCCACCGGGATTTGAATCAATCCCGTTTTCGGGATTGACGCAGCGGCGTCAGCAGCCCGGAGAGGCCGTTATGGTCGATCTCCTGCATCAGCGCCAGCAAGCGTCCGATCTCGCCTTCGGGAAATCCCTCGCGCGCAAACCAGTTCAGATAATGGCCGGGCAGATCGGCGATCAGGCGGCCCTTGTATTTGCCATAGGGCATTTCGCGGGTGACTAGGAGATTCAGGTCTTCGGGGGACATGCTGGGTTATTGTGTGGGGCGACGGGGTGGCGAATTTCGAGTTTGGTTTGCGTCGCGAGATTGAATCGTGAATAGCTGCTAACGACCCATAGCTGACATAGCGGTCGTCGAACTCATCGCCTGATAGCCGACATTCACGCGTCTGCAGCATACACGCCGCAAATGTCCCCTAGCGGGGTCGACCATCCTCAAAGTGTTCGTCGCTTGATGAGCAGATGCAGACGGTTAGTGCTTTTCAGCCGAATGTCCGCCTCGTACAAGAGCGGACATTTAACGCTCCGGTTCAGCGGCGGGCCGCACAGCGGACCGTCCGCTGCAACCGATTGTCAGGCCGCCCTCACTGACGCACATAGCGCAAGTGTGTGGCAGCTGGACCATCAAGAACCTTGTCAATGCGAAACTGCGGCCCGGGCTCGCGTAGGTTCTCGAAGAGACGCCGCCCACCGCCGAACAACACGGGTGCCAAGGCGATTTCCAGCTCGTCAACGACACCCATGGTCAGGTACTGCTGGATCACATCGGCTCCACCCGCGATACGAATATCGCGACTGCCTGCGGATTCCCGAGCCAGCTCAAGGGCACGCTCCGGCCCGTCATTGATGAAGTAAAAAGTCGTCCCGCCCGGGCGCGCCCAGGGTTCGCGTTTCTCATTGGTAAGAACGTATACCGGTGTGTGAAACGGAGCCTCCTCTGGCCAGGCGCGCTCGCCTTGGTCGAACATTCGCTTACCCATAATGTTGGCACCGATGCGCTCCGTGGTGCTGCGAAGCAGGTCATTGACCGGGCCGGTCTCTCCCCCTGGTCCGAGCTTGAGGTTCTCGCGGAAGTACTGTTGATTGATGATCCAGGCCATCAGCGCACCCCACTTGGCGCCCCAGTTCTTGTACTCGGAATTCTCCATGGTCATTCCTTCCGGTGCCATGTAGCCATCGAGGCTAAGCCCAACGTTGACGAATACTTTACTCATGATTCTCCTCTCGCATGTTCGGATGTCGGCCTAACGCAATGTCCAGAGCAACAGAAGTTGCTCTAAAGGTGCAGCACGCGCAGGGCGCAATAACCAGCGGGCATTGCGCCGAATGCGGAGCCACCAAGATCAACAATCTGCTGAGATTTGTTATAAATTTTTGTATAACTGTTTTTTCCAAAAGCATTGTTCCATGCCGAACCCAATCTGCAAGTGATTTTCATGCGGCGCAATGCCCGCTGGCTATTGCGCCCTACGTGCTGCTGGGGTTAGACGCCGAAATGGGGACTTTTGAAAATGTCGTCAAATGGGATTGTGCCTAGCTTTTGGAGTTGCTCATAGCGTTGAGCTTTCTTCAATTCATACAACAAAGTTTGTCCATCGCTTTGAAGTGAAAAGCGCTCATATGCCATCTGCGTTTGTTCATAGTGAGCGAAGACTATGTTCATAAATTGACGAAGCGCCGTCAATGCATCCTCTATCTCTTGCCTCGTTGGCCCGGGAAGTATTTCAGATTTCTCCCCCAGCTGGACCGATAGATCAAAATGCGCGATGCCCTTGTTTCGTCGATGCCGGATATGTCCGCAGCGCTTGCGGTATTCACCAAGAGAATTCCGCAAGGCCATCATTGGTGCGCCAGCGTCATATTTCCCTGTGCCGCCCCAGGTTTTAAAACGCGAATAAAAAAGCGTAGAACGCCATTTGGCGAGGTGTTTGAGGCATTTGTGCTCCAAACGCCGCGCCAATGCTGGAGTTTGGTTTTTGATTTCCATAGGGTGGGCAAGAGCGCAGGTTGCCCACCATCGATGTTCGCCACCGCCAACCGCGTGGGCACGCTGCGCGTTGCCCACCCTACAACAACGAGATGTCGCCATGGCAAAGGCCACGACCCGCTAACGTAAATCGGACCTCGGCCTTCGCCGGGGCGACAGCGTTTTTTTGCGGTTACCTCCACTCGTGACGCTGCCGCTACTCCTCCCAATCAAATCGCCAGATCGCAACGGCGCCGAACAGCAGCGAAAAGCCCAGCGTTGCCGCGATCGGCGCGATGGCGGCGCTGAAATCAAGGCCGCGCCAGGTCATCGCGGTCAGGCCGTCGATGGCCCAGCGAGTCGGTATCGCCAGCGAGACTGTCTGCAACCATTCGGGGAAGATGAAGCTGGGCACCCAGGCGCCCCCCAGCATCACCAGCAGCAGGGTGGCGAGCACCGCGAGGCCACGCGTGGCTTCGGGCGTTTTGCCGAGGGCGGCGATCAGCAGACCGAAAGTGGCGGTGAGCAGGCCGAAGGACAGGACCATGCCGAGAAAGCCGGCGATACTGCCCTCGATGCGCACACCGAAGAAGGCGATGGCCGCCGCGTAGATGCACAGCATCAGCAGACTGGCGATGAGAGTAGTGCTGGCCATCGCGCTGAGCAACAGCAGCGAGCGTGAAATCGGCGCCGAGCGCAGGCGCTTCCACAGGCCGAGGCGGCGTGCCAGCAAAAGCCCTACGCCGAGATCGATACCCATGAACAGGATGAACTGCACGCTCATCCCGGCGAAGGATTGCGAATAGCCGTTGTACTTGCTGTCGCGGTTCGACATCACCGCCTCGGCCTTGGTGGTGAAGGGCAATTCGAAGCCGCCCATGCCGCCCTTGCCGGCGGTGCCGGCGCCGGTCGTCTTGTCCAGGGAAAAACGCGTCTGCACACGTTCGACGCTGTCGAACAAGCCGAGCAAGTCGCGTTTTTCGGTCTCGCTCATGGCGGCGGATTTACCGACATCCTCGCGGGCGCTGGCCAGCGGTGGATTCGCGCCATCGCCACTGAACATGGTCTGCGATACGGCTTTCATGATGTGCTGGGCGAGCACGCCATTGACCACCTGCAAGGTGATGCTTTGCGAGGGGTCGTAGTCGATGCGCACCTGCGGCTTGTCGATATTGCGGAACATGGCGCGGCTCGCGTCCGCGCCGAAATTTGCCGGGAACACCACGGCGGCGCGCATCTTGCCCTTCAGCACCAGTTCGCGCGCGGCCGTCTCCGCCATCGGCTGCACATCGAGCGTGGCGTCGGCCTGCATGGCGGCGACGATTTTCCCGGTGACCGCGCTGTTGTCGAGATCGACCACCGCAATCGGGATGCGCGAGGGTTTGGCATTGCCGGCGCCAAACAGCGAGCCGAAAAAAGCGGCGATCAGGATCGGCGCCAGCAGGGTGATCAGCAGCGAGCGACGGTTGGAGAAATACAGGATCAGGTCCTTGCGCACCAGAGCGCGCAGGGCGTTCATCGAGATATTCATGGGGTTCCCTTGTCGTGTCGGCAATGGTTCAGTCGCGCAATTGGCGGCCGGTGAGATTGAGAAACAGGCTTTCCAGATTGGCGCGGTCCGAGGCGATATGGTTGACGCGATGGCCGCGCGCCGCCAGCCAGGCCAGCACCGGCGCCGAGGTGGCGGCAAGATCGTCCATGCCGACAATCAGGCGGCCGTTCTGTTGTTGCACGTTTTTGACGCCGGCTTCGCGCGACAGCGCCGTCACATTGACCGTGCCTTCGAGTTCAACGGTCAGCGATTGCGCGGCCGGCAGCTGCCGGTACAGGCCGGCCAGGGTGTCGCTGGCGATCACTCTGCCATGATCCATGATCACCACGCGATCGCAGAGCCGTTCGACCTCTTCCATGTAGTGGGTGGTGTAGATCAGCGCCTTGCCGCGTGCCTTGAGGCTTTCGAGGTTGTCGAAAATGGCGTTGCGGCTTTGCGGGTCGATGCCGACAGTCGGCTCATCGAGCAGCAGGATGTCGGGATTGTGCACCAGGGCGCAGGCGATATTGAGCCGGCGCTTCATGCCGCCGGAAAAGGTGGCGGGCTTGTCGCCGGCGCGATCGGCGAGGCCGACCATTTCCAGCGCATCGCCGGCGCGCTGCTTCAATTCGCCGCCGCGGAGCCCATACAAGGCGCCGAAGGTTTCCAGATTGCGGATGGCGGACAGGGTTTCGTATAAGGCGATGTCCTGCGGTACCAGGCCGATGCGGCGTTTGGCCGCGTTGATGTCGTCGTGCATCGACTTTCCATCGATGACGACAGTGCCGCTGTCCGCCGGCGTGAGCCCGCACAGCATCGAGATCGTGGTGGTCTTGCCGGCGCCATTGGGGCCCAGCAGGCCGATGATTTCGCCGGCGGTTACATGCAGCGAGACCCCGGCCACCACGGTGTGATCGCCATAGGTTTTGGTGAGTTGGTTTGCTTGCAGCATGCGCCTCTCCCGGGTTGGAATGCAGCCATATTAGACAAAGCTGCCGATCCGGGGGCGGCAATCAGACGGAGCGCAGCGGCAATTGCGCCAATGGCTGTTGGGCGGCGTGAACGGCGGATCGCCAAACAGACATTTGCTCGGGTAACGGCGAGAATCCACGCAGCCGCGGGGAAATGGACAAGCGACGCTCAGCTCTTGCCGCGCATCCGCTTGCGGCGGGATTCGGTTTCGCGCTCCAGACGGATGATCAGCTTTTCCGATTCGATTTCCGCCTCGCGATAGAGCAGGGGGAACGCGGCCTTGAGGAAGACCCACTCGCGGTGCAGGAACTGGCTGCGCAGGGCATCCAGCGCCGCCACCTCGCGCTGGCCGCGCAAATCCATCAGGTGCCCGTCGAGCAGTTCGCGCATGCGTTTTTCGGCCGTGTTTTCCAGCGCCTTGGGCCCGGCGATTTCGTGGGTACGGGTGCGCACCTCGTCGCGCAGTTCAAGATCCTTCAACTGCATGACGTCTTTCATCGAAGCCGACTGGCGGATCTTGGCCTGTCGGAAGCGGCACTCGATATCGAGCGCGGCGAGGAGTTGTTCGATGCTGAGGGGCGAATCTTCGCTCATATTGAAATCGGTGTTGACAAGTCCAGTTGAAGATACTGGAACGACCGCGGGCAGGACGTCAAGTGCCGTCTGTGGACGAGACAGGCAAATGGCCAAATACCAGCATTGGCGCGGGGTCCGGGGCATTTCTCCTTTGCAGAACAGCCCGGGTTCGTGGCTTTCCGGCGCGCGGTCATGCAGCAACCCGCCTTGCTCCTGTAAGCTACGCGTCTTCCCGCAACAACCGACGGCATTCCAATGGCACAGTACGTATACACCATGAACCGCGTGGGCAAGATTGTTCCGCCCAAACGCCAGATTCTCAAAGATATATCGCTCTCGTTTTTTCCCGGCGCCAAGATCGGCGTGCTGGGCCTGAACGGCTCGGGCAAATCGACCATTCTCAGGATCATGGCCGGCCTCGACAAGGAAATCGAGGGCGAGGCCATTCCGATGCCGAACCTCAATATCGGCTATCTGCCGCAGGAGCCGCAGCTGAACCCGGCGCATACCGTGCGCGAGGCGGTGGAAGAGGGCATCGGCGGCGTGCTCAAGGCGAAAGCCAGACTTGACGCAGTCTATGCGGCCTACGCCGAAGAGGGCGCCGATTTCGATGCGCTGGCCGCCGAGCAGGCCGAGCTCGAAGCAATCATTGGCGCCTCGGATGGCGAGAACGTCGAAGTGCAGTTGGAAATCGCCGCCGACGCGCTGCGCCTGCCGCCCTGGGAGGCGGTGATCAAGAACCTGTCCGGCGGTGAAAAGCGCCGCGTGGCGCTATGCCGGCTGCTGCTGTCGAAACCGGACATGCTGCTGCTGGACGAGCCGACCAACCATCTGGACGCCGAGAGTGTGGATTGGCTGGAGCAGTTCCTGCAGGCGTTCCCCGGCACCGTGGTCGCCGTCACCCATGACCGCTATTTTCTGGACAACGCCGCCGAATGGATCCTGGAACTGGATCGTGGATCGGGTATTCCCTGGAAGGGCAATTACAGTTCCTGGCTGGACCAGAAGAAAGATCGTCTGGCGCAGGAGGAATCCGGCGAATCGGCCCGCCAGAAGGCGTTGAAAAAAGAGCTGGAGTGGGTGCGGCAGAACCCGAAAGGGCGCATGGCCAAATCCAAGGCGCGCATGACGCGCTTCGAGGAACTCTCCAGCTTCGAATACCAGAAGCGCAACGAGACCCAGGAGATTTTCATCCCGGTCGGCGAGCGCCTCGGCAATGAAGTGATCGAATTCAAGAATGTGTCGAAAGCGTTCGGCGATCGTTTGCTGATCGACGACCTGAGCTTCAAGGTGCCGCCCGGCGCGATCGTCGGCATCATCGGCCCCAACGGCGCCGGTAAATCGACCCTGTTCAATCTCATCGCCGGCCGCGAGAAACCGGATAGCGGCGAGGTCAAGATCGGGCCGACGGTGAATCTCGCTTACGTCGATCAATCGCGCGACGCGCTCGAGAATGAAAAGACCGTGTGGATGGCGGTGTCCGGCGGCGCCGACATCATGCAGATCGGCCGTTTCGAGATGCAGTCGCGCGCCTATATCGGCCGCTTCAACTTCAAGGGCGGCGATCAGCAAAAGCTGGTCGGCAGCCTGTCCGGCGGCGAGCGCGGCCGCCTGCATATGGCCAAGACGCTGTTGCAGGGCGGCAACGTGCTGCTGCTCGACGAGCCCTCCAACGACCTCGACGTGGAAACCCTGCGTGCGCTGGAAGACGCGCTGATGGAATTCGGCGGCAGTGTGATGGTGATCTCGCACGATCGCTGGTTCCTGGATCGCATCGCCACCCATATCCTCGCCTGCGAAGGCGATTCGCACTGGGTGTTCTACGACGGCAACTACAACGAATACGAATTCGACAAGCGCCGTCGCCTCGGCGACGAGGGCGCGCGGCCGAAGCGGATTCGTTATCGTGCGCTGAAGTAATGGCCGATTGCCAATAAAGCGGACCGACCCGGCAGGGGGCGACAGGAGCAAGCATTGGATCGCGATGAATATGAAGGGCTCATTCGCCGCCTCGAGGCGGAATCCCTGAGCCGGCCCCTGGCCTTTCGCAACAAGGTGCTGGCGATCAGTGCCGCCGCCTACGTCGCCCTGTTCGCGACCCTCGGCGGCATTGCCGGGCTGCTCTACTGGATTCTGGTGCACGCCAGCTGGCGCCATCACGCGGCCGCCATGGTCAAGGTCGGCATTCTGGCGCTGATGATGTTGCCGGTGTTCTTTGTGGTGTTGCGCATGCTGCTGATGCGCCTGCCGAAACCGGAAGGGCGCGAGATCGGCCGCAGCGAGGCGCCCAAACTGTTCGAGGTGATCGACAAGATGCGCCACAAGCTGCGCGGGCCGCCGATCCATCATGTGCTGATCGATCGCGATTACAACGCCGCCATTGTCCAGCGGCCGCGCTTCGGGTTGTTCGGCGGCCATGTCAACTACCTGATTCTTGGCCTGCCTTTCCTGCTGGGTGTGGCGCCCAAGGAAATGCTGGCCGTGATCGGCCATGAATACGGGCATCTCTGCGGCGCGCACGGCAAGATCGGCGCCTGGGTCTATCGCCAGCGCCGCACCCTGGGCGCGCTTTACGAAAAGGTCAGGGACAATGCCGATGCCAGCTTTGCGCATGGGCTGATGGCCAATGCTCTGGTGCGCTTCATGCCGGTCTACAACGCCTACACCTTTGTGCTGTCGCGGCAGAACGAATATGAGGCCGATCTCACCGCCGGTGAACTGGTCGGCACCGAACACAGTGCCGACGGTTTGCTGCGTTCCGCACTGTCAGGCCGCTGGTTCGCGCAGGATTACTGGTCGACCTTCCATGAGCAGGCCGATGTCCGCATCAAGCCGGCCTTTCAACCCTATGCCTCGATGCGCATGGCATTCGCCGCCAGCTATTCACAATGGGCAAACGAGGAGCGTCTCGCCGAGGCCTGGCGCGAGGATTCCGACCTGCTCGATACCCATCCCTGCCTGCGCGACCGCGTGGAGGCCATGGGGGAGCGCAAGCGCGTTCCGCCGCCAGTGGAACGCACGGCAGCCGAGGCGCTGCTGGGGCCCTTTGCCAAACAGCTGATCGATGAATTCGACCAGTCCTGGTGGAAGGAATCGAAGACCAAATGGGAGACGCGCTACCAGTACGTGACGCGCGCGAAGGGCGACTTGAAAAAATTATCTGCGCAGCCGCTCGACGCAATGCCCCTGCACGATTTGCATGAGCGCGCCCTGCTGACCGCCGAGTTCGAATCACTTGCGGCGGCCAAGCCGGTTCTGGCCCACCTGATTGCGCAGCCGGGCGGGCCGTTTCCGCGCGCGGAATATTTTTATGGCTGTGCCCTGTTGGCTGAAGAAGACGAGAATGGTTTGCTGCACCTGGAAACTGCCTTGAACAATGACCGCGCCATCGCCGAGACGGCCGCCAATACCGGTTATCGATATCTGCGCCGCAAGCGTGGTGAGGCGGCAGCCGACGCCTGGTGGAACCAGGTGCTGCCTGCCTAGTGCTCAACCGCTAATGGACCAATGATGGCAACCATCCGCCGCCTCATTCCCCCTGATGCTCCCGGCTATCGACAATTGATGCTCGACGCCTATGCCCGTCATCCCGCCGCATTCACCTCCAGCGTGACCGAGCGTACGGCGCTGCCGCTGTCCTGGTGGGAGTCGCGTCTCGACATGGCGGCGCTGGCAAATGAAATGGTATTCGGCGCATTTGCGGAATCGCGCCTCGCCGGGGTTGCCGGGCTGTCGTTCGAGACGCGCGAGAAAGCGCGCCACAAGGCCACCCTGTTCGGCATGTATGTGCCATCGGAATACAGAAACATTGGACTAGGCCGGCGCCTGGTGATGGCGGCGCTTGAACAGGCGAAAGCGCGCGGCGGTATCAAGCTGGTGCAGCTCACTGTCACGCAGGGTAATGCCGGGGCGCAGGCCCTTTACGAGCGCTGCGGATTTGCGGTGTTCGGCGTCGAGCCGCTGGCGATCGCGGTCGACGGGCAATATCTGACCAAAGTGCATATGTGGTGCGATCTTTCGGCGGCCAATTGAAAAATATGCAGAACGCCATTTGGCGCGCCTTCTGGGCCAAAAATGGCCGGAAATCCGCGCCAGTGCTTGAGTTTGATTTTTTATTTGCCAGCGAGGGTAAATGAAGCCTGTGCAACTGTACGGCGCCGCCGGCTCCGGTTCGGTAGCGGTCGAGGCGGCACTGACATTGCTGGACATACCCTATGACCTGATCGAGGGTGCCACCTGGGTGGAAGCGGCGGCGCGGGAACGGATCGCGGCCAGCAATCCGATGCGGCAGATCCCGACGCTGATTTTTCCGGATGGAGAAATCATGACGGAAAGTGCGGCCATTCTCATCGACCTCGCGGACCGGCACCCGCAAGCCCGGCTCGCTCCGTCGCCTGGCGATGCGCAACGCCACCAGTTCCTGCGTTGGATGGTGTATGTTTCCGCCGCTATCTATTCCCTGCACTGGATCAAGCCCGATGTCGCGCGCATCGGCGCGCCGCCGGCCGCGCGTGAGTCGGTGGTAGATGCCGTTCATGAACGCATCGCGTTCTGCTGGCAGAACATGGATGCGCAAATTTCGCCGCAGCGCTATCTGCTGGGCGACGAGCTGAGTGTCCTGGATCTTTACGTGGCCGTGGTCTCGCGCTTTGGTCCCTGGCGTTCGCGTTTCTATGCTGTGGCGCCGAAAATGGCGGAGGTGGTGCGGCGCGTCGATGCCGATACGCGGCTCGTCGATTTCTGGGGAAGGCGCTTCCCTTCAGCAGAGTAACGGTCGGCGACTGACCATGCTGGTGCGTGCCGCAAGGAGGAACGCACCAAAACAGGATGGCATGCCCTCAGCGGCATCCTGATCGGGTCGTGCAGAAAACAATTCCATCGGCCATCCCGACGTCCTCTCGCGCTGCTGCGCACCCTGTTCGCCATTGAAGAAAACGGCGACGCCTCCTCCGACTCAACTGCGTGGAGCCTGCCAAAGGGCGCGCCGACGCTGCCTGTCTAGGGCGCGGTTGGCACGGTCCCTGCTAATTACCTTACGAGCCAGTGTGAGCTTGAGAGTCACCATGAATTTGTCTGCGCGAGGACATTAATCAAATCACCGGCCTGCATTCAATTTACAGCACTCAATATCTACCGAAAGGGATAGACATGAAGAAGACGATGTGCAGATTAAGTTTATTGGCAATCGCGGTCCAGTCCGGTCTCGCCTGCGCGCAGGCCGCATCGGGCGCCACCAGCGCCGTGGCGGCCCCCGTCCCGGAAAAAATCGATGCGGTGATCGTGACCGGCACGCGGACTACCGGCCTGAAAGCCGTCGATAGCCCATCGCCGATTCAGGTTCTCGATATCAGTACCCTGGAAAGAACGGGTCTGCCCGACCTGATCCAGGCGATGGCGCAAAACGTCCCTTCGTTTACCGCGCAGGCATTCGGTGGTGATACCGCCAACCTGACGTTATCGGCAAAATTGCGCGGCCTCAGCCCCAACCATGCCCTGATCCTGATCAACGGCAAGCGTCGCCATGGCACCGCCAACCTGGCCGTGCTCGGTGGCGCATTCCAGGGCGGCGCATCGGCGGATTTGAACTTCATTCCGGTTTCCGCAATCGACCATATCGAAGTGTTGCTGGAAGGCGCCGCGGCCCAGTATGGCTCGGACGCCATCGCCGGCGTGATCAACATCATCCTGAAAAACTATGATCAGGGCGGCTCGGTCACCGTGACCGCAGGAAAATATTTCGACGGTGGAAAGCGTACGGCCTTCGACGGCAGCGGACGTACGGCGGATATTTCCGCCAATATGGGTCTGAAGCCTTTCGAGCGCGCCTTCCTCAACATCAGCGCCGAATCGAAATACCGCGGCCGCAGCGACCGTGGCGGCATTGATCCGCGCGTGATTGACCCTGCCAATTTGGCGGCGAGTCCACAGCTGACCCAGGTGCCGGGTTACCCTTATGTGAACCATATCTCGGGCGACCCGCGCGTCCATCTGACGACGATGACGGCCAATGCCGGCATTGATATGGGCGGCGGCGTGGAGGTCTACAGCACCGCGACCTATGGACAGAAGCGCGCGCAGGCCTACGAGAATTACCGCATGCCGACGCGCTTGCCGGCCCTCTATCCATTGGGCTTCAACCCAAGCGAACAAACCAAGGAAGATGATTACGCCTTCACCGGCGGCGTCAAGGGCAAGGTGGCGGACTGGAACTGGGACCTGAGCAGCGTCTATGGCAAGGACAAGCATGAAATCAGCACGGTCAATTCAGGCAACGTTTCCCTGTACAACGACACCGGCTATACGCCCAAGGATTTCCACGCCGGCGAATTCATCGCCAGCCAATGGACCAATAACCTGGATTTCAGCCGCGATTTCAGCGTCGGCTGGAAATCGCCGCTGACGGTAGCGGTCGGCCTGGAGCAGCGCACCGACAAGTACGACATCGGGCCCGGCGATGCGGCCTCGCGCTACAAGGAAGGTGCCCAATCCTTCCCCGGCTTCTCGCTGACGGATGCGGGCTCGCATCGCCGCACCAACTACTCGGGTTATGTGGACTTCGCCGGTTCGCCGATCGAAAAATTGAAGCTCGATGCAGCCGCACGCTTTGAGCACTACAGCGACTTCGGCAGCGCCACCGTCGGCAAATTGACCGGCCGCTACGACTTCACGCCGGCATTCGCGATGCGCAGCACGATCAGCAACGGCTTCCGCGCGCCGACCCTGGCCGAGGAATATTACTCGGCCACCAATGTGTCGCCGACCTCGGCCTTTGTGCAATTGGCGCCGAATTCGGCCGGCGCCAAGCTGGTCGGCGTTGATGGTCTGCAGGCGGAGAAATCGCAAAACTTCAGCCTCGGTTTCGTGGCGCATCCCATCGACAAGATGACGGTCACCCTGGACGGTTACCAGATCAAGATCAAGAAGCGCATTGTGGGCAGCGGCGCGCTGTACGGTTCCGGCGGCGCCGTCAATTCGCCGGCGGTTACGGCGGCGATTCTGGCCAACGGCAATGTGCTGGACCCGACCGTAACCTTCACCGGCATCAACATCTTTTCCAATGCGGCCGACACCAAGAGCACCGGCGCGGAACTGGTGCTGAGCTATGCCAGCAACTATGGTCCCTATGGCCGTGTCGATTGGGGTCTGGCAGGCAACTACAACAAGGTCGAAGTCACCAAGATCAACCAGGCGCCCGCGCAATTGCTGCCGCAGACCTTGCTGGATGCGACGGCGATATCTGATCTGGAAACGGCCACGCCGAAGTACCGCATCAATTTGTCGGCGCTGTGGAAACTCGGTGCCTGGACGGTCAATCTGCGTGAAACGATCTACGGCCCATCTTCGGAATACGGCACCGAAGACGGTGGCCAGTATTTCAAGACCACCATCACGCGCAAGGCCATCACCGATCTCGAGGTTTCCAACCAGCTGACCAAATCGGTGACCGTGTCGGTGGGTGCGAACAATCTGTTCAATCAGTACCCGAACAAGGTCAGCCCCGGTTTGCTGGCGGCCCAGCGGGCAGGTCTGGACAATGCGGCGGTCACGATCTATCCCAGCTTCTCGCCGATCGGCATCAATGGCGGCTATTACTACGCAAGGGTCAGCTACTCGTTTTAAAGCCCTCTTCAACATCAACAACGCAGTCATAAAAAAAACAGGGCCCCCAAGGCCCTGTTTTTTTGTGACTGCGTCGAAAGGTCGTGCAGCTTTCAGATCTCCTTGCGCATTCGCGTCAGCGGAACGCGGATGTCACCCGGCAGTGTCAATTCAAAACGCTCGACCGCGGCAAAGCCGCAGGCGAGATACAAGGGCTCGCCCGGCAGGGTCGAGGCCAGTTCCAGCGCGGTGAAACCGGCGGCCTGCGCCTGCCGTGTGCATTCGTCCAGCAATTGCCGCCCGAGGCCGCGCCGGGCCATTGTCGGATCGACAAAGAAAGCGCGAATGCGGGCGGGTTCGGTCGCTGGGTCGAGCAGGGGATCTTCGCCGCGCTTGGCCTGATCGCCGCCGAACAGGGTGCGGCGCTTGCTCCAGCCGCCGCAGGCGACAATGGCTTGCGGCGATTCAATCAGCAGATAGGTGCGGTCGATGACGAGTTGCGAATCGACGCCAAACACATGGCGGGTGACCGCTTCCGTCTGCTCGCGCGTGTAGTACGGCTCGCTGAGTCCCAGCCCCGAGCGCGTGATCAGTTTCTGCAGGGCGGGGACATCGGCCGCATCGGCAATGCGCAATTGCATCACGTCGGCACGGCGGCGACCGACCGATTCTGCCCTGGATTACAGTGAATAGGGTGCAAATTATTTCGGACGTACTGCCGTAACTTCAATCTCCACCAGCCAGCCGGGGTTGGCCAAGGCGGGAATTTGCACAGTGGAGCGTGCAGGAAGATTGGGCTGTTTGGCGGCGTCCCCGAAGTATTTGGTGTAGCCCTCCATGAACCCGGCGAAATCCATCTTGCCTTCCTTGGCCGGGTCACCCACGAGAAACACCGTCATCTTGACGACGTCCTTCATGTCCAGATTGAGGCTCTGCAGCTGCGCGCGAATTTTTTCCAGTGTGCTGATGGTCTGCGCCTTGGTATCGCCATACGCTGCCGGGCTGGTCGGCGGCAGTGTCTTGTCGGCGATCGCTGCGCCGGCGCCGCTCATGTAGACGGTGGTCTTGCCGGCCGGGACCTCAACGGCCATGGCAATCGGGAAATTCGAGCCGGGATTCTTGTGACGGATGACATCGGCGGCGCCGCGATCGCAGGCGCCAAGCGTGACCATAAGCGCCGCAGCACACAGCAACAGCCCGGAAGTAACTTTCATTTTTATCCCCTTGTCGATTGGATTGATGGAAGGTGTGATGCACACGCCGCACCAGCTGCGATCAGCGCAGCTTGGCGACATCGGCCGCGCTCACGGCATCGCTGTAATGATTGCCCATGTTCGAGCGCACATAGTTTGCCACGGTCGCCACCTGCGCATCGCTGAGAAAATTCCCGAAGCCGGGCATGCCATGGCGGCCATGCAATACGTTGTAGACGATATACGGCGAGGCCGCAAGGCGGGGGTTGTTTGCCAGCGCCGGGTACATACCGGCGCCCTTTGCGCCCTGGCCATCCGGCATATGACAACCCTGGCAAATGGCGCGATACAGACTGGGTCCGTCCTGTTCGATGAAACGCCAGCCTTCCGAAATGGGCGGCAGCACCGGATCGTCGGCATGCACCAGAGCCGGGGTGAGTGACAACAGAGTTGCGCAACCAAGCTGCAGGGCGAGTGCGCGGCAGAAAATAATCGCTTTCACGGTCGATTCTCCAGTCATGCTTTAGATTTGATCTGCGCGTGCAGACGGCTGATGGCGTCGTGCGCAGACAGTACCGCGCCCTCCTGCCATGCCGGAATCAGCGAGGCATGCTCGCCGGCCAGCACGATGCGTCCGTCGATCTGACAAAGATTCTTGTAGTGCTGCGTGCGCGCCGCCTCCGACCAGTTGCCGAAACAGCCATTGGTCCAGGGCACCCGGTGCCAGCCCACGGCCACACCGGTTTCAAATTCCTGCAGATACTGCGGGTGAATTTTTGAACCGTAGTGAACGGCGAGACGCACGCGTTCCTTCGGCTCCAGCGAGGTGAATTCGTAGGCGTTCGGCCCCCAGATATAGGCGCCGAGCATCACGCCCTTGCCTGGACTGCCGTAGCCTGTGGAAGGATAGGACACCATCTGGATCGGCATATCGGTATAGGAAATGCCGCCATAGATGGAGTCGTCCTGCTCCCAGAAGCGACGCTTGAATTGCAGCCCGACCTTGACCGAAGCTTCGTAGGGTACTGCCTGGATGGCGTCGAGCATGGCGGCGCCGACCGTGATATCGATCTGGCTGAGAATCGACAGCGGGATGGTGCAGACGCACCAGTCCGCCTTGGTCTGTTGCAGATTGCCGCCGGCAGAATCGGTGTAGCTGACGGTCACGCCGCGTTCGCTCTGCTCTATTTTGGTGACCTTGGCATTGAACTGCACCAAATCGGCCACCTGACGGTAGATCGCCTGGGCAATCTGGTCCATGCCGCCGACCGGCTGGAAAATGGCCGAATGATGGGTCTGGTCATTGCCCTGTGCGAGATGCGCCCACAGGCCCGACTGGAGCAGTTCACTCAATGCCAGCGGTTGGGACGGCACCGGTTTCGGCATCAGTCCGCCGCCGGGCGGCACATCGTAGCCGCGGCGGCCGCTGGATTCGTGGCTCGCAAGGTAACGATTGTCCTTGTCGAGCGCGCCCCAGCTTCGCAGCGAGGCCAGCAGTTTTTCCTTGTCCTCGGTGGTGACGGCCTGATCCAGCTGGTTCTTGTTGACCGCCTTGCTCAGCAATTCGGCGACGTGGCCCTGATAGTCGGTCTGCACATGGCGAAAGCGCTGCGGCACGCCGCCGTAGGCTTTTTTCGAATGCAGATAGGCGTTGTAATTCACTTGTATGAAGGGCTCCAGCGGCACGCCCAGACGCTTGGCGTAATCGAGGATGCCGTAGTGATGATAAGGAATGCGCCAGGGCCCCGGATTGATGTAGAGCCCCTTGTCGAATTCGCAGCGCTGCGTGAAGCCGCCGAGTTCGGTGTATTCATCGCCGCCGCGCAATGTCCATGCGCGACCACCGGCGCGATTGTTGTACTCCAATACCTTGACCTGATAACCGGCGTTGCGCAACTCAAAGGCCGCCACCAGACCGGTGACCCCGGCGCCCAGCACCAGAATCGTGGTGCCCTTGGGCGCGCCCTGCAAGTTCAGGCGCCCTGCGTAGGGCGATTCGGCCGCGAACCCCATGGCATTCATCGCGGTATACATCGCGCTGCCGCCGGCCACCTTGCCGATCATCGACAACAGCGCGCGTCGGCTGATCAATTCCTGCCCACCATCCTGTTTGCTCATAAGTATTATCCGACCCTTATCGGTGATTTCAAATGGTTTTCACAACGGCATGCTGCAATTTGAAGGCGCGATGCAAGCGCATATTAGACTCTTTGTTAGCAAGGTGCGTGCCAGTGCGTACCAGAAGCGGTGCGCCGCGTGGGTGAAGTCATCAGGGGTAGTGTTAGCGTGGCCACAGCAACAATAGCAAGGGCATGCCGATCGCGGCAATCAGCCCGTGCAACCCCATCGCCAGTCCGGCAAAGGCGCCGGCCTGCTCGCTGACCTGGAAGGCGCGCGCGGTGCCGATGCCATGGGCAGCCACGCCGACCGAAAATCCGCGCACCGCATGATCGGAAATTTTCAGGGCGTTCAGGATGTATTTGGCGCAGACCGCGCCGATGATGCCGGTGGCGATCACCAGCACCGCCGTCAGCGAGGGCGCGCCGCCGAGCTTTTCGCTGATACCCATCGCGATTGGCGCCGTGATGCTTTTCGGCACCAGGGAGCGCAGCGTGGTATCGCTGGCGCCCAATGCCCAGGCCACGCCGATCGTCGTGACGACCGCAGTGACCGCGCCGGCCAGCAATGCGACGACGATGCCGAGGGCATCGCGGCGCAGATGTTCGAATTGCGCATACAAGGGAATGGCCAGTGCCACCACCGCCGGGCCTAGCAGGAAATGCACAAACTGCGCGCCGTCGAAATAGAGCTGATAAGGGGTGTCGCTCAGCTTGAGGGTGGCGACGATCACGATGACGGATAGCGCCACCGGGTTCAGCAGGGGGTTGAAATTGCTGCGACGATAAAGGGCATAAGCGCCCTGGTAGGCGATCAGGGTCAGGGTCAGCCACAACAGGGGCGAGGAAGAAAGGTAGACCCAGACTTCATGTGCCGCACTGGGCGCATTGGGTATTGCCGTCGGCATCATGGCGCGGGCGTCTTGCGCTTGAGTTTATTCAACACCCATGCGCTGACCGCGATGGTCGCGGTGGTGCTGATGAGCAGCGCGGCCGAGATCGGCAGCCATTCGCTGCGCAGGCGCTCGAAATGCAGCATCACCCCGACACCGGCGGGAATGAACAGCAGGGAAAGGTGCGACAGCAACTGGGTAGCGGTGCTGCGCAATTCGCCGGACGGGCCGCGACGAATGGTCAACCAGGCGAACAGCAGCGCCATGCCGATGACGGGACCGGGAACCGGCAGTGCCAGCACGCGCGCCAGCACCTCGCCTATAGTCTGAAATACCAGCAGTAAGGTGAACGCGGCCAGCATGCCGCCTATTCTATGCTGGCGGGCGCAGTCCGTGTTCAACCAGTTTGGCGCGTTCCGCCGGGCTGGTAATCAGCTTGACAAAATCCCTGGCGGCGGCCGGCGCGTCATTGTGCAGCCACAGCGCGTAAGTCGTGGCCAGATCAAATTCTTTCGGGAATGGTCCGACCAGGGCGGCGCGGTTCGACTGCATGATTTCGCTGAGCTGGGTGATGCCCAGATCGGCCTTGCCGTCGAGCACCATATGCATGGTCTCGATACCGTCCTTGGCCAGCACGGCCTTTTTCAGCACTTCGTCCTTGATGCCCAGCGCTTCAATCACCTTCATGAAATGGGCGCCCACGGTGGCGCCGCGGGCCGGATCCGAGAACACAATGCGCGGTGCGGCCAGCAATGCCGCGCGCAGTTTTTCCGGAGTGGAAATGTCGGGCTTGGGCTGGCCCGGCGTGGCGGCGAAACCACCGACGGTATCGCCGATGATGGTGGTCAGGCCGTTTTTCAGCTTGCCGCTTTTTTCCGCGTCACTGATGCGTTGCTCCGCGGTGATCAGGAAGGCGGCCTTGGGATCGTCGATGAATTTTTTCTCGGCCGTACCGGCGGGATCGAACTCCATGACGATCTTGTGGCCGGTGGCTTTTTCAAAATCCCGGGCGGCTTCAACCAGCGGCGATTTCACGCCAGCGGCGGCATAGAGTTTCAACTCATCGGCAAAGACCGGCACCAAGGCCGACAGCGTCAAGCCGAGGCAGGACAGAAAGGCGAGGGATTTTCTCATGCAGCGTCTCCAGTGGATCGAAGGTTGGCGAGTGCGGTCTTGATGCGTTCCGGCTTGAAGGGATATTGGCGCAGGCGTGCGCCGGTGGCGTTGAAAATGGCATTGCCGATGGCGGCGGCGACCGGGCAGGTCGCTCCCTCGCCGGCGCCGACCGAAGGCCTGTCGGGCCGGCTGATGAGTTCGACTTCCACCACCTGCGGAATATCCGCGAACCGTGCGATCGGATAGGCGGTCCAGTCCAGCGCGGTGACGCCGCTGCGGTCGAATGCGACTTCCTCAAACAGCGCGCGGCTCATGCCCTGTATCAGACAGCCTTCGACCTGGTTGCGCACCCCGTCGGGGTTCACAATCAGGCCGCAATCATGGGCGGCGAACATTTTTGTCACGCTGACCTGGCCGCTGGCGCGGTTCACCTCGACCTCGACGACCACGGCCGCATAGGCGTTTTCATTTTCATACTGGCAGAAGGCGATACCGCGACCGCTCGAAACGTCGCCGACGGTTTTGCTCTTCGTGGCGGCGCCATCCCAGCCTGCGAGCTTTGCTACTGCATTGATGACGGCCCGCGCACGTTCGTCCTTCAGATAACTCAGGCGGAACGCCACCGGGTCGGCGTTGACGGCGGCCGCCAGCTCGTCCATGAAGGATTCATTGGCGAATGTGTTCTGAAAGCCCGACAGGCCGCGCAGTGCCGAGGGGCGCAGCGGACTCGACTGGTGATAGCGGATGCGCACGCGTTTGGCCGGAAATTCGTAGGTGACATCGGCATTGCGCCCGCCGTTGGAAAGTTCGTAGGCCGGGGCGTGGCCGGTCAGCTGCCCACCGAGAGTATTGCCGGGCTGATGACGAGGGCGGGTGCTGTGGGTCGAGGTGATATTGATGAAATCCCAGGCGACGATTTTGCCTTCGGCATCGAGGCCGGCGGCGAGATCCATCGCCATCGCCGGGCCCTTCGGCTCGAAGCCGTGCTCGTCATGGCGCATCCACTGCACGCGTACCGGTTTGCCCACCGCCTGCGACAGCAGCGCGGCATCGACGGCGGAATCGTCGGCGCCATTATGGCCGTAACAACCCGAGGCCTCGGTCCAGGCCACGCGCACCTTGCCGGCCGGAATGCCGAGTACCTTGGCCACCGCCGTGACGAGGCCGAAGCTGTGCTGGGTGCCGCACCACACCGTGGCGCTGCCGTCGCGCACATCGGCCAGCCCGCAGGAGGGGCCGATCGAAGCGTGCATCTGGAAGGGGGTGAGGTAGCTGGCCTTGATGATTTTGGCCGCCTGCGGGAATGCCGCGCCGACATCGCCGTTCGCCTTCACCGCCTGGGTTTCGCTGGGATAGGTGCGCAATTCGCGGTGGACATCATTGCCGATGGGGGCCTCCGTCGGCAGGGCCCATTCGACTTTCAGGGCGCGCACGGCGGCGATGGCGGCTTCCTCGCGCGATGCCACCACGCCGACAAAATTGCCGCGCGCGATCACACGAGCGCCGAATTTTTTGATTGAGCCGGCGTCGGCGCGAACCAGGGTGGCACCCATCACCGGCGGCCGCAGCACGCGGCCATGCAGCATGCCCGGCAGGCGCACATTGTGCACATACTCGAACGAGCCGGCGATCTTGGCCGGCAGATCCACGCGCGGCACCGGCTGGCCGACCACGGTGTAATCGGCAATCGCCTTGCCCTTGACCTTTTTGGTCATCCTGCGATCGAAACGTTTGCCGCCGATCAGCTCGGCGAGCGTCGCCGTTTTCGCAGGATCGGCTTTGACGACAGCGACGCCATCGCGAAACGCGATCGCATCGGCGCTTACATCCAACTTCGCCGCAGCGAGTTCATTCAACACCGCGCGCGCCTCGGCCGCCGCCTGACGCAACTGCGGCCCACCCATCTGCGTGGTCTTGCTGCCGGTGGTGGTGCCCTGGTCGGGAACGATGGCGGTATCGCCCATGATCATGCGAATGCGCGCGACCGGAAAATCCAGCTCTTCGGCGACGATTTGCGAAAGCCCGGTGGTGACGCCGGTGCCCAATTCCACCTTGCCGCAGAACACCGTGACATCACCATTTTGTGAAACGGCCAGCCAGGAATCGAGGCCCTCATACAGGCCCAGTTTTTCCTTCGGCGTCGAAGTCTGCGCAAAGCTCAAGCGCGGAAACGCAAAGGAGACGACGATGGCGCCGCCGCCCTGCAAAAAAGCACGGCGCGAAGGTTGCGCGAGCGTGCTCATGCGGCACCTCCCTGCATGGCCTTGGCGGCGCGCTTCACCGCGCGCAGGATGCGAACATGCGAACCGCAACGACAGAGATTGCCATCAAGCGCGGCGCGAATCTCGGCGTCGCTCGGGTCCTTGTTTTCCTTCAGCAGAGCGGCCGTCGCCATCACCATGCCATTGAGGCAGTAACCGCATTGCCCGGCCTGCTCGGCGATGAAGGCGGCCTGCACCGGATGCGGTTTGTCCGTAGTGCCGAGCCCTTCGATGGTGGTGATCTTCTTGCCGATCGCTGCACTCACCGGCGTGATGCAGGAACGCACCGCCTTGCCGTCGATATGCACCGTGCAGGCGCCGCACTGGGCGAGGCCGCAGCCGAATTTGGGGCCGTTGAATTTGAGGTCGTTGCGCAGGGCGTACAAAAGTGGGGTCTCGGGCGCAAGGGTTACCACTTGCTTGCGCGCGTTGACATTGAGTGTCAGCTTCACGGTCTTCCTCCGAAGTGTTTTTATTGGATTTGAGCTTACAGCATAGAGCTTTCGGCGCCTTCGCCCCATTGATTCGCATCAGGTTCTGCGGGACGGAACATCGAGGATTGGCGCGGTGTTTGGGGCATTTTTGCCTGGAGAGCCGCGCCAAATGGCGTTCTATGAATTTTGGCGGCTTGAACCCCGGGCCTCCTGTATAGCAAATGCTGCGTTGCGGGACCTCATGGCCTTGCTTGATGGCGGGAACGAGGAGGAAAATCTGGAGTGGGCTTGTTGATCCCGCTCTGCGCCAGGTGTCATTACATAAACAGGACGTGCGACCATGTCGAATAACTATCTCGTCGTATCAGGTGCGGTCTTCGGCGTTGTGGCCGTGATTCAGGCGGTGCGGGCGTTCAATCAATGGCCGGTGCATATCGCAACTCTCGACATACCGGTCTGGTTTTCCTGGATCGCGATGGTCGCGGCGGGCAGCATGTGCGCATGGGCATTTCGATGCCGAGGAAAATAACCGCGCACATGAAAAGGGT
>DASWEY010000037.1:0-18397 GCA_036394575.1 Usitatibacteraceae bacterium | reverse complement strand
CCCGCCGCTACATTGCTGGCGACGATTTCCTTGAGGCCGGGTTCATAGATCGGAATGCCGCCCGATTTGAGGATGTCGATCTTGCGTGGGTCGAGGTCCAGGCACAGCACCTGGTTGCCGACGTCGGCCAGGCAGGCGCCGGTGACGAGCCCGACATAGCCGGTGCCGATGATGGTGAGTTTCATGATGTCGCTTCCAGTGATTGCAGTTCTTGATTGATTTTATGCAGCGTCGCGATCGGATCGGCGGCCTGGGTGATGCTGCGGCCGATCACCAGATAATCCGCGCCAAGCTTGATGGCGTCGATCGGGGTGACCACGCGCGCCTGGTCGCCCTTGGCGTCTTCCGCCAGGCGAATCCCCGGCGTGACCAGTCTGAAGCCGGCGCCGAAGCGCGCCTTGAGCACCGCCGCCTCCTGTGCCGAACAAACCACGCCATCGAGCCCGGCATCGGCGGTCAATTGCGCATAGCGCAGCACCGCCGACTGCATATCCGCGCCCAGGCCGATCTCGCCCAACTCCTGCTCGCTCAGGCTGGTCAGTACCGTCACCGCGATCAGCAGCGCCTTCTTTCCATTGACGGCATCGACCGCATTGCGCGCCGCCGCCAGCATTTTTTTACCGCCGCTGGCATGCACATTCATCATCCACACGCCCTGTGCCGCCGCAACCTTGCAGGCGCTGGCCACGGTGTTGGGGATGTCGTGGAATTTAAGATCGAGGAACACCTCGAAGCCGCGCGCCATCAGGGCGTCGACTACCTGCGGGCCGCCGGCGGTATGCAGTTCCTTGCCCACCTTGACGCGGCACAGGGCGGGATCGAGGCGCGCCGCCAGGGTCAGGGCATCGGCGGTATTGGCGTAATCGAGCGCAACGATGATCGGTTTATGACTCAACGGAATTTCTCCTCAGCCTTCCACTTGCGAACGCACCAGATGGCGGTCGGCGGTGTCGTATTCGGCGGTGCGGCGCGGCGGGAAGGTTTCCCAGCCGCCGCAGGCCGGGCAGTGCCAATAGAATTGTTTGGCCTTGAAGCCGCATTGCTTGCACAGATAAACGGCCAGACGACTGGAATGCGTATGCACCAAGTCCTTGAGCACCACCAGATCGGCCTTGCGCTCCTCCGGTGCGGCCAGCACTTGCGCCTCCAGCAGTCGATCCAGCCCGACGAGCGTGGGGTTGGCGCGCAGATCGTCTTTCACCAACTCATAGGCCGCCTGCGCACCGGCACTATCGAGGGTCGCCTTGAAGATGACATTGAGCAAATCGATGGCCGGATGGCGATGTTGCAGTTCGCGCAGATAGGCGAGGCCCTCGCCCGCACGGCCAACCGCCTGATAACTCTGCAGCAGCTTCTGCGCCACCAATCCCATGTAGCTTGGATCCTGCGATTCGATCTTTCGCCAGGTGGCAATGGCGGCCTCATGCGCGCCATCGGCCGCTTGCCACTCGCCGCGCATCAGATGGGCGCGCACGCCCTTGTCGTCGGCGGCCGCGGCGGCGTCCAGCTGCTGCCCGGCTTCGCTGCGATCGCCCCGCGCGAAGGCTTCCGCCGCGAGTTCGCAATGAAAATTGGCGATCTCCTTGGCATGCGCGCGCATCACCCGCGCCGCGCCCGGGGTGACGCCCGGCCCTACCCCCAGCGCCAGCCGCTGCGCGGCATCGATCGCCTTTTGCCAGGCGTTTTCCTGGACATAGATATCGAGCAACAGTTGCAGGGTCTGTTGTTGTTGCGCCGGCGTGCCGACGCTCTTTGCCGCGAGGTCGGCGAGGATGCGCTCGGCATGGTCGAGCAGGCCCGACTTCTGGTAATCCAGCGCCAGCGCCAGCAGCGCATTGGTGCGCTGCTCCACCGAAATATCGCTGCGCTCGGACAGGCTTTGATGGACGCGAATGGCGCGATCGACTTCGCCGCGGCGCCGGAACAGGCTGCCCAGCGCGAACTGCAGTTCGACGGCCTCGGGGTTGGAACGCGTGACTTCGATGAACGCCTCGATGGCCTGGTCGGGCTGCTCGTTCAGCAGAAAATTGAGGCCGCGAAAATACGACTGCGGCAGGGCCCGCGATTCATTCAGCAGCTGCTTCAGATCGACGCGCGCCACCAGCCAGCCGGCCGCAAAGAACGCCAGCGCGGCCAGCAGAATCCAGGGCAACCAGCTCCAGTCGAAGTTCATGGCGCTGGCTTGGGCGCTTGCGTGGAATCAGGCGGCAGCTGGGTGATTTCGTCGCGTTTTTTATGCTGCAGCGCGCGATTCAGTTTGCGCACTTCGCGCTTGAGGCGGAACACCGTGGTCAGCGAAGCCAGCAGGCCCAGCAGCAGGCCGCCGCCGAAGAACGCCAGCAGAATCAGCGCCAGCGGCGCGGTGAGCGTGGCATCGAGATAGCCGCGCAGGGTGATCGGGTCGGCGTTCTTGGCCGCAAACCAGACGAATAAAAAGACCACGACGACACGGATGATCCAGATCAAAATCTGCATAGGGTCGAATCCTGCAGTTGCACACGGCTGCCATTGTATGTCGCGCCGCATCCACGCAAAAAAACACGAAAAAGCGCGACTGGCAACCGAAATAGAAAAAACGCGGAAAAGCGTTCAAAAAAAAGCCGGATGCGTTTCCACATCCGGCCGGTTCAGCTGTTCATGGCCGCCTTACTGCGCGGCGTCGTTCAGCGGTGCATCCGGCAGATCCATCGAATCCACCCGCTCGCGCAACTCCTTGCCCGCCTTGAAGTGCGGCACGTACTTCTTCGGCACCTGCACCTTTTCGCCGGTCTTGGGATTGCGCCCGGTACGCGGCGGCCGATAGTTCAGGCCAAAGCTGCCGAAGCCGCGGATTTCGATGCGGTCGCCGTGCGCCAGGGTATGCGCCATGGCATCGAGCATCGTCTTGACCGCGAGCTCGGCATCCTTGGGCGCCAGCTGGCTGTGCCGCGCCGACAGAATCTCGATAAGTTCAGACTTCGTCATGGATTTCACGGGGGTGATCCAATTTCAAATTGTTATGCCCTGCCTGCAAGCGCCTAGGCGCAGGTGCAGACCATCAAGCGGGGATACAGTTGGCGTTTGCGGACCGGATTCAGCGGCCCGCAAACACCGCATGCACGTTTCTGCCTTATCCCGTACTTAACTGTCGCTGCCTTGCTTCAGCTTCGCCTTCAACAACGCGCCCAGATTGGTGGTACCTGCGTTGTTCGGACCTTCATCGGCCATTTTCTTCATTGCGTCCTTCTCATCGGCAGCATCCTTCGCCTTGATGGAAAGATTGATGTTGCGCGTCTTGCGATCCACGTTGACGATCACGGCTTCGATCTCGTCGCCTTCTTTCAGGTGGCTGCGCATGTCTTCCACACGCTCGCGCGACACTTCGGAAGCACGCAGATAGCCTTCGATCTCGTCGGTCAGGGCGATGGTGGCGCCTTTGGCGTCGATGGTCTTGACCTTGCCCTTGACCAGCGCGCCCTTGTCGTTCAGCGCCACATAGCTGTTGAAGGGATCGTCGTCCATCTGCTTGATGCCCAGCGAAATGCGCTCGCGCTCGACATCGATGGCCAGCACCACGGCTTCCAGCTCGTCGCCCTTCTTGAAATTCTTGACGGCTTCTTCGCCCGGCACATTCCACGACAGGTCCGAGAGATGAACGAGGCCGTCGATATTGCCCGGCAGGCCGATGAACACGCCGAAGTCGGTGATCGACTTGATCGTGCCCTTGACGCGTTCGCCCTTCTTGTGGGACATCGAGAACTCGTCCCAGGGATTGGCCATGCACTGCTTCATGCCCAGGGAGATGCGGCGGCGTTCTTCGTCGATCTCGAGGATCATGACTTCGACTTCGTCGCCCAGCGAAACCACCTTGGCCGGATGCACGTTCTTGTTGGTCCAGTCCATTTCGGAGACGTGCACCAAGCCTTCGATACCGGCTTCGATTTCAATGAATGCGCCGTAGTCGGTCAGGTTCGTCACCTTGCCGAACAGACGCGTACCCTGCGGGTAACGGCGGCCGAGGCCCACCCAGGGATCTTCGCCCAGCTGCTTCATGCCCAGCGAGACGCGGTTCTTTTCCTGATCGAATTTCAGGATCTTGGCTTCGACTTCATCGCCCACCGTCAGAACTTCGGACGGGTGCTTGACGCGGCGCCATGCCAAGTCGGTGATGTGCAGCAGGCCATCGATACCGCCGAGGTCGACGAATGCGCCGTAGTCGGTGATGTTCTTGACGATGCCCTTGACGACCGCGCCCTCTTTCAGCGTTTCCATCAGCGCCTGGCGTTCGACACCGGCCGAGGCTTCCATCACGGCGCGGCGCGACACCACGACGTTGTTGCGTTTCTTGTCGAGCTTGATGACCTTGAACTCGAGTTCCTTGCCTTCGAACATCGAGGTGTCCTTGACTGGGCGGGTGTCGACCAGCGAGCCGGGCAGGAAGGCGCGAATGCCATTGACCATCACGGTCAGGCCGCCCTTGACCTTGCCGGACACCATGCCGGTAATGATCGTGCCCTTGTCCAGCGCGACATCGAGATCGTGCCAGGCAGACAATTTCTTGGCGCGATCGCGCGACAGCTTGGTGGCGCCGTAGCCGTCTTCCAGGGATTCGATGGCTACCGTGACAAAGTCGCCAACCTTGACTTCGAGTTCGCCTTTGTCATTCTTGAATTCTTCGACGGGAATCACGCTCTCGGATTTGAGGCCGGCGTTTACCACGACGATGTTTTGATCAACGAGCACGACCTCGGCGGTGATCATTTCGCCGACACGCATTTCCTGGCGGGTCAGGCTCTCTTCAAAGAGCGCGGCGAAGCTGTCCATCGGGGGCATCGTTTTTGTTGCGGGGGATTGGGCGGTTGCTGACATAAGAAACTGCACTTTCGGGGTTAGGTCGCTTGCCTTGCGGAAACCGGTATTTAAGTAAACAACCTAAACACCGGCAGGCGGCGACGATTTATCAACACCGGTATTTCAAAGTGAAACCCGGCACCTGGCAAAAAACATAATGCTGCGGAGCAAGAACGGCCGTCAAGCGGAAAAAACGCTTCACGATCAATCACCTACTTGATTTTGCGGTACCAATCGAGGATTTTTGCCACCGCTTCATCGGCGGAAATCCCTGTTGTATCAAGCAGTTGGGCGTCGTCCAGACGCTTCAGTGGCGCCACCGGGCGATTCATATCGCGTTCATCCCGGATGCGTAATTCCTTCACAACGTCGCCTATTATGGCAGACATTCCTTTTTGGATCAACTGCTTAAGCCTTCTCTCGGCGCGCGCTTCCACGCTCGCGGTGAGGAATATCTTGAGGCTGGCGTCGGGGAAAACAATCGAGGCCATATCACGCCCATCGCAAACCAGGCCAGGAGCCTGCCGAAAGTCGCGCTGACGCTGCAGCAAGGCCTCGCGCACCAACTGCAAAACAGCCACCACGGATGCGCTCTGGCTGATCGCCTCGGTGCGGATATCGTCGCTAACGTCCTGGCCCGAAAGCAGAATCTTGTCGCCATCGAAACGAATATCCAGGCGGCGCGCAAGCTGGGCAACACGCGGCTCATCGTTCAAAACGATGCCTTGGCGGATGGACGCCAGCGCTGCCAGACGATACAGGGCGCCGCTATCGAGGTAATGAAACCCCAATTCCGTCGCGACGCGCTGGGCGACCGTCCCTTTACCGGAGGCAGTAGGGCCATCAATGGCAATAACCGGTGCGGGCGATGAACTCATGTAACGGGATGTCCTTAACGGGTGATGCTGGCGAAAGCGGCGAAATAATCGGGGAAGGTCTTGGCCACGCAGCCGGGATCGTTGATCGTGACCGGCACGCCGCCCAAGGCCACCAGCGAAAAACACATGGCCATGCGGTGATCGTCGTAAGTATCGATCTCGGCATTGGCAATCAATTTTTGCGGCGGTGTAATGCGGATGAAATCGGCGCTCTCTTCCACCGCGGCGCCGACCTTGCGCAATTCGGCGGCCATGGCCGCGATGCGATCGGTTTCCTTGACCCGCCAGCTGGCGATATTGCGGATGGTGGTGATGCCCTCGGCGAACAGGGCCAGCATGGCGATGGTCATGGCCGCATCCGGAATGTGGTTGAGGTCGGCGTCGATGGCGCGCAATTTTCCGGCGGCCGAGGCTTCGATCCAGTCGTTGCCCATCGAAATTTTTGCCCCCATCTGCACCAGAGTCTCCGCGAAGCGCACATCGCCCTGAATGCTGCCGCGGCCCACGCCCTGGACGCGCACCGGCCCACCGGCGATGGCGCCGGCCGCCAGAAAATACGAGGCGCTCGACGCATCGCCCTCGACTGCGACTTCGCCGCCACTTCGATATGAGGCGTTAGCGGGGATGACGAACTCATGCCAGCCCCGGTGCTCGACCGCGATGCCGAAGCACGCCAGCAGATTGAGGGTGATCTCGACATAGGGCTTCGAGATCAGTTCACCGATAACCTCGACCGTGATCTCGCGTTTCAGCAACGGCAAGGTCATCAGCAGCGCCGACAGGAACTGGCTGGACACATCACCACGCACTTTCACGCGCGCCACCGCGCGCGGCTGCAAGGGCCGGATGTCCAGCGGCGGATAGCCCACATTGTGCAGGTAATGGATACGCGCCCCCAGTTCGGCGAGGCCGTCGACGAGATCGCCGATCGGACGCTCGTGCATGCGTGGCACGCCGCTGAGCGTGTAATGCCCCTGCTGGAACGCGAGGGCGGCGGTCAGCGGGCGGAAGGCGGTGCCGGCATTGCCCAGGAACAAAGCGGCCTCGCGAACCGGAAAACGACCGTCGCAACCGTTCACCTGGAAATCCTGTCCGCCCAGCGCCTTGATGCCGACGCCCAGTTTGCCCAGCGCCGCCAGCATCACTTCGGTATCGTCGGACTTGAGCAGATTGCCGACCACGGTATTGCCGTCGCCGAGCGCCGCCAGCAGCAAGGTGCGATTGGAGATGCTTTTCGAACCCGGCAGGATGACCGTGCCGCCGGCGTGCCGCAAGGGACCCAGGGCCAGTATGTCAGGACGAGCTGCCGTCACGCGGATTCATCCCGGAAATGATCCAGCTCGCCGGCCAGCCAGTGTTCGCGCGCCAGCCGGGCGCGCTGCATCAGCGCATCGATGGCGGCACTGTCGCCGGCGGCGATGGCGTCGCGCAGTGCGCCGGCATGTTGCAGATAGCGGTCCATTTCGGCGACCAGCGCCGCACGATTATTGAGGGCGATATCGCGCCACATTTCCGGCGAGGAGCCGGCAATGCGCGTGAAATCGCGGAAGCCGGAAGCGGCAAAGGAAAACAGGCTGCGCGCATTGGCGCGGGCCGCAAATTCATCGACCAGGGCGAAGGCCAGCATATGCGGCAAATGGCTGACCGCCGCGAAAATTTCATCGTGCGCACCCGCCGTCATCTCGACCGCACGCGCACCGCAGGCCTGCCATATCGCTTTCACCCGATTCACGTCCGCGGCGCGATTTTCGGCCAGCGGCGTCAGCACCACGGTGCGGCCCTCGAACAACTCCGAGGCGGCGGCGGCCATGCCGCTGTGCTCGCGGCCGGCAATCGGATGCGCCGGCACAAATTGCCGAACGCGTTCGCCCAATGCAGCGCGCGCAGCGGCGGCCACATCCTGCTTGGTGCTGCCGACATCGCTGATCACGGTAGCGGCCTGAAGGTGCGGGGCAATAGCCGCCAGCACCGTGGGCAATTGCCGCACCGGCACCGCGAGCAGGACCATATCCGCATCGCGCACTGCGGCAGGATCGCCGACCGCATCGATGGCGCCGCGGCGCAGCGCCTCGTCGAGATTGGCCGCATCGCGATCGATACCGGTGATGGCGGCGGTCGGCCAGGCGTTGCGCAGCGCCAGCGCGACCGAGCCGCCGATCAGGCCGAGACCGATAATGACAATGCGCCGTTCCATCTAAATATCAAACTCCAGCATTGGTGCGGGTTTCCAGCCTTTTTTGTCCGGAAACCCGCACCAATGCTGGACTCTCATTTTTTGCACTTCAGTCATGCAGGGCCTGTGCAAGCGCCTTCAGGAAGCGTGCGTTCTCGGCTTCGGTGCCAATCGAGATGCGCAGATACTCCGGCATGCCGTAGCTGGCAATGGGGCGCACGATCACGCCCTGCTTGAGCAGCTTCTGAAATATGGGGCCGGCCGAATTTTCCCCGACCGCGACCTTGACACACACAAAATTGCCGAACGACGGAATGTAGCCAAGGCCCAGTTGCTTGAAGCCTGCAATCATCTGCGCCATGCCGCGCTGATTGGTATTGAAACCGCGCGCCAGGAATTCCGCATCGTTCAAGGCCGCGGCGGCCGCGGTCAAGGCCAGCTGATTGACATTGAAGGGCTGGCGCACGCGATTCATCAGGCCGATCACTTCGGCATTGCCGAGACCATAGCCCACACGCAATCCCGCCAGGCCATAGGCCTTGGAGAAGGTGCGCGAGACGATCAGATTGGGCATCCCGCGTATCCAGCCGGCGGTATCGGCGCGCAAATGCGGCGGCAGATACTCGGTATAGGCCTCGTCGATCAGCACCAGCACCCGCGCCGGCACGCGCGCGAGTGCGGCGCGCAGCACGGCCGGGTCGATGAAGGTGCCGGTGGGATTGTTCGGGTTGGCGATGAACAGCAGCTTGGTGTTCGGTTCAATGGCTGCGAGCATGGCCTCCAGATCGTGACCGAAATTTTTCGCCGGCACCTCGATGCCGCGCGCGCCCATCGCCTTGACCACCAGGGGATAAACCGCAAAGGCGTGCTGCGCGTAAACAGCGGATTCGCCAGCGGTGAGAAAGGTGCGCGCCGCCAATTCGAGGATATCGTTGGAGCCATTGCCGAGCACGATATTGTCGTGCTGGACACTGAATTTTTGCGCAATGACGGCTTTCAGCTCAAAGCCGTTGCCATCGGGATACAGCGCCAGTTCCGGCAGCAATCGCTGCATGGCGGCCAGCGCTTTCGGGCTGACACCCAGCGGGTTTTCGTTCGAGGCCAGCTTGATGATATCGGCCGGATTCAGGCCAAGTTCGCGCGCCAGTTCGGAGGTGGGCTTGCCGGGTTGATAGGGCGCGATATCGCGGATGTATTCGGGGGCGAGTTCACTCAGATTCATTGCAGACAGCTTTCGATTGATTCCTGGCGCGCCAGGACAGGCAGAAACGGGATTGACAGGACCGCCGGGCTACAACACCGCAACAGGATAGGAGCCGAGGACCTTCACATAGCCGGCGATCTTTTCGACCTCTTGCAAGGCGGCGGCGACATTGGCATCGGCGTAATGGCCGTCGATATCGACAAAGAACAGATATTCCCAGACCGCGATCTTGGAAGGCCGCGATTCGAATTTGCTCATCGACACCCCGCGCGTGGCAAATGGGGTGAGCATTTCGTAAACCGCGCCGGCGCGATTGGCCGCCGACAGCACCAGGGAAGTCTTGTCCCTGCCCGAGGGCTTGGGATCGTAATTGCCCAGCACCAGGAAGCGCGTGGTGTTGTTCGGTTCGTCCTCGATGTTCGAAGCGAGAATGGTCAGGCCGTAATGCTGCGCCGCCATCTCGCCGGCAACCGCCGCCGATCCCGGTTCCAGCGAGGCACGGCGCGCGGCCTCGGCATTCGAGGCCACGGAAATGCGTTCGGCATGCGGCAGATTGGCGTTCAGCCATTCATGGCATTGCGCCAGCGACTGTCCATGCGAAAACACGCGCCTGATATCGGCAAAGCCGGCCTTGTCGATGATGCTCTTCGACATCAGATGATGATGGATGCGCAGCAATACTTCGCCGCAGGTCTTGAGCGGCGTCTGCGGCATCAGGTCGAGTGAGCGGCCGACCGCACCTTCCGTCGAGTTTTCCACCGGCACCACGCCGAAATCGGCGGCACCCGATTCCACGCTGCGATAGACCTCGTCGATGCTCACGCAGGGCTGGGTATCGGCGCTCTCGCCGAAATGCTTGATCGCCGCACGCTCGCTGAAGGTGCCCGCCGGTCCCAGATAGGCCACCGTGATCGGCCGCTCCAGCGCCAGGCAGGCCGACATGATTTCGCGGAACAGGCGCGCCATCACCTCGTCCGGCAGGGGCCCCTCATTGATCGCCATGATGCGGCGCAACACCTCGGCCTCGCGCTCGGGGCGATAGGCCTGGCCGATTTTCAGCGAGCCGACCTTGCGCGCCAGCGCGGCGCGGGCATTGAGGTTGCCCAGGATGACTTTGTCCAGTGCATCGATTTCATTGCGCAGACTGCTCAAGTCCGCAGAATTATCCGGACTGGTGTTGATGGCTTTATCGGTCATATCGGCGCTCTCGCAGGCGCGGGGGGTTGCAACAATTGTGCAGAAAGGGACGTTGACGGCGGTGCAGCAGCAGATTCATTAAACCCGAAATTCCGCGCGCCCGCTATGCATGCCGCTGCCGGAATGCCTGCATATAATTCACGAGGGCTGCTACGCCGTCGATGGACATCGCGTTATAGATCGAGGCACGCAGGCCGCCCACGGCACGATGGCCCCTCAGCTGCGACAACCCCAGCGCCTCGGCGCCTTGCAGAAATTCGGCGTCCAGCGCATCGCTGCCGAGCCGGAACGGCACATTCATGCGCGAACGATCGGCACGCGCCACCGGGCATTGGTAGAAACTGCCGCTGGCATCGATTGCCCCGTAAAGCAGCGCAGCCTTGGCAATATTGTGTTTTTCCATGGCCGCCACCCCGCCCTGCGCCTTCAACCATTTGAACACCAGCCCGGCCAGGTATACGCCCCAGGTATTGGGCGTATTGAACATCCAGCCATTCTTGGCCTGCAGGCTGTAATCGATGAAGCTGGGGCAATGCGGGTGCGGCTTGCCGAGCAGATCCTCGCGCACGATCACCAATACCAGGCCGGAAGGGCCGATGTTTTTTTGCGCCCCGGCATAGATGCAGCCGTAACGCGATACATCGATGGTGCGCGACAGGATATGCGAGGACATGTCCGAGACCAGGGGCACGCCGAAGTCCGGCGGCGCGGCGGTGAAAGGCATCTCCACGCCGTGAATGGTCTCATTGGTGCAGATGTGCAAATAGGCCGCGTCGCTTCGCACCTGCCATGCCGCAACATCCGGAACGTAAGTGAAGTGCCGGTCCTCGGCGCTGGCGGCAACCCGCACTTCGCAGTACTTTCTTGCTTCCGTGATGCCCTTGGTCGACCACGTGCCGGTGTTGACGTAATCCGCCTTGGCGCCGCCGCGCAGCAGATTCAGGGGTACGGCGGCGAACTCGCCGATACCGCCGCCCTGCAGAAACAAAATCTTGTAGTTGGCGGGAATCGCCAGCAACTCGCGCAGATCGTTTTCGGCCTCGGCCGCGACCGCCATGAACACCTCGCCGCGATGGCTCATTTCCATCACGCCCATGCCGGTGCCGCGGAAATCGAGCAACTCGGCCTGCGCCTGTTTCAGCACTTCGTCAGGCAGCGCGGCCGGACCCGCCGAAAAATTGATTGCGCGATGGACCACGTCGGTGATTTTCTTTATGGCGGATCGGGTGAATTCAGGCAGGCTTATGCGGCAGGTTCGGTCTCGTCTTCATCCGTCTCGACGATCTTCTGCAGGCCGGACAGTTTCTGCCCGTCATCCAGCTTGATCAGGGTCACGCCCTGGGTGGAGCGGCCCATTTCGCGGATCTGCTTGACCTTGGTGCGGATCAGCACGCCGCCGGTGGTGATCATCATGATCTCGTCTTCCGGACGCACCAGCACCGCGGCCACTACACGACCGTTGCGCAGCGAGGTCTGGATGGCGATCATGCCCTGGGTGCCGCGACCATGACGGGTGTATTCGGCGATCCGGGTGCGCTTGCCGTAGCCGCTTTCGGTCGCGGTCAGCACCGTCTGCTGCTCGTCCTCGGCCACCAGCATGGCAATGACCTTGCCCCCCTTGGCGAGGTTCATGCCGCGCACGCCGCGGGTATCGCGACCCATGGAGCGCACATCGCTTTCTTCGAAGCGAACCGCCTTGCCTTCATCGGAAAACAGCATCACATCGCATTTACCGTCGGTCAGGGCCACGCTGATCAGGTTGTCGCCTTCATCGAGCGCGATGGCGATGATGCCGGCCTTGCGCGGGTTGCCGAAATCGGACAGCGCGGTTTTCTTGACGGTGCCGTCGGCAGTGGCAAAGAACACAAACTTGTCGTCGACGAAATCCTTGACCGGCAATACCGCGGAAATCTTTTCATCCGGCTGCATCTGCAGCAGGTTGACGATCGGCTTGCCACGCGAGGCGCGCGAGCCCTGCGGAATCTCGTAAACCTTGACCCAGTAGACGCGGCCCTTGTTGGAGAAACACAGCACGTAATCGTGTGTGTTGGCGATGAACAGGGTCTCGATGAAATCGTCTTCCTTCATCGCCGTCGCCTGCTTGCCGCGGCCGCCGCGCTTCTGCGCACGGTAGTCGTCGACCGGCTGGTACTTGATATAGCCGGCATGCGACATGGTCACGATCACTTCTTCCTTGGCGATCAGGTCTTCCATCGACATCTGCTGGCCGTTGATCACGATCTCGGAGCGGCGCTTGTCGCCGAACTTGTCCTTGATCTCCTTCAGTTCGCCGGCAATGATCGCGGTGACGCGTTCCGGTTTGGAAAGAATGTCCAGCAAATCGGTGATGCGCTCCATCACTTCCTTGTATTCGGCAACGATCTTGTCCTGCTCGAGGCCGGTCAGGCGTTGCAGCTGCATTTCCAGGATGCGCTGCGATTGGATATCCGACAGGCGGTAGCCTTCGTTGTGCAGGCCGAACTCCTTGGGCAGGCCCTCGGGGCGATAAGCCTCGATCTGGTTGGCCGCGGATGCACGCTGCAGCATTTCCTCGACCAGCTTGGAACGCCATACCTTGCCCATCAGCTTAGTCTTGGCCTCGCCCGGGGTCTGCGCAGATTTGATCAATTCTACAATCTCGTCGACGTTCGACAGGGCAACCGCCAGGCCTTCGAGAATATGACCGCGGTCGCGCGCCTTGCGCAATTCGAACACGGTGCGTCGCGTCACCACTTCGCGGCGATGGCGCAGGAAGGCCTCGAGGAACTGCTTGAGACTCAACAGTTTCGGCTGGCCGTCGACGATCGCGACCATGTTCATGCCGAAGGTGTCCTGCATTTGCGTCATCTTGTAGAGGTTGTTCAGCACGACCTCAGGGACTTCGCCACGCTTCAGTTCAATGACCGCGCGCATGCCGGATTTGTCGGACTCGTCGCGCAGATCCGCGATACCTTCGATCTTCTTGTCGCGCACCAGCTCGGCAATCTTGACCAGCAGGGAGGCCTTGTTCACCTGGTAGGGCAGCTCGTCGATGATGATCGCCTGGCGGCTGCCCTTCTCGAGCTGCTCGAAATGGGTGCGGGCGCGCATCACCACGCGGCCGCGTCCGGTGCGGTAACCGTCGCGCACACCGTCGGTGCCGTAAATAATGCCGGCAGTGGGGAAATCCGGCGCCTTGACGATATCGATGAGCCGGTCGATATCGATATGGGGGTTGTCCAGCACCGCCAGGCAGGCGTCGCACACATCCGTCATATTGTGCGGCGGGATATTGGTGGCCATGCCGACGGCGATGCCACCGGAACCGTTGACCAGCAAATTCGGGAACTTGGCCGGCAATACCAGCGGCTCGTGCTCGCTGCCGTCGTAGTTGGGACCGAAATCGACGGTGTCGCGATCCAGGTCTTCCAGCAATTCCACGGCGATTTTCGCCATGCGGATTTCGGTATAGCGCATCGCCGCCGCGTTGTCGCCGTCGATCGAGCCGAAGTTGCCCTGTCCCTGCACCAGCGGGTAGCGCAGCGAGAAATCCTGCGCCATGCGCACAATGGTGTCGTAAATCGCGGTATCGCCGTGCGGATGGTACTTACCCATCACATCGCCGACGATACGCGCCGACTTCTTGAACGGCTTGTTCCAGTCGTTGGATTGCTCGAACATCGCATACAGCACGCGGCGATGCACCGGCTTGAGACCGTCGCGCACATCCGGAAGCGCCCGCCCGACGATCACGCTCATCGCGTATTCGAGGTAACTGGTGCGCATCTCCTCTTCGATGCTGATCGGGTGGGTTTCTTTGGCGAATTGCGGCAGTTGCGGTTCAGTCACGGCAGGGCTCTTATGGTTCTCGTATCGTTAATCGCTTGCCAAGCCATTGATTATTAGAGAATTTGCACTTGGCGGAACGTACTAATTTAACATATCGATATCAAAAATGCCATGTCGATGTATCAAAACCACTACCGCTTAGGGCGCCCTCAGTATGGTCTCCACTAGGGATTGTGGTCTTGAATCAACGCGAACAGATTGTTGCGAATCCGCAACCCAGACAGCAAATGTGTGGCGAATACGCCGGGGTCGGGTTGTATGCCCCAAATTGAATCGTGTATGATTTACGGGTAATTGCTTAAATGCTTAAATCAAAAGCTTTAATATCGGTTGCAGCCGATCCCAATCCCCGCCGAAACGAAAAAAATCTTTAATTCTCTTGGGAGTACGAAATGAAGAGTGCCCTTATTGCCAAAATTCTTGCGTCAGCGTCGGTGCTCGCCGTGACTGCCGCATCCGCCGGCGTCACGCCCAACCTGTTCGATTCCAGCGGCAAGGCCGTCAAAGACAGCCAGGGGCAATGTGTGCAGGTGCTGACCAGCATCGACAATGCCGATTGCGTTGAAAAGAAAGTCGAGCCTCCCAAACCCGCCCCGGTCGTTGCGGTAGAACCGGCCAAACCCGTCGTGCCGGTCGCTCCGGTTGCTCCTCCGGCCCCGGTTGCGCCTGCCGCTCCCCCGGCATCGGTCAAGCAGACCGTCACCCTGCAAGCCGAATCGCTGTTCGACACTGGTAAATCGGTACTGAAACCCGGTGGCAAGAAGTCGATCGACGACGCCGTGGCCAAAATGTACACCCTGGATGTTGAAACCATCATCGCCACCGGCCATGCGGACAGCACCGGCAACAAGGCCGCCAACCAGAAAATTTCCGAGCGTCGCGCGGCAGCCGTGAAGGAATACATGGTCAGCAAAGGCATCCCGGCTGCGAAAATCACCACCATCGGCAAGGGCGACACCCAGCCGGTCGCCAGCAACAAGACCGCCGCAGGTCGCGCCAAGAACCGCCGCGTGGACCTCGAGTTCAAGGGCTTAAGCAAAAAGTAATTGCTTTAAACTCAAAAGCCCCGCACTGCGGGGCTTTTTTGTTTTTGCGCGCGACATTCCAGATTTTCCAGATTCCTCACGATTTCCGGCGGCGACGTGACGCCGTATTAACCTCGTAAAGTCCCAGCTTTGATATCAAACACCACATTGCTTAACGCGCGCTGGATCATCCCGGTCGAGCCGCGCGGTCAGGTTCTCGAACACCATAGTCTGGTGATGACGGGCACCCGCATCGAAGCCCTGCTCCCGGTCGGAGAGGCGCGCAACCGATATCCGCAGGCGCAGGCCGTCGCCCTGCCCAACCATGTGCTGATTCCGGGGCTCATCAATCTGCATACGCATGCAGCCATGACGCTGATGCGCGGCCTGGCCGACGATACGCCGCTGATGACCTGGCTGCAGGATCACATCTGGCCGGCGGAATCAAAGCACCTTTCCGAGTCGTATGTGTTCGACGGCACCGAGCTTGCCACCGCCGAAATGATCCGCTCGGGCACTACCTGTTTCGCGGACATGTATTTTTATCACGACGTCGCCGCACGCGCGGCGCTCAAATCGGGGATGCGCGCCGCTCTCGGTGGCGCCGTGCTGGAGTTCCCCACGCCCTATGCCGCGGACGCCGAGGCCTATCTCGCCAAAGGCACCGTCACGCGCGAGGAGTTCCTGGCCGAGCCGCGCCTCAAGCTGATGATCGCGCCACATGCGCCCTATACCGTCAGTGACAAAACCTTTGCGCGCATCGTCACCATCGCCAGCGAGATGGACATCGCGGTGATGATGCATGTCCACGAAACCGCCGCCGAAGTCAGCCAGGGTATACAGGAGCACGGGATGCGTCCCATAGACCGCCTGAGCCGTCTTGGCGTACTGGGACCGAACCTGATCGCCGTGCATTGCGTGCATCTGAATGCGCTGGAAATCGAGTTGTTCGCGCGCGCCGGCGTGCATGTGGCGCATTGTCCGGTATCGAATTTGAAACTCGCCAGCGGGATTGCGCCGGTCAAGGCAATGCTGGAAGCCGGCATCAATGTCGGCATCGGCACCGACGGCACCGCCAGCAATAATCGCCTCGACATGCTGGCCGAAACGCGGCTGGCCGCGATGTTGCAAAAGGGCATGTCCGGAGACGCCGCCACCCTGCCCGCATGGCAGGCGCTGGAAATGGCGACCCTGAACGCCGCCAAGGCGCTCGGCTGGGATCGCGAGATCGGCTCCCTGGTGCCCGGTAAGGCGGCAGACCTGGTGGCGATCGATCTATCTTCGATCGAAACCCAGCCCTGCTACGACCCGTCTTCGCATCTGTTCTACGCCGCCGGTCGCGAGCATGTAAGCCATAGCTGGGTGAACGGGGTACTCTTGCTGGATAATCGCGTTCTGACCAAACTGGATCAGGAAGAGCTCAAGGCCAAGGCCGCCGTCTGGCAACAGCGCTTCCGAGAACACTGATATGACCCCCCAAGCCCAAACCGCCCACACCAAGGCCAATGCCAACGTCGATCCCGCCGAGCTTGCCAAGTTCGGTGCGCTGGCTTCGCGCTGGTGGGATCTGGACAGCGAATTCAAACCGCTGCATGAGATCAATCCCCTGCGCCTGAATCATATCGACAAGCTGGTCGGCATCAAGGGCAAGCGCGTCCTCGATGTCGGTTGCGGCGGCGGCATCCTGGCCGAGAGCATGGCCGTGCGCGGCGCCAGCGTCACCGGCATCGATCTCTCCGAAAAACCGCTGAAGGTGGCGCAACTGCATTTGCTGGAAAGCGGGCAGCAAGTGGATTACCGCCTGATCGCCGCCGAGGACTTGGCGCGCGAGCAGCCCGGCCAGTTCGATTGCGTGACCTGCATGGAAATGCTCGAGCATGTGCCCGCGCCGCCCTCCACCGTAAAGGCATGCGCGGACCTGGCCAAACCAGGGGGCTGGGTATTTTTTTCCACGCTCAACCGCAACCCCAAGTCCTTCCTGCTCGCCATTGTCGGCGCGGAATATGTGCTAAACCTGCTGCCCCGGGGCACCCACGAATATCGCCGTTTCATCACTCCGGCCGAACTGGCCGCGATGGCACGCGATGCGGGGCTCACGGTCAGCGAATTTACCGGCATGAGTTACAACCCCTTCAGCAAGCGTTACGCGCTGAACGACGATGTGTCGGTGAACTATATCGTCGCCTGCCGCAAGCCGGGCTAGCGCGATGGCGCGCCCTTCCGCCGGCCGCACGCGCGCGGTGCTGTTCGATCTCGATGGCACGTTTGCCGATACCGCGCCGGATATGGCGCGTGCCCTCAACACCATCCGCGCCACACGCAATCTGCCGGCCTTGCCCATCGCCGAACTGAGGGATTTTGTTTCGCAAGGCGCACGCGGCATGATCGGCGCCGGCTTCGGCATCACCCCCGACGACGACGATTTTGCCGCGTTGCGCGATGCATTTTTGGATCAATACGAGCGCGCCATCTGTATCGAGACCAGGTTGTTCAACGGCATGCCGCAGTTGCTGGGCCTGCTGGAAAAGCGCGACATCGCCTGGGGCATCGTCACCAACAAGGCCACGCGTTTCACCATGCCGCTGGCAAGGGCGCTGGGCATCGACATCACTGCCGCATGCATTGTCTGCGGCGACACCTGCGCCCGCGCCAAGCCGCATCCCGACCCACTGCTGTACGCTGCCGGACTGATCGGCATCGAGCCGCAATACTGCCTGTACATCGGCGACGATGAGCGCGACATCCAGGCCGCCCAGGCCGCAGGCATGCGCGGCGTGGCCGCGCTGTACGGCTACCTGGGCGGCAGCGATCCTTCCACCTGGAATGCCCACGCAGCGATCCGCTCCCCCGCCGAAATCGCCGCCCTGCTCTAAGTGCGTGCAGTCTTGTAAAACCACCCCTAAAGCCCATCTATGGGATAATGCAACACACACAGAATCCGGGGCCGACCTGGTTTCGACGTGGGCATCAAAGCAGAACCGTGCATACCGAGGGGCAGAGCACCTCGTAAATACAACTGCAAATCCATAGTCGCAAACGACGAAAACTACGCTCTAGCCGCTTAATACCGGCTGGACTCTGCACCGGTGGGCCTCAACGCCGGGCTTAGCAATAAGCAGCAGAGTCATTAACGAGGATCGCGTTGAATCGGGTCACTTGGTTCAACGTTAAATTTAGGTGGCTCGCTCCGTACCAGCCCGCCCATTGGCGTGTGCGGGGTCAAAACCAAATAATGGAACTAAGTATGTAGATCGGCCTGTAG
>DASWEY010000036.1:0-121799 GCA_036394575.1 Usitatibacteraceae bacterium | reverse complement strand
CGCCCGCCGTGTTTGCGGCACTTTTGGCCGCTGCATTGGCGGTGGCGCCTGCCTTGCCCTCGACAGCAGCGTCCGGGTGCACAGGTTTTACCTGGGGCAAGGTGGGTGCCGTGGTGGCTGCATTGGCTGCGCCGGTGGCATTCGTGCGCAGCAAAACGCTGTTTTGCGAGGCATGCTCAAAGGCGGAAGCATTGGCATTTGCACCGGCTTGCGCTGCACCGGTGGCTGCCGCGCCCGCCGCATTTTGCGTGGCATTGACTACGCCGTTGGCGCGTTGCTCGCCGGCTACAGCAGCATTGACGGCGGTGCCTTCTGCGCGCGCTTCGGTGTTGACGGCGCGTCGACGCAAGTCGCCGATGGCGCGGCCGTCGACGCTGACGCCGGCATTGCCGTCCACGGCGGCATTTGCAGTGGCACCGCGCTGGCCCTGCGAACCTTGTACCGCTGCAGCCGCATTGGTGCCGGCACCAATGGCGGCCCCATTACGGGACGCGCCAACGCTTCCACCGATATTGCTGCCAATATTGCTGCCGATAGCACCGCCGGGTCCGGCGAATCCCGCTGCGCCGCCCAGCGGACCGGCACTCGCCGACAGGGTGATGGCGACGGAACCGACAGCAACAACACCTGCAAACAGGGAAATGGATTTCATGATCGTCTCTCCTTATGGAGCCGCGGACCATCCGCAGCCTACATAGCTAAAAACGACCGGGCTGGTTGATTTAATCCATCGCATCCAAATTATTTTTTCAAACCCCGACAAGATCCATTTGCGCGAATCAGGGCAGGTTTCGATATTCCATGCCGACCAACCCATAGCCATATATCGGATCGCGGCCGCGCGCGCCAAGGTCGGTGGCTTGGTGTACAAGTGCGGCAATGGCCGCCGCGGCCCCGGCGGGGTCCGGATTCCCCGCATTCTGATTCCGATTCTGATTCCCCAACTCGCGCGCCAGCATCGCGGCGACAATCGGTGCCGCAAAGGATGTACCGCGAACATTGGTCAAATGTCCGTCATCGCCCGAGGAAACCCCGGCGGAAACCCTGGCAGCAACCATATCGCTGCCGGGCGCCGCAAAGGCGATATGAGGTCCTCGGCAAGCCTCGGGCAGCACCCGCGCGCGCGCGTCAACGGCCGTGACCGCAATCACCCCGGCATAGGCTGCCGGGTACAGCGGTGGCGCCGCGGGGCCGTCATTACCGGCGGCGGCCACCACGATATGGCCGCGCGCCATGAGAATTTTCAGCACGCGCTCCAGCGTCAGATTGGGCGGCCCGACCAGACTCAGATTGATGACGGCGATATGTTCGCGTGCCATCCAGGCGAGCGCGTCGACGATGCTGTCCACCGCGCCGCCCGTGGGGGTGCCGCAATACACATCCGCCGCATACAGCATGGCCCCCGGAATCACGCCCTGGAATTTTCCGGCCTTGCCGACCAGCAGGGAGGCGACCGCGGTGCCGTGGGCGCTGATCATGTTTTTTCCGGCGCAGCCCCATGGCTTGATGACGATCCCGGTCAAGACCGGATGACTGCGGTCTACACCGCCATCAATGAGGCCAATCTGCAACGATTGATTGGTCGGGGCCGGCGAATCGGCGTCAGCGACGGCGCGGCTGGACGCGTTTCCTGGCGTTGCCGATGCCCGATTCGCGATCACGCCGCTATCGCTATAGATATGGTTGTAATCATAGGTGCCGGCCGGATCGAGGCCGCGCAAACGCGCCAGGGCTGTGGCCAAGGCGAGGCCGGCCGGCGGCTGCAAGATGAACACCTTGAGCTCGAGTTCGGCAAGTTCGCGTTCGCCGATGATGCGAAAGCCGTCGGCGGCGATCGCCGCCAGGATTTGCGCAGACGGGCCAATTGCGAGCAGCTGTGCCCGCCGGACCGGCGCGCCGGCAGGATCCAGTTCGAGCACATTCCCGTTCTGGCGCAGCAGCTCGCGTTGCCGGGCAAGGCGGGCATCGATGAGCTTGCGCGTCTCGACACTGAGTTCACTATTGCGCAGGGGCGTCACCACATCCGGCAGGCCGCCAATGCCCGGCGTGGGCAGCCTGACCGGCGGCAGCCTGATCTGGGCCGCGGCATCGGCAATTGTGCCGAGCATTGCCAGGACGGCGATTGCGCATAAAATAACGCGCCCGGATGCCGAATGTTTTTGTGATGAAAATTTGAAAAAAATCATGGTCATATCGATATTGTCCGCCATCGACCCGTTGCTGGGGCAACGCGCCGCTTTCACCTTAAACGATGCAGCCATGGAAGAAAATCCCTGCGCCGTTCGTTTAGTTGACAAGTCATGAATCAGCCAGCGGATTCCTTCCGCGACGAAATTGTCGCCCTGCTGCCGCGATTGAGGCGTTTCGCGCGCACCATCGCCCGTAACCGGGAGGATGCGGACGATCTGGTGCAGATTGCGCTGGAACGCGCGCTGAACCGCGCGAACCAATGGCAGTCTGGCACGCGCCTGGACAGCTGGATTTTCCAGATTATGCGCAATGCCTGGATTGACGAGGTGCGGTCGCGGGTGCGGCACGACCGGGTGTTTGCGCCGGAGGAAGCCGGCGAAAACGTGGGCGAAGCAACGATGGAAGCGCATGTGCAGGCGATGGCGGTGCGAACCGCAATGGCGCATTTGAATGAGGATCAACGCATGGTGATCGGCCTGGTGCTGGTGGAAGGTTTGCCTTACAAGGAGGCCGCCGAGGTGTTAGATATTCCCGTCGGCACCCTGACCAGCCGCCTGGCGCGGGCACGCGAGGCCCTGCAGGCGATCCTGTCCGAACCGAAAGTGAGCGAAGCATGAACTATTCCGATGAAAGCCTGATGGCCTATGTCGATGGTGAAGTCGATGGCGACATGCGCCGTGCCATCGATGCGGCCATGGCCGCCGATCCCGCGCTGGCCGCGCGGGTGGCGCAGCAGCGCGCCCTGGTCAATCAATTGCGCGCGGCTTATGGCCCGGTGGTGGCAGAACCGATTCCTGCGCGCCTGTTGGAAACCGTTCACCAGGCTGTCCCGGTTTCCGATCGTATCGCGGCGCCGGGCAAGGTGTTCAACCTCGACGGTGCGCGGGCGAAGAAGGCAGTGCCGGCGGCATCGGGATGGTCCTGGCAGATGCTGGGCGGCATTGCTGCCAGTCTGGTGATCGGCGTGATGCTGGGGCGCGGCAGCATGCCGGCTGGCGACGCCGGGATGATCAGCGCGCACGACGGGCAGCTGCTGGCCCGTGGCACCTTGGCCGCAGCGCTGGACGCGCAGCCGGCGGGGGATGCCGGAGGCGCCGGCCCGGTCAAGATCGGACTGAGTTATTCCGCCAAATCAGGCGCGTATTGCCGCGCGTTCATGCTCAAGGATGGCGCGGGTGCCGGACTGGCCTGCCGCGATCAGGGCGCTTGGCGTATCCAATTGCTGACGCGCGAAAAAACGGGCGGTCAGACGGGCGCAGGCTATCGCATGGCCGGCAGCGCCCTGCCGGAGTCCATCCTGCGCTTGATTGACGCCGACATCGCCGGGGAGGCGCTGGATACGACAGGCGAACAGGCGGCAATCCAGCGCGGCTGGCAGGCGCCGCGGCGCTGATTCGGGGCAACAAGCAGGGAGCGCCAAATCGTGTTGTCGCTCCCTTCAGGCGATTACCACACCTTGCAGGGTTTCTCGCGCGCCATCGGCTGGCCCGGCTTGCAGGAAAAGGCAGCGGCAAACTCCGGCATATTCGCCACCAGGCCGTTGACGCGATATTTGCCCGGTGAATGCGGGTCGGTCAGCGCCTTCACCCGCAGGTTTTCCGGCCGGTCGTTCTCGCAGGCCCATTGCGCATTGCCCACAAAAAAGCGCTGTTCGGGCGTCAGGCCGTCGCGACTTTCCGGTTTGGTGCCGGCGGCTTCGACCTGCCACGCCACCCAGGCCAGTATCAGTCCGCCGAGGTCGGCCACGTCTTCACCCAGGGTCAGCTTGCTGTTGATCTTGATATCATCGACGATGGTGTATTGCGCATATTGATCGACGATGCACTGGGCGCGATCGGTGAATTCCTTGGCGTCTTTTTTGGTCCACCAGTCTTTCAGATTGCCCCTGGCGTCGAACTGACGGCCTTCGTCGTCGAAGCCGTGGGTGAGTTCATGGCCGATGGTGCCGCCGGTGTTGCCGTAGTTGGGCGCATCGTCCATTTTCGGGTCGTAGAGCGGCGGCTGCAGGATGCCGGCCGGGAAGTTGATGTCGTTCATCTGCGCGTTGTAATAGGCGTTGACGGTGGGCGGTGTCATGCCCCATTCGCCGCGATCCAGCGGCTTGCCGATCTTGGCGAGCTGGCGGCGCATCTCGAACAGGGTGCCGCGTTCGACATTGCCCAGAAAATCGTCGCGCCGCACCTCGAAAGCGCGGTAGTCACGCCATTTGTCGGGATAACCGATCTTGTTGACGATGGTATGCAATTTTTCCAGCGCCCGGGCCTTGGTGGCGGCACTCATCCAGGAAAGACTCTTGATGTCTTGCGCCATGGCTTCTTCAATCTGCCTGGTCATGTGCAGGGTTTTCTGCTTCAGTTCCGGGCTGAAAGTGCGGTTGACGAACTCCTGCCCCAGTGCCTCACCCAATTGGCCATCAACCAGACTCACGCAGCGTTTCCAGCGCGGCTTCAACTCCGGTACACCACGCAGAGTCTTGCTGAAAAAATTGAAGTTCTCGTTGACGAAGGCCGCGGACAGGTAGGGCGAGGCGCCGCTGGCCACATGCCAGCGCAGATAGGTTTTGATGTCGTCCAGGTGGCTGGTCGCCAGTAGTTTGTCCACCGCCTTGAAGAATTCGGGCTCGGTAACATTGAAGGTGTTGAGCTGCTGCAGACCGATGGCGGCCAGGTAGTCGCGCCATTTGAAACCGGGGGTCAACGCCTGCAGGCCGCGGGCATCGACCTTGTGAAACAGCTTGTAAGGATCGCGGCGGTCAACGCGCGTCAACGAGGCCCTGGCCAGCGTGGTTTCGATCACCAATATCGTGGTGGCGGCACGGCCGGCGGCTTCCGGTGTATCGCCGAGCAGGACGAAGACACGGGCGATATGTGCCAGGTACTGGCTGCGAATTTCTTTCGATTTGTCATCTTCCTTGCTGTAGTAGTCGCGGTCCGGCAGGCTGAGACCACCGGCGCTGGCGAAGGCGATGACGCGCGTTGAGTTGGCGAAATCCTGATTCGAGCCGAACCCGAACAGCAGGCCTTCGTCGGCCGTCATCAAATGCAATTGCGCCAGCGCTGCCGGCAAATCGCGCTTGCTGCGCATGGCGTTGATGCGGGCGAAATACGCGGCCAAAGGCTGCGCGCCGCGCTGCTCGAGCGCGGCCTCGTCCATGCAGGCCGCAAAATAATCCCCGGATTTCTGTTGCGCCGCATTGCGTCCGGCGGTATTGCCGGCAAGGCTGTCGAGAATGCCCCAGAGGTAGCGTTGATTGTCCTGGGTCAGTTTGCGGTACACATCCCATTTGGCTTCGTCCGCGGGAATCGGATTGCTTTTCATCCAGCCGCCACAGGCGTACTGGTAGAAATCCATGCAGGGGTCCGCCGCTTGGTCCATCGCCGTCGCATCCAGGCCAGGCGTGTAGGGCAGGGCGCTGAGCGGTTTGTCGGCCGGCTTTTCCGTTGGCGCCGCGGCGGACGCGGCAGGCGCCTGCGCCGAGCTCTGGTGGAATGCCGCGAGACAGAAAATGGCGCACATCAGCAGGGGAATCAACTTGCGCATGAGGCGGGTCTCCGGGAAAAGCGTGAGTTTAAGCCACGGCGCGATCTGTGCGGGTCCACGCGTTTCACCAAGCTCCGTTTATTTGATTCCCAGGCTGTGGTTCAGACGAATGATCTTGCCGGCGAGTTCGGTTTCCACGGCGGTCGCATAGGCGGCGCTGACCTTGCCTGCTTTGAGCTGCGCGCGCACCCGCTGGATTTCGTCGATATAACCTTGCTTGGTCGCCAGCTGTCTATCGTGCCTGGCCTGTTCTTTGGCGTCCATCGGCTGTAGCCTCCTGTGGTTCGCGCGCGGCAATCGGAAATTACAGGGTAAGGCAAAGACGCATGCGGCGCATGTGGATTCGCAGCCATGCCGCAAAAAAAATCGACGGCGTTCAATCGTGCCTGATACACCAGGGCAATGCCGTTAACCTCAAGCCGGAACGTCGACCAGTCCCTTTTTGCGCAGCATCGGTTCCACTTTCGGGTCGTGGCCGCGGAAAGCGCGATAGGCGTCCATGGGCGGCATGGTGTTGCCGCTGGAATAAATGAATTTGCGCAAGCGTCCGGCGACCGCGCTGTCGAAGGGGTTGCCGGCTTCGACGAAAGCCTCAAAACCGTCCGCATCTAGTACCGCAGCCCACAGGTAGACGTAATACGCCGAGGCGTAGCCTGAGCCTGCAAACAGGTGCTGGAAGTGGGGCAGCCGATGGCGCATGACGATTTCCCGGGGCATGCCGATGCGGGCCAGCTGCTCGGCCTCGAAGCGGTTCAGATCGAGGCCATCCATATTGTTGCAGCTGTGCAGCGCCATATCGATCAGCGCCGAAGATACGAATTCGACATTCTCGAAACCCTGGTTGAAGGCGCGCGCCCGCGTGAGCTTGCCGATCAATTCATCCGAAATCGGCTCCCCGGTCTGATAGTGGCGCGCAAAACGCTTCAGCACCTGCGGTTCGCCCAGCCAGTGCTCGAACAATTGCGACGGCAGTTCGACAAAATCGCGCAGCACGCGCGTGCCGGACAGTCGTTCATAGTGAACGTTGGAAAGCAGGCCGTGAAGGCCGTGGCCGAACTCGTGGAACAGGGTGCGGGCATCGTCGAAGCTCAGCAAGGTGGGCGCGCCCCTGGCGAAGTTATTGTTGTTGACGATGATCGGCAGCACATTGCCGTCGATGCGGCTTTGCAGCCGGTACGAATTCATCCAGGCGCCGCCGCGCTTGGTGGCACGGGCGAAATTGTCGTGCAGGAAAATACCGATCAGGCGGTTGGCGGCATTGCCGTCGCGCACCTCGTAAACCCTGACGTCGGGGTGATAGCTGCGGACTTGCGGCCGCTCGATGAAAGCCAGGCCGAACAGGCGCCGCGCGCAATCGAATACGGCCTCGACCATGCGCTCCAGCGGAAAGTAGGGCTTGATGGTCGCATCATCGAGGTCGTAGCGGGCGGCCCGCACCTTCTCCGCGTAATGGCGCCAATCCCAAGGCTCGATGCTGTCCCGCTCGCCGCATGTTATCGCCATCTCCCTGAGCGCGGCGCACTCGGTGGCCGCCCGGGCTTGCGCGGGTTTCCAGACACGCATCAGCAGATCATCCACGGCCTGCCGAGTGCCGGCCATCATGTCGGCAAGCGCGTAATCCGAATAGTTGTCATAGCCATGCAGTCGCGCCTGCTCGAGACGCAGCCGCATGATTTCGGTCGCCACCGGCAAATTGTTGGCCGGATCGCTGTCGAGTCCATTGCCGCTGCCGCGCTGGGTCCAGGCCCTGAATGCCTGTTCCCGCAGATCGCGACGCGCGGAGAAAGTCAGGAACGGGGCGACCAGTGAGCGCGACAGGGTGATGAGCCAGCCGTCGTTCACGCCGCGTTCCAGCGCGGCATTCTTGGCGGCGGCGAGCAGGGAGGCGGGCAGGCCGGCAATGTCTTTTTCAGTGCGCAGTACGAGTTGAAAACCGGCCTCGGCCGCCAGCACATTCTGCGTGAAGCGCGTGGAGAGTTCGGCGAGCCGCTCCATGATTTGCGCATAGCGGACCTGGGCGGCGGGGGCCAGTCTTGCGCCGGCGCGGACGAAATCGAGATGAATGCGCTCCAGGACGCGCAGTTGCTCCGCTTCGAGACCCAGGGAGGCACTCTGGGCGTGAAGCGCGTCGATGCGCTTGAACAGGCCGGCGTTCATGTAGATTGCATTGCCGTGAGCGGCCAGCGGTGCGGCCAGTTCGCGCTCCACGGCCTGCAATGCCGGCGACGTGTCCGAGGACGCGAGATTGTCGAACAGCGCCTTGATGCGGTTCAACAGCCGTCCGCTTTTATCGAACGCGGCAATGGTGTTTTCAAAACTCGGCGCAATGGCCTGCGCGGGGATGGCGTCGATTTCCGCGCGATGCGCCTTCAGGGCCGCGGCGAAGGCCGGGACAAAATGTCGCGCGTCGAATTCGCCGAATGGCGGCAGTCCGTAGGGCGTATCCCAGGGTTTCAACAGCGGGTTGGCAACGCCGTCTGGCGGCGTAAGGGTATCCATGCGGGTCTCGCGAAACAGGCCTTTGCGGCGGGAATACCGATTCTAGGCGAGGGCATAGCAGGGGACAATTGGGGATTTCCCCTAGTGGCGCGTTTCCTGCGGCAGGGTAGTGACGATAGCCGGGCTGAATCCTGCCTGTCGGCAAGTGCTATAAAAAAATGCAAACTCAAGCATTGGCGCGCCTTCCGGGGCATTTTTGCCTAGAAAAGCGCGCCAAATGGCGTTCTATGATTTTTATGCCGTTGGCGCTGCCATCGTTTTTTTCGTCCCCAGCTGTCTTCAATCGTTTGCGTTGGCCAATGTGTTGATCTTCCCTTTGCCGCGCCAACGCGCTTGTGCCCAATGTATGCTTTTCACAACCATACGATAGGCAAAGCGTATCAATACAAGTACAAGCAGTGCTTCAACAAACGTAATTCCGAATGCGACATAGATATTCCGGCGCGCGCTGCGGTCTCGAAACTTGGTAACCATTTCGTCATTGATAACCATGCGATACGCAAAGCGTATAAACATAATCGTTAGCAGCGCTTCGAAAAACGTCATCACGAAAGCAACTAAAGTATTCCAACGCTCTTCGCGGCGATGGAATTTGGCGACCATGCGGTCATGCGCGATCTCGATGCTGTCGTAGAAAGTCGGTACCACCAGCAGGGTCAGGATGGTGGAGGTAACGGTGCCGCCGATGATGGCGATGGCCAGGGGCCGGTAGAACTCGCCGCCTTCGCCGAGGCCGATGGCCACCGGCAGCATGCCGGCGATCAGCGCGAAGGTGGTCATCAGGATCGGCCGCAGGCGCACACGCCCGGCGTGCATCAGGGCTTCCTCGCGCGGCGTGCCCTGCGCTTCTTCCTTGCGCGCGCAATCGAGTAGCAGGATCGCGTTCTTGGCCACCAGGCCCATCAGCATGATGATGCCGATGAAACTCATCAGATTGAGCGTGCCGCGCGTTAGCAGCAATGCCACTACCACGCCGATCAGGCTCAGCGGCAGGGACAGCATGACGGCCAGCGGCGCGGTGAATGAGCCGAACTGGATCACCAGGATCAGGTACATCAGGCCGATACCCATGACCAGCGCGATCCCCATTTCAGTGAACAGTTCGCGCTGGTCGCGACCAGCGCCGCCCAATTCCAGACCGTAGCCCGTCGGGAAATCGATCTGCCTGGCAAGTTTCAGCGCGTCGCTGGTCACCTCGCCGGGCGAACGACCCTGCACATTGGCCGATACAATGATCGTGCGCTTGCCGTCGAAATGCTGAATCTGCGCCGGACCCTTGCCCATGGTGATCCTGGCGATCTGGTCCAGCGGCACCATCATATTGCTGCCGCTCACGGCCACCGGCAGGCGCTCGATATTGCTCGCGCTGACGCGGTCGTCGGGGTGCAGGCGCACCGCCACATCGCGCGATTCGCCGGTGGGGTCGACCCAGTCGCCGACTTCGACGCCGGCGAAAGCCACGCGCAGCGCGGTGGCGGCATCGCCAACCGAGATGCCCAGCGAGTTGGCAAGGCCGCGGTTGAGTTCGATCTGCAACTCGTCTTTTGGCGCTTGTTCCGAGAGGCCCACATCGACCGCACCAGGCACCCTGGAAAGTTTTTCCATGTAATCGGTGGTAATGGCCATCAGCCGCCGCGCGTCCGGCCCGGAGAACTGGATCTGCACCGGCTTGCGCGCGCCATTGCTCAGGTCGTCGAGCACCGTGTACTCGGCGCCGACGATACTGGTCAGTTGCTGACGCAGTTCGATGGCGATCTCGATGGCCGAGCGCTTGCGGTTCGTGCTTTTTCCGATATCGACATAAACGCGGCCGCCGCTGGCATTGACCGTGCTGTTGGTGGCCACGGTTTCCTTGATGTTGCGCGCCAGCTCGGCCGCTTTCTCCACCTTCAGGCGGGCATATCCCAGGCTGGCGCTGGATGGCGTGCGCACATCGATCGCGATGGTGCCGCTGTCGGAGGCCGGCAGGAAACTCGATCCGCCAAAGAACCCATGCAGAGCCAGGGCGCCGACGAAACTCGCGCCGGCAATAACGGTCATCCAGCGTCGGTGATGCAGCGCCCAGGCGATCACATTGCCGTAGCGGTCGGACTGATGGTCGAACCAGGTATTGAATGTGGCCAGCCAGCGGCTCAGGCCTTTCTTGGGCTGGTGCGCATAGCCGACCGGGTCGCCCCAGTAGGCCGACAGCATCGGATCCAGGGTAAACGAAATGCCCAGGCTGACCAGCACCGAGGCGGCCACCGTCAGCGCGAACGGACGGAACCATTCGCCGGCGCCGCCCTGCATGAAGGCCACCGGGATGAATACGGCGATGATCGAGAAGGTGGTGGCAGCCACCGCCAAACCGATCTCGGCGGTGCCGTTGCTGGCTGCGGTACGGCGGTCTTCGCCATTTTCCATGTGGCGAACAATATTCTCGCGCACCACGATGGCGTCGTCGATCAGCACGCCGATCGCCAGCGACAGGCCCAGCAGGGTCATGAAATTGAGGGTGAAGCCGCATAGCCATATGGCGATGAAGGCGGCGATCACCGAGGTCGGCAGGCTGAGCGCCGTGATCAGGGTGGAGCGCCAGGAATTGAGAAAGGCGTAGACCACGACAATGGTCAGCACCGCACCCAGCATCAGCGAATCGATCACATTGTTGAGGCTGCTCTGCGCATCCTTGCCGCCGTCCTGGGTGACTTCCAGCTTGGTTTCGGGCGGCAGCGTCTTGTTGATGGTGGCCACCAGATCGCGCACCCGGTTGGCGACGCTGACGGTGCTGGCGTCGCGCGAACGGGTAATCGACAGACCGACATTGGGGTGGCCGTTGCGCACGCTGAAGCCGTTCAATTCGGCGAAGCCGTCCTCGATGGTGGCCACCTGGCCGAGGCGCACCACTTCATTGCCGCTGCGTTTGAGCACGATCTGCTCGAACTCGGCCGGCGATTCGATGCGGCCGACCAGGCGAATGCTTTGCTCGTCCAGCGTGCCCTTGACGCGACCCACCGGCGCGGTGGTGTTCTGGTTGCGCAAGGCATTCACCACCTCGGTCACCGAGATGTTGTATTCGCGCAGTTTCTCGGCGCGCAGCAACACCGACAGCTCGCGGCGCAGCGAGCCGTTGACGCTGACCACGGCCACGCCATCGATGCCGCGGAACTTGTCGGCCAGGGTGTCTTCGGCCAGACGCGAGATTTCAGCATGGCTCAGCTTGCCCGAGGACAGGGCCAGCTGCATGATCGGCTGTGCGGAAGGGTCGACGCGTTGCAGGATCGGTTCGCGCATTTCCACCGGCAGCTTGTAACGCACCGTGGCGATGGCGTTGCGTACCTCGTCCGAGGCTTCGATCATATTCTTCTTGAAGTTGAAGATGATGACGATCGAGGCGGAGCTTTCGTTGGCGGTGGCGCGGATCTGGTAGACCTGCGGGATGCTCTGCAGGGATTTTTCGATGCGATTGATGATTTCGCGTTCCACCGTCTCGGGCGAGGCGCCGGGGTAGGGGATGTTGACAACCAGCACCGGCTGCTCGACATCCGGAATCTGGTTGACGCGCAGGTTTTTCAGCGCCAGCAGGCCCAGGCACATCATCATGATGATGAGGACGACCGTGGGAATCGGCCGCTTGATACTGAAATCGGACAGGAACATGGCTTATTTCCTCGCGTCTGAGCTTGCCGAGGCGGTATCGCCGATGGGCGCCACCTTGACCGGCACCGCAAGCTCGATTTTCTGGCCGTCCTTCAATGAACTGGTCGGGTTGCGGATCAGTTGATCGCCTTCCTTGAGCCCGCTGCGCACGGCGAAATCGCCGGTACGCGCATCGCGGTCTCCCAGCACCAGCAAGACCTTTTGCAGGGCTTTGTCGTTCACCCGCCAGGCCAGGGTCTTGTCGCCGTCGCGCAGCAATGAAGCGGCGGGGATGGTCAGGCTGCTGGTGCTGCCGGCCTCGACATGGCCTTCGGCATAGAGTCCCGCCAGCTTCGGCTGCTTGCTGCCGACAAAATCGACCAGCACCTCGACTTGACGGGTGGTGGCATTGGCGGCGGGATTGACGCGCCTGACCTTGCCCAGAAAAATCTGCCCGCCATAGCCGTTCACCCGAAAATTCACCACCTGCCCGGCACTGACGTCGCCGATGCGATCGGCGGACACCAGTCCTTCAAACCGCATGCTATTGGGGTCGATGACCTTGACCAGTTCCTTGCCGATCTGCGCGGTGTCGCCGGCCGACACCTTGCGGTCGCTGACGATGCCATCGAACGGCGCACGCGCTTCGGTGCGCGTCAGTTGCTGGCGGGCCTGCACCGCACGGGTCTTGGCGGCCGCGAGGTCGCTTTGCGCATTGTTGCGGCGAATCTCGGCGTCTTCCAGCGCCTGCACCGAGGCCATGCCCGAAGCGCGCAGCGTGGTCATGCGCTGGAACTGGCGCTCGGCCTGGACGTAGGCCTGATCGGCGGCACGGGTCGATGCCTCGGCCGAGGCGAGGCTGTCGCGGATGGCGGTGTCGTCCAGCCGCACCAGCAAATCGCCGCGATGCACGACGTCGCCGTTTTCCTTCAGCACCTGCAGCACCACGGCCGATATCTCGGCGCGCAGATCGGCGCGGCGTTCCGGCTGCACCGTGCCGGTGATGGTCGGACCGGAGGTCAGCGCGCTGTTGGCCACCGTCAACAGGTCTTCCGGGGAAAGCAGCAGGGGCCGCGCGGAAGCGGCATTTTTATCGACGGCGGCAGGCGCCTTGCTGCAAGCTGCCAGAGTCAGCATGAAAAATGCCGAAAACAAAGCCAGTGAAACGTGACGAAGCATTATCTGAATTTCCCGAAGTAGTTTTTTCCCCGGCACGGCAAGTCGAAATCGATGCCGCCCAGCCCGTTATTATCGCCCTTTGCGCACTGACAAGGGAGCGGCGCCTATCCCCGAATCGGGGACGCCACCAGTTCATAAGCGTAATGTACTTTCCGGCCGCGGCCGCCAATATGCCCTTGCGACGAGTCGACGCCGGACAAGGATGAAACGCAGGAAATCGACCGCTGATGGCGGCGGTTATCCAGCCGCTTGAAATGCCGGAACCATCGATTGCGTTGATCTTTTAACGCACAAAAAACGCAGATCGCCATTTGGTGCGGCTTCCCGGGCAAAAATGCTCTGGAAGCTGCGCCAATGCTGGAGTTTGAATACGCCTAGGCAAAGCGCTCCCGGTTGAAAAACGCCTTGCGCCAACGCGTGATCGTCACCTTGCCGAACAATCCAACCTGATGAAAAGGGTCTCCTGCCAGGAAGCGCTCGGCTTCGGCACGGTCATCGGTATCGACGATGTAAATACTGCCGCTGCCACCGCTGCCGTCGTCCTCGATCAGGGCGCCGGCGGCCAGCAGCTTGTGCTTATTGGCGTCCAGATAGTCGAGATGCACATTGCGCGTCTCCGCGCGCAGCTTGCCGGAATCGGGTTTGTCGATGAGTTGAATGAGATAGGGCATGGCAATATCCTTGCGGCGGTTTGGACACGGGTGATGTTAAATCATTGCGGGCATTATTCGCATGCCCGCCGCGCCACCCTTGAAACTGCCCGGTTCAGCCTGATTTACGATTGCATTGAGGATCGGATAATGGGCGCAAAAGATCAGTTTCTGCTGGATGTGTATTCGCAAACCGTGAGCGCGGTGGTGGACCACGTGGGCGCCGGTGTGGCGGCGGTGCATCTGCTGCGCGACGGCGCCCGCGGCCGGCGCAGTGAAGGCGGCGGCTCGGGTTTTTTGTTCACGCCGGACGGGTATTTGCTGAGCAATTCGCATGTGGTGCGCGCGGGCCAGCCGCGGCGTGCGGCGGAGCTCGGCTACCGGGTGTCGTTCAGCGACGGCCAGCAGTTTTCGGCGCGCTGGGTCGGCGACGATCCGGACACCGATCTCGCGGTGCTGCGCATCGACGGGCCGCTCACCTCAACCTTGCCGGCAACCACTCTGGGCACTTCGGCGGGCCTGAAGCGTGGCGAAATCGCCATTGCCATCGGCAATCCGCTGGGTTTCGAACACACGGTGACGGCCGGCATCATCAGCGCCCTGGGACGCAGTATGCGCGCCAGCACCGGGCGATTGATTCCGGACGTGATCCAGACCGACGCCGCGCTGAATCCCGGCAATTCGGGCGGCCCCTTGCTGAATTCGCGCGGCGAGGCGATCGGCGTCAATACCGCCATCATTCGCGGCGCGCAATCGATCTGCTTCGCGGTCGCCATCGATATCGCCGCCTGGGTGATCCCGCAGTTGATGCAGCACGGACGTGTGCGCCGCGGCTACCTCGGCGTCGGCGGCAGTACGGCGGCCCTGCATCGCCGTGTGGCGCTGGCTTTTGAGTTGGATCAGGACACCGCCGTGCGCGTGCAATCGCTGGACCCGGAAAGCCCGGCGGCGCGCGCCGGCCTGCAGCTCGACGATCTCATCGTCGGCGTCGACGGCATCGCCATCGATTCCATCGACAGACTGCACCAGACGCTCGATGCCAGCCGCATTCAGCGCGACTGCATGGTCAAGCTGATCCGCGGCGCCATCGCCCCGGAAGTCAAATACCTGAATGTCAGGCCGACGGAGCGGGCGGCGGAATAAATGTCCGGCGGGTGTTATCGATCTGCCGTTTTCGCCGTCAACAAACGGTCCAGATACTGGAGCGCGAAATCCGATTTCTGCTCGCCCAGCCAGAAGATGGCCTGCTTGCGCTCATTGCGCGACAAGGATTGATCTTCGGCCACCGCCACCAGGGCGCGTACGGCACGTTCGGTCGGCAGTCGTGAAAGAGCAAACACGGCCTGTTCGCGCACACCGGCATCGGCTTCGCGCTTCAGCGCGGCGCGAATGGCGGTTTCGGTTTCGCCTGCCCCGGTTTGCGCCAACCAGAACCAGGCGCGCGACCGCACCTGCGCATTGCGGTCCTCGCTGGCCTGCCGAATCAGCAATGACGCAGTAGGGACCGCACGGGATTGTGCCACGGCGAAGGCGGCATGTTCACGCACGCGCGCATCGGCGTCGTCGAACATGAACGGCGTAACGACAGCCGCACCCTCGGCGCCGCGCACCTGTGTCAGCCAGAACAGGGCGTCCTTGCGATGCTCGATATCGGCATCGTTGCGCGCAATGGCGCTGAGCGCATCGCGCGCGCCGGCGCCGCGATGGGTGGCGAGTGCGGCCATGGCATCCATATCGAGCCGCCGGGCGCGGGCGCCCTTGGTGGCATCGTTCGCGATCACGCCGGCCAGCCATCCCGCACTGGCGTCCACGGATACATTCCCGAGTTCCTGGATGACCGTGTCAGTCGCCACGGGACAGCTTGCCGCCAATGCGCGCACCCGTTCGAGCTTGCCGTCATGGAAGCGTGCATAAATGCGCATCTCGGTGGTGGTTTCCCGGCGCTCGCCGTTACCGTATCCATGATCCCGGCCGTCGAGCTGGCAAGTCTGGGGTATGGCCGGCATGCCGCTGCGACGATCGCCGAAGCAGCACCAGGCAGGCACATCGGTTGCGGCAGGAATCTGCCAGCTGGCCCAGCCTTCCCGCGGCAGGGGCAGCTCGCTGCCGGTCGCCGCAGACGATGCCGGCGACCATGCCAGGGCAAGGGCAAGACCAAGGGCGCGGAAGATAGGGCGATAGGCAATCATTTCCTGGTCTCCAGCGCGGCATCGATGGCCTGCAAGGCGGCGTCACCGCCCATGATGGACAGGGTGCGCAGCAAGGTGCGTTTTTCTTCCGGCGTTTTGGCATTGCGGTACAAGGCAAGCACCCCTTGCTGGTCGTTGCTGATGAGCATGCCTTCCAGGACGGCATCTTTCAGTTGGGGCGCGGTATTGCCGGCGTATAGTTCGCGCAGCGCCACGCGTGCCGGTTCGCTGTTGATGATGCCGATGCGGCGGATTGCTTCGCTGCGCACCGACAGATCGCTTGCGCCATCGGCCAGTTTACGCAGACTGTCCAGATCGCCGGTGATCGTATAAGCCTCGAGCAGATTGCGGCTGTTCTTGTTCTGGTCGCCCAGCTTGCGCAACTCATCGACGGCGCCCATCGCGCCTAGTGTACGGATCGCCTGGCTGGCGTCGGCTTCCGACTTGGCATTCAGGGCGGCTTGGTAGACCTCAGCCTTGCGTCCGGCAATCAGCCAGGCTTCCAGCACGCTTCTTTTGACCGATGCATTGCCGCCGGCATAGATATCCTGCAGTCCCGACAGCGATTTGGCATTGCCGCCGACGCCGATCATGCGAATCGCCTCGTTGCGCAGGGGGTTGTTGGCTGACCTGGCATAGTCCAATAGCATGGCATTGGCCTCGGGCTGGTCGATCTGGCTCAACACGAACAGGGCGCGCTCTTTCACCAGTTTGCTTTGCTGGCCGGCGAGCACTTTCTTGATCACGGGTAGCGCGCGTTCGGGCGGCTGCGCCATCAGGCCTTCCATCGCCGCCAGGGCAAGCGATTCTTCCTCGGTGGGTGGGCGGCGCGATTCATGACGCGCCGCCTGGCGTTCGGCGCGAGTCTGCTCCGGCTGGCTTTGCGCGATTTGCAGCGTCGGCGGTTCGAGGGGGGCAGGCGGTTCGGGTAGCGTTTGCGCCGAGGCTACGCCGCCGATCAGCAACAAGGGCGCCAGGATGAAGGTGAATGATTGGGGTCGCATTGGATTCTCCTTGTACGGTTTAGAGCGCCACGAAAGGCCGGGTCGATATGGGGGCAGCGGTGGCCAACCTTGCCTGCATCACTTTCAATTCAAAGTTCAGTTGCGCAATGCCGCCTTCAAACGCGTATTTGTCGCCGCGTACGTCAAGCAGGTTTTCGAGCAGCGGATTGAACGAGCGCAATACGCGCGCCAGCCGGTCTTCCCGGGAGCGGTCGGCAGCGATGGCATACAGGCGGTTTTGCATCATGGCCTTGTCGATCAGCGCGGCCTGTTCTTCACGGCTTGCCGCGCCCAGGCCGGCAAGCAGCTGTTCGGTTTGCGCAAGATGCCATTGCAAGCCACGTTCGTAGCGCGAGGCGCCATTGGCCGGGTCATTGGTTGCAAGCGCGGTCGCTGAGACCTTCGGGTCGCCATCAGGTGCGAGATCGGGCGTGGTCCGCGGCGTAAACATGCTCAGGCTGATACCGGCGGCGAGCAGCACCACGCCGAAGGCGGCGAGGCCGGCGCGCCAGGAAAAACTGGCGCCGGACAGGGCAGGCGCCAAAATATTGCTGTCCGCGCCGTTGTCGACGCGGGCAGCACGCTCCAGACTTGCCTGCCAGCGCCGCATTGCGGATGCCGGTACGGCGCTCTCGGTCGCGACCGTGGCATCAAGTTCAGCCACCATCTTTTGCAGGCGCGCCGCCAGCTCGGCTTGTGTGTCGAGTGCCGTGGCGATACGCCGGTGCGCATCGGCATCGAGCCCGTCGCCGTAGTGATAAAGCAGCAGATCTTCGTCGGAAATCATCATTCACCCCGCCATACGTTCATGTCCGCGCGCAGCTTGCGTACGGCGCGAAACAATGCCTGCTTGGTATTGTTCACCGTCGAGCCCTGCCGATCGGCGATTTCATCGAGGCGCCAGCCTTCCAGGTGCTTGAGCACGAAGCATTCGCGCTCCATCGCCGTGAGGCGCTGCATCGCGAGGCTGAGGTCACCGTTCAGCGCCTGTCTGGTGAAATGCTGTTCGGGCGAATTCTGCGCAGGGGCGGCATGCAGATCGGGATCGGCTTCCTCGTCCGCCACGGGATGCCGGCGCCGCAGCAGATCGATGGCGGCATTGAGGGCGATGCGATGTATCCAGGTGTCCAGGTCGGCCGCACCGCGGAACTTGTCGCGCTGTCCCCAGGCCTTGAGTAGCGCATCTTGTACGGCGTCTTCGGCAAGCTGCGCATCGCGGGTGATGCGCAGGCAGGCGTTGTACCAGCGCCCGCTGCGCTTGCTCAGAACCTGATGAAATTCGTCCAGCCCAAGCCGGGATTGAAGGAAAGCGAACATGCCACCTTAGACGGATGGGACCGGGAAAAGGTTAGCAAGGGGCTTGCAAAGGCGCGTGCAGGCTCTGTTCGAAGTGCAATTAAGGCAGGCCGGGATCAGTCCCCGGTTTTTGCCTCCAGATACAGCAGCTGGAAACGGGTGCCTGCGCCATAGGGTTCGATACCGACTACATGCTGCATGTGCCTGGTACCGGCCTTGTACAACTGGCCGTTTCTGGCGGGCTTGTCCTTGCTGCAGGTAAGCGTGTCATCGTCGGCGCTTTTTTTCCTGTCTTCCGCGGCGGCGTCTTTACCGCAATCTAGGACGATGCCATATTTGCCGAGCGCGTCCTGGTAATACGCCGCGACTTTCCCCGGGCTGTCCGCGGTCTCCAGCTTCATGACGATCAGTTTGGCGCCAAAGGCGCCGGCCCAGACAGACAAATTGGCGGCAGCGGATTCATTCTCGCCATCGCGGCTGGCCTTCGCGCCGGGATAAATGGGCAAACCGATTTGCCTTGCATTGGCCGAATCGCTGATGTCGAAACCGGCGCTGAAGCCCTTGCGTTCCGCTTTTGCTTCCGTTTTAGAGTCTGGCTTGTCCTGGGCCCAGACGGTGCCGCCGATTGATAACAATGCGACCAGCAGCGCCGCCCGTTTCATATATTTGCAATTCATGATGTTTCTCCGCATTAAAGTCACGCGACTGGCCGAAAGATTTCCAGCCAGTCTGCAGTATGCGGAATACCCGGGTGGCGATTAAGCCCTGGGCGACGAAGTGCAGAACTCGCGGCGCGGTTTGCCTGATATCGCCCATCCAGGCGAATACCGGGCACGCTGGACGAGAAAACCATGCAGAACGCCTATCCATGCGCTCTTCCGGACATTTTTGCCCGGGAAGGCGCGTCAATCGGCGATCTCGATAAATGGCGCGACGCTAGCCGAATGCGTTGAGACCGGTTTGCGCACGGCCCAGGATCAGGGCGTGCACATCGTGGGTGCCTTCGTAGGTGTTGACCGCTTCAAGGTTCATCATGTGGCGGATGACGTGGTATTCGTCGGCGATGCCATTGCCGCCGTGCATATCGCGGGCCGTGCGGGCGATATCCAGCGCCTTGCCGCAGTTATTGCGCTTCATCAGCGAAATCATTTCCGGGGTGGCACGGCCTTCGTCAAGCAGACGGCCAAGGCGCAGCGCGCCCTGCAGGCCAAGTGTGATTTCGGTCTGCATATCGGCCAGCTTTTTCTGGATCAGCTGGGTGGCCGCCAAGGGCTTGCCGAACATCATGCGATCCATGGTGTACTGGCGGGCCGCCTGCCAGCAGAATTCCGCCGCGCCCATCGCGCCCCAGCTGATGCCGTAGCGGGCCTTGTTCAGACAGCCGAACGGACCTTTCAGTCCTTTGACATTGGGCAGCAGATTTTCCACGGAGACAAACACCTGATCCATCACGACCTCGCCGGTGATCGAGGCGCGCAGCGAGAACTTGCCTTCGATCTTCGGCGCCGACAATCCCTTCATGCCCTTCTCGAGCACAAAGCCGCGGATTTCTTCCTTGCCGTCGTCACTTGGGGTCTTGGCCCAGATCACGAATACATCGGCGACAGGTGAATTGGTGATCCACATCTTGGCACCATGCAGTAAATAACCGCCGTCGACTTTCTTGGCGCGCGTGGTCATCGATGAAGGGTCGGACCCGGCGTCCGGCTCGGTCAGGCCAAAGCAGCCGACCAGCTCGCCGGTGGCGAGGCGCGGCAGCCATTTTTCGCGCTGGGCCTCATTGCCGTATGCGTGGATCGGATGCATCACCAGCGAGGATTGCACGCTCATCGCCGAGCGATAACCGGAATCGACGCGTTCGACTTCGCGCGCCACCAGGCCATAGCAGACATGGTTCACGCCCGCGCAGCCATAACCATCGATGGTCGAGCCGAGCAGGCCGAGTTCACCCATTTCATTCATGATCTCGCGGTCGAACACTTCCTCGCGATTGGCCTTGAGCACCCGCGGCTGCAATTTGTCCTGGCAGTAGGCATGGGCCTGGTCGCGCACCATGCGTTCCTCATCGCTGAGCTGGTCGTCGAGAAGGAGGGCATCGTCCCACTTGAAAGTGGCTTTGAGGTCGTTTGGTTTCATAGTTTTGCTATAATACAGCCAATCAAATTCGCCTCTATTTCCGCATCGGGGCAGCAAAGCGAAAGGGCCGCTTCACTGCGGGCAAGACCATGGTTATGACACCGCCAACTCGCCGCTTTTCATTATCGATATAACCGGGCATACCCTTTTTCGTCTTATCTGAAAAGCGCGGCTCGTCCGCGCTTTTTTGTTTTCAGTTCCAGGAGTTTCCATGGTCGCCCTTAACATTACCCTGCCGGACAAATCCGTCCGCCAATTCGATAAACCCGTTTCGGTCGCCGAAGTCGCTGCGTCGATCGGCGCCGGGCTCGCCAAGGCTGCATTGGCCGGCAAGGTCGACGGCAAGCTTGTCGATACCAGCTATGTCATCGACAAGGATGCCGCGCTCGCCATCATCACCGACAAGGATGCCGACGGGCTTGAGATCATTCGCCACTCGACGGCGCACTTGCTGGCTTATGCGGTCAAGGAGCTGTTCCCCGAAGCGCAGGTGACGATCGGCCCGGTGATCGACAACGGCTTTTATTACGATTTTTCCTACAAACGCCCCTTCGCGCCGGAGGACCTGGTGGCGATTGAAAAGAAAATGGCGGAATTGGCCAGGCAGGACATCCCGGTCTCGCGCAAGGTGCTGCCGCGCGACGAGGCCGTGGCCTACTTCAAGGGGATTGGCGAGGCCTACAAGGCGGAAATCATCGCCTCGATTCCGGCCGATCAGGAGGTATCCCTGTATACCGAAGGCGCATTTACCGATCTGTGTCGCGGCCCCCATGTGCCTTCTACCGGCAAGCTGAAGGTATTCAAGTTGATGAAAGTCGCCGGCGCCTATTGGCGCGGCGACTCCAAGAACGAGATGCTGACGCGCATTTACGGCACCGCCTGGGCGAAAAAAGAAGAACAGGACGCCTATCTGCATATGCTGGAAGAGGCCGAAAAACGCGACCACCGCAAGCTCGGCAAGCAACTGGACCTGTTTCATATGCAGGACGAGGCGCCGGGTATGGTGTTCTGGCATCCCAAGGGCTGGACCATTTGGCAGCAAGTCGAGCAGTACATGCGCCGTGTCTACCAGGACAATGGCTACCAGGAGATTCGCTGTCCAATGATTCTCGATCGCTCTCTTTGGGAAAAATCCGGACACTGGGAAAACTACAAAGAAAACATGTTCACGACTGAATCGGAGAAGCACGACTACGCGATCAAGCCGATGAATTGTCCTGGACATGTGCAGGTCTTTAATTCGGATATGCGCTCGTATCGGGATCTGCCGCTGCGCTATGGGGAGTTCGGCTCCTGTCACCGGAATGAGCCCTCCGGCGCCCTGCACGGCATCATACGGGTGCGCGGTTTTGTACAGGACGACGGACACATTTTTTGTACCGAGCAACAGATACAGGAAGAATGCACGGCCTTCAACAAGCTGGCGCTTGAGGTCTACAAGGATTTCGGCTTCAAGGAAATCGCCATCAAGATTGCCCTGCGCCCGGAAAAACGAATCGGTGCAGACGACGTCTGGGACCGGGCCGAAAATGCCTTGCGTGAAGCCTTGCAGGCCTGCGACGCGAAATGGGAGGAGTTACCAGGGGAAGGCGCATTTTACGGACCGAAGATTGAATATCACCTCAAGGATTCGATCGGTCGCTCCTGGCAGTGCGGCACGATGCAAGTCGATTTCTCGGTGCCCGGCCGCTTGGGAGCGGAATACGTTGCCGAGGATAATTCCCGTAAAGTCCCGGTAATGCTGCATCGGGCCATCGTGGGTTCACTGGAAAGGTTTATCGGTATCCTGATCGAAAACCATGCCGGCGCGATGCCCCTATGGCTGGCGCCGCTGCAGGTGGTGGCCATGAATGTGACTGAAAACCAGAGCGCTTATGTCAGGCAAGTTATCGCCGGACTGAAAGCCGCTGGATTAAGGGTTCATGCGGATTTGCGGAATGAGAAGATTTCCTATAAAATTCGGGAACATAGCGTACAAAAAGTTCCTTATTTGCTGGTTCTCGGCGATAAGGAGGTAGAAGCCGGTATCGTTACGGCAAGGGTGCGTGACGGCAAAGGCGGGGGTGAAAACCTGCCCGCCATGTCTCTGCAAGATTTTATTTCCCGCGTGACAGCAGAAATCGCCGCGAAGAAATAGCAGCGAAGCTGACTTGTCAGCAGAATTTGTATCAAGCCCTTGAGGCAATTGGAATCAATTGCCCAAGAATTTATTCAATGTTTGGGAGAGTTTTATCGCTACTGAAAAAGAAGTTCGAATCAACGGTGAAATCAATGCGCCCGAGGTTCGATTGCTTGGCCCGAAAGGCGAGCAAATTGGAATTGTGAGCTTGGCTGAAGCAGTACGGCAGGCCGAAGAGGCTGAACAGGACCTGGTGGAAATCGCACCTACCGCGGTGCCGCCGGTTTGCCGGATCATGGATTACGGCAAATTCAAATACGCCGAAGCCAAGAAAGCTCACGAAGCCAAACTGAAACAAAAGCAGATTCAGGTCAAGGAGATCAAATTCCGGCCCGGCACCGATGATGGCGATTACAACATCAAGGTCCGCAACCTGAAACGGTTTTTGGAAGAGGGCGATAAAACCAAGATTACGCTGCGTTTTCGCGGCCGGGAAATGGCCCATCAGGAATTGGGCATGGCCCTGCTGAAACGGGTGGAAGCAGATTTATCGGAACTGGGTCAGGTTGAACAGTTCCCGAAGATGGAAGGCCGCCAGATGATCATGGTGGTTTCTCCCCGCAAGAAACATTAGGAATTTGCCACAAGGGGCGCGTTTCCCCGGTTGTTGAAAGACGCAAACAAGCCGTCTTCAGGTTTCAAGCGCGGAATCGGTTTTCGCCACCTGCTGCGGTAATGCAATGAAAGGAATTCGGCCATGCCGAAGATGAAGACCAAGAGTGGAGCCGCCAAGCGTTTTAAACCGCGTGGTTCGGGCTCGATCAAACGCTCGCAGGCGTTCAAGCGCCACATCCTCACCAAGAAAACCACCAAGTCCAAGCGTCAGTTGCGCGGCTCGGCGGAAATTCACGCAACCAACATGGTCAGCGTGCGCGCCATGTTGCCCTACGCGTAAAGGAGATTACACATGCCAAGAGTTAAACGTGGTGTAACCGCCAAAGCGCGTCACAAGAAAATACTGGATCTGGCGAAGGGCTATCGCGGCCGCCGCAGTACCGTATTCCGTATCGCCAAGGAAGCGGTGATGAAGGCGGGGCAGTACGCCTACCGCGATCGCCGCAACAAGAAGCGCGTGTTCCGCGCCCTGTGGATTGCCCGCATCAATGCGGCCGTTCGCGCCGGCGGCATGAACTACTCCACCTTCATGCATGGCCTGAAAAAGGCCGCGATTGAAGTGGATCGCAAAGTGCTGGCCGACCTTGCCGTGATGGACAAGCCGGCGTTCGCGCGATTTATCGAGCAGGCGAAAGCGGCCCGCAGCGCGTAACGGCATCTGAAGGTAACGCGCGAAAGGCCCGCTTCCCAAATGAGCGGGCCTTTTGTTTTGCAATGAGCGAAAAAGTCGACCCATGAGCGATCTCCAAGCGATACTGAAAGAAGCCACTGCGACTCTGGCAGCTACGGCCAGCGTGCCGGAACTCGAGCAAGTCAAGGCCAGATACGTCGGCAAGGCAGGCTCGATCACCGAACAATTGAAGTCTCTGGGCAAGCTCGATCCGGAGGCACGCAAGGTAGCCGGCGCTGCCATCAATGAAATCAAAAATCAGGTTGACGACCTTGTCACTGCCGCCAAGGCGCGCATCCTTAACGCCGAGCTCGAAGCCAAGCTGGCTGACGAGGCGGTCGACGTCACCTTGCCGGGGCGCACCTCCGGTCAGGGCGGCTTGCATCCGGTCACCCGCGCCCAAGAGCGTATCGAGGCATTGTTCGCCACAATGGGCTTCGCGGTAGCCGACGGCCCCGAAATCGAAACCGATTACTACAATTTCACCGCACTCAATACGCCGGAAAATCATCCGGCGCGCTCGATGCACGACACCTTTTACATCGAAGGTTCGAATAACCTGCTACGCACCCATACCTCGCCGGTGCAGATTCGGCACATGCTCGGCAACAAGCCGCCGATTCGCATCATCTGTCCCGGGCGCGTCTATCGTTGCGACCACGACGCTACCCATTCCCCGATGTTCCACCAGCTGGAAGGTTTGTGGGTGGAGGAGGGCATCAGCCTGGCCGATCTCAAGGGCACGCTGACCCAGTTTCTGGCCGCATTCTTCGAACGCGATGATGTGCAGATCCGTTTCCGCCCGTCCTATTTCCCGTTTGTCGAGCCGGGAGTGGAGGTCGATATGGAATGGGAGAACAAGGGCGGCAAAATCAAATGGCTGGAAATTGGCGGTGCCGGCGTAATGCATCCTCAGGTGTTGCGTAACGGCGGGATCGACCCGGAAAAATTCTCGGGATTTGCCTTCGGCATGGGACTCGACCGTCTGGCCATGCTCAAATATGGCGTGAATGATTTGCGCCTCTTTTTCGAGAACGATATCAAGTTCTTGAGTCAGTTTCGCTAACAAGGTATGCAATGAAAGTTTCCGTTAACTGGTTGAGGCAATTGGTCGCGATCGACCTGTCCGTCGATGAGCTTGCGCACACCCTGACGATGGCGGGGCTCGAGGTGGAGGACATTTCGCCAGTCGCGCCCGCTTTCGACAGGATCGTGGTGGGCGAAGTCAAAACCGTAGCGCCACATCCCAATGCCGACAAACTCCGCGTTACCGAGGTGGATGTGGGTAGCGGCGATGGCCGCCTGCTGCAGATTGTCTGTGGCGCGCCGAATGTGGTGGTGGGCATGCGGGCGCCGGTTGCCTTGGTTGGCGCCAAGCTGCCGGGACTTGAAATCAAGGAGGCCAAGCTGCGCGGGGTCGATTCCCGTGGCATGTTGTGTTCAGCGCGCGAGTTGGGTATCTCCGAAGAGCACGCGGGCCTGCTGGCACTGCCGGCAGACGCGCCGGTGGGCAGGGATATCCGCGATTACCTCGACCTGAATGATGTTTACCTGACACTCAAGCTGACGCCCAATCGTGGCGATTGCCTGTCGATGGCTGGCATCGCCCGCGATCTTGCCGCGGTTACCGGCGCCGCGCTAAAAGTGCCGGATATCGATGCGATAACGCCGACGTCGGACGATAAGCGCCCCGTAAAAATTTCCGCGCCCAAAGCCTGTGGTCGCTACCTTGGACGCGTCATCAAAAATATCAACGCGCAAGCAGCTACCCCCGAGTGGATGAAGCGCCGACTGGAGCGCGCCGGATTCCGATCCATCGCGCCGTTGGTGGACATCACTAATTATCTGACGCTGGCGTATGGTCGGCCGATGCATGCCTTCGATCTGGACAAGCTGAAGGGCGGTATCGATGTCCGCTATCCCCTGCCTGGGGAAGCCATTACGCTGCTGAACGAACAGCAGGTGGTTCTACAGCCGGACATGCTGCTGATTACCGACGAAGCCGGCCCAGTGGCGATTGGCGGTGTGATGGGTGGTTTGGACAGCATGGTGACGCCGGTCACGACCAATGTGCTTTTCGAGTCCGCCTATTTCGACCCCGCGGTCATACAAGGTAAAACCCGTGTGCTGGGGATCAATTCCGACGCAGCTTTCCGCTTTGAACGCGGCGTGGATCCGGAGTCGGTTGGTCCGGGCATTGAATACGCCACCCGTCTGACCCTGGAAATTTGCGGTACACCCGATACCCGGATAGGTCCGGTAACGGAAGCGAACGGCGAGTTGCCGCGGCGGTCGGCGGTATTGGTGCGACCCCCACGCGTCGAACGGCTGATCGGTACCAAAATTGCGCAAGGAGAGATGGCGAATATTCTTCGCCGACTTCAATGCATCGTTGTCGATACGGGCGCCGGATTGCTGGTGACGCCGCCTTCTTTCCGTTTCGATCTGGCGATAGAGGAGGACTTCATTGAAGAAATCGCGCGCATCTTCGGCTACGACAAAGTGCCGGCGCAGCCGCCCAAGGCCACAGTACCGATGCTTCGTATCGGCGAAGCCCGGCGTTCGCGGGCAGCGTTGCGTCGAAATGTGGCCGGCTTGGGCTATCAGGAGGTCATCAATTACAGTTTTGTACCCAGGGAATGGGAACAGGATTTCGCCGGAAATCCGGCGCCCATAACCCTGTTGAATCCTATTTCCAGCCAAATGAGCGTTATGCGTTCAACGCTGATCGGTGGTTTGATCGGTTCCCTGCAACATAACCTGAATCGCGGCGAATCCCGGTTGAAACTATTTGAGCTCGGCCGATGTTTCATGAGTTCAGAGGCCTCAGTCGAGGCCCAGCCGGAGCGCATCGGCGGACTGGCCTATGGTGCCAGATCACCCGAGCAGTGGGGGCAAGATAAAGCTGCCAAGGCCGATTTTTTCGCTATCAAGGGCGATGTAGAAGCGATTCTGGCGGGATTGGTGGTGCGTTTTGAGGTGCTTCGACATCCAGCCCTGCACCCAGGGCGGGCGGCGGCCATACGTATCAACGACAGGACAATCGGCTTTATCGGGGAATTACACCCGCAATGGCAGCAAAAACATGAATTGCCGTCTGCCCCGGTGGTCTGGGAGCTGGCCGTAGAAACAATCCGCGAGGGGCTGGCGCCACATTATCGGCCCATCTCAAGGATGCAGGCCGTGCGCCGGGATATTGCCGTTATGGTTCCCGACGCCGTTGTTGTCCAGACACTGATCGATACGGTAAAGACCCTTGAAATCCCCAGTTTGGTCGATTTTGCCTTATTTGATGTATACCGCGGTAACACACTTGCCAGTGGGCTGAAAAGCCTTGCGTTTCGTATAGTTATGCAGGATACTGCCAGAACTTTAACAGATTCGGAATGCGATCAAATCGTGTTGAAAATAGTTGAAGCACTGTCACAGAAACATGGCGCAACCCTCAGAAAATAAACAATAAAATGACGATGACGCTGACCAAAGCGGAACTTGCGGACTTAATGTTCGAAAAAGTTGGTCTCAACAAGCGTGAGGCCAAGGATATGGTCGAGTCTTTCTTCGAAGAAATACGCTTGGCCCTGGAGAATGGCGATAGCGTCAAACTCTCCGGTTTCGGCAATTTTCAGTTGCGCAGCAAGCCGCAGCGACCTGGCCGCAATCCCAAGACCGGCGAAGAAATTCCCATCACCGCGCGCCGTGTAGTGACTTTTCATGCCAGCCAAAAATTAAAGAGCCTAGTGGAGAAGTCATTCAATGGAAATACTGCCCACCAGTAGCCTTCCAGCAATTCCGGCAAAGCGCTACTTCACTATTGGCGAAGTCAGCGAATTGTGCGGCGTGAAGCCCCATGTGCTGCGCTATTGGGAGCAGGAATTCACGCAGCTCAAGCCGCTGAAACGGCGCGGTAACCGGCGCTATTACCAGCATCATGAAGTGTTGTTGATTCGCCGTATCCGCGAATTATTGTACGAACATGGCTTTACGATCAACGGTGCCCGCAACCGCCTTGATGTTCCCGAACCATTGCCGGCACGCATGAACAAGGCGGGGCGTGCAATCGACTTGCGGCAGATCCGTAGCGAGTTAAAAAGCATTCTTTCGATGTTAAGCGCGTAGCTTCATCCGGGTTACACGATATAATTACAGGCTCGGTCGGGGCGTAGCGCAGCCTGGTAGCGCACTTGCATGGGGTGCAAGGGGTCGGAAGTTCGAATCTTCTCGCCCCGACCAAATTTTAAAGAAAGCCGGTGGGGTGACCCAGCCGGCTTTTTCATTTTATTCAAGTAGTTGTGTTCAAACTGAATGTCTGCTGCCCAAAATGTCACACCGTCACCGTGATCGCGGTGGCCAGCGATTATTGTGCGTGTAAGCGCAAAATTGCCCGCTGGAACCAAACTTCGCACGCCACAAACCATGCCTGAATTGTGTGGGTATCCCCTGTTTAGGGGGCGTTGCGCTTTATGTAATTGTTCGGTAACCTAGATTCGATAATTTGTAACAACAAATAAAAATAAACAATAAGACTCAGCAACACGATAACTAAAACACGAGCCACGGTGACCTACAGGTGACATCTGCGTCGGATCAATTTGATTCGATATAGCGGAGCGTCTCCCACCTTTGTTTGACGGTACTTGCAAACCGCTTAGAGTCTCCCGGTCAGCGTAAAAGTTGAAGCAGAACTTTTTGCGCTGCCGTAGTTATTCTGCTGTCGGCAATATGCTTAAAGGTTCGCGCCCGATGCCGGGCGTATGTGTTCGGTGGTATCCGTTGCGGAGTCAGCCATGCGAAAAGAAACCCTGTCCGTTCGCAAAACGTTTGCGCCCTCATTCCTCTCCAAGCTGTTGAAAGACATGTTTGGAGGTTGGGGTAAGCCCGAAGAGACGCCTGTCCTGCCACTACCCGCTCGGCAGGCTCATCGACGTCAGGGGTTTACGCTTGAAACAATAGAGCCGCGCCTTCTGCTTTCGGCTGATATCGGCTATCCCAACGCAGCAAACCTCACTGATGTGCTCGTTACCGATCTGACGTTAAAGGCTGAATCGAATTCTGGCGACCTGTTCCTGCGTCTTTATGAAACAGGTACATCGAACGTGGTTTCCGAAGTCCAGCTGGACGATGGCGGTGATGTCAACGTCAATATCACGCGCGATGTAGGCGCAGCTCTGTTTGCCGATACATTGCATGTGGATCTGACCACTTTTGACGTCCTTGACAGCTTTGTGGGTGGAAATGGCGGCAAGCTTTCGCTGAATTTTACCGGGGACAGCAATATTGTTTTCGGCGATTCCCTGATTTTGGAGGGCGCGGAGACGCTTGGCTACGATCTGTCGATTCAATCGGACTCCAATATAACGGTGGCCAGTTCGGCGAATCTCGTCGCAGGAGACATTTCTCTGAAGGTCGACGATTCGGATAGCGGTTTGCCCCCTGTAGGCGACGAATTCTTTGCCGATGCGGAAGCCAAAATCAACGTCCTGGGATCGCTTTCCGGCGGCGATATCAGCCTGACAGCGATATCGAGCATTGACGTCGATAACAACAGTCTTGGCTTGGGCAGCCTGCAGCTGGCGTTCCTCTATGCAAACTCGGATGCCGCCGTAACTATCGGTTCAAACAGCCATATCACGACTTCCGGCAAGCTGGACGTCATCTCGACGTCGAATGTGTCCGGACTCGCCGATATGGCGTCGCTTAACAGCAAGACGGATGCAAGTACCGATGCCGCCGTGGCCAGTGTGATTATCACCAGCACTTCCACTGCGAGCGTTGGGGGCAGTTCCAATCTGGATGTCAGCGGTGCACTGACGTTGTCCGCCAAGAATGTCTCGGTGGCGCGTGCAATAGCCGACGGTTCCAAAGGGGGGGCCGGCGCAACCCTTGGCGTAGGCGTAATTACCGGCACGGCCGAGGCATCCATCAAGGGTAGCGCGACCGTTCAGGCGGGCTCTATCGCGATCAATGCCGAATCGCAAAACGATCTGGTCGCGCTGGCTAAATCGACAACGTCCGGCGCCACCAGTTCAGGTACCCAACAGGACTCGCAAAAAGCACTGGCCGATAACGACGCGAAATCCAGCGATGGCGATATCGGCCTGGCTGGTGCAGTCGCAGTAGGTACAGTAGTGAGTACAACCGAGGCATATGTAGATTCGAGCGCACTGATTACCGCCAATGCCGCCTTGGACATTGTTGCGAAGTCCGTTACCAATTCACAGACGCGGGCAGACGGCAGCGCCACCGTTGCCGATGCGGGGGTGGACAGTGGCAACGGCAATGTCGGCATCGCGGTCGGTGTTGGCGTAGGCAGCCTTACCAATACCGCCAGAGCGGGTGGAACCGGAACTATTACCGCCGGTTCCCTGAGTGTCAAGGCGCTGATGGCCGCTGAAGACCGGACGCTGACTTTTGGCGGGGGTGCGGTTGACGATGCTAAAGACACCATCGATCTGGCAGGGGGCGCGCATGGCCTGAAAACGGGCGACGCTTTGGCATATCACCAGGGCAGTGCGGCAATTACCGGCCTCACCGATGGAACAACCTACTATGCCGCCGTTCAGGACGACGGCAAAGTCAAGCTGTCAACGCATGCAGATGGGTCAAGCCCGTTCGCGATTGGCGATCCTGGCGCGAGCGCCACTGGCTTCAGCTTTACTTTTACACAGGACACCAGCCGTTTGGGCGTTGCTGCCATTGCGGGCGCCAGCGGAGGATCAACCAGCGTCGCGGGCGCCTTGGCGCTGAATATCGGAATCAGCGAAGCATCGGCCACCATTGACAACGACACCACAGTTGTCATTACCGGTGGCGGCAATGTCACGCTGATGGCGGAAAACTATATAGAAAATGTAGCAAAGGCCACCGGCAAGCAAAGCGGCGGAGCAAATTTGGGCGTCGGCCCCACTTTCACCCTGAATATTGGTCAAACCGATACTGATGCACTCATCAAGAACGGTGCAAATATCACCGGTGCCGATGATGTCACACTTTCAGCGCTGTCCAAGAACGCAATGGATGCGACGGCCGAAGGGGCCGCCAAAGGCAAGACGGCAATTACGCCCGTCATTGCGATTTCAGTCGCCAATAACACCACGAATGCCAATCTGGGAACACTTGGGGGCTCTACGTCGTTGTCGGGTGATCTATCTGTTACGGCCGCTCATGAGGGTTCCGTCAATACTGTTGCGGAGGGGGCCACTGAATCGGGCGAAACCGGTGTCGGGATTTCGCTTGCCCTTACGGTGGCGACCGATTTTGCCGCGGCCACCACGTCCCGCGATTTGGCCGCGGGCGGCGCCATTGCATTCAATGCACGGTCTGTCTCCGCCAACAAGTCACGTGCCAAAGCCAGCGTCGCCGGCGGCGACAAAGACGACAAGCCTGCGGACGGCAGCGAAGACGCCGACAAAGGCGGTGTAAACCAGAAAGTCGACAAGCAAAAAACCTTTGCCGATGGAAAAGCGATCGACAAGGGCGGCAAATCTGTCGGTGATACCAGCGGTTCCTCGGCCGAGGGAACGGGCGAAAGCGGCGGTTCCCAAAAAGTGCAGGTTGCCGGCGCAGTCGGTATTACTGTGGTGCATTCAACTTCGCGCGCGTCAATTCCGGATGGACGCACCATCATTGCCGGCAACGGCTTTGGCGTCACGAATGGAACGCTGACATTAAAATCCGAAAACAATACTGACGCGGAGGCAGTTGCCGACGGCAGCGCAGTTCAGCCAAATGCGAAATTTGATCCGACAGCCGCTGATATCATCAATTACGGCGACGACACCGTTGACGTGGGCGCACAAGGCGGCCTGAAGACCGGCGACAAGGTTACCTACCATAATGGCGGCGGAACCAGCATCAAGGGGCTTACCGATGGCAATACCTACTATGTGCATGAAGCTGATAACAAGGTTTCGTTATATGACACCAAGGCACATGCCGAAGCAGGAGGCGCAACTGGTCGCGTTAACCTCGAAGACACGCCTGCCCCTGCAGGTACGCAACACAGCTTTGATTCGGATCCAACGGGAACCGGAACCGGTGTTGGTATTGCTGTAGCGGTCAATGTCGCGCAGGTCTATAACGAGGCTTTTATCGGCGATGCTACCGTAACCGCCGATGGCGTGATAGTCAAAGCATTGGTGCCGCAAGTCGGCGACGATCATGCCGACAGTTTCAAGGCTGAGGCAATCGCCGGCGTCAGTGGCGTCGATACCGGTATCGCGGGCGCATTGGCGGTCAACGTTGGCCTTAGTCATGCGAAAGCGCTGGTCTCCAACAATGCTTCCGTCACGCTTACCGATTCCGGAAACGTGGCGCTCACCGCGGAAAATTTTGTCGAGAACAAGGTAAAGGCCACCGGCAAGCAGGAAGGCGGCGGCAAGACCGGCGTGGGCGCGGCGATCGGCGTGAACGTGGGCATGACAGATACCTTGGCCAAGATTGGCGACGATGCCGAAATAATCGGTGCCCAGGACATTACGCTTTCAGCGTCATCTTTGAATGCGCTGGATACGGCTGCGGCTGGCGGCTCGAAGGGGCAGACCGCAATCACGCCGGTTATTGCCGTATCCGTTTCCAACAACGATACGCAAGCGGTTTTGGGCAGCTTCAATTCGGCCACCAATGCAAACTCGGGCGCAATTTCCGTCACCGCGCAACATGAAGGCGCCATCGGCGCCAGCAGTGAAGGCGATACTGAATCTGGCGACACTGGTGTTGGGATATCGCTTGCGTTGGTGATTTCCACCGATAGTGCAATCGCGACCACCAACAGGGACATTAATTCGGGCGGCAGTGTAGGTTTCAATGCGCGCACGGTATCGGTCAACAAATCCAAGGCCAAGGCAAGCGTCGCCGGTGGCGACCAGGAAACCGACGCAGGGTCCGGCGGCGAGCAGGAGGATGGCGTAGACAAGAAGGTGGCCGGCCAGCAAGGCGCCGCCGATAAGAAAGCTACCGATACGGATGCCTCTGCAACCGGCAAGACTGCAAGTACAGAGGACAGCAAAGCCAAGACTTCCGGAAGTGACGATTCTTCCGGCAAGGGTGTTAGTGTTGCCGGCGCCGTGGCGGTTACCGTTGCCAACTCGCAGGCCAGTGCGGCGCTTCCGGAAGGCCGGCATGTTACAGCTCACAATGGCGGCGGAACCGCAAACCTGAGTCTGTTGGCTCAAAACTTGACGGAATCGTCTGCCCTTGCCGATGGCGGCGCGACGACCAGCGAAGGCGGCACGGGTGTTGGTGTCGGGGTTTCGGTGAGCGTCGCCAATGTGGTGAACGAGGCATTTATCGGCGCCGGCGCCGTGGTCAGCGCCGATGGTGTCAATGTCAAGGCAACCATAGCGGATCGGGACGTCAAATTTGAAACGACGACATTGCCGATTGTGGACACCGCGAAAGACACAATTTTTGTCGGCCTCGACAGTGGCTTGAAAACCGGCGACAAGAAGAGCTATGACGCAAATGGTGGAATCGCCATCGGCGGGCTCACCGATGGTTCGGATTATTTCATCCGTGCTGAAGATGGCGGGAAAATCAAGCTGTATGACACAGCCGAACATGCCAAGGCTAGCGGCAGTGACGGTCTGGTGGACCTGACCTCGACTGGTTCCGGAACGGGGCATAAGCTGAAATATGCGCTCGATGCCGATAATCCTCTGGTCATTCCGGGCGATGATTTTCTGTTTGACCCCAGCAGTACCCACCGGGTGGTCGATCTGGGCGACGACGCCAATCTTTTCACCGGCGATGCGGTTACCTACAACAATGGCGGCGGCTCCACAATGGGCGGGTTGACCGACGGTACTACTTACTACGTGGTCATCATCGAAGACAATCATGCCGGGCTGGCAGCAACCCGCGATGATGCCATTAAGGGCAAGACGATTGCGCTGACCAGTGGCGGCAATACCAACCAGAAACTGGTGGATAACACCGACAGTTTCCGCACTGAGGCCAAGTCCGGTGCGAGCGGCGGCAAGATAGGGGTGGCCGGTTCTGTGGCCATCAATATCGCCAAAGTCCATAGTCGAGCGGTAATTGGTTACGATGCCGATCCGGTCGATGGTTCGCCAAACAATACGCCAACACAGTTGACACTGACCGGTGGCAATGTTGGTCTCGATGCGCAAAGCCGCACTGAGAATTTCGTCAAAGCCGTGCCCTCCGGTTCATCTGGCGGGGCAGGTGGCAGCAGCGTCGGCGTCGGCGCATCGTTTGCGCTCAATATCGCCCTCAACGATACGATTGCCGAAATCGAAAATGGTGAGCAGGTATCGGGCAGCACTGGCAACTTTGTCGTTACGTCAAGCTCTGACAATGCAGCGATCACGACGGCGGAAAATGGCGCCAGTGGCGGCGGAACCAATATCGGCGCGGCGATCGCGATAGCGGTAGTTGAGAACACCACACGTGCCCAGGTTGGAAGCGGCGCAGGCGGAACCGTTGCCCTGACGGGTGACCTGCAAATCGAGGCGGCCCATGCAGACTCGGTGGTCACCCTTACCAAGGGCGAGGCAGCAGGGGACAAGACGGCGGTCGGAGCCTCAGTAGCAATCAATATCGTGACTGACGACACGGTAGCTAACGTTGCACGCAACTTCTCTGGAGCCCATGACTTTACGATTAAATCCACCTCGCGCATGGATACAAGGGCTGAGGCCAGAGGAAGTGCCTCCGGAGCATCGTCTACCAAAGACGGGAATTCGGGCGGTGGAGACGCCAATAAATCGAAGGATTCCGAACAGGAAACCAACTCGCAGTCCGATTTCGCCACGCAACGGGCCGGCACGACCGACAAGCCTGCAAGCAATGCCCAGAGCAGTGGTACTGGCACCGCCAATTCGAATGCCGATGGACAATCGAGTAACAGTGCATCGTCTGGCGGGACAAGCGTTGCCGCGTCAGTTGCGGTCAACTATATGCACGTTGACAACAGTGCAACCGTGGCAAACGGCGTTTCGATTACCGGCACCGGGCATTTCAAGGTTGCTGCGGAGATTGCGGCCGATGCGGCAGTCCAGGGACTCTCGACATCGACCAATACCAAGTCAGACACCGGCGTCGCGGCGGCAGTTGGCGTGAACCTGGCCTTTGTCACCAATACCGCTGCAGTAGGAAATGGCGTGCATCTGACGGGGCAGGATATTGCGGTCGACGCCGTCATGATTAGCGGCGAGACAAATACCTTCCAGTCACGCGCTTTGTCCGGCGCGGCTTCCAAGGGAACGGCCATAGGTGGTTCCATCTCTCTCAACTATATCGATCTGGATACCAATGCAACTGTCGGCTCGAGTGCGATACTGACAGCGACCGGTGGTGACATTGGTGTAGCTGCCGAGAGCAAAAACGAAATCCAGAATATAGCGGGCGGTGGTGCGATCAGCACGGATGGCAAAACCGGCATTGGTGTCGCCGTTGCCATCAATATCGTCAACGGGCTGAATACCAATGCGAGCATCGGACACGACTCTACAGTCACGGCCAGCGGATCGGTCAAGGTCACTGCGGATGCTTCACTTGAGCCCAAAGCGGAAACATTGCCATTGATTGGCACGGTCAAGGTGACCAGCTTTGCTGCAGGCATTGCTGGCAGTGCCGGCGGCACGGCGGTTGGTGGCTCCTCAAGCATCAATGTGTTCTTCATCGACACGCATGCGTCGATCGATGACAACGCGACGATCCTGGCTGGTCAGGACGTCATGATCGCCGCAACCGACAAGCTGACATTGTTTAGCGCGGCGGGGGGTATTGGCGCAACCACTGGCAACGCCGGCGTCGGTATTGGCTTGGACGTAGGTGTGATTGAGCGCAACACCATGGCCTGGGTCGGATCGGGCACCGATATTACGGCGACTGCAGGTGATATTTCCGTAAATGCCGATTCGAATGACGATATTACTTCCATCGCAGCGACGTTCGGTTTGAGCACCAGCGGAACAGGCGTAGCGGCCTCGATCGCAGTACAAGTGCTGAGCACGGAAACGCGCGCCTACACGGAAGATACGCCAAGTGGCCCCGGTGGAACAATGACGGCCGGTGGAAATGTCTCTATTACCGCCAACGGCGATTTCAAGGCGTTGATGATAGGCGGCGCAATCGGTGTCGGGAGCAGCGCCGGTGTCGGCGTTGCCAATACCACGCTGGTACATTTGGACACCGTGGAGGCGCGAATTGGCAATCGTAATATTGTGACATCTGCTGGTACCGATGGCGTTGCGGTCAATGCAACCTCGACCGAAGATATCATCGCCTTGACTGCTGCCGGTGGCGCAGCGAGTTCGGCAGGCATTGCTGTTGCCCCAACCATTAATGTACTGTCGGAAGGCACGTATGCTTCCGTTGGCCGTGGCGCGACTGTCAATGCGCAGAATGGAGGCGCACCGGGGGCGCCTGACGTTTCGGTCACTGCGTCTGACGACACTACGATTATTTCTGTTGCTGGTTCTGTCGGCGTGGGTGGCTCGGTCGGCGTTGCGGTCGGTGCGGATGTGCTTTCGCTCGTGAAAAACACGGCCGCCTATATGGATTCAGGCGTTACCTCGCATGTAGATGGCGATATTAACGTCAGTGCCACTTCAAGTGAGAGCATTACCTCGGTAGCAGCTGGTATTGCTGTTGGCGGAAGCGCAGGTGTTGGCGTCAATGCCAGCGTCCATGTGCTTGACCTTACCACTCGCGCCTTCATTGGTGACGATCCGGACGAGGCGGCCACATCGGCCGGCGCCGGCGATGTGCATGCACTTGGGACGGTTCGAATCGCGGCAGATGACCAGTCCGAGCTTGATAAGGTAGTGGCAACCATTGCTGTCGGCGGCGGCGCGGGAGTAGGCGCTGCGGCAACCGTTACCGTTGTCAACAAGCATACGCAGGCATTTATCGGAGCAGGAGCGTCTGTGACCGGCGATGGTCAGACTGCCGGACTCAGCGCAGCAACGGGCGCATTCGGCGTTTCATTCGTTGCCGAACCTGTCAGGCCGCATCCAAAATTTGATCCGGTAGGTAACGTTAATACGATCGACGACAGTATCAATATCAGCTCTCCAGACGGATTGGCGACGGGCGATTATGTTACTTATCACAAGGGTGCTGGCGCGACAAACACGGAAATTGGCGGCCTTAGCGACGGCAAGAATTACTTCGTCAATGTTTCCGGCAACACCGTAAAACTATACGACACCAAGGAGCACGCACTAGCGGGCGGCGCCGATGGGCTAGTGAATCTGACGAGCCAGGGAACTGGAGCCGGCCATACTTTGGATCCCGCGGTCGAAATAATTGATTCGAAAAATGCGAAGGGCCAGTCCAGCGGCGACTTGAAGAGTGCCGGACAGGTTCATTCACCCGATGTACAAGGGGTGGATACCGACCAGGACGGCAATGCTGATACTAACCCGGCCACAATCGGGCAGCGCACGCTTGTCTCTGGACAAACCATTGTTAGGGGCGTCGCTGTTACCGCTACTAACAGAGACGATATTGCGACCTACTCGGCGGCTATTGGCGGCGGTACAGCCGGCATCGCCATCGCGGCAGCAGTCAATGTAATCAATACCGACACCCAGGCTTATATCGGCCAAGGCGCATCCGTAAACAGCAATCAGGCGGGTGCCGACGCCGCACAATCGGTAAATGTTGCTGCAGGTAACGATTTCCACCATGTGGCGCTGGCGGCAGGAGCAGGTTTTGGCGTTGCCGGCGTCGCGCCCGGCGTTGATGTGACGGTTCTTGCCAACGATACCTCAGCGACCATCGGATCTGGCGCGATCGTCAAAGCCAAGGACGATGTGCGCGTCGATGCGCACGCGTCGGAAGATATTTTGATGGTCGGAATGGGTATCGCGGCCGGCGTTGTTGGCGTAGGCGGCGGTGTCAGCGTGCTAAGTCTCAGCAATCAGACTTACGCTTCGGTAAGCGGCACTGTATCGGCCGGCGGAGATGCGGTGGTTCGGTCGTCCGACGACACAAATGTTTTGGTCATCAGCGGTGGTCTTGGCGCGGGATTTGTCGGGGTTGGCGCGTCTGTTGGTGTCGTGGTTATCAGCAAGGACACTCAAGCCTTTATTGCCGATAATGCGGCCGTGGATGCCAAGGGGGCAGGAACGGGGACTACTGGCGTTTTTGACGGGACGCTGACTGGGGGCGACGCAGCTAACGGTTTCAACGGCGCGACCCGTCACGGCGTTATCGTACAGGCGGAATCCGGCGAAAAATTGCTGCATCTTGCGGTTGCCGCCGGTGGTGGTTTTGTGGGGGTATCCGGCGCGGTGGAAGTCAGCGTAATAAGCTCCAATACGCTGGCATGGATCGGGAATGCCGATATTAATCAGACCGGTGCGAATGCCGGAGCAAATGCTAGCCAAGGCGTATATGTCGGAGCAGGTAACGAAGCACGTATAACAACATTTGCTGGTGCTGTTGCCGGAGGGTTTGTAGGCGCTGCGGGTGCCGTTAATGTCGGCGTGCTTAAAAATAATGTCAATGCGCAGATTCGCAACGGCGCAATGGTGAGCGCCAAGAACGATGTTGAAGTCAACGCACTGGGCATCAAGGAAATCGACAGTTACCTCATCAGCGGCGCAGGAGGATTCGTTGGCGCTGCGGGTGCAGTTTCCGTATGGTCTGTTGGCGATTCGATGCAAAGCGGTTATAAGGGCGCCGATGGCGATGGTAACGACGACGCTTCATCCACAAACGCGCTGCAACGAGACAAACAAGGGGGAGGGCAGGATACCGCGGATGCTGATGCCGAGCGCCAGGGTGAAAGTGCGTCTGGACAGGTAAGCGGCCAACTTTCTTCCTATGACGACAAGGTCGTTTCTGACCCGAACGATCACCGACAAAGCAGCGACAAACGACTTGCGTCAATCACAAAGGGTGGCGCGAATACACTTAGCAGCAGCAGGCCATCTGCTGCCGACGTTGCAGCCAAATTGGCAGCTGCCGTACCCGCTACCAATGGCACTGCAGCGACAGTCGATACCGGTACCTATATTGGGGCGGGAGACGCCATTCGCGTCAACGCCAATGAAGACCTTGAGCTGAATACGACAATGGGGGCGGTGGGCGTCGGTGCCGTCGGCGTCGGCGCGTCGATAGGTATCGCCAATATAAATTCAAATGTGACTGCAGCGGCAGGCGGCACCCTGGTTGCCGCCGGACCAGTCTCGGTCAAGTCTCATCTGGATGAGGACATTGACATTTTGTCCGTGGCCGGTGGTGGCGGGTTTGTCGGTCTTGGTGCCGCTGTTGCCGTTATAAATGACTCAAGCACTAATCAGGCTCGGATCGGTAACAATGCCTCGGTCAATGGTGCCAGCTCGGTAAGTGTCCTGGCGGATTCTCATCAGACGCTCAAGGGCAAAACAATAGGCGCGGTCCTTGGTGCCGCAGCGGTGGGCGCCTCGTTCGTTCGTGCTGGCATTGATGGCAGCACGACTGCGGCAATTGGCGACAACGCCCATATTGGCTCAGTTTCACAAGTCGGCTCAGTTACCGTGGAAGCGGATTCGACAGTCGACATAGATTCTCAGGCATACGGAGTGGCTGGGGGGGGAATCGGCCTGACCGCGAATTTCAGTTTTGCCGATGTTTCACCAACGGTGACGGCTTCCATCGGCAATGGCGCTACGGTTAACGCTTCGGGTGCGGTAACGATTGATGCCAACACCGACGTTGATGCCAACTCCCAGGTTTTCGGATTGAGTGTCGGCGCGGGAGCCATAGCGGCCTCATTGGCGAGCGCATCGGTGGTGCCGGTTGTCACTGCATACTTGGGCACAGGGGCAGCAGTTACCTCTACGTCCGGCAACGTTTCCATTCGTAGTTCGCACAATCTTGGCAAACCTGCGCGCGGCGCAAAAGCGACAGCATTTGCGGGCTCAGGTGGATTTGTGGTTGCAGGTGCAGGTGCTGTGGCAACAGCCACCGATTCCGCGACCCTGTCCGCATATTCAGGTAGCAGTTCGACAATAACGGCTGGGGGCACCGCGGAGGTTTCTGCAGATGCAACTAATACTGCGGTAGCGAAGACGGCGGGCATATCCGGCGGGACTGTCGGCATTGGCATAAGTGTCGCCCTGGCGCATACCGGCGGTTCAGCCGATGCGCATTCGGACGGTGCGGTATACGCCAATAACTTGATTGTGCGCGGCGGTTCAACCAACGACGCGGACGCGGACGCGGCAGCATTGGCAGGCGGCCTTGTGGCCGTGGGATTTAACTATGCCACTGCGAACATGGACGGCACGGTAAGCGCCCGTCTCGGCGGCAGCTCCTATACGCAAACTGTTAACGACGTTCAAGTGATTGCCGCCGCAGCCAATACCGGACACGCAAAAGGGCGCGGCGTCACCGTTGGCGGTATCGCCATAGGCGGCATGGTTGTCGAAGCCAATCTGGGCAAGGGCGACGCAATCTCGGAAGTTGTTGCTTCTGTTGATGCCGGCGCACAGATTCATGATGCGCGATTTGTTACTGTCCGCGCGCAAAGCAACGACGAACTTTTTGCGGATGGCGCATCAGCCGGCGGCGGCTTGCTCAGCGTTACCGGTGCGTCATCATCCACGAGCAGCGATCAATCGACCCTGGTGAATGTCGGCAATGGCGCGATCATTACAGCGCAATCAGCCAATCTGTCTTCCTCTAACTATCAGGCGATGGATTCGACATCCGATGCGTTGTCGATCGGACTCGCAACCGGTGGCGGCGCTGTAGCCAACAATACCAACACCGGCAAGGGCAATGTCACCATCGGCAACAATGCAGAAATCACCGCGCACAACATCGTTGTCTCTGCAAAAGGCCAATTCGTCAAGGATCATTTCAGCACCAATTTGTCTTCTGCGTCAGCGGCGCTGGGCAATATCAGTGTCCTGCTCAGTGGCACGGATGTCGGCACTGATACGCACAAATTTCAGGCGGTTGTCGATATCGGTACCGGTGCCAAGTTGACATCGGTTGGCAACAATGCCAATCAGGGCATTTTACGGGTCGAGGCGTTTACCGATGTCAGGGCCATCGATCATGTGAGCGTTGAGGCGTATGGCGGGTTTGCAGTGACCGTAGGGAGATCCGAGGTTTCGACCGATACCTTGTCGAAGGTCAACCTTAACGGGGCCACGCTGAACAATCAGGCTGGCGATATCGACCTCACGACCAAATCAAACAGCAATGTACGCACTGATGCAAACATTACCATTGCCGTCCTCGTTTCCGGTGCTGCCACGGGCATTGCCACCACGGATATCAATGCCGCCAATGAAGTGACCATGAACAACGCGACAGTCAAGGCACAAGACGTCAATGTCTATGCCGGGCGCGACGCTTTCGGACAAGTCAATTTGCTGGATGGCTTTGCAAATACCGACGTACAGGCCTACTCGCTGTTGCCGAACATCAGCATACCGTTGCCGACTGCCCACGTTACAGAATCCAATACCATCAATGTCCTGGGTACCTCGAAACTGCAGGCGCTTCAAGATGTGGTGCTGCGCGCGATTGAGGGCATCGGCGGTGCACAACGCGGTGAAACGGATGGAACCCTGCTATCGCTTTCACTCATTCCATACGGGGCGTCAATACCGAATGGCGGTACAACGACAAGCATAGATGCGGTCAATGTTTCTCCAAGCGCTAAGGTGGAGGCGGGTATAAATAATCAGGCACTGGTGAAAATCCTGCCTGTTTCCAGCGGTAATGCGCAGATTCCGCTCAATCGCCTCGATACCGAATTGACGGTGGCTGAAAAGGCCGCTCTTGGCCTCGATGCGGATGTTCACTACGAATACGCACGCCTCAATCTGGATGCAATCCCGTTCAGCCTGTCAACCGGTACCGTGATTCACTTGGTGCCTGGTGCTTCGGGAACCGGCGTGGTTGGGCACTATTACAAGTTCCTGCCAGTCTCCGACTCCTCCGTAAACGTCACGCTGGAAACAGAGAACTATGCAAATGCGTCGCGCTGGCAGGATATGGGTACTGCCGCGCCCGATCCATCACTCAATACCGTTTACGAAAGCAACGTCACCGGCAATCTGAGAACGGCGCTTATAGATCAGTTCTATGTGCTCAAGCCTGTAGAAATGGACGCACCATCCTTCGTCTACAAAAACCTGGGCAATATCCTGCTTGAACAGCGCCAGAAGGTAATTGACTGGATTGCAAGTCATGGTTCCGACCTCGAAGCGGTGGCCCGTTACACCGTGCAGCTTGAACTTATCGATGATGCACTGGATCAGCTGGGCCTGGTAGAACAGGTCACGCAAAATGGCGTGACTACAACACTCATCAAGCGCGAGCTCGACATCCTCTTCCTGGATGTGCCTGATGTATATGCAACGCCGGGCTCGGTGTTCATCGACGCCAATGCGATAAATGGCGTGGTTGGCCCTCAGCCCTTGTTGCAGGCTACGGTGCAGTCGCTGGCCAGCAGCGGCCAGATCGTCGCACGTGCTGGTGCCAAGATAGAAATTCTGAACCGTACGCCGTTCACGATGCAGGTCAATGATGCGGTCATCAAGGACACCAAGCGTGTAGTCGTTGTCAACGGCCAGTACACCGCACTGAACCCTGGCAATGTGTACGTCAACAATGCTGCGGTTACCAATGTCAACAATGTGTCGCCAAAAACGATTGACATCACGCAAACATCCTATGCGTTGAACACCTACAACATCGATACCACGTCGCTTCCTGGCTTCACCAGCGCGCCCAACCAGGATCTCTATATTGTCGGCGACATCATCAATGAGGTTGGCGACGTTTCGATTACCAATACCGATGGCAGCATAACGGTGTCAGGTGAAATTCGTGCGGCAAACGTGACTATCAATGCAGCCCGCGATTTCACACTCAATGCGGCAGACTGGTATCACACCAATCGCGATCCCCGCCAGTATATAAACTACGACCCCTTGCGCGCGGCTGTATTCCACGATGACGGCACCCCGGAAACTGACGTATTCGGCACTGCCGCAAGCGTCAGCGATGGCACGACCAACTTGGATGCTGCCATTCATATCAACGAATCAAAGATTCTGGCCCAGGGCCAGATCGCCGTTACAGCGCGTTTCCTGAACATAAACGGCCTCATCCAAAGCGGTGTGCAAACCGTCACCCTGCATATCAGCAGCAGCTTTGTGCCTACCCTTGGCGGTTCGTTGATCGATGACGATGGCAAGGCAGTAGCGGGTGTCAGTTTCGGCGCTGACGGCGTGCCCGTTGACGCCTATTTCGACGCGCAGCAGCAAGCAATTGTCGTGAAGAACGTAGTCCCGCAGGGTGGTCGCGTAATTCTCGCCGGACAGATTTTGAGTACCGGTAACGGTCAGGTGAAAGCGGCGTATGGCTATGCAAATGTCGACATAACCAACGACAGCAATTACGCTTTGATCGTCAATCGCATCGATACCACGACCAATCGCAAGGGCAAGATTACCTTGATCGATACGGCGCGCGTCGCGAATGGGGTAAACGATGATGCCAAACACGAATACACGGTCGATGCTGGAGGAATAACCGAAAGCATTTACAACGCGGAAGGCGTACCCACCGTTGGCGGCGAAGATGGAACGTTCAGCCGCATAGCTTACAACCTGACCGGAACCGTTCATTACAATCTGGGTGATACCGTACAGTATCTGCCGCGCGCAGGCCTGCTCTACGTCTGGGTGGAAGGCCAATCCAGTGTTGAAACAATTAAGACCAAGTACGAGAAAAATACCTTCAATCTGTTCGGCGGCAATACCAGCTTTGAAGACTGGATTGATAGCGACAACAGCTATAAATGGCGCACGGTCGAACTTACCGACAAGGCGCCATTGCTTGAATCCGAGTCACTGGCAATTGCCGGAACCGGACTCGCTCCGTCATACGCAGCTGGTGAGGCTTACACCGTTGACTTCGTGCGGACAGCCGATACGGCAATCAAGTTGGAGACAGGCATCACCACCGTTTGGGACGTTCTCAATAATTCGGGTGACGGCGTGCGCGGCTACCGTTATATCGCGTCGCCCAACGCAAAGGGCATTCTCCCCAATCAGGATTACAGCGATAACACGCACTGGCAATATGAGGCCGGAATTACGGCAGATAACGCGACATACAAGAGCGACTTCCTGAATCGCACAGTGACCGCGGAAGAATGGACCACTGGCGGTGGTTGGCTGCGCGAGAAGACGGTTCATACCCTCGTCACGACCGTCCAAGGCATAAAAGATTACTACACGCATACGCTGAAGGCGGATTACCCGATCGATATAGCCTTTATCGGCAATCCTGCCACGCCTTATATTCACATCACCAGCAAGAAGGATTTGCAGGTGCAAGGCAATATCGCCGTTGCTCCTGGCGGCGACATCACGCTTACTTCAACGCTTGGCTCGGTGACCGGCAGTGATACCACCGCGGTGTTCAACGATGCCCCCACCATCAACGCCGGAGGCCAGGTGCGTCTGGTTGTCGAGGGTGGCGTCGGCAGTCTGGATGTGCACGCCGGCGGAAATATCCTGATCAATACCATCGTCGACAGCTCTGATGCAAGCCTCAGCCTGGGCCAGATCATCTCGACTGGCGGAAACGTTACCTTGATCGCCAACGATGGAATCAATGCCAGCAACCCGGGAAGTTCGCTTGTACAAGGAAACCGTATCGAGCTGGGTGCGAAGAACGGCGATATTGGCGCAAGCGGTACGTTGCGTATCAACAGCAACACTCTGGGCACCGGCGGTTTTGCGGCAAAGGCCGGTGGCAATATCGACGCACTGGAAACCAGCGGCGATTTGAAGTTGGTTCGCGCCACAGGGTTTGCCACCGATGCTTCGGTCGATGCAGGCGGCAATGTCACATTGAAGACAACTGCCGGATCCATACTCGATGCCACGCTCGAACTCGATATCCTCGCAAACCAAAAACCTTTGACGGCGGCCCAGCTTGCGCTGATCGCAGCGCTTAATTCGGATGGTGATCTGTCCAATGACATCAGCATCGATTCATTCCAGTATCCGGTGTCACCTGGTCTGTACAGTTTCCTGTATCCGAATGCCAATTTTGCCGGCGTCACGCCGGTCAAGACCGCAACCGAAGTGCCGAATGTTATTGGTCAAAATGTCAGCCTCGTTGCCGATGGCAATGGCGCAGTGGGTCGTAGCGCCAATCCGCAGGTGATTAACCTGTCCGGCGGCTTTGGCAGCCTGAGCACAGACGACAAGGCGCTGCTTTCAACCGCTGGCGTCAGCGATGTCATCGGGGTGCAGCATGCGCTGTACCGCTTTGTCGGTCCAGCGAATGTATCTGGAAACTTTGCGGCCATGTTTGCCAGCTTCAGTGCCGATCCCAATAACCCCGTGGTCGCAACAGACTACTTCGCGGCCTTTTTCGGCAACGTCGGCAATTGGCAAAAGGTCAATTACTTTGCGACCGGCGTCGACAAGTCCATCGTGAACAACGTTGCGCTTGCGCATAATGGATATGTGCTGGTTGAGTTCAACAAATCAAGCTACGGCCTCTATCAATACAATGGCAGCGCTGGTACGTTTAACTTGTCGGCAGAGAATTTCGCCAACGGCGCCCGCTGGACCAGGGTGACCGCTGACCGTTCGACCGACGATGCCAGCAACGCCAATTTTGTTTATGGTCAGCTCGTGGCTGACAAACTGGTGGTTGAGCACGTCGCATTGCAGCTACAGGATGACGTCAATGTGCAGGTGACCGGCAATATTGCCATCGACGCAGACAAAAACGTGGCCTTGCAGGCTACCGGTTCATTGTCGATCGACCACGTTCGGGCAGGCGGCGATGTGCGACTCAACGTTACCGGTGATATTACCGACGCCCATATTGGCGGTACAGATGCGGCAGTAAGCGCCTTCGGCGACCTGGTGCTGTCGGCCGGTGGTCGAATCACTGGCAATGACCCGGCAACCCAACTGCGCATTCAGCTGTCGCCGCAAAGCCGGTTGTTTGCCGATGCCCCAGGCAATATCAAGCTGTCCCAGGTCTCTGCGGACACGACGATCAACGGCGTGTTCAAGGTGATTGCGGATCTGCAGGTGGCCAATGTCAATTCCAACACGGGTTCCGTCTATATCGAGGTGCTCCAGGGCAATATGATCGTTGACAAGGTCAATGCAGCATTGTCAGCCGATCTGCGCGCACAGGGTTCGATACTGGATGCCGGCAACGATGTCGGTGCACCTATCACAAATGTCAGCTCGGTCGGCGCGTACCTGCAGGCCGGGGCCGACATTGGCGCTTCGGGCAATTTCCTCGATATTAATGTGTCTGGTGATCTCTCAGGTTTGGTCGGACAGAACGCTTTCATCAACAGCGTTCAGGCGCTTAACATTGCGACCTTCACCTCGACAGGCGGCAATGTCACGATGACGGTGCATGGTGATGCCAACGTGGGCAGAATTTTTGCGCAACAGGGTACAGTCGATATCACCGCCGATCTTTCGATCATAGACCGACGCAACGACAACCTGTTCAATATCGAATCGGCCAGCATGGTACTGACCGCACTTGCCGGCACTATTGGTACTAGCATCAACCCGTTCGATATCGACTCTTCGAATTCCTTGCTCGGCACGGTGACGGCACTTGCGCAAGGCGAGGTGTACCTGAAAGAAACTTTGGGCGATATGCGGGTCAATACGATCCGATCGCTCACGTTCGACGTCACTCTTGTGGCCGACCAATCGATTCTCGACGCCAACGGTATCCTCGATAACAATGTGACAGGCAGCAACATCAACCTGTTCGCTACGCATGGCAGCATCGGCACGGGTAAACTCGGCGCACCGGGCAATGCACTTGAAATCGATTCTTCCAATCCTGCGCAAGGCCATCTCAATGCGACAGCTGCCACCGATGTCGATGTCACGGAAGTAAACGCGACGCTGTATGTTGGTCAGGTACTTGCCCAATCTGGAGATGTCGTCTTGTCGGTACGCGACAATTGGACTGCAGGCGATAACCTGATCATGGACGAAGTGGCACTGGTGAGCGCATCAGCGGGCTCGGTGTTGCTGCAAGGTGGCGACGATGTTTGGCTCAAGGCGGGCAGTGTTGTAACCTCCCGGGATCATCTGAAAGTTCATAGCGGCATCGGCGACACAGGCAATATCGATCAGCGCGACACCTTGCTTACAGCAGAGGGCTCGCTCAACAGCAATGAAATCGAGATCGCAGGCGAGCGTCAGAACGACGTCATTACGCTGCGGCCAACTTTCGTTGCCGGCCACGTACGCGTTCTCGGTGACACAGACGGGTTGGCAGGTGGTGACGATACGATTATCGTGGACCACATGACCACCTTGACGACCGCGCGCGACCGCTTGGATGACGGGGTTTCTTCAATCGTCCGCGATACCGTCGATCTGGATGGTCGAGGCGGAACTGACAATTACTTCATTTACACCCATGGCAGTGCTGCCGCGGGCACGCACGACTATATCGTCAACGCTCTGGATTCAGGTGCCAAGGATGACGGGCTGGATACCTTGAACATCGACGGCACTGCGGCGAACGATATTTTCCTGCTCCGCCGGGCCGAGGCCCTGGTTGAAGGCATGTCAGTGCCGGTGACCGCGAACACGCCAGCCTTCGTGGCACTGCTGCATGGCTCTCTCGATCAGGCACGCGATCCTTCTGTCGGCAATCGCCGGCAGGATGTGGAACGCATCAACTATGACGAAAACATCAACTCGCGCCTCATCGTTCGCGGTCTGGGTGGAGACGATTATTTTGCCGTCGATGACAACAGCGCCATCACGACACTGGATGGAGGCGCGGGCAATGACACCTTCCAGATTGGCCAGATTTACGGTTCGCCACGAGTTTCTCTCGACAGCGGCGTAGCCGCCGGCGATGGATTCGACACCATCGATACCACGGCAGGTTTCATCAGCCGTGGCGCAACATTCTCTCTGACGGCAATGGGCGGCACCGGCAACGACAAATTCACCGTGTATAGCAACAAGGCCGAACTGCGCCTTGAAGGCAACGATGACAATGACGAATTCGTGGTGCGCGCGTTTGCACTGCGCGACCAGTCCGGCGTATCGACCCTGGGCAAAACGGATGTCCTCGGCGGCGGTGGCGATGACAATATCCAGTACAACATCAATGCGCCGGTCGGACTGGATGGGGGAGCGGGTTTCGACAAGGTGACAGTACTCGGCACCGAATTCGGCGATAACTTCGTGATCACGCAGGATGGCGTTTACGGCGCTGGCTTGAACGTGCGCTACGACAATATGGAAGCGCTGGAAGTCGATGGCCTTGAGGGCGACGACCATTTCTTTATCCAGAGCACAAAAGCCGGGGTCGTCACCACCATTGACGGTGGAAACGGAAACGATACATTCGATGTTTCGGGCGATGTCACCCTGCCGATCGTCAGCAAGGATCTGGAAGGACGCAGCGGCGTCATCAACCACCAAGTCACTTCAACCGATATCGACTATAACGGATTGCTGGCGCCAGGAATTTCGCTGAACGTGGCGGATCCGACAACCGGCCAGATCGTCATTGAGCAAACCGATGGCACCACGGTCGTCAACGAGCAGGGCGCAACGACAGATACCTACACCGTCAAACTGGCCAGCGCCCCTGAAGCCGGCAAACCGGTTTACATCAATATTTCTGCGTCTCGTACAACGCAGGAAGAAGAAGATCTTGGCGGCGACTCTATGCTGGTTTCGAGCGATGGCACGCATTTCGGGCGCTATCTGGTATTGGTATTCGACGCGAGCAACTGGCAAACGCCGCAAACGGTGACCGTCAAGGCGGTCGACGATGGACTTGCCGAAGGTAAACGTGTTTATGCGCTCAACGCGAGTTCGCAGAGCCAGACTGCCGCCTTTAACCATGTGGCGATCAAGAATGTGCTGGTGACGGTGCTGGATAACGACAAGAAGGAAATCATTACTACCGGCACCGGGCATTCCAATCTGGTGATGGAAGGCGATGTCGGGAAGGGCATAACAGATACATTCACCGTACAACTGGGCGGCCCGGTCACCAGCGGCCAAACGGTGACCGTCAACCTTGCGCATGACAGCCAAGTGAGCCTGTCGGCCAGTGCATTGACTTTCAATGAATTCAACTGGATGAACCCGGTCACCGTCACGGTCACTGCCGTGCAGGACGGTATCCAGGAAAACCGCCTCACTTCTTCGATCGGTCTCAGCACCTCGGCTGCGGGCTATGCAGGTACCAGCATTGGCTTCCAGGTCGTGGATGGCGACAGTGCAGGGGTATTTGTCGATGAAAGCGATGGCAACACCCTGATTGTGCGCGATGACCCGGCCACAGCTGCCGACGAGACCAGGACAGACAGCTACACAGTGCGGTTGACCAAAGCGCCTACGGCACCGGTGACGATCACGATGTTGACCGATGGCCAAACGACAACGGCGGTAACCCCAGTTACTTTCACCAGTGCCAATTGGTGGATCCCCGTTGCCGTGACGGTTGCTCCCGATCCGACCTTCGTGCCTGATCCGGATGCCCAGCCGCTGAAGGTCTTCCCGATTCAGCCGCATGTGGTCAATACCATTGCGGGTCCGTTGTATATCAACGGCTACCTGGGTGATAGCGACCGTTCCCTGGTCAAGGCGGTAACCCTGCCGAAGGAAACCGATGTGCCGCTGCCGGTGGTCTCATCGACGATCGATGAAAACACCGCTATAGACACTCTAAACATACGCAACGACTCGAGCGTATTCAACGATGTCGGCGTCATGAATGGTGTCTACAACAACGGTGTGGTTGCAGCGATTAATGTTTCCGGTTTGGGCATGGCCGACAACCTGACACTGAATACCGGCACGGAGAGTGCGCCGATAATGACCACGTTTGCCGGTGGCATTACCTATAAAGATATTGAAGTCTCCAAGGTTCTGCTTGGACAGGGGGATGATACTTTCACGGTGAACGAAACCCTGCGTACGAGCGCCAATCACGGCGGCCTGACCATCATCGAAGGCGGTGGCAATACCTCCTTGACCGGCGGGGACCACATCATCGTCAACGGTGGTGGCGGTGCGGTATCACCGTTGCTGGTGTACGGCGATACCTCCCAAGATGGAGTGGACTACTCGGGCAAATCCGGTGTGGTTTCCACCCATGGAATCGAGTTCAAGTTCTCCGGAAATGACTTCATCGATGCACGCAATTCGGCCAATGGTCTGACCATCTACGGCGGTGCTGGCGACGATGTCATCTGGGGCAGCCAGGCTGGCGATCATATCGCTGGCGGTTCAGGCAACGACACCATTCACGGCCAGGGCGGTGATGACCATATTTACGGCGACAACGGCATCAATATCGACCAAAATACCCGTGTTCTTTCGATTCCCTACGCAGCGGATGCTGCGAATCCAAACAAGAACAGCGACAAATTGCTTCTTGCTGGTAGCGACACCATTTATGGCGATACGGGCAATGACATCGTTTTCGGCGATTACGGTGTCGTCGACCAGACTCCTGGCACGCTGCGCATTCTGACCACGGCCAATGTCGCCCAGGTACGTACAGCCAGGCCAACAGATGGCGGCATCGATACGCTCTACGGCGGTGATGGCAACGATCTGGTCCTTGGCGGTCAGGGGGGAGACTTCATCAGTGGCAACGTAGGCAAAGATATTGTCCTCGGCGACAGCGGCCGCGTGAATTACGCGGGCGGTATCCCAGCAGACGTGTTGTCGACAGATACCGGCATTGGCGGCGCCGATACGATTCATGGCAATGAAGACAACGATATTGTGATCGGTGGTGCGGCCGGCGACACGATTTATGGAGATACCGGCAACGACATCATCTTCGGCGATAGTGCTCATGTGACATATAGCGTCGACACCGTAAATTTTGCCGAGAGTGTAACTCCGGATATCGGTGGCGCGGACATCATCCAGGGCAATGATGGCAACGACCTGATTGTCGGCGGCGCCTTTGGCGATACGATTGAAGGTAATGGCGGCAACGACATCGTATTCGGTGACAATGCGGCGACCAATCTAGGCGCCGGCGTATTTGTGACGAAGGTCATGACGACGGCAAACGGCATCGGTGGCAAGGACACGATCCGCGGCGGCGATGGCCAGGACGTTCTCGCAGGCGGCGCGGACAGCGACCGCATCGACGGTGGCGGCGACAAGGATCTGATCTTTGGCGATAACGTTCTGCTGGATCGCACGACCCCGGCAGCCGACGCCTTGATGAATCCGCGTTTCCGTACACTCTCAGGCACGCAAATTTACAGCTCTGCAACGGCTACAGCAGGCAATGCGCTGGTCACAGCCTCCGCGCAGCTGGACCCAACCGGCACTCCGGTCTGGGAGAATTTCGACATCCAGCTTCTCAATCACGACAATGCCGTACAGAGCAATCCGCAAAACCGTTTTGGCAATGACTATATTGCGGGCGGGGCAGGCGATGACCAAATCTTCGGCCAGCTCGGCGACGATACTATCCAGGGAGATGGTTCGATCGATATTGCGGTCGTGGCCAAGCGCGATGCTGCCGGCTATCTGGTCGTTTCTGCATCCGTGGATGACTACAACGGCGCAGCCAGCGACGGCAATGATTACATCGAAGGGAACGGCGGAAACGATGTCATCCTCGGCAACCTCGGCCAGGACGACATTATTGGCGGCAGTTCCAATCTGTTCAGCCTGACCACGGCGGATCGCCGCCCCGATGGCGCCGATCTTATCTTCGGCGGATCGGCAGCACATATCGCACGCAATGACATGGGCGATACTGGCGCAAATGGTCATGCGCGCGACGCGGACGTGATCATCGGCGACAACGGAAATATCTATCGCTTGGTTGGTGTGAATGGCAACGTTGGTGTGGGCGGAACGGGCGTAGCGGTCTCTGGCGGCTTCCTCAGCTTCAACTATGACAGCTACGGCACGCAGAAAACCATTGCCCGCGCGACTGAAATGCTCGACTACACGCCTGGCGGCACGGACTACAATGCCGCCCGGGCCGCGACCGATATCGGCGCTGCCGATGAGGTGCATGGCGAATCCGGTGACGATTTCATCTTCACGGGCAAAGGCAATGATGTCGTCTTTGGCGAAGGCCAGGACGATAATATCGTTGCGGGTTATGGCAACGACTGGATATCCGGTGGCACTGGCGATGATGGTATCGTCGGCGATGACGGAATCATCTTTACCAGCCGCAATGGTACTGCCGAGCCGCTCAATGGCCTTGCCACAGCCACGGCGCAATCTTCAATCGCTACCGGCGGCAATATCCAGACAGCCGATATCAATGTCACGGGCCAACTGAAAAAATCGGTCGATTTGACGCCGTTCAGTAGCGATCCGAACTGGATCCCGGCAACCGATGAATTTGGTGGCGTCACCCATAAGAATTCCGACGACATCATCTTTGGCGGTTTGGGCAACGACTTCCTGCATGGTGGATCGGGAGATGATGCCATCTCGGGTGCCGAGGCACTTGCACTCTCTTATGCGCCTGCCTATGACGCCATTACCGGTCTGCCCACTGGGCAGCTTGTCGAGATCGACTATGCGCACCCGTTCAATCCCGGCAATTCGCTCGCATTCAACCCCAATGTCGGCGCCTTGCATGGCAATCAGACCAGGGCCGGCGAATTTGCGCTATATGACGAATATGACCCGCTGCGCAAGATTCTGCTGAACGCCGACGGCACGACATCCAAGTGGGCGGCGGGTGCCGTACCAACCGGTGTTGAGTTCTTCCTGAACTTTGATGCCAACGATGCCGGCGCTCCTGCTGCGGCTCTGGATGCGACCAAGAAAACCGATGGCGACGACAAGATCTTCGGCGACCTCGGCAACGACTGGCTGGTGGGCGGCACAGGTCGCGATGATATGTATGGCGGCATGGGTAACGACCTGATCAATGCGGATGATGATCTCACTACCCATCTTTCCCTGAACGACCAGCCTGACACCAGTGCCAGCTATGAAGACCGGGTGTTCGGTGGTGCCGGGCGTGATGTGATGATTGCCAATACCGGCGGTGATCGTCTGATCGACTGGACCGGCGAATTCAACAGCTATCTGGTGCCATTCTCACCTTTTGGTGCGGCGACGATCAGCAGATCATTGCAACCCGGCCTCATTGAGTTCCTTTATGCCTTGTCGGCTAGCGATGGTGCAGACGCGACTCGTGCAGCTGATACGGGTGCGGATCCTGCGCGAAATGGTGAACCTTGGGGCGAACTCGGACTTGTGTTGCAGAAAGACGCCGCATGGAGTGACCAGCACGGTGGTCCCTCGGATCCACAACCTGGCAACAGTCATGGCGCGAGAGATGTTTTACGCTCCGCGGACTTCACTAGCGGTAACGCGCAGGGCTTTGTAGGCGTCACCGGGAACTCGGCAGTCGTTAACGGCAGTTATCAGGTTGCGCCCGCAACCGCGAGCGGCGATGCGTTAAGCGTCTTCAACGAGTCTGATGTCGTTATCCCGAGCTATTTTGAAATGCAGGCAACCATCAATGCGGTCAAGCCAGTTGGCGGCGCCAAGGCGAATGCCTACCTGATCTTCGATTTCCAAAATGCGACCGACTTCAAGTTTGCCGGGGTCAATATTTCCACCAACAAGCTTGAGATTGGCCATCACACCGCCAGCGGCTGGATTGTCGACTCATCAACGCCTGCACAGCTTAAGGCTGCCGTCGACTATGTGGTCATGCTCACGGTGAGTGGTAGTGCCGCCACCCTGACGGTCGGCTCGACCAGTGTGAGCTACGCCTATGCTGCCCGCATTGATTCACTCGGCATCAAGCATCTGATCAACGATGGCCTCGTCGGCATCGGTGCAAATGCAGCTTCGGCTACCATCGACAATGTGGTGGTGCAGGCGCCTCCCGGCATGATCACTTTGGACAAGATCGCGGATTTCAGTGCGACCAGCCCGGCAGGCCAGCTTTTCAATACGGTGACTCCGTCAACAGGTACCTGGGTGACCACCAGCGACGGACATTTCCAGGCTACGTCGACTGTGTTGGCTACGCCGGCCGTCAACCTGATTGGCTATCCGGTCAGCCCGGGATCGACACTCAATATCGCGACAACCTTGAAAACCTCGGGGCAGGGAGGCGTCGTCTTCGACTACCAGGGTCCTTCTTACTTCAAATATGTGACCCTTTCAGCAGATGGCAAGCAGATCGTCATTGGTCATCGGACACCGACCGCATGGGTTACGGATGCGACTTACAACACCTCAATCTCTTCTGGAACCGATTACAAGCTGGGCGTGAGTCTGAAAGGCGGCCTGGTCAATGTCTCGTTGAATGGCGCAGTGGTGAAAAGCTTCATCTACAACGAAACCGTGACCATCGGCGGATACGGCCTGATCAGTATCAAGGGCGCATCATCCGGCCAGACTTCGTTCGACATCATTGAAGTCAAAACGGACGATGCCGCCTATGCACCGCCAGCACTGCTTGCAACAGCTCCGGCGCCTGCAAATGCCGTACCGACTTCAGCGCCGACAGCTGGCGATCTTGCCGCGACCTTGCACGAGGCCACGCTGCGCTGGGCGGCGTCTGGCCTGGACGCTGCTACCTTGGCCCGATTCGATCAGGTTTCGATACAACTTGCAGATCTGAGCGGACAGCTGCTTGGCGAAGACAGTGGTGACACAATCTTTATTGACCGCGATGCTGCCGGATATGGCTGGTTTATTGACCATAGCCTGAACGATGACAGCGAGTTTTCGCTGACTGGAAGCGATCTGGTTGCCGGCACCGGTCCTGCCGCGGGACATATGGACCTGCTCACGGTGGTGGCGCACGAGCTGGGCCATGTGGCTGGGCTGGATCATTCCGACAGCGGATTGATGTCCGACCATCTTGCCGACAGTACTCGCAAAATCGGTGCGATTTCCAATCTGGACATCAGGGTCGATGCGCCGTATTCTGTACTTGCTGGCGATGTATCCCTGCTCAACAATGGAATGACAGCACCTGCTTGGAACATGGGTGAGTCCGGCAGCCCGGTCATTAACTGGGGAACAGACTTTAATGCCAAGGGTGACTGGATCAAACCGGTCAAAGCGGAAAAAACGCCTACCTGGCTGGGAGATTTCATTAATCACCTCACACAAAGCGAAGCGCAGCGCAATCCTAACGCCAGCCTCAAGCTGCAAGTGCCGGTCAGCAGTAAAGTCTTGCCGGCCCTGAATGCATTAACGCCGCGTGTGTAATCCGAGAAAATCAAAGGAGCCATAAACAATGTCTACCCAGTTGCTCATATACGAAACAGCAGTGCCGGTATCCAGCGGGCGCCATGGTAAATGCTCGGTAGAAGTTGGTAACAGTTACGCCTTCAGCCGAAATATCAACTCGACACCACTGATGGCGGTGGAGTTTCCAGAGGCAGCGGGAGAGTACGCCATCGTGTTTGCCGGCAATGCCGAAGATTTGATGCCGGTAGTTATCCTTGGCGCGCGCAAAAACGAAAATCTGTATCTCACCGCGGACGACAAATGGCAGGCGAAGTACATCCCGGCGTTTGTCAGGCGTTATCCCTTCGTATTTTCCACCAGCGAAGATGGTCAGACCTTTACGCTATGCGTTGATGAAGCGTTTCCTGGATTGAATTATCAGGGGCGCGGGCAAGCGCTTTTTACTGCCGACGGAAAGCCGACGCCTTATGTGGACAATGTGCTCAAGTTCTTGCAGGAGTACCGGACGCAATTTGTGCGCACCCAGGCATTTTGCAAAAAACTCAAGGAGCTCGATTTGCTGGCACCCATGCAGGCGCAATTCACGCTTGGCACCGGTGAAAAAATGTCGCTTACCGGATTCATGGTGGTCGACCGGGCAAAATTAAAAGGCCTGAGCCCGGAAAAAATCGCCGAGCTTGCCAAAACGGATGAGCTCGAACTCATTTATCTGCACATCCAGTCGATGCGAAACTTCACCAGCGTGAAGGATCGTTTGGTGCTGATCCCTGGCGGCAAGAGCGATGCAACCCCTGCTGTCGAACCGTCACCCGTCGAGCAGGCGCCTGAGGCGGAGGAAACCAAATCCAAGACGATCAATGCCAAGAATGCAAAACGGGTCCGGGCTGAAGGCGATTGAGCGCATCATAGAGTAGCGATAGCGCCCGGTTCGCTATAGTGCAGCCGGGCGTTTTCATGAGGTATCACTTGGCCGTATACGGTTCGGTGAGACCTCGATATTGACGTGACAACGTTACCTATGCGAACTCCAGCGCAGCTATGCTGCATTCTTCGATGTTAAGTCCTGCCCCGATCTACTCGCTGGCCAATGAAGCCCGTGCCCGCGCGGAGTCTGCTGCATGGGCACAATTTTCCTCGCCGCGTGATCGCGCCGAATTCTGCGCGAGCTGGCTCGCCATACTTTGCGCACAGATTGACAAGGTAAACGGTGCATTGCTGGTGCTGGGGCCGGATCAGGCCGGAAGTTACAGTGCGGCGGCAGTATGGCCGGACGCTGCACGCGATATGCAGTATCTTGGACCGACAGCAGAGCGAACCCTGAAAGAGCGTCGCGGCATTGTGGTCGCGGCGAATGGGAAAGACAGCGCAAAATACGATGAACCCGCACATATCGGGTATCCGATTGAAGTGGCAGGGGCGCTGCACGGCGCCGTAGTGTTGGACATGCTGCCCCGCCAGGATGCGGAGTTGCAGCGGGCATTGCGGCTGATGCACTGGGCCAGTGCCTGGTTGGTGGATCAATTCAGGCAACAAATGCTGGTTGCACAGGAAATGCGGGTAACCCGTCTCTCATTGGCGGCAGACCTTGTTGCGACGTCGGTGCAAGAGAGACGTCTCGGCGCCTCGGCGGTAGCCGTCGTCAATGAACTCGCTGCCCGGCTGAACTGCGACCGGGTGAGCATGGGTTTCGAAAAAAACGGCAGTATCGAGGTCGAGGCGGTTTCCCATACGGCCACCTTTGATCGCCGCACTAATCTGATTCGTTTGATCACGGATGCCATGGACGAAGTACTCGATCTGGGTATTGCAATTGTGTATCCGCCGATTGGTGACAGAATCGGTGGAATAGCACATGGCGAGCTTGCCAGTGAATGTAAAGACTTCAGCATCTGTTCAGTACCAATGATGGACGATGGTCACGCCGTAGGCGTACTGACACTGGAGCGGACCAGTAGCGAGTCATTCGATAACGATACGATCGAACTATGCAGAACCGTCGGACTGCTGTTAGGTCCGATCCTGGCGATCAAACGCGAAAATGAGCGCAGCGCATGGCAGCGCCTGCGTATTTCTGCCGATGCCGGGGCCCGCACGTTGTTCGGTCCTGGACATCCAGGGGCCAAGTTGATCGCCCTTGTCCTGCTGGCAATGCTCGTTTTCTTGAGCTTGGGCAGCGGCGACTACCGGGTGTCAGCGAAAACCGTGATTGAAGGTGCGGTACAGCGTGCGGCGGTGGCACCGTTCGACGGCTATGTGGCCGAGAGCCTGGTAAGGGCAGGCGATACGGTAAAGAAAGGACAGGTTCTTTGCCGCCTGGACGACCGCGATCTCAAGCTGGAGCAGATTCGCTGGACTTCTGAGCGAGAACAATCGCAGCGCAAGTTCAGGCAGGCGGCAGCCGCGCAAGACCGGGCAGGCATGGCGATGACGTCGGCGCAAGTCCAGCAAGTGCAGGCGCAGCTGTCGCTGGTGGAAGAAAAACTGTCGCGAGCGACTCTGGCTGCGCCGTTCGACGGCATCGTGGTTGTCGGCGATCTCAGCCAATTGATGGGCTCGCCGGTAGAGCAGGGCAAGGTGCTTTTCGAAGTGGCGCCGCTGGACGCATATCGGGTCATTCTCAATATAAACGAGCGCGATATCGCAGGCATCAAAGTCGGCCAGTCCGGCGAGTTGGCTCTCTCGGGAATTCCTTATGAAAAACTGCACTTCGCCATCAAGCAGATCACGCCGGTTTCCACATCGCAGGATGGCCTGAACTTCTTCCGTGTCGAAGCCGAGATTGACCGGCCTTCCGATCGCTTGCGACCCGGCATGGAGGGTGTCGGCAAGGTCCTCATCGGTGAACGCAAGCTGATCTGGATTTGGACGCATAGCATGGTCGATTGGTTGCGTTTGTGGGTCTGGAAATGGTTGCCCTGAGGTCCTAGCGGAATATGCAAATATGAGCGGGCCAATTCTAGCCAATGCCTGGTATCGCGTCGCTGAACTGAAGCCGCGCCTGCGTTCGCACGCACGGCTGCATCGTCATCGCTACCGTGGTCAAGTTTGGTACCTGCTCCAGGATCCGGTCTCGAATCGCATTCATCGTTTTACGCCGGCGGCGCGATTATTCATCGCTGCCATGGATGGCCAGCGCAGCGTTAACCAGTTATGGGAACTCACCAACAAGCATCTTGGAGAAGAGGCTCCAACCCAGGACGAAATCATCAATCTGCTAGGACAGCTTCACGCGGCGGATCTTTTGCAAAGCGATGCGACGCCCGATGCGGTAGAGGTATTCGACCGTGGAGAGCGCCAGGAGAAGGCATTGCGTTTGCGTTCTTTCATGAATCCAATGGCATTGCGCCTTCACCTTTGGGATCCGGATGCTGTACTGAATCGTATCGAGCCGCTCATTCGCCTGCTATGGAGCCGCTGGGGCGGGCTGCTTTGGCTTACGGTGGTCATTCCTGCGCTGCTGCTGATCCCGCCGCATCTGCCCGAGCTCACGGGCAATTTTTCCGATCGCGTTCTGGCCGTGGACAATCTGCTGGTGCTCTGGCTGGTTTTTCCATTGATCAAGGCCGCACATGAATTCGGGCACGCGGCCGCAACCAAGCGCGGGGGTGGCGAGGTTCACGATATGGGCATCGTGATGCTGATCTTCATTCCGGTCCCGTATGTCGAAGCCTCCGCCGCCACGGCGTTCAAGTCTAAATACGAGCGCGCCCTGGTAGCCGCAGCAGGCATGATTGTCGAGGTGTTCATTGCCGCCATCGCGTTTTACTTCTGGCTGCTTGCCGAACCCGGGCTGGTTCGCGCGATCCTGTTCAATATCATGCTGGTGGCAGGGGTTTCCACCCTTGTCTTCAACGGTAATCCATTGCTGCGTTACGACGCCTATTACATACTTGCCGACATGCTGGAAATCCCCAATCTGGCGAATCGTTCCACGCGTTACTGGGGCTATCTGGCCGAGCGTTACCTGTTTGGCGCACGCGATATCGAGCAACCGGATGCAACCAGGTCGGAAAAGGGCTGGTTCCTGTTCTATGGCATGGCGTCGACGGTCTATCGGACCTTCGTGACCATCAGCATTGCCTTGTTTATCGCCGGTCAGTTTTTTGTGATCGGCGTCGTGCTTGCAATCTGGGCAGTTGCAGCCATGGCTGTGTTGCCCATATTCAAGGCTTTCAAACACATTGCCAGCAGCCCCAATCTAAACACGCGGCGCGGGAAGTCTGCCGGCATTGCGGGTGCCGTATTCGGCGCACTCGTGCTGCTTCTGTTTGTGATACCCGCTCCATACAGCACAAGTGCGGAAGGTGTCATCTGGCTTCCCGAGCAGGCGATCATACGCGCGGAAAACGAGGGTTTCATCGATCAGTTCCTGGTCATCCCCGGTTCCATTGTGTCGAAGGGCGATGTGCTGCTCAAAATTTCCAATCCCGCGCTTGATGCGCGCATTGAGCAGAGCGCGGCAAGAGAGGCTGAGCTGGAAGCGGCCTACGCCGCACAGTTGGCGCAAGATCGCGCGCAGGCGAGCGTCGTGCGCGAGCAACTGGATAGCGAACGTTCGACGCTGAAATTGCTGCGCAAGCGTGCCGAAGGCCTTAGTGTCCGCGCGACCAGTGGGGGCACTTTTTTTGTGCCCAAGTCATCCGACGTCATCGGCCGTTTCCAGAAAAAGGGGGATTTGCTTGGTTATGTGATCGATCAGGCGCGACCGTTGGCACGCGTAGTCGTCGCTCAGGATGCGGTCGACCTTGTCCGGCTTGATGCGAACAGTGTCAAGGTGCGCTATGCCCACCGGCCAGAACTGGTCGCCGACGGGCGCATTGCGCGGCATGTTCCGGCGAGCGAGGCCTATTTGCCCAGTCGCGCCCTGGCGACCGAGGGAGGAGGGCATATCGCAACCGATCCGCGCGATCAGAAGGGGACAAAGGCGATGGAAAGGATGTTTCAACTGGACATCGAGATGACCGGCGCCGTCACTGCAGGAACTTTTTTCGGCGAGCGGGTATATGTACGTTTTGAACACGGGATGCTCCCCTTGGGCTTGCAAGCTTATCGCGCCGTTCGCCTGCTGTTTCTCTCTCATTTCAATGTCTAGGGCAAGCATTTTGTCCGGGGGCGCCGAGTTTGCTGCGGCCCGTCCCTATGCCGAACGTGCCGAGGAAGCCCCAGGCTGGCATGATCGCATCGCCGAATTCCTGTTTACCGCCGCGGTCGCGCCGATACAGGGCCGCATCAACAATTCGCGCCAGCGATTGCAACGCATTGTTGACCTGACCAACCGGCATGCCCGCTCCTTTGAAGGCATCAGCGATACCGACCTGCTGGCTCATGTGCAGAAAATACGCGAGAGACTGCAGCAAAGGGGCTTCGAACCTGGTCTGGTGGGAGAGTGTTTCGCATTGATTCGAGAGGCGGCCCAGCGCACGATCGGGCAGCGGCACTATCCCTCCCAGCTGATGGCCGGTTTTGCGCTTATCGAGGGCAAGATGGTCGAAATGGCGACCGGCGAAGGAAAGACCTTTGCAGCGACGCTGCCCGCCTGTGTGGTCGCGCTCGCCGGGTATCCGGTACATGTGATTACGGTGAACGATTACCTGGCCGGCCGCGATGCCGAGAAAATGGGGCCGCTGTATCGTTTTCTCGGTCTGACTGTGGGAACAGTCGTTCAGGGTATGCCTAAAGCGGAGCGACGCGAGGCCTACGCGAAATCGATCACCTATTGCACCAACAAGGAACTGGCATTTGATTACCTGCGCGACCGCGTCGCGCTTGAAGGTCGGAGCAGCCGCCTGCACCAGGCCCTGCAGCGACTGCATCGCCACGAGCGCGACGATGACAAGCTGGTGTTGCGCGGCCTGTATTTTTGCATCGTTGACGAGGCCGACAGTGTCTTCATAGACGAAGCGCGAACACCGTTGATTCTCTCGGCTACAGTGCCATCGACCGCCGAGACGGGCCATTGCGGGCTGGCACTCGGCTTTGCGCATGCCCTGGTGGAGGGCGAGGACTACGATCTGGATCTTTCGCAGCGGAGGGTAGCGTTGAGAGAACCCGGCAAGACGCGACTCGATGCACTCACTGCCGGTCTCGAAGGGCTATGGACCTCCAAGCGTGCCCGCGAAGAACTGCTCGTACAGGCACTCAGTGCGATACTGCTGTACCGGCGCGATCACCACTATGTAGTTACGGACGGCAAGGTGCAGATTGTCGACGAGTCAACCGGCCGCGTTATGCCGGATCGCTCATGGGAGCGCGGCCTGCACCAATTGATTGAGGCAAAAGAAGGCTGCGAGCTCAGCGAACGACGCGAAACGCTTGCACGACTGACATACCAGCGCCTGTTCCGCCGTTACGTGCGATTGTCCGGCATGAGCGGCACGGCTACCGAGGTGGCGCGCGAAATCAGCTCGGTATATCGGCTCGATGTCATGCGCATTCCGCTGCACAAACCTTCCCGGCGAAAATATCAGCGGCCTACCGTCTGCGCAACATTGGTGGAAAAATGGCGCCGCGTGGCCGATGTTGTCGAGCAACTCGCAAGTGGTCAAGGCCGGCCGGTCCTGATCGGCACGCGGTCCGTCAAGGCATCCGAGGAAATCAGCAACGTCTTGAAGCAACGTGGCATCGTCCATGCCCTGCTCAATGCCAAGCAGGATCAATCGGAAGCAGAAGTCATCGCCAGAGCCGGAGAGCGGGCCTGTGTCACCGTCGCAACCAATATCGCCGGTCGCGGGACTGATATTCATCTGGGCCCCGGTGTTGTCGAGACCGGTGGCCTGCATGTGATCCTGACCGAATACCACGAATCGTCCCGCGTTGACCGGCAGTTGTTTGGGCGCTGTGCGAGGCAAGGAGACCCGGGCAGCTGCGAGGCGATCGTTTCGCTTGAGGATGAAATTTTTACGCTATGCGCGCCTGCGCTTACCAGTATGCTGGTCGGACTGCGGCGACGCAGGGGACATATACCAGACTTCGCTTACCATGGGCTCAAGATCCTGGCCCAATTTACCGCCGAGCGACGCAATACATCGGCGCGCATGCAGAATTTGAAACAGGATCGGCGCCTGAACCAGGTGTTGGCATTTTCGGGGAGAGGTGAATGAGGCGGGTATCGGCAATTGCTCGAACGTCGAATATTGGCGGGCTATGGGGTTGCGCTTGTGCGCTTTTCGCAATGTCACAGTCGCCATTTGTCTTCGCCAATCCTTTCGAATGCCTGATCGAACCCAACCAGATTGTGGAGATTCGCAGCTCAGTCGAGGGCGTCATTGAAAAGGTCTTTGTGAAGCGCGGTGACCGGGTGGTCACCGGACAAGTGCTGGTGCAACTGGAATCCGACGCCGAACGCTCTACTGCGGAAATGGCGAGGTACCGCGCCGCCATGGAAGGCCGCATCGCTTCAGCAAAGAACCGGTTGGATTACGCCAACAAAAAACTGGATCGAAGCGAGGAGTTAAACAAGCAAAAATTCATCGCGCCGCAGGCCCGTGACGAGGCCGAGGCCGAAAAGCGGATTGCCGAAGCGGATTTGAAAGACGCCTTGGAAAACCAGGAGCTGGCCAAGCACGATTACCGCCGTAATGTGGACCTGTTGAACCGCCGTACTTTGCGCAGCCCGTTCAATGGCGTGGTGATGGACCGCATGCTGAATCCCGGCGATCTGGCCGAGGCGGGCACGGGGCGCAAGGCCATGCTCAGACTGGCCCAGGTCGAGCCGTTGCGCGTCGAAGTGGTCCTCCCCCTCGATGCGCATAACAAGGTCAAGATCGGCTCGGCTGCGACTGTTTTCCCGGAAGGTCTGGGCGGCAGCTACCCGGCAACCGTCCGGGTAGTAGACAGCGTCTTCGACTCGGCCAGCGGGACATTTGGCGTGCGCCTTGAATTGCCCAACCCCAAGGGGGTGTTGCCAGCCGGGATCGGTTGCAGAGTTGAATTCCCGACCATGAAAGGCGTTGTGCAGCACCCTGTAAAAACAAAATAAAGGAATGCAGAAGGTCGGCTTGCGGCTGCAGACTGCGGCGCCCAAACTGCATTTACCGCTGCATTTATCGGGCTACAACTTCGTAATAAACCGTGGTGAAATTCCGGCCATGCCGGTCCAGCCCGCCTGAAAAATGACCCAGTTGCCGATGCCCGATGCGCTTGCACAAGTCATCGATGGCTTGGTCATCAGTCTCATATTGCCTGCCCAGTTGAACCAGCAAGGCGCTAATGTCGGACACCTTGAGGTTGGCCTTGTACAAGTTGATATCGAACGAATTTCTTGGCGAATCGCCTTCGCTGACCTCGACATAGAGAAACGATGTCGCCGGGTTGTGTGCAGCAGCCTGGCGAATCACGTTCAGCGTCAATTCGCGGGTTGACATGGCCGTCCTATCCCGAAACATGGCATCGATTCTGCTGACGATGTCGGCCACCGACAGCATCGGAAAGCACAGATAATCCGCCCGGCAATGTTTGCCCGATTGCGTATCCCATTTCACACCGACGTTAAGCATTGCAGGTTCGGTCGAGCCGGTTTCTAGAACCCGTTTTTTGAGCTGATCCCAGAGTTCGAGATAAACCTTGAACACACCGCCCTCATCGCGGTCCTCAAGACCGAAAAAAACCATGTTTGCATGGGCAAATTTTTCAGCGACAAGCGGCTGATAGTCGGTCGGCATGCCCAAGGCTGCACTTATTTCCAGCAATGATTCGGTACTGAATTCATTGACATGGATACCAAGCAAGGTGCGCCTGGTGAGCATGCCCTGCCGGTACAGCTTGAACGAGTCCTCCCGACCGAAGTTCAAGCCATAAGTCTTCATCAGTTGCATCAGTCGCTGACCGCGCTCTGACGAATCGACGTTTTTTTCCAAGGTATAGACCCTTGAGGAGTTTGAGTTTACGCGGGCATTGTAGCCGTAGTATGCATGGAACGGCATTGCTCCAATCCCCTGATCGGTACGGGCCGGACACCGGAATTTCGGGTGCCATGTTAGGCTAGGAGCAGTCAACAAGACAGGCGGGCAGAGCGCCGCACAAGGTATGACACCGTGACTCAGTCCACCGACATCAGCGAGTTGATTAAACGGATGGCTTCTCCGGCATTGCGGACGAGCGAGGTGGTCAACCAGTACTACACGCTCTGCATCCCGTTCTACCGCGAGTTCCTGGGCAACCATTGGCACACGGGCTACTATCCACCCGAAGGACCGCTCGGGCCGCATGATCAGCTGCGCATGGAATGCCACATTGCAGCCAGCGCGGGATTGACGGTTGACTGCAAGGTGCTGGATGTCGGTTGCGGGATTGGCGGGCCGGCTTGCCATCTGGCGCAAATCACCGGTGCCAGAATTCATGGCCTGACACCCAACCCGGTGCAACTTGAATTGGCGCGATCGCTTGCGCTCACGAAAAATGTCGCCGACAAAGTGTGCTTTGATCTGGGGGATGCCGGCGCCTTGCCTTATGCCGATGCGTCTTTCGATGTCGTGTTGTTTTTCGAGTCTGCCTGTCATTTCCCGGACCGAACCCGTTTCTTTCATGAGGCCTACCGGGTGCTTCGTCAGGGAGGGCGCCTGGCAGGTGAAGATTGGCTGGCCGGCGAAGCGCTGAGCATAGACCAACTGGATCGTTACATCCGTCCGATTTGCAATACCTGGGCGATCCCCACCCTCGGAACCCGTGCGGGTTACGCGGAAGGCATGCGGGCAGCGGGATTTACAGTCCGCGAGGCAGTCGATCTGCGCCATGAAATGGCCTTGCTGCGCGGGTTCATGGTGGATCCGGGTGACAGGATGCAGGTCAGCGAAGAAATGCAGTCGACTGCAGATCCGGTGCGGCGCATGATCATGGAAAGTCTGCTGCATCTTGGCGAAGCTGCCGAAGCAGGGGCGTTCACTGTCGGGCGTTTTCTTGCTGTCAAAAACGGGAACGGTTCATGAAGGTAAGCGTCTTTGCGGAACACTCTTCGGTCCTCGCGCACTGGTGGGAACGGCGTTCCACGCAACCCGTGACGCTGATTTATCTGGACGCGCATTTGGACCTGCAATTCGTCAGCAGGGCACGCATTGAGCGATTGAAGGGCTGTCGCACGCCGCAGCAACTGGCGGCACTGGCGAAGCCGCATCACTTATGGCCCGACGACGAATTCGTTTACAGCATCGAAGATTTCCTTTATCCGGCCGCCCAGTTGGGCCTGGTCAAACAGCTGATATGGGTCACCCCACCGCATGTCGATACCAATAATTTGCAGCATGCCTTCGCGCGTTTGCAGCAGATGGAGGGCATCGAACTGGAAGAACTTGAATCGTTCGAACGCCAGCCGGGCGGCTGGATCGCGGGCCGTCTCCTTGGCCTGGAACTGATCATTTGCGCGGTCGAAACCCTCAATGATTTGCCGTTGCCGAATACATGCCTGGTGGATATCGATGTCGATTATTTCATCGCCATCCCAGGCGATGCCGTATGGGTAGACCCCAAAGAGATATTTGCGGCGCTAAACGCTTTGCCTGTAAAACTGCTGGATGTCACCATCAGCCGCTCGGTGAGCAGTGGGTTCACGCCCTTGCGGTACCGGTTCCTTGGCGATTATCTGGCGGCGCTATGGCAGGGGGATGACGCCAGTGTCAGCCATTTTGACAAACTGCTTGAACTGGATCGCCAACTATTGATGGGCGACGGTAGCGGGATAGAGGGAGCATGTCGCCAGGAATTGATCGCATACCCACGCTGCGCCGCGACCTGGCACCTGTTGGGTCTGGCGCAAGCTGGTGGCCCCGAAGCGTTGCATAGCCAGGAGGAGGCGCAGGCAATTTGCGCCGACTACCGGCCGGACTGGATGCGCTCGGCTTGCCAGATCAGAGGACGCCGACTAGCCACTGACATGGCTTATGTATTGGGCCTGGAAAAGCGCATATCCGCGTTGGACGTCAGCGTGGCTGAACAGGCGATTGCCTGGGCCGCAGCAGGCCTGCTTTATGCCGTTTTTCACGATCTGGAACGCGCCGTTGAGTGCAACCGGCACTACCAACTTCACTTTGGCCGTAGCCATGGCGAACTGGGCATCGAGATTGCCAAGCTTGCTCTGGCCGGAGGGGATGCCAAGATGGCAATACCGTATCTTGAGGCGGCCTTGGACGATGACGAATCCCGGGTCACCGCCCATGTTTACCTGGCCCAGGCCCTCGCAAGTCTCGGGAAAATTCAGGAAGCCAAAAAACATTTGCAGGCCGCCCATAAACTGAGTCCGGCCTGGGTAGAACTGTCAGGCATGCTGGCTTCCGCCGAAAAAGCCACAGGAGATACCTGTCAGGCAGAGGCGTTGCTGGCGCGCCACCATGACATGAGGCAGCGGACTCAACAGCTTTTCAGGCGGCTCAATATTGAAAAGCCATTGATATGACCTGCGTATAATTTATATTATGTCAAATCGCAAAAGATTGTTCCAGAAAGCAAAATGCTGGATTCTATCGAAATTGCAGGCCTTGGTGCCGCTACCCGAAACCTACCCACTCGGGTAGTTGCCCATCAGATCGCAGTCGATACACCTTCAACCGATTTGAGAAGGCAAACATGAAACGCCCACCACCAGACGAAGAAGCCGCCCTCGAGGCGGCATTTTCTTTCACCGATGCCATCGACGCCATCAATCAATTTCAGTCGGAGTCGATAGAGAAAATCAGTGGCAAAATCTCGCTGAAGAAAAAAGGTATGCAAGGATATTTACACACTTTCCGCGGATCCATGGAACGATTGGCGGTTCGTCGCCGATGAACTGATAGACCCTGCGGGCAATCGCTACGGTCAAAACGAGATTCAGGCGATTTTCTACAATAGGAAGCGGCTTCGGTATCTCGACCAGCTCGAGAAGGCCACACGGCCAATTATGGAGTGTCAGCCGGTGCAGCTAAACCTGCCTATCGACCCGGCTTGGAAGACGCTGTGTCAAGAACGACGCTGATCATGGCCGCCGATTGCGCCATGCCCTTCTGAACCAGCGCAAAAGAAAAACGACAGCGTAAGCCACAGGAAAATAAGGCCGAAACCCCACCAGACATAACCGTGACAACCATGATCAAGACCGGCTACAGGGGCAGTTGTCCATGTGGAATAAACACAGTGGCTGGCATCGTTTCCGAAAAGGTCGATGACCGATTGCATGCCAAATATGTGGGAAAGACGAAGGAAGCTATAGAACGCAAAGGCGGCGACAGTATCCATGGGAACCTACTGGAGTCCAAGACATCTAGATATTGCCAAAAAAATTGCGTTGATAAAAGCTTATTAACTTTTTAATTTATATTATAATAATCAGTATATTACAGATCGTTTATTAAGTAATTCATTAAATTTTGATCGCCCTGTTGCCCCCTCAACGACTTAGCTGAAAGAACTTCTGGACGAATCAAGCCACTAAGCGCACGCCCTGCTACCAAACTGTCTACCGAGATCAGAATGAAAATAATTGCCCGTATCCCCCTGTTTGTCGCGTTGATTGCGGTCATCTCCTTGACCCTTTCCGGCATGGGCGTGCGTCAAGGCTGGTGGACTTATCGCTTCGGTTTCCAGATCCTCGAGTGGAGTGCCTATGGGGGTCTGACCGCCGCAGTTCTGGCGATAGCTGCGGTGCTCACGCCAGCATTGCGCTTCAAGGCGCTGATTTCCCTTGCGGTCGCCATGATCATCGGCGTGTTCACCTGCTATATGCCCTGGCAGATGAAACAGCAGGCGCAGGCTCTCCCGAAAATTCACGATATCTCCACCGATCTGGACAATCCTCCCCTGTTCTCCAAAATATTGCCGTTGCGCGCTGCGGCGCCCAATCCGGCCAGTTATGGCGGGCCGGAAGTCGCTGCGGCCCAGAAAAGCGGCTACCCGGACATTCATCCGCGTGATGTTGCCCTGACGCCGGCCGAGACCTTTGCCCGCGCCCTCGCTGTCTCGAAGGCTATGGACTGGGAGATTGTTGACGCCGATGGCGGCAAGGGCGTGATCGAAGCCACGGCCACCACCCGGTGGTTCGGCTTCAAGGATGATGTGGTGATACGCATCACCCCCATGGCAACAGGAAGTCGCGTCGATATGCGCTCGGTGTCGCGTGTCGGCAGAAGCGACGTAGGCGCCAATGCGGCAAGGATCCGTGCATTTTTTGCCGCCCTGCCCAACTAGTTCTGCCTGCCTGGCCCTACCCTTCATTCTTGACCCGACGATCGCGTCCGCATTTTGCGGCGCTCGGGCCATTTCCTTGAAAGCCACTGCTGGCGTTGACCAGTTCAGTTACATCTCACTTCCAGTTGTGAAAGATCAAACCAAACGCCGCCCATTTCAGGCGCTTGCGCCGGCATTGGCCTTGTTAAAAGATACATCTTGTCCGGTGATCGAACGGCACGTAGTGGGTGAGCCATCCGGGCAAATCATCGCTGCTGCCAGTCAGCACGGCTGCGACCTCGTCGTCCTGGGTACGCACGGTCATACCGCACTTGGGAATTTATTCATGGGCTCGGTGACCATGCGCGTGATCGCCGATTCGCCAATACCGGTATTGATGGTGAAGTAATCCCGTCGACCGGGGGCGTCAGCCCCCACGCAGCTCTCCGCACATAACCCTCGTATGCTTCCGCTTCATTCGCGGATGCCGCTATAGATAGGCATACACTGGTGATAACTGGCATGACATGGCTGGCCAACGAGCTACGCTGTCCGATGCCTTTTTACATGCGCACGATTTGATTTCCCGCAACGTCGGAATTGCACCAGTTTTTATTCTCGATGCATAACAACCTGGTTTTGGAGGAATCATGTACAAGCACCTGCTCGTTCCGGTAGATGGCTCCAAGTTCTCCCTGAAAGCGCTCGATGTCGCCGGTGGATTGGCCGCGTCGATCGGCGCCAAGCTCAGTGTCGTCACCGTCTCGCCGCCCTACCCGATGATCGTGACCGGCGACGGGTACATGCTGGACCTGAATACGCCGTCCCAATGGGAGGCCAGCACCACGCAGAACGCCGAAAAAATCCGCACGACGGTGGAAAAGCGCGCCAAGGCCAGGGGCCTCAAGGTGAACTTCACTGCCATCACCACGGATAACCCTTATGAAGGAATTATCAAGACCGCGGTTAAAAAGAAATGCGACCTTATTGTCATGGCCTCGCATGGACGTCGCGGCCTGTCCGCCATCCTGTTGGGCAGTGAGACCACCAAGGTGCTGACCCATACCAAGCTGCCGGTGCTGGTCTGCCGCTAAATCAGGCGCCCACGATATGTCCGGCCAGCTTGATTCGCTGCAGCATACGCTGCGCCCAGTACGCTCAACTTCAAAAATGGCGTAACGCGGCCCGCAGGAATATTTTCGCTGCCGCGGCTTAACGGCCAACTTACAGCCCCAATTCACTCAGGCCCGGGTGGTCGTCTGGGCGGCGTCCCTGCGGCCAGCGAAATTTGCGTGCGCTTTCCGCAATCGCCAAGTCGTTGATGGAGGCGTGGCGCGCCTGCATCAGGCCGGCCTCGCTGAATTCCCAGTTCTCGTTGCCGTAGGAACGAAACCAGTTGCCCGAATCGTCATGCCACTCGTAGGCAAAGCGCACCGCGATGCGATTGCCTTCCCACGCCCAGACCTCCTTGATCAGACGATAGTCCAACTCACGCTGCCATTTGCGCGTCAGGAATTCGACGATCTGCGGGCGGCCGGTGACGAATTCGGCGCGATTGCGCCAGCGACTGTCGGCGGTATAGGCCAGCGACGCGCGCACCGGATCGCGACTATTCCAGGCATCCTCGGCCATGCGCGCTTTTTGCACGGCGGTTTCGCGGGTGAAAGGTGGCAGGGGCGGACGCGCGGTCTCGGCAGTGCTCATAGCGGGTTCTCCTGAAAAAAATAATCTGATTCCAGTATAGCCAGAGTCAATGCGCAAATTGCAACGCCTTCGCCGCGGTAGCTGGCATCTTTGCGTCGGTCTGAAATGGGGATCGAATGAATTTGAAACACCAGCATTGGCGCGGCTTTCTGGGCAAAAATGCCTCAAACACCGCGCCAATGCTGGTGTTTCATTTTTTGCCGCACCGGACCAAGGGTACGACCAGCGATGTGAAACGCCCGAGAAAACTGTTGACGAGTGCATGGGCGGGCACTTTACTCAAGTAAACTCACGTTTTCCGAAAAGCCATCAGCGTAATGCGCAAGCCGATTTTTCTCTCCGCACCGACACCCGCTTTCGATCGCGACGACAAGAGCCGACCATGTGCGGCCTGAGCGGCTACGTGGAACTTGGGGGCGCCGCTTCCGCGCATGATCGCGGCGAAACCCTGCGACGCATGACGCGCAAACTCGCACATCGTGGGCCGGATGCCGAGGGGTATTTTGAACAGGGCCCCGCCCATCTGGGTCATCGCCGCCTCTCGGTGATCGATATCGAGGCCAGCCGCCAGCCAATGGCCACGGCGGATGGCCGTTTCAACCTGGTTTACAACGGCGAGGTCTACAACTTCAAGGCGCTGCGCGCGGAGCTGCAGGCGGCGGGGCGCAACTTTCGCACTGCCGGCGACACCGAGGTGGTACTGCAGTCGATCGCGCATTGGGGCGAAAAAAGTCTCGATAAATTGCAGGGCATGTTCGCCCTTGCCGCCTGGGATGCCGTCGAACAAAGCCTGTTCGTGGCGCGCGACCATCTGGGCGTGAAGCCGCTTTATTACTTCTGGGACGGCAGGCTGTTCGCCTTCGGCTCGGAACTGAAAGCCCTGCTCGAACATCCCGGCGTGCCGCGCGATATCGATCTCGATGCGCTGGGCCTGTTTCTCGAATGCCAGTACATTCCCACGCCGCTGACGATTTATAAAGAAATCCGCAAGCTGCCGGCAGGCCATGCGCTCAAGCTTGAAAACGGCGAGCTGCGTGTCTGGCAATACTGGAACCCGGGTTATGCCGACAAACCAGGCTGGGGCGAGGCCGAATCGCTTGCCCGCCTCGATGCCGAATTGCGGCGCTCGGTAGAATCGATGCTGGTCGCCGATGTGCCGTTGGGCGCCTTTGTCAGCGGCGGCATCGACTCCAGCCTGGTGGCTGCCTTGATGACCGATATCACCGGCAAGCAGATCGAGACCTTCAACCTCGGTTTTCAGGACAACCGGAAAGTCAGCGACACCACGCAGAGCGAACATGAACAGGCGGCACGGGTGGCGCGGCACATCGGCAGCCATCACCACCCGCTGATGGTCACTCCGGACGATGTGCTGTCGGCATTCGACAGCTGGGTCGATGTATTCGACGAACCCTTCGGCGACCAGGCCGCCCTGCCGACCATGCTGCTGTCGAAGCTGACGCGCCAGCATGTGACGGTGGCGCTGACCGGCGAAGGTGCGGACGAGCTGTTTTCCGGCTACAGCAACTACCGCAAGCGCGTCAGCGAAGAGCGCTTCACCGCCATTCTCGGTGCGGAATACTCGCCACTGCGCGCGGCATTCCCGCTGATGCCGGTGTCGTGGCAGAAGGATCGCGTCATCAAGGCGCTCGCGCTGCCGCTGACCGAGCGCTATGCCACCATCCCGAATGTGTTCGATCGCGCCACTCATCGCGGCCTGTTTTCCGATGCGATGCTCGCCGCGCAAAGAACGCATATCGCCGATTACGCCGCCCGCCAGTTTGCGCAATGCAATGCCGCCGACTATATCGAGAAGATCATGTACGTTGATATGCGCCTGTGGCTGCCGGACGATCTGCTGACCAAGGTCGACCGCGCCACCATGGCCTATTCGCTGGAAGCGCGTGTGCCCTATCTCGATCACAAATTCGTCGAATTCGTCGCCCAACTCGACTCCACCCTGAAACAGCACGGCAGGACCACCAAGTACCTGCTGAAAAAACTCGCAGAAAAATATCTGCCGCGTGAAATCGTCCACCGCGGCAAACAGGGTTTCGTGATGCCGCTGTCGCCGTGGCTGGAAGGTGGGTTGAAAAAACATCTTGAGCATTCGCTCGGCCCCGATGGACTGGACAAGCGCGGCCTGTTTCGTGACGGCGCGCTGACGCGACTGCTGGCCGATCACCGCGCCGGCCGCAGCAACCATGCTGGACGCCTGTGGGCATTGACAGTGCTGGAACTGTGGTTCCAGCGCCATGAACCGGACTTTGTATTGCGATGAACACCGACAGCAAAAAACTCTCGATCCTGCACACCGAATCCTCGCTGGGCTGGGGCGGTCAGGAAATACGTATTCTCACAGAGGCGAAGGGCTTCCTTGCGCGCGGCCACAAGGTGATGCTGCTGACCCCACCGGATGCGGAAATTTTTCCGGCAGCGCAAAAAATGGGCGTGCCCGTTACGGCCGTGAACATGGCCAAAAAGCGCCTCGGTCCATTGTTTGCCCTGCGTGCCTGGCTTGCCCGGCATGGCCGCGACTACGATGTCATCAACACTCATAGCTCAACCGACAGCTGGCTCGCAGCGGTCGCCTGCGCGACTCTGAAGGGAATGCCGGCCATCGTGCGCACCCGCCATGTCTCGACGCCGATCAACCGGCATTTTTCGACACGCTGGCTATATACCAAAGCGACTGCGCATATCGTCACCACCGGCGAAGCCCTGCGTCAGCAGCTGCATCGCGATAATGGCTACGCGCTTGAGAACATGACCTCGGTGCGCACCGGTATCGACCTGCATTACTACAAGCCGCTCGACAAGGCGGCAATGCGCGCCAGGCTCGGCATCGACGACCGGCCCACGCTCGGCGTGCTCGCCACCCTGCGCGACTGGAAAGGCCATCGCGATCTGCTCGACGCCATGGTGCTTCTGCGCGATCAGTTTCCGGAATGGCGCCTGATCATCATCGGCGACGGCCCGGAACGCGAGCGCCTTACCGCGCGCATCGCCGAGCTCAATCTGCAATCGGCAGTGCGCATGGTTGGTAACCAGGACAATGTGCCGGAATGGCTGTCGGCCCTGGATCTGCTGACCCTGCCTTCTTACGGCGCCGAGGGCGTGCCGCAGGGCATCATGCAGAGCATGGCTTGCGGCCTGCCGGTGGTGTCCACCACGGTGGGCGCAATCAATGAAGCGGTGCAGGAAGGCAATACGGGCTATATGGTCAAGCCGCGCGATCCGGCATTGCTGGCGGCGGCCCTCGGCAGGTTGATGGCGGACGAATCCCTGCGCGCGCGCATGGGTGCCGCTTCGCTGCGTTATGCGCGGGATAATTTCGGCATCGATGTAATGCTCGACAAAATGCACTCGGTTTTTGCGCGCCACGCCCGATGAACGAAACGATGCACGCACCGATCATCAGCGATGCACAGCGCATGGCGGCGCGTCGTATTCTGGCAATCAATGTCACGCGCATCGGCGACACCCTGCTCAACACACCGGCTTTGCGCGCACTTGCCGCCTTTTTCCCGCATGCGGCGATCACCTGCCTGGGGCACGCCAAGCGCGTCGAAGTCATCGCGCATTTGCCTTATCTGACGAAAGTCGGCGCCATCGACAAGCGCAGCGCTTTATGGCGCGGCTGGGCGCGCGGCTGGACGAATTCATTCAACGGTCCGCGCTTCGATTGGGCCTTTGTCTGGGGACATGATCGCGCCCTGCAAAAATACGCCTTGCGCGTCGCCGACAAAGTGATCGCCTATCGACAATCAGACGAAGCGCTGAGCCGCAAATTATTCTGTGCGGCTGACGAACCGCGCCTTTACAGCCGCCACGGCGTGGCCATGCAAATGGCGTTGACCGAAGGCGCAGGGATTCCTGCAGCGGGATATCAGCTGGACTATGTGGTGACGCATGCCGAAACCGAAGCGGCGCGCGCGCGCCTGATCCTGGATATCGAGAGCGGCCGCCGTCCGCTGATCGGCCTGCAAGTCACGAGCTTTCCGACCAAGGCTTATCGCGACTGGCCGATCGCGCAATTCATCGATCTGGCCAAACGCATCGTCCGTACGCATCACAGCGCGCATTTTGTGCTGTTCGGTGGCCCTGACGATCGCGAAAGTACCGACCAATTCCGGCGCGCCCTGCCTCAGCACACCACGGTCTATGCCGGCCGGCTCAGCTTGCGCGAGACGGTGGCGATCATGAAGGAAATCGATCTGTATGTCGGCGTCGATACCGGGCCCACCCATCTGTTCGGTGCGCTGGGTAAACCGATGGTGGCCCTGTATCACCCTTCCCTGCCCAGCGGGCTCTACAAACCGCTGCAACACCCGGCCCTGTATGTGGTTGACCATCCGGCCGCCGGGCCAGGTGCGGACCAGCATATCGCCATGGCCGGAATCAGCGTCGATATGGTCTGGGCGCGCGTAGCCGATGCCCTGACCGGGAGGCCATCGCGTTATCCGGGGATGCCGGCCGTGGGTATCGTTCCCGACCCCAGCCCCAGCCTTTAGCCGCCGCTGCGGTCCCGCGAGGCGATGTAGATTCCCGTGAGCAGCAACGCGAAACCCGCCAACTGCAGACTGGCAAAGCCTTCACCAAAAATGCCCCAGGCCATCAGGGCAGCGCTAACGGGTTCCCCCAGAATGGCGATGGCGATGAAGGTCGCAGGAATATGCTTCAGCGACCAGTTGATGCCGCTATGCCCCAGCAGTTGCGGGCCCAGTGCCAGGCCGGCCAGGCAGGTCCAGGCCAGGTTCGAATAACCGCGCAAGGCTATCCCGCTGCCCAGGGACGCCGCCAGCAGTACCAAGGCTGCCGCGGAATAAACCAGGAACACGTAAGGCAGCAGCGACATGGTTTTGCGCAGGCGACGGCCGATCAGCAAATAGCCGCATACCGCCAGCGACCCCGCCAGCGCGAGACTATTGCCCAGCAACGGCCTGGCGCCGGCCTGCCCTGCCCCGGCGCCGAGATCGGACAGGAAGATCAACATGCTGCCGCCGATTGCCGCGGCGATGCCCACGATCAGCCAGGTCCCCAGTTTTTCCTTGAACAACAACCAGGATGCAAGTGCGATCCACACCGGGTTGGTCGTTACCAGGGCGGTGCTGCTGGCCACCGAGGTATAGCTGAGCGAGGCGATCCAGGTCGCGAAATGCAGCGCAAGGAATATGCCTGCCGCCAAGGCCAGCGCATAGTCCTTCGCACTGCATGCTGCGATCTGCCGGCACCCGCGCGCATTCAGGGCCATGGCGCCGCCGAGCACGATCGCCGCCAGCGTCATGCGCCAGGCCGCAATCGCCAGCGAGGGCACCGCATCGGCTTGCGCAAAGCGAATCAGGATGGAAGAACTGGAAACGATCACCACCGAGAGCGCGAGAATGGCGTATCCCATCCATCGGGAACCGGCGTCAGTACGGGTTGGCGGCATGCGGCTTGGTTAAATTTGCAAGGGGGTTGAAGGCTAAAGGAAACGGGCAAAGGGCTGGGAAATGGACGCCCAGGAAATCCGACCGTAACAACACTTGATATTGCGGCACGCTATTTGCCTATCCGCCCGGCAGTCTATCATTAGCGCGTTTCCAAACTTTGTAGAAAGTCTCCAGCCATGCCCCGTTCAATGCGTTTGTCTTTTGCGGCACTTCTTCTGTTCTGCGCTGTCGGCAATATGGCCCATGCGGACACCTGGCCCAACAAGCCGGTCAAGATCGTGCTCGGTTTTCCGCCAGGCGGGGCCACCGATACCCTGTCGCGCGATTTCGCCTCCAAACTCTCCAATGAACTGGGCCAACAGGTCATCATCGACAATCGCCCCGGTGCCGGCGGGACCATCGGTGCAGACATGGTTGCCAAGGCCGCACCGGATGGCTATACGCTGACTATCGGCACCACCAGCAATCACGCCATTGCGGTGAGCCTCTACAAGAAATTGAACTATGACCCGGTAAAAGACTTTGCGCCCATCACCATGTTGGCTGTGTCGCAGAACGTGGTCGTGGTGAACCCGTCGATCCCCGCCAACAACATCAAGGAACTGGTGGCCTATGCCAAGGCCAATCCGGACAAGATGAATTTCGGCTCGTCCGGCAATGGCACGATTTCCCATTTGACCGGCGAAATGTTCAATGCGCTGAACGGCACGCAGATCACGCATATTCCCTACAAGGGCAGTGCCTTCGTGTTCCCCGATCTGCTGTCGGGACAGATTTCGATGATGTATGACTCGATGATTTCGATCGGCGGCCTCATCAAATCCGGCAAGGTAAAGGCGCTGGCCGTCACTGGTTCGACGCGTTCGAAGCTGATGCCGGAACTGCCGACGGTCGCGGAATCGGGTTATCCCGGCTTCGAATCGACCAATTTCTTCGGCTTGTTCGCGCCGGCCGGCACCCCCAAGGAGATCGTCGCCAAACTGTATGCCGCTTCGGTAAAGGTGTTGTCCACACCCGATTTGCAGGCGCGTTTCGCGCTTCAGGGCGCCGAGGTCGTTGCCGACAAGCCCGAAGAAGCGCTGGTCATGCTGAAGCGTGATATCGCCAAATGGGCCGAGGTCGCCAAGAAATCGGGCGCCAAGATAGATTGACGCTGCTGCTGCAAAAAAGCAAAAAGGCCAGTCCCCTGAAGAGAGATTGGCCTTTTGCGCTTCTTGGAACTACATAAAATACTTACCTGGTGCCCAGGACCGGAATCGAACCGGTACGAGGGGTTTAGCCTCGACGGATTTTAAGTCCGTTGTGTCTACCTATTTCACCACCCGGGCTTGCGTGGGATTCTACGCTATGAATGTCCTTCGGTGCCCGTCGTTATACATGTTCATGTTGCGGTGCACGGGAGCAAAGCAAACAAAAAGCCACCGCGAAGGTGGCTTTTGCTGATACTGGAGGCGCGAGCCGGAGTCGAACCGACCTACACGGATTTGCAATCCGGTGCATAACCGCTTTGCTATCGCGCCGCATGGATTTCACGGCCTGCTGCTGAAATGAAACGGGGAAACCATCGCTAAAGTGGGCAGCCTTGCAGGCCTGCCAGACTAAAACTGTGGTTTCCCCCGAATTCTGGAGCGGGAAAAGAGTCTCGAACTCTCGACCTCAACCTTGGCAAGGTTGCGCTCTACCAACTGAGCTATTCCCGCGTAAGACCCGCATTATATACAAAAAAACGAAGGCGTCAAAGGGGCGAACATCTTTATGCAGCCCTTGCCTCAGGGTTCGCTCTTGCTGCCCGAAAACGCGGCCCGCAAATAATAAAACATCGACCAGACCGTCAGTGCCGCCGCCACCCAGATCAGCGCACTGCCGACGAGGCGGCAGTCGATCAGTCCGAACAGCATGCCGTCAAACAACAGGAAAGGAATGGCGACGAGTTGCGCGATGGTCTTGATTTTGCCCAGCATCGACACCGCCACATTCTTGGACTGGCCGATATGCGCCATCCACTCGCGCAATGCCGAAATGGTGATCTCGCGGCCGATGATGACCAGCGCAACCACCGCATCGACGCGACGGAATTGCACCAATACGATCAGCGCGGCGGCCACCATCAGCTTGTCCGCGACAGGATCGAGAAAGGCGCCGAATGCGGAGCTCTGGTTCCATCTGCGCGCCAGGTAGCCATCCAGCCAGTCGGTAAGCGCGGCGGCAATGAAAATACCGGTGGCAACCATATTGGCCTGGTAGGCGGTCAGCCAGTCGTCCGGGAAATACAGGACCGCCACGAACAGGGGAATGGCCGCGATGCGCAACCAAGTCAAAACGATGGGGATATTGAGCGGAATTTTGATAGCCACGGGATTAGTGTAATTCGTTATAGATCGTTTCGGCCAACTCTCTGCTGATGCCATCGACTTTGCTGAGATCATCCACGCTCGCCGACTGCACACCCTGCAGGCCGCCAAACTGGGCCAACAATGCTTTGCGCCGCTTGGGGCCGATGCCGGCGATATCCTCCAGCCTCGAGGTATTGCGCTTCTTGGCCCGTCGCGCGCGGTGGCCGGTAATGGCAAAGCGGTGGGCTTCGTCGCGAATTTGCTGGATCAAATGAAAGCCCAGATTATCTGTAGGCAAATGCAGTTCCCGTCGGGTTCCGCCGAAAATAAGCGTCTCCAGTCCCGGCTTGCGTTCCTCGCCTTTGGCTACGCCGATCAGTTGGATGTCGCCCAGACCGAGTTCGTTCATGACTTCTTCGGCAATACCGAGTTGTCCTTTGCCGCCGTCGATCAGCACCAGGTCCGGGCGCGGGACTGACGGTTTTGCTGATGGCGCTTCCGCCCCTACAGGCAGGCTGGCGCCGTTATCATCGCCCGCATCGGCAGGCTCCGCCTCGACCAGCTTTCGGTAGCGCCGCGTCAGCGCATCGCGCATTGCCGCGTAATCGTCTCCCGGCGTAATGCCGGAAATATTGTATCGGCGGTACTCGGAGGACTGCATCGCGCCGCGGTCAAACACGACACAGGATGCGACCGTCGCCTCGCCCATGGTGTGGCTGATATCGAAGCATTCAACCCGCTCAATATTGTCCAGCCCCAAGGTCTCGCGCATCATCGCCAGCTTCTTGTCCTGGGATGCGCGGTCCGCCAGTTGCCGCTCGAGGGCGAACTGGGCATTTTTCATCGCCATCGCCATCCAGGTTTTCGACTCTCCTTGCGGGTGGGTCACCACCTTGACACTGCGACCAGCAGCATCGCCGAGAAATGCCTCCCAGTCCTCGGTATCGAAATTACCGTCCACCACCAGGCGCGGCGGCGGCGTCTGGCTGCCGTAATGCTGGTCGATAAAGGCGCTGATAATCGCCTCCAGATCGGCATGACTTGCATTGGAGGGAAACAGACTCTTGTCGCCAAGATGGCGTCCGCCGCGGATCATGACCAGATTGACGCACCAGGTACCAGAAATTTCGAGGGCGGCAATCACGTCGACATCGCGCTCGCTGGCCGACTCGACAAATTGCTTGGTCAGCACGCGTTGCAGAGTGCGAATCTGGTCGCGGTAGGCGGCGGCCATTTCGAAATTCAGTTCTGCAGAAGCCGCCTCCATTTTGCGGTTGAGCTCGGCCAGAACTTCGGTTTCCTTGCCCTGCAGGAACAATGCGGCATTTTCAACATCGCGGGCATAAGTGGCGGCGTCGATTTTGCCCACGCAAGGAGCAGTACAGCGGCCGATCTGGTGCAGCAGGCAGGGCCGCGACCGATGTGCGTACACCGTGTCCTCGCAGGTGCGCAGCTTGAACACCTTCTGCAGATGATTGATCGCTTCGCGCACCGCCCATGCAGAAGGAAACGGCCCGAAATACCGATGCGGCTTGTTGTGCGTGCCGCGGTAAAAGCGGATCTGCGGGAACGGGTGCGCCGTCATCATGATGTAGGGGTAACTCTTATCATCCCGGAACAGCACGTTGTACTTCGGCGCCAGCGACTTGATGAGATTGTTCTCGAGCAGCAGCGCCTCGGATTCGCTGCGCGTGATCGTGGTCTCGATATCCTCGATCTGGGTCACCATATGCGCCGTGCGCGGACTGGCGTGCTGCTTGGTGAAATACGAGGACACCCGCTTCTTCAGATCGCGCGCCTTGCCGACATAAATCACTTCCCCTGCGCCGTTTTTCATGCGGTACACGCCGGGCAGATTCGGCAGCTGGGTCAGTATCGGTTTGGGATCGAACATGGGATAGATTGCGGCAAGCTTCGAGTCCGGGATCATCACACTCGCAAAGACGGATTATGCGCGGCTATGCCCGCTTCGAGAGATGGGCTTCGATTTGCGTAAAGACAGCGTGAAAAGTCGCTTCCGTCAGCCGCCGGGTGTTCGTATTGTAACGAGAGCAATGGTAACTATCGAACAAGGTGTGGCCTGAAGGCAGATCATGTTGCGCACCATGGCCGAATTTCGCAGCGCCTGCCTTGAGGCCGAACGACATCAGCACCGCATTATGGGCAATACTGCCCAGCGCCAGAATCCGCGTGCTGGCAGGCAGGCCCAGCAGCTCATTGCGCAAATAGGTATTGCAGGTCCTGATTTCCGCCAGCGTAGGCTTGTTCCCGGGCGGCAGGCACTTCACCGCATTTGAAATGCGGCAATCGATCAGCTTCAGGTCGTCGTCCACGCTTATCGACTGGGCATGCGTCGCATAGCCAAACTTGTGCAGGGTTTGATAGAGCAGCACGCCCGCATAGTCGCCGGTGAATGGACGGCCGGTCGCATTGGCGCCATGCATGCCCGGTGCCAGGCCGACCACGAACAGCTTCGGCTTCTCCACCCCAAACGGCGGCACCGGTTTGCAGAAATAAGTGGGGTATTCGCGCTTGGTCTGATCCAGAAAATCCGCGAGTCGGCTGCACTGGCGGCAGTTGGCGTCATACGCGGTTTCGATCACGGTTTTTTTCATGGCTTTCAAATGGCAGAAACAGCGGCGGAAACTGCAGAAGCAACAAGGGCACGGAGTTCCGTGCCCTTGGCATGCCGCTGCGAATCCCGCTGTGCGGGAAACCAGCCGCGAACTATACGCGACGGCGGTATTCGCCGGTGCGAGTATCGATCTCGATCTTGTCGCCGCTTTCGCAGAACAGGGGCACAGACACCTGATAACCGGTGCCAACCAAGGTGGCCGGCTTCATGACTTTGCCCGAGGTATCGCCGCGAACGGCGGGATCGGTGGTGATTTCGCGGACGACGGAAGTCGGCAGCTCGACCGAAATGGCGCGACCGTCATAAAACGTCAATTCGCAGGCCATGCCGTCTTCCAGGTAGTTGAGTGCATCGCCCATGTTCTCGGCCTCAACCTCATACTGGTTGTATTCGGCATCCATGAATACATACATGGGGTCGGAGAAGTAGGAGTAGGTCACTTCCTTCTTCTCCAGCGAGACCACTTCAAACTTGTCGTCAGCCTTGTAGACCGTCTCCATACCGGAAGCGGTAAGCAAATTCTTGAACTTCATCTTGACCACGGCGGCGCTGCGTCCGCCCTTGTTGTATTCGGCCCTCAAAACAACCATCGGATCCTTGCCGATCATGACGACATTGCCGGCGCGGAGTTCTTGTGCGATTTTCATGGATAAACTTTCGAGCAGTTGGGGTATACAAGCTGGCCGGCCGGAAACTCAGGGAATCCGGAGATGCGTTCAAGGCGCATTTATTGGTAAATCGGGCCCAGCAAAGCTTTAAATTTTAGCGGTTTTCCGGTAGAAAGTCACCAAATTGGTCGCCAAATCGGGGCTTTTTGCAAGCTCCTCCGCCCACCAAATGGCATGTTCCTGCAACGCGCCTGACTGCGCCATAAAGCCATCCCACGCTGCTGCCAGGCCCGCCTTGTCCTCGGCATTCCATGCATGCGTCAGCCTGCGCAAGGCGCCCGCGGGGGCGGTCGCGAGGCCGGCACAATATAAATCGAGAAATGCATCCAACTTGGCCCAATGCACTCCTTCTGTCTGAGGATAAATTTGCCAGATGAATGGCTTGGCGGCCCATTGCGCACGTATGAAAGAGTCCTCGCCGCGAACGAAAAGAATGTCTTGAGACCACAGCATTTCGTCAAAATCTTGCTGCGCGACAAACGCCGGCAAGAATAGATTCAGCCTGGTGGCTAATTTTCTGGCATGGTCGGCCAGCGCGCCTGCCGGAATGGTGCACCGCAGCCCGGGCCCTGCGCTTGCGGTAACTTCCAAAGCACCCAGCAGTGCCGGCAAGGCAGAATTCGGGTAGGCAAAGATGAACACCTTGAGTCCCCCGGTTTGCTTCTTCCGGTCATGCATGAAGCGGTCCCGTTGTGCGAACAAGCCCCGTTCACGCAGCAGTCCGCCGGTATTTGCGCCAAAGCCCGGGAAGAAAAAATACTTATGGAGCCCGGTAGGCGGATGAATGGAAGGCAATAAATGGTGCCCATCCACCCAGGATTCCGCACTCAGGTATTCCAGATTGAGCCAGACCGGCGGTCTGGGCGCAGCCGCCATCGCGGCAATATAGGGGGCTGGGAGCTCGCAGCCGAAGGCTTCGATGACCAGGTCCGATGGCGCAAGCGCGATTGATCGATGCCAGCGATGCACAGCGACACCCTCAATCTGTTGCTCATCCTTGTGCGGGTTGGTGGCCGGCACCAGTTTCTGCAAGCTGAACAGATCATCCACAACCAGCCGCATCTTGATACCGAATTCATTGCCGAGTTGCCGCGCAAGGCGCCAGGTGATACCGATGTCGCCAAAATTATCGACGACGTGGCAAAAGATATCGCCGCTGGGAAACGCGTCTGCTTTCAATCGAGACCGACGCCCGCCACACTGGCACGCGCCGCCTGGTAGCGGGGATCGGTAGCCAGGTCGGAGGTTCGGCCCCCTGCGCGCATGCGCTGCAGGCGACCGGCAAGCCCGCTGCCGGCGATTGCGCCCCGCGCGGCCAGTCCGGACAGCAGTTCATCGCAGCGCGGCGGATCATTGCACAGCAGCACCATATCGCAACCCGCATCGAGCGCGGCTTCGGCACGCGCCACCACCCCGCCCGCAACCGATGCGCCTTCCATCGACAGGTCGTCGGAAAAAATCAATCCCTTGAAGCCGAGCTGAACGCGTAGGACCTGTTGCAGCCAGATTTTTGAAAACCCGGCTGGTTGCGCATCGATTTGCGCATAGATCACATGGGCGGGCATTACCGAATCCAGTTCCTCAGCCAGCATTTGAAATGGAACCAGATCCTGCGCGGAAATCGCTCCCAGACGGCGTTCGTCGCGAGCAATATCATGGTGCGAATCCGCCCTGACATAGCCATGCCCCGGAAAATGCTTGCCGCAATTGGCCATTCCCGCCTCGCGCAGGCCGCGCATCAGCGCGCCTGCGAGCGCGGCAACGATATGCGGCTGGCGATGAAAGGCACGATTGCCAATGACACCGCTTTCTCCCCAATCGAGGTCGAGCACCGGCGCGAAACTGAAGTCGATGCCGTGGGCTGCCAATTCCGCCCCCATTATGTATCCACAATCCAGCGCCGCTTTCAACGCATCCGCTTCGCTGCGCTGCCAGAGTTCGCCGAAGGTGCGCATCGACGGAATGGCGGTAAAACCCGCACGAAAGCGCTGCACTCTGCCACCCTCGTGATCCACGGCAATCAACAGCGCCGGTTCGCGCAGCGCCCGGATACTGGCCGTCAGCCGTTTCAGTTGCTCCGGTGAAGCATAGTTCCTGGCGAACAGGATCACCGCGCCCACCAGGGGATGCCGCAAACGTGCCACATCTTCCTCGTTGAGTTGCAGGCCGATTACATCGGCCACCACGGGGCCGAGCGGAACCTTCAGGGTCATGTTTTTTCCAGGACTACAAAGGCGATTGCATGTTCAGATTCGTCCGAAATCGACACATGCATCGAGGAGATATTCCGCGCAGCGAGTCTGGCCGCCATCGGCACGGACGGGCTCACCAGGGGTTTGCCGCGCGCGTCATGCCTCACCGAAATATCGTGCCAGCCGACATCGACACCTATGCCGGTGCCGAAGGCCTTGGAAAACGCTTCCTTGACGGCAAACCGCTTGGCCAGGAAGCGCGCCGGTTGCGAGGACTGCGCGTATTCAGCGACTTCGTCTTCGTTCAGAACCCGGTGCAGGAAACGATCGCCGAAGCGAAACAGCGAATCTTCGATCCGCTTGATACTGACGATATCCGTGCCGATGCCAAAAATCATGTGTATCCGGATTCAGACGACGGTGCATTGCCGGAGGCAGTCAGGTATTGCCGCACGGTATCCGCCATGCCGAATTCCAGCGCATCGGCAATCAGCGCGTGCCCGATCGACACCTCCAACAGTTGTGGCACACCGCGCAGAAACACCGACAGGTTCTGCAAATTGAGATCATGCCCCGCATTGACGCCCAAGCCGCAGCGCTGCGCGGCGACAGCGGTGTCAATATAGCTTTGCAATACCGTGGCCTGTTCGGCGTTCCCGAAAGCCCGCGCATAAGGCTCGGTGTAGAGCTCGACTCGGTCGGCACCCAGTTCCTTGGCATGGGGCATGGCCCCGGGAAGCGGATCCATGAACAGGCTGACACGTACACCCAAGGCTTTCAGCTCGGCAATCAGGGGGGCCAGTCGTGGCGCGTCCCTGGGCAGATCCCAGCCATGATCGGAGGTCGATTGCGCTGTGTCGTCCGGGACCAGTGTGCATTGCTGCGGATGCGTTTCCCGTACAAACTCCAGCAGGCCGTGAAGGGGATTGCCCTCTATATTGAACTCGGCCTGCGGCCAATCCCTGAGCAGCGCCGCGAGTTCGTATACATCGTGCGGGCGAATATGCCGCTGATCCGGACGCGGATGCACCGTAATGCCATGCGCCCCGGCCTGCAAGGCGATGCGCGCAGCCTGCAGCACGCTCGGTATGCCCAGGGATCGGGTGTTGCGCAGCAAAGCGACCTTGTTGACGTTGACGCTGAGTTTGGCCATAGGATTCTGAAGCGGTCGGGACTGTGCGCAAATTGCCTGCTGTCAGCTGCCCTGCAATTCGCGTATCAGCTGACGGGTATGCAAAGGCTTGTCGCCCAGCATATGATTGATTGCGCGGCGCATGAGTTGTTTGGATTGCTGCTGGGTGACCGGGTCGGTGAAATCCCCGGCCTGCATGTCCAGCAGCGTTTTGCCGTTCAATTGTAATCCATCGCCGGTCGCCTGCCGGGCAATGCGTCCGAGGGCCACCGGACCGCGTTCGAGCAGGTAAAGGTACTGGCCGGCGGCAATAATCGGCTGATGTGTATCCGCCTCTTCAACCAGCATCAGGGCGTAACCGAGTTCGCGCAGCAAGGCGATTTCAAAGCGTCGCAGCACCGTACCGATCCCGCGAATTTCGAGTGGCGCCTCGGCGCCCGAGAGCTGCATCACTGCGGCTTCGTAGGCATCGAATAGCGCCTCATGAGCATCCTCCCGGTGCGCAAGCTTGAGCAACAACTCATTCATGTAAAACGCCGACATCAGTGCGGAGCCGTTCAACTGGGGAAAGATGCGTCCATGTTCGACCGATTTCAGCGTTTTCATTTCGGCCTTGCCGAACCAGTTGAACAACAGGCGCTGGAACGGATTCAGCGCCCCTTTCATGGCGCTGGCGGGACGCTTGGCGCCCTTGGCAACGAACACCATACGGCCGTGCGAGCGCGTAAAGCTCTCGACAATCAGACTGGTTTCGCGATACGGGTAGCTGTGCAACACGAACCCGGCGCTGGAATCGCCTACAAGCCGCATGGTCCCGTTTATTCGTAGCCGTACTGGCGCAGCAGGGCCTCGTCGTCCGCCCAGCCCTTCTTGACCCGCACAAACAGTTCCAGGTAGACCTTGCCGCCAAAGGTCGCTTCCATGTCCTTGCGCGCGTCGGTGCCGATACGCTTGAGTCGCTCGCCCTTGGTGCCGATGAGAATGGCTTTCTGGCTGTTCTTGTCGACGACAATATTGGCGAAAATTCGCCGCAGGTTGCCCTCGACCTCGAATTTTTCGATCGTGACACTGACGCTGTAGGGGAGTTCATCGCCAACCTGGCGGAACACTTTTTCGCGAATGAATTCGGAAGCCATGAAGCGCTCCGACTTGTCGGTAATCTCGTCCGGCGGAAAGATCGCGGGGCCAGGCGGCAACAACGGCTTGATCGCTTTTTTCAATTCGGCGATGGAAGCGGCCACCTTGACGCTGGTCGGTACAATCGCGGCGAAAGAATATCGCGCTTGCATCTCTTGCATAAAATTCATCAGCCGCGATTTGTCTTCGATTCGGTCGGTTTTGTTTACCACCAGGATCGTCGGCGTCTTCTTGTCGAGCGCCCGCAGTACCACTTCGTCCAGCTCCGAAAACTTCAGCGCCTCGGTGACAAACAGCAGGACATCGGCATCCGAGGCGGCCTGGCCGACGGTGCGGTTGAGTATCTTGTTCAGCGCGTTCTCGTGTGTCTTCTGGAAGCCCGGGGTGTCGAGAAACAGGAATTGCGCCGATTCGTCGGTGAATATGCCGGTAATGCGATGGCGCGTGGTTTGCGCTTTTTTGGAGGTGATGCTCACCTTTTGCCCGATCAGATGATTGAGCAAAGTCGACTTGCCGACATTGGGTCTGCCGACGATCGCGATCGCCCCACAGCGAAAATTTTCTGCCTCGTTTTCCGTCACGTCATTTTCCGGTTAGTCATGCTTTGAAACACCGGCAAGCAGAGCATAAGCCTGCGCAGCGGCATCTTGTTCTGCGGCGCGCCGGCTGGGGCCGGTGCCTGTGGCAGATATTCTTTCCGATTCAACTTCGCATCGCACAAAGAATATCTGCCGATGCGCTTCGCCGTCGATCTTCAGTACGGTGTAACGCGGCAAGGACAGGCGGCGCGCCTGCAGCCACTCCTGTAGTGTGGTCTTTGCGTCCTTTGCGGGAGCCTCGCGACTGAGGTTATCGATCCGCGCCGAGAACAGGGATTCAATTACTGCCTGAGCCCGATCAAAGCCGGCGTCGAGAAAAACCGCCCCCAGCAAGGCTTCCACGGCATCAGCCAGAATGGACGGACGTGTCGATCCGCCCGTCTTCAGTTCGCCTTCTCCCAGTCTCAATAATGCGCCAAGCGCCAGGGTCGCGGCCACTTCCGCCAGCACCACCTGGTTTACGAGGTTGGCGCGCAGGCGACTCAAATCCCCTTCCGGCATTGCTTCGTAGCGATTGAAAATCAGGCGGGCGACGGCGCAGTTCAAAACGCTGTCGCCCAGAAATTCCAGACGCTCGTTGTGGGGAACACCAAAGCTGCGGTGGGTCAGCGCCTGTTCCAACAGGGCCTGCTGTGCGAACTGATGACCCAGCTTGTGCTGAAGCGCCTGGCGTGTGTCCAATATGGCGGCGCAGCTCGTAATGTTCTACTTGTCCGCTGTGCTGACGGCGAAATCGATCAGCAGGGTGTAATTGGCGAACAGGGGTATGCGCTGGGTCCATGCGGCCCGAACTACGGTTTCGTTGCCTTCCTTGGTGACCTCGAGGTCCTCCGAAGTGATGGCTGTCGCATAATCCACCACCATGCGGCGTTCGAAACTGCGCTTGATCTCGGCCACCGATCCTGATTTCACTTCTTCCGAAGTCGCCATCGCGGCCACAATGCGCTTGATCGCAAAATAATCGATATAGGCCGGAATGATCTTCAAGGCCAGCAACACGATGGCGCCCGCCAGGGCAAATATCACTATCAGCGGAAAGAAACCTATTCCGCGCTGGCGTTTCGCAGATTGAACTACCTGGTTCATGTGCGCTCCTGTTTCGCGTTAAATGACTTCATCTGTTGATTACTCGATCGACAAACCGATGCGCTTCAAGGCACCGAAATTCATCCAGATCAGAACGGCCTTGCCGACGATATTTTCTTCCGGCACAAATCCCCAGTAGCGACCATCGTCACTGTTGTCGCGACTGTCGCCCATCATGAAGTAATGACCGGGCGGTACCTTGCACGTCATGCCCTCTTCATTGTAAGCGCAATTGTTCTTGTTCGGAAACTCCCGGACGTTGCGCAGATCGATCGACGGCCTGCGCGGATCCACCATCATCATATGCGGCTTGTCGCCCAGTTTTTCGCTGTATTTTTCAAACTGGCTCATGTTCATGCGCTCATCTATGTCGGTAAACAGACCCGCGCTTTCCTGCGGGATCGGCTTCCCGTTGATGGTGAGCTGCTTGTTCCTGTACGAAACGGTATCGCCCGGCAAGCCAACGACCCGCTTGATGAAATCCTTGCTCGGGTTTTCCGGGTAACGAAACACCATCACATCGGAACGCTGCGGCAGATTAACGTCGACAATCTTCTTGTTAAGCACCGGCAAACGCACGCCATAGGTGTACTTATTGACCAGAATGAAATCGCCGACCAGCAGCGAAGGCACCATCGAACCCGACGGAATCTTGAAGGGCTCGTAAAGGAAAGAGCGCAGCAAAAACACGATCAGGATAACCGGGAAAAAACTGCGCGCCATTTCAACCAGCACCGGTTCACCCGAGGCGGCTGTCCTGTTCTTTCTGAATGCAAGGATATCGATCAGCCAGATGATGCCGGTAAGCACCGTGGCCAATAGCAGCACAGCAGCAAAGGTCAGGACTTCTTTCAGTGTCAGCATGCCCATCGCCGCAATGAAGAATACCGGCCAGGCAACCTCGAGCCACATATGCAAAGGGTGTGCTGCTGGCACCTTGTCCGGGGTGCTGGACGTCTTGCCGGTGAAAAATCCGGCGACAATGATCGCCCCGCTGATGGCCAGTGCAAGCCAGCCCAAGATTTCCCAATTCATTATTGAACTCTCTTCTGTCGCTTATTGGTATTAAAAACGGTTCTGCCGCCTGTCACAGGATTGTGCCTCGTCCGCATCCGGCCGACAGCTTCTGCGCGACCAAAGCTGGCAAATCTGCGACAGAACCCGCCCAGGCTATTTTCCTTCGACTTGCAGAATGGCCAGAAAGGCCTCCTGCGGTATTTCAACACTGCCGACCTGCTTCATGCGCTTCTTGCCGGCTTTCTGTTTTTCCAGCAGTTTGCGTTTGCGCGAAATATCGCCGCCGTAACATTTGGCCAGCACGTTTTTGCGCAGCGCCTTGACGTTTTCGCGAGCAATGATGTTGGCGCCGATCGCCGCCTGCACGGCCACATCGAACATCTGGCGCGGGATCAGTTCGCGCATTTTCGCGGCAAGTTCCCTGCCCCGGTACTGGCTGTTGGCACGGTGAACGATAAGGGAGAGCGCGTCCACCTTGTCGCCATTGATCAGGATATCCAGCTTTACCAGGTCCGAGGCCCGGTACTCCTTGAATTCGTAGTCCAGCGATGCATAGCCGCGCGATACGGATTTCAGCTTGTCGAAGAAATCCATCACGACTTCATTCATGGGCATATCGTATTTGAGGATCACTTGTCGGCCGGCGTATTGCATATCGATCTGCGCACCCCGCTTCTGGTTGCACAAGGTGATCACGGCGCCGACGTACTCCTGCGGCATCAGCATGGTGGCTGTGATGATCGGTTCGCGGATTTCCGTTATTTTGGAAAGGTCCGGCAAACGCGAGGGGTTTTCGATTTCGGTCACGGTGCCGTCGTTCTGCACGATCTGGTAGATCACGGTCGGCGCCGTGGTGATCAGTTCCATATCGTATTCACGTTCCAGGCGTTCCTGCACGATCTCCATATGCAACAAGCCGAGGAAGCCGCAACGAAAGCCGAAGCCCAGCGCCTGCGAGGTTTCAGGCTCAAAACGCAGCGAGGAATCGTTCAGCTGCAATTTGGTGAGCGCATCGCGCAACGCATCGTACTGGTTGGACTCGATTGGATAGAGCCCGGCGAACACCTGTGGCTTGATCTCCTTGAAGCCCGGCAAGGCTGCACTGGCGGGACGATCGACCAGGGTAACGGTGTCGCCGACCTTGGCGGCTTTCAATTCCTTGATGCCGGCGATGATGAAACCGACGCCTCCGGCCGACAGCTCGTTGCGTCCCACCGATTTGGGCGTGAATACACCAACCTGTTCAACCAGATGCTGCGCGCCGGTGGCCATCAGCAGGATTTTGTCCTTGGGTTTCAATACGCCATCGACCACCCGGACCAGCATGACCACGCCGACATAATTATCGAACCAAGAGTCGATGATCAACGCCTTCAGAGGCGCCTCGGGGTCGCCCTTGGGGGGCGGAATTTTGGCGATGACGGTTTCGATCACATCGTCGATGCCGACTCCGGTCTTGGCGCTGCACTGCACCGCATCCGAGGCGTCGATGCCGATAATGTCTTCGATCTCGGCTTTCACTCGTTCCACATCGGCCGAAGGAAGGTCGATCTTGTTCAATACCGGTGCCACTTCCACACCCAGTTCCACTGCCGTATAACAGTTGGCGACGGTCTGCGCTTCCACGCCTTGCGAGGCGTCGACCACCAGCAAGGCGCCCTCACAGGCGGACAGCGAGCGCGAAACCTCATAGGAAAAATCGACATGGCCAGGCGTGTCGATAAGGTTGAGGTTGTAAGTTTCGCCGTTACGTGCCTGATAACTCAGCGCCGCAGTCTGGGCCTTGATGGTAATACCGCGTTCCCGTTCAAGATCCATCGAATCAAGAACTTGCGATTCCATCTCACGCGAAGACAAGCCTCCGCAGCGCTCGATGATGCGATCGGCAAGGGTCGATTTGCCGTGATCGATATGCGCAATGATGGAAAAATTTCTTATGTGATTCATATATTTACGATTCATACAACGAATAAGGGCACGACCTCGTGCCCTTATCTGATGGGGTGATACTGGTTAGCCCCCGATTTTAGCGCAAATGCCCTTCGCTACGCTCACTTATTACGCCCGACCATTCCCGGAACGCCGCTGCAAATGGGCTGTCAGCGCGTCTTCATTCATGAAATAGTGGCAAATTTCCAGATTTCCATCGAGCAGCACCGGCACCTTGTCGCCATAAACAGCCTCCAGTTCAGGGTGTTGATCGATATCGACCACCTTGATTTCAAATGAACCGCTGCCGGCGCGGCGGAAGGCTTCCAGCGCCGCCAGCAGTTCCTCGCATAGATGGCAGTAAGTCCTCGACAGAACCGTCAGCGTCATTCCTTACTTTGCCTCGGCGCGCAGGGTGATGTAACGGGTCTCCTCGCCCCGCTTGATCAACAACGCCACCGGTTTTTTCACATCCATCCTGGCGACCAGATCGGCGAACTGCGTCGCGCTCTTGATATCGACGGTATTGAATGCAACGATCACATCACCGGGCTGGATGCCGGCACGTTCGGCGGGCCCGTCGACGTCTTCGACAATCACGCCCTGGCTGACCTTCAATTCCTTGCGGTCGTCGCTGCTGATGTCCTTGACCACCAGACCCAGCCGATTGGGCGCTGCAGCTGGACTGCCGTCTTCCTTCTTGTCGGCCGGACGCACCGCACGCACATCCGCCGGCGCCTCGGCGACAGTGACCACGAAATCCTTTTCAGTGCCCTTGCGCCAGATGGTCAAGGTCACCTTGGTCCCGGGCGAACGGCTGGATATCGAACGCACCACATCGATATTGCTCTTGACGACCTGTCCGTTGACCTTGCGGATGATATCCCTGGCCTGGATCCCCGCCTTGTCGGCAGGGGCATCCTTTTCCACCTTGGCGATCATCACGCCCGGGGTCTTGCCTAAGCCCAGCGACTCCGCAAGCTCATCCGAAATCGGTTGCTGCTCCATCTCGATGCCGATGCGGCCGCGCGATACCTTGCCGCTCTTGATGATCTGATTGGCCGTATCGACTGCCGTATTGATCGGGATCGCGAATGAAATGCCGATATAGCCTCCGCCATCGGAAAATATCTGCGAGTTGATACCGATGACTTCCCCGCGGATATTGAACAGGGGGCCGCCGGAATTGCCGGGGTTGACCGCCGCATCCGTCTGAATGAAGGGCACAAAATCGCCGGTATCACGCGTCTTGGCGCTGACAATGCCGGCCGTCACGGTGTTTTCAAAGCCGAACGGCGAACCGATCGCCATCACCCATTCGCCGACGCGGACCTTGTCGGAATCGCCCACCGTGACTTTGGGCAAACCATTGGCTTCCAGCTTCAGCACCGCCACATCGGTGCGCGCATCGGCGCCGATTACCTTGGCCTTGAATTCACGCTTGTCGGTAAGCGTTACGGTTACCTCGTCGGCGTTTGCCACCACATGGGCATTGGTCAATACATAACCATCTGCGGAAAAAATAAACCCCGATCCCTGGCCCAGGTTGCGCAGCGGCGGTTCATCTCCGCTCTTGGGGGTTTTGCGCGGTGCATTCGGGTTGGGAGCACGCGGATTGGGACGCGCGTCGGGGGGCATGAAGCGTTTGAAAAATTCATACATGGGATCGTTTTCATCGATCGGCATCTGGCGCTGCCCGGGCAGGCGCGCCTTGGTGCTGACGTTGACCACCGACGGACCGAATTTATCGACGAGTTCGGTAAAATCCGGCAGCTCCTTCGCCTGCGCAGGGGGCGCGGCAAGCAGCAACGAGGATGCCGCGAAAAACACGGCTGCAATCACAAGCTTCGCGTCGATCGCGTAGCTGGATGGGGTACGAGTTTGCATAATTTCTCCATTCAAAACTGGGCGCCGCCGAGAGTATGGCGGCATTGCCTTGACTTGTGTGCGATTGGCAGCGCTTCGCCGTCTATTGCCGCCGCCCGGCGATAGCGAAGGGGTTTATCGGGCGCGACGACTGACGCCGTCGGCGATGGCCTGGACTGTTACCAGCGGCACCTCGCCCATGACGGTTACCTGATAATCACCCACCGAGCGTACCGCAAATGAGGTCGGGTTATCGTCGGACGCACCGGATGCAGAGACGGTTCCCTGCATTTGCGAGGGCTCCGCAAAAACCGAAACATGCGCCATTCCATCGGAGAACACCAGTTGAGCGACCGGCTGCGGACGCCCCGCCAGCGAACGCAGCATCTCCATTACCTTCTTGAAGCCGGCAGGCAGGTTGCCGACCACCCAGCCGGTATCGACATCCTTTAGCGGCGACTTCACTGAGTAATCGCGTTGCCAGCCGGGACTTTTTTCATATTGCGAATTGAGCGCCTGACGGCTTACGTTGCCGTTGACGTCGAGTTGCGTAAACATGAACTGCTCGAGCAAATGGTTCCGTTCGCTATAGGTCTTGGCCCGCAGCAACAGGCCGCTGCCAACTTCAGCACATACTTTTTGCGTATAGCGCATTTCATCGCGCGGCTCGAGAATGATCCACTGGCAATCGAATCCGGCGATGCGTTCGACACTGCCCAGACGCAGACGGTAATTCTCGGCAATCGACTGCGGTGAACCCGATACCAGCGAGGGAAAGAACCGTCCGCTCGCGCGCCGGTCAACGCGCACGGTCTTGGCGTCCGGCTGATAACAGAACATTTCTTCGTTACGGCGAATGATTTCATACTGCGGGCCATCCAGCGCCTCGATTTTTTCGAGCTCCACCCCCTGCTTGTCGACGAGGTGGGTGATTCGCGACGTGGTGCTGTTATCGGCGGTCTGATGTACGAATACGCCGCTGTAAGGGAGGTCCCGCGCGGCCTTGGAGACCCGTATCAGCCAGTCCATGGCCTCGGTTTCCCGCGCCGGCACTGGCGGTGCCGCCAGGGCCGCTGATGCGCCCAGCAAAATGCATAGCCCGCTCCAATAGCGCAAAGGCAGCAAAATATATCCGGCTTTCAACATCATGGATTGACCGCTACCACACCAAAATTCCGTCGAATAGTCGGCCAATATCGCCGGTCACTGGCCGACCGCCTTCCGGGCTTCCGCACCATGCAGCGCTGCTTCCTGCAGGGCGGCGGGGTTGGCAAACTGCCGATGCACCACCAGATAGTCGTTGACCCGGGTGCTGACCTGCACGGGGGATTGCGCATTGGCCATCGGTTGCGGCGCAATCTGTTGAACCAGCTGGACGGAAGCAACCGACGCTCCCTGCTGCTTGAAGGCAACCACACCGATAGCCGACACGGTAACCACTGACGCCGCCATGGCCAGGGCAATACGCGTCCGGTGATGAACCGCGATGGGTTTCGCAAACGCTACCGGCGCCAGCACTGTCGGTTCCGCGGCAAGGCGCGAAAAAATCGCGGCCGTACAGGACTGATTTCGCAGCACCTCGCCGCCGGCATCTCCGCGCAGGGCATCGCCGATCAAGTGGTAGCAGTCCCAGTCTTCGCGCTGGACCGTATTGGCGCCCAGCGCCTTGATGGCGGCGGCGGCATTGTCACGGTCCAGTTCGCCATCCATCAGCGCAGATAATTTTTCGTTCATTTCACCATCTCCTGTCCTTCGAGGTCCCGAGTTGCGGCCGTAATTGCTCGGCGACCGCCTCTCGTGCGCGAAAGATTCTCGAACGGACGGTACCGATCGGGCAATCCATGATCTGCGCAATTTCTTCATAGCTCAAGCCGTCGATTTCACGCAAGGTAATCGCGGTTCTCAATTCTTCCGGCAGCCCGTCGATCGTCCGGTTGACGATCCGCCCGATCTGCTTGGACATCAATTCCGCGTCCGGCGTGGCGATATCGCGCAAGCCGACGGCGTCTTCAAAGCCCTCGGCCTCCTCGGCATCGAACGCGGTCGTGGTCGGCGCACGCCGGCCCTGGCTGATCAGATAATTCTTGGCGGTATTGACCGCAATACGGTACAGCCAAGTATAGAACGCGCTGTCGCCGCGAAAATTGGCCAGCGCCCGATATGCCTTGATGAACGCTTCCTGCGACACATCTTCGATCTCCGCCGGCTCGCGAATTATGCGTGATAGCAATCGTTCCACCTTGCGCTGATACTTGATAACGAGCAGTTCGAAGGCCTTCTTGTCCCCCGCCTGCGCCCTTTCCACCAGCTGCTGATCGACTTCGCGATCACTCATCAACGCTTTCCCTTGAATGGCCGGCCTGACTGCGCCGGACGCGACGCCTTTGGCGGCCGCCATTGCGGCCGACACGAAGGGGGCGCTCGGTTTGGACCGTACGCCCGCCTGCCTCGCGGCGTGCAAGCCCGAACCCTCAGGTATTATAAACGTCAACTCCGCCATCGCAGCCTCTCATTCGTTTGTGGTTATCGCAGCGCATGATCCGGATGCGCCGGAACGTCTCTTGTTCAACTCAGCGATTTCGCTTACAGCTCTGGTAAAGACCTGCCGGGTGAAAAATAGTTCACTTTGTAGGGTTATTCCCCGCCGGCTTGGCAATCGCAATTCAGTCGCAAAGTCCCGATGAAAAAATATGATGTCCTGATAATCGGCAGTGGCCTGGCCGGCATGTCGCTGGCACTCCGCCTCGCCGAGACGCAAAAGGTCGCCTTGCTGACCAAACACGAGCTGCTGGATGCGGCCAGCGCCTGGGCACAGGGCGGCATTGCCGCCGTGTTGGGGGACGATGACTCCCCGGAGAACCATATCCGCGACACCCATATCGCCGGCGCCGGCTTGTGCAAGGACGAGGCGGTGCGTTTCGTCGTCGAGAACGGCAAGCGTGCCGTGGAATGGCTGGTCGCCCAGGGCGTGCCGTTCACCCGCGACGAGAACAATCACAGCGAACTGCATCTGACCCGCGAAGGCGGGCATTCCCATCGGCGCATCGCCCATGCGGACGACATGACTGGCCGCGCCGTGCAGAAAACCCTGGTGTCCCAGCTGAAGGAGCACCCCAATATCGAGGTCCTCGAGCACCATATCGTGGTTGACCTCATCACCAGCAAGAAACTCAAACGCAGCGAACCGGACCAGGCGAATCGCTGCTACGGGGCCTATGCCCTGAACAACCGGACCGGCAAGGTCCTGACCATCCATGCGCGCTTTACCGCGCTGGCCACCGGCGGCGCCGGCAAGGTCTACCTGTACACCACCAATCCCGATGTCGCCACCGGCGACGGCGTGGCCATGGGCTGGCGCGCAGGCTGCCGGGTCGCCAATATGGAGTTCATGCAGTTTCACCCAACCTGCCTCTACCACCCTGCCGCCAAATCGTTTCTCATCACCGAAGCAGTGCGCGGCGAAGGCGGCCTGCTGCGGCTGCCCGACGCCAACGACAAATCCCGGGCCGGCGAACGTTTCATGCCGGCGCACGACAAGCGCGCCGAACTGGCGCCGCGCGATATCGTCGCCCGCGCCATCGACTATGAAATGAAAAAGCGCGGCCTCGATTTTGTTTATCTCGACATCTCGCACAAACCGGCCGATTTCCTGCTCGCGCATTTCCCGAATATCCATGAAAAATGCCTGAGCCTGGGTATCGACATTACCAAGGACCCGATTCCCATCGTTCCGGCGGCGCATTACACCTGCGGCGGGCTGGTGACGGATCTGCATGGGCGCACCGACGTCGCCAATCTGTATGCACTGGGCGAAGTATCGTGCACCGGCCTCCACGGCGCCAATCGCCTGGCCAGCAATTCCCTGCTCGAATGCCTGGTGTTTTCCGAAGCCGTGGTAAAGGATATCGCCGCTACACCCGCACAGGACACCCCCGCCGTGCCCCCATGGGACGAAAGCCGCGTCACCAATGCCGACGAGGAGGTGATCATTTCGCATAACTGGGACGAACTGCGCCGTTTCATGTGGGACTATGTCGGCATTGTCCGCACCGACAAACGGCTGGAGCGCGCCCTGCACCGCATCAACCTGCTGAAAGATGAAATTCAGGAGTACTACGCCAACTTCCGCGTATCCAACGACCTGATCGAGTTGCGCAACCTCGTGCAGACCGCCGAACTAATTGTGCGCTGTGCCATGGCGCGCAAGGAAAGCCGCGGCCTCCACTACAGCGCGGACTATCCACAGACCCTTGCCGAGGCACGCGATACGGTGATGACGCCGTGAGTTCAATTCTTCCTGAAGCGATCCGCCTGTACTCCAATGCCGAGCTCCGCGCCATGGAAGCTGCGCATGCCAAGGCGCGGCCCCGCTTCTCGCTGATGCAACGCGCCGGCGAAGCGGTCGCCACGCTCGCCACCGATGTGATCGCGGCGCGCAAAGCCAAAAAACGCGTACTGATTCTCGCCGGCCCCGGCAACAATGGCGGCGATGCCTGGGTGACCGCGCGGGTCCTGCAAGCCAAAAAGATCCCGGTGCTGGTTTGGACGCCGGGCGAGCATAAATCCAGCGATCCCGCGGCGCAAAAAGCGCAACAGACCTATCGCAAAGCCAAGGGGGCAGTTACCCGCAAATGTCCGACAGACGGGGAGTTTGCGACATACGGACTGATCGTCGACGGCCTGTTCGGCATCGGCCTCAATCGTCCACCAGCCGCCGAATTCGCCGCGGCCATCGCTGCGGTCAACCAGCGGCGCGAACGCGCCGGCACCCCCGTTCTGGCGATCGATATCCCCAGCGGGCTTTCCGCCGATAGCGGCCACGCCTTTGGCGAGGCCATCGCCGCAGATTTCACCCTCACTTTTCTAGGCCTGAAGCCCGGCCTCTATACCGCCGACGGCGTCGACTGCTGCGGTGAAATTCATATCGAGACGCTAGGCGCGAACCCGCAAACATCGGTGCCGGCCGCCAAGGGCGAATTGCTGAACCGCGAACGTGCCGCCGCCCTGATTCCGCAGCGCCGCCGCAATTCCCACAAGGGCAGCTATGGCAATGCCGGCATTATTGGTGGCGCCGAAGGCATGGTGGGCGCAGCCGTGCTGGCGGCGCGTGCCGCACTGCATATGGGGCCAGGCAAGGTTTACCTCGGTCTTGCCGCGGACACAGCCATGAGCGTGGACGCGATCAATCCGGAAATCATGCTGCGCCCGGCCATCAAACTGGCTGCCGATGCAGATATAAACGCCTTCGCGGTCGGCATGGGACTGGGCGATGGCAAGGCCGCCGCGCGCGCGCTCCAAGTCGCGCTGTCGCGGCAGCGACCGATCGTCATTGATGCCGACGCCCTGAACCTGATGGCCTCAAACCCCAGCATTGGCGCAGCTTTCAAGGCATATGCCTCCAAACACCGCGCCAATGGCCGGCCCCAGGCCATCCTTGCGCCGCATCCCGGAGAGGCAGCACGTCTGCTGAAAACCACGCCGGCCAAGGTGCAGCAAGACCGTATCGGCGCCGCACACAAACTGGCTGCGTGCTTCAGCTGCATCGTCGTGCTCAAGGGCGCCGGCACCGTGATTGCGATGTCCGATGGCCGCTACTTCATCAATACCTCGGGCAACCCGGGCATGGCCAGCGGCGGCATGGGCGATGCACTATCCGGGATGATGGCGGCCTTTATGGCGCAGGGTCTGAGCGCGCTCGACGCTGCTCTGCTCGGCGTCTATTTGCATGGCGCCGCCGCCGATGCCTGCCTCATGCACGGCATGGGACCGCTGGGCTTGACCGCTTCCGAAGTTATTTTTGAGGCGCGCACCTTGCTGAACTCGGGGCTGGAAGATCACCACGATCACCTCGATTGAGGCAGCTTGTCAGGCCTGACCGGCCATCGTCCGGTAAGTCCAGAACCCCAGCGCCGTCAGGGCAAAGGAACCCAGCAAATGGGCCGCGGCTACGGCGAGGCCCATGGGAATCTCGCCATGCTCCAGCAAAGTCACCACCTCGGCCGAGTAGCTTGAAAAGGTGGTGAGTCCGCCGAGAAAACCGGTAATCGCGAACAGGCGCCAGGCCGGAGAAATTTCCGGATGGCGGGAAAAGAAGGCGACGGCCAGTCCCACCAGAAAACCGCCGACCAGGTTCGCGGTCAGGGTACCCAGCGGAAACTTGCCGATCACCGGATTCATCCCCACCGAAAATCCCCAGCGCAGCCAGGAGCCGATGGCCGCACCGATGCCGACCGCGATGAAGCTACGCCAGAACATGCTCATGCCCTGCCCTCCAGTAAGTCGCGCAGGCGCTGCGGCACCGGCGCCGGCTTCTGTTTGTTGTAATCGAACCAGACGATGACAAATTCGCCGATCGCGGCGGGCCTGGCGTCGCCCTCAATGGTCAGCTCGTTGATCATCTGCAAACTGGTATTGCCGATTGGACCGGCAAACAGATCGATCGTCACATTGGCCGGATACACCACCGATTTCTTGTAGGTAACGCCGGCTTTCAGCAGGATCATGCCCTCGCCCTCGCTGTGCAGGCGCAGGCCGTTGCGCTGCGTCCAGTCGACGCGGCTTTCCTCGAAATAGCGCAGATACTGGGCATTGTTCACATGGCCCAGTGAATCCATGTCCCCCCAGCGAATCGGAAATTTGATGGTCGATAGCAGCCGGCCTTTATGGGCTTCGGCATTTTTTGATTCGGACATGGTGAACACTCGACGGGGTGTACAAGGCAATGATGGGGACGGGGATCAATCTATAATAACGGCCTATATCAATTCATCGCAAAAAAAATAATCATGTCCGAGCGCGAATTCATGGAGTACGACGTCGTCATCGTCGGTGCCGGCCCGGCCGGGCTGTCCGCCGCGATCCGCCTCAAGCAGCAGGCGCAGCGCGATGGCGCCGAGGTGACGGTATGCATCGTCGAAAAAGGCTCGGAAGTCGGCGCGCATATCCTATCCGGCGCGGTGATGGACCCGATCGCCATCAGCGAACTGATTCCCGACTGGAAGGCGCAAGGTGCGCCGCTCAACCAGCCGGTGTCGGAAGATCGTTTCCTGTTCCTGTCGGCGAGCGGCAGCATGCAAGTCCCCAACTGGATGCTGCCCGCCTGCTTCAAGAACCATGGCAATTACGTCATCAGCTTGGCCAATGTCTGTCGCTGGCTCGGCACCCAGGCGGAAGCGCTGGGCGTGGAAATCTACCCGGGCTTCGCCGCTTCCGAAGTGCTGTTCCACGAGGACGGCGGCAACAAAGGCAGCGTCAAGGGCATCGCCACCGGCGATATGGGCATCGGCAAGCATGGCGAGCATACCGGCCGCTATGCGCGCGGCATGGAACTGCATGCCAAATACACGATCTTTGCCGAGGGCTGCCGAGGCAATCTCGGCAAGCTGCTGCAGGAAAAATTCAATCTGAACGACGGCCGCGATCCACAGACCTATGGCCTCGGCCTCAAGGAACTGTGGGAAGTCAGCCCCGAGAAGCATGTGCCCGGTCTCGTGGTGCATACCGCCGGCTGGCCGCTGGACAGCGAGACCTATGGCGGTTCATTCCTGTATCACCTGGAAAACAATCAGGTCGCGGTCGGTTTTGTGGTCGGCTTGGCGTATACCAATCCCTATCTGTCGCCCTTCGAGGAATTCCAGCGCTACAAAACCCATCCCGCGATTCGCGGTTTCTTCGAAGGCGGCAAGCGCATCGCCTATGGCGCCCGCGCCCTCACCGCCGGCGGCCTGCAATCGCTGCCCAAGCTCACCTTCCCGGGCGGCGTACTGGTCGGCGACGATGCCGGTTTCCTGAACGCCGCGCGCATCAAGGGCAGCCATGCCGCCATCAAGAGCGGCATGCTGGCGGCAGACGCCGCCTTCGACGCCGTGAAAGCGGGTCGGACCAGCGACGAACTCACGGCCTACCCGGAAAGTTTCAGGCACAGCTGGCTGCATGAGGAACTGCACCGCGCCCGCAACTTCAAGCCGTCCATGGCGAGGGGGCTGTATGCCGGCACCCTGATGGTCGGCATCGATCAGGTGGTGTTTCGCGGCAAGGCGCCGTGGACCATGCACCATCTGCACGCCGACCACGAAATGCTCAAGCGCAAAGATGAAGTTCAGCCGATCGACTATCCCAGACCCGATGGCACGCTTACCTTCGATCGTCTGTCGTCGGTGTTCGTCTCCAACACCAACCACGAGGAGGACCAACCCGCGCACCTCACTTTGCGCAATGCCGGCATACCGGTCGGCACCAATCTGGCACTGTATGACGGCCCCGAGCAGCGTTACTGTCCGGCGGGCGTCTATGAATTCGTCGATGCCGGCGACGGCAAAAAACTGCAGATCAATGCGCAGAACTGCGTGCATTGCAAAACCTGCGACATCAAGGACCCGACGCAGAATATCGTCTGGGTGGTGCCCGAAGGCGGCGGCGGACCGAATTATCCCAATATGTAAGGCCGGGGAGTCGCAGCGATATGCGTGGTGCAGCGCCCGCATTTTGGTTATGCTAGTCGCAGTACCCGTGCGCCACTTGAATTCCGACCCGCAGGCCATAGCGGGCATGCAGAACGCGAGGAGGCAATATGAAATCCGTCTCAGAACTGCTCGGCAAACGCAACAGCATCTTGTGGCATATCCGGCCCGACGATTCGGTGTTCGACGCGCTCAAGCTGCTCGCCGACCATGAAGTCGGCGCCCTGATGGTAATGGACCAAGGCAGGCTGGTCGGCATCATGTCGGAGCGCGACTATACGCGCAAGATCGCCCTGCAGGGCAAGAATTCGCGGGAAACCCGGGTGAGCGAAATCATGACCAAAAACGTACTGGTCGTATCGCCGAAAACCCGCACTCGCGAATGTATGGCTCTGATGAGCGAGAAAAAAATCCGTCACCTGCCCGTGATGGACGGCAATACCGTCGTCGGCATGGTCTCGATCCGCGACCTGATGGACGACATCATCGCCGACCATGAACTGACCATCGCGCAGCTGGAAAGCTACATCCACAACTGAAGGAACATCCAATAACCCGCTGCGTGGGCCACGCTCGCTACGGTTCTTGGATGCCCCAAGACATTATTAGGAAAATGGAAACGGGTCCCACGGGGCCCGTTTCCATTCACTCAGCGCCCCATCTCACGTCTCACGCCAGCGTGACATTTTTCAGCGGCAGGCTGCGCACCGGCTTGCCGGTCGCGGCCGCAATCGCATTCATCACCGCCGGCGACACCACGCAGATGGTCGGCTCGCCGACACCGCCCCAGAAGTCGTAAGTCGGCACGATCACCGTCTCGACCTTGGGCATTTCGTTGAGGCGCACGATTTCATAGGTGTGGAAATTCTGCTCGACCACGCGGCCTTTTTCGATCGAGCATTCGCCGTACAGCGCCGCACTCAGGCCATAGGCCACCGAGCCTTCCACCTGAGCGGCGATCTGGTCCGGGTTGACGGCATGGCCGCAGTTGATCGCCAGCACCATGCGATGCACCTTGACCTTGCCCTGCGGACTGACCGAGACCTCGGCCACCGCCGCCGAGTAACTGCCATAGCCCATGAACTGGGCGATGCCGCGGAACACGCCTGGCGGCAGCGGCTTGCCCCAGCCCGCTTTTTCGGCGACTGCGTTCAACACGCCCAGATGCTTGGGATATTTTCCCATCAGCGCACGACGGAATTCCAGCGGATCGGTGCCGGCGGCGCGCGCCACCTCATCGATGAAGCACTCCATGTACACGCCGTTCTGGTTGGTGTTGACGCCGCGCCACGGCCCGACCGGCACATGGGTATTGCGCATCGCGTATTCGGTGCGCAGGTTCGGCGCGCTGTAGCCGAGTTGCCCGTCGCCGGGTTTTTCGTACAGTCCCTGCAACTGGCGCTCGTCCCTGCCATCCGTGGTCAGCGCGGGATTGAAAAAGGCATTGATCGATTGCCCGGAAACACGCACCAGCAGGCCCACCAGCTTGCCGTTTTCATCGAGGCCCGCCGACATCTTCGCCTGCGAAATCGGCCGGTAGAAATCGTGCGCCATGTCTTCCTCGCGGCTCCAGATCAGCTTTACCGGCGTATCCGGGAACTGCCTGGCGATCGACACCGCCTGGCGCACAAAATCCTGGGTGCCGCCGCGCCGGCCGAACCCGCCGCCGAGGTCGAGCTTGTAGACCTCGCATTGATCCAGCGGCAGGCCGGACTCTTCCGACAAGGCCGCCAGCGAGGCCTCCGCATTCTGCGTCGCCACCCAGACCTCGCCCCTGCCGGCCGAAAGTCGGGCGGTGCAGTTCATCGGCTCCATGGTCGCGTGCGCCAGGAAGGGCGTGCTGTACACCGCCTCGATTTTTTTCGCGGCGCCGGCGATGGCCTTGATGGCATCGCCCTCGTTGCGCGAAACGTACACCTCCTGCGCATCCAGGCCTTCTTTCAGGCGGGCCGCGATGGTCGCGCTCGATTGCGTGGCGCCGAGGCCTTCGTCCCAGACGATCGGCAGGGCATCCAGCGCCGTCTTGGCATGCCACCAGGTATCCGCCACCACGGCCACGGCGGAATCATTGACCTTGACCACCTTGCGCACGCCCGCACGGCTTAGCACTTTGGCTTCGTCATAGCTCGTCAGCTTGCCGCCGAACACCGGACATTGCTTGATGGCCGCGTTCAGCATGCCGGGCAGCTTGACGTCGATGGCAAACACCTTGCTGCCATCGAGCTTGTCGGCGGTATCGAGGCGTTTCAGCGGTTTGCCGGCGATGGTCCAGTCCCTGGGGTTCTTGAGCTGGATGCTCTTCGCGTCCGGCGCCGGCAATCTGGCTGCTGCCGCCGCGACCTTGCCATAGCTGGTGGACCGCGATGAGGCCGCGTGCGTGATGATGCCCTTCGACACCGTGAGTTCGACAACCGGCACTTTCCATTCATCGGCGGCCGCCTGCAGCAGCAGGATGCGCGCCGCCGCGCCGCCGCGCCGCACATAATCTTCCGAGCCGCGAATGCCGCGGCTGCCGCCGGTCGACATATCGCCCCAGGCGCGTTTGCGCGAATTATTCTGGCCGGCGGTGATCGATTCGGTTTTGACCTTGCTCCAGTCGCATTCGAGTTCCTCCGCCACCAGCTGGGCCAGGCCGGTCAGGGTGCCCTGCCCCATCTCCGAACGCGCGATGCGGATCACGCAGGTGTCATCGGGTTTGACCACCACCCAGACATTGACTTCGCTGTCGGCAGCGGCGGTCTGTGCCTCGGTGGCACCGGCGCCGAAACTCATGCCCAGCGCGAGGCCCCCGCCGGCGACGACCGTGCTGATGATGAAATGACGACGTGACAGATTGGGCGTATCGATGATTGTTTTCATGGCTGACTCTTCCTCACGCCTTCACTTTGGCCGCATTGGACTTTGCGCGCCTGGCCGGCACGCGCGCAGGGCTGCCCGGGCTGACGGTGGCGGTGCCGGCGGCCGATTCCGCGGCCATATGCACGGCGGCACGAATGCGCTGATAGGTGCCGCAGCGGCAAATGTTCGTCATCGCCTCGTCGATATCCGCATCGGTGGGCCTGGGTTTTTTCTTCAGCAGCGCCGTGGCCGCCATGATCTGGCCCGACTGGCAGTAACCGCACTGCGGCACATCCAGCGCCGCCCAGGCTTTTTGCACCGGGTGCGAGGCATTGGTCGAGAGGCCTTCGATGGTGACGATCCTGTCGGTGGCCTTGATGCCACCCACGGGGATCACGCAGGAGCGCACCACTTCGCCGTTGAAATGCACCGAGCAGGCGCCGCATTGCGCCACCCCGCAGCCGTACTTGGTGCCGGTCAATCCCACCTGTTCGCGGATCACCCAGAGCAGCGGCGTATCCGCCTCCACCGCGATCTCGCGAACCCGGCCATTGATATTGAGCTTTGCCATTGGCGCCTCTCTCCAGAACAGAATTGTTTTTGATCCACACTTTTCGCGCTGCGCCCGATGCGAAACGCTTCGCAGACGTCCAGTGCTGCGCCGACGTTCGGTGCTCGCCGCAGACAGCAAACCCGGCCGCGCATGAGCTTAGCGCATTTGCGTAAGGCCGAAACACATGTTCCGTCAACCGGAACGCGCCCTAGCCATGCTCGATGGCGAACAGCTTCACTTCCTCTTCATCCGCGCCAAAACGGATCAATTTCTCGAAGGCGAGGCCGATGCGCTGCAACAGCTTGATCGAAGACTCATTGTCTACCGAGGTGATGGCGACGATGCGCTTCAGGCCGAACTGCTGCCGCCCCAGGGCCAGCACCGCCGCTGCGGATTCAAAGGCATAACCCAGGCCCCAGTAACGCGGCAGAAAGGCGAAACCGATATCGACATCGGCGAGATTGTCGCGCTTGATCAGGCCGCACATGCCGAGCGGCACGCCATCCGCCTTGCGCTCCACCAGATACAGGCCGAAGCCCGCGCGAACATACATCGCCGCCGGACCCTTGGCGATATAGGCGCGCGCATCGTCCAGGTTTTTCACATTGCGGTCGCCGATAAAGCGCAGCCACGAGGGCTCGTTCACCAGCTCCATGATGAATTCGGCATCGTCTTCGTTGAGCCAGCGCAGCAACAGCCGTTCGGTTTCAAGCACTTTCAAAGTGTTGCTCCTGGTTATCGCCCGCGTTCACCGGGCGGCACGCGGCGGATACTTTGCGGCCAGCTTGACCATGGTATTGAGACCGCGAAAAGTGGCCTGCACCTTCAGCTTGCGCTCAAACACCGCATTGGAAAATTTCGATTGGCTCTGCCCCACTTTGCAAAGCCAATACACCTCGCGCCCATTGACATGGAATTCATCGATTTCAGTGGTCAATTCTGCCAGGGCCTTGATGGCCGCCGGCGATAGCGCCTCACCAAGCAGGGCGACGCAAAACGCGCCGGCCGATTTCAGCCTGGCCGCCGGGAACGCTTGGTAAGTGGCGATGGCTGCGACCTCGGCATCGCTGCGGATGAACGTGACAACCTCATAGCCCAGGGCCTGTTGCAGCTGCTTTTCAAGCTTGCTGCGCAGGCTGGCCTCGCGCGCACTCGACTCGAAAATCACATTCCCACTGGCGATAAAAGTCTCGACATTCGACATGCCTGCCGCCGCGAACAACGCCTGCAATTCGTCCATTTTGACGTTGCGGCCACCGACATTGATGGCCCTGAGAAAGGCAATGAATCTGGGCATGGTGAAATAGGCGTCCGATTATTGCCCGAATTTTACCCGGGCAATATCAATCGCGGCGCGGTCGGGCGCGCAAAGCCTGATCAAAATGCGCTTTTTACGGTTCCGCCATCGACGCGCAAGGCGGCGCCGGTGGTCGCGGATGCCAGCGGACTGGCGATATAGGCCACCAGCGTGGCTACTTCCTCGGGCGTGGCAAAACGCTTGATCAGGGACGTGGGACGCACCTTTTCGAAAAACTCTTTCTCGAATTGCGCGAAGGTCCTGCCATCCGCCTTGGCCAGGCTATCGACAAAATCTTCCACGCCGCGCGACCGGGTCGGCCCCGGCAGGATGCTGTTGACGGTGATGCCGGTACCGGCCACCGCTTCCGCCAAGCCGCGCGACACGGCCAATTGCGCCGTCTTGGTCATGCCGTAATGGATCATCTCGGCCGGAATCTGCACCCCGCTTTCGCTGGAAATGAAAATGACCCTTCCCCAGTTGCGACGCCTCATGGCGGGCAGATACAGGCGTGCCAGGCGCACGCCGCTGAGCACATTGACCTCGAAAAAACGCAGCCAGTCTGCGTCGGGAATTTCTTCAAACGGCTTGGGCTCGAAAATCCCCAGATTGTTGACGAGGATTTCCACTCCGGGGTATTGACGCAGCAGTTCGTCCGCGACGGCGGCGTTGCTCAGGTCGCCGGCAAAACCCCGTACTTTGCCGCCGCTTGCCGCCTTCAGTCTGGCGACCGCTTCCTTCACCGCATTTTCGGTGCGGCCATTGATGATGACATCGGCACCTTCCTGCGCCAGCGCGGCGGCGATGGCGTAGCCGATACCGGCGGTGCTGCCGCTGACCAGTGCCAGCTTGTTTTCAAGTTTCAGATCCATGATGGGTATCCTGCCAAATAGGTTGATGATCGGGTTGATCGCGGTTTGACAACCCTTGCCTGCGTTATATCAAAAAAGACAAACTCAAGCATTGGCGCGCCTTCTGGGCCATTTTTGCTCCGGAAGGCGCGCCAAATGGCGACTTTGTATTTTTTGATCGCGGCGAATACCGGCGCTGCCAGTGTGCACCGCTTCGGGATATGCGGTGGCAATACCGGTGCCCAGGAAAGGATTGGCCGCGCCACAATCGCCACGATAGGTGGGCAAGGATTCCATCATTGCCTCAGTGCTGGTTTGAGAATCTCTGCATCGCGCGGGCGCGCGCCTTGGCGATTTCCTCTTCGCGGATTCTCGGCGGCGAATTGGTCTCGAGCGAATGCAGCAGCGCATCGGCCGCCCGGGCCACCTCATCGACCGCACGCAGGAAAGCCGCCTCATTCGCCTTTGAGGGCTTGTTGAACCCGCTTACCTTTCTCACAAACTGCAACGAAGCCGCCTGAATTTCGTCAGGCGTCACCGGCGGATTGAAATTGAACAGGGTTTTGATGTTTCTGCACATGGATATCTCCTTGATGAGCCGGCGCCGGGGCGGCCTCGATTAGCGCCCGTTGCCTCAGCCGATCTCGCTATCGAGATCGGTCGTGTCCAGCTCGAATACATGATTGTCGTAGTCGAAAAAGTACAGGGCGCTGTTTGACCGGGCAAGAATGAATTCCAGGTTCATTGCCTTCAGCTTTTCCAAGGTTGACTCGAGCATTTCCCGAGTGGCATGAAAGGCAATATGGTCGCCGCTGCGCTTTCGTTCGACACTGGCCTTGACCAGTACAAACCAGGTCTCGCCGAGTCTGACAAACGTCTCATCGTGCCCATCGGCATCGTTGCGCTGCACCACCCTTGCCGCGAACAGGTTTTCGAAAAGCGTCGCCGTGCGGATGGGATCGGAAACGACCAGGGCAATATGACTGATGCGGGTAAGCATGGCTATTCCTGATTGTCGAATCCGGCTTCCTTGACCCAGCCGAACATGATCGGCATCCGGCCTCCCAGGCCTTGGTAATTGGTGTAACCCCGGCAATGGCGCGCATCCCGGATTGCCGCGCGCAACGTCAAGGCTTTGCATCCAGGGTGCGCGGCCCCATGATGAACCAGGCCTTCGCGATCCTGGCGTTTTCGATTTCATAGATCGCGATCACCTCGATGGTTCCCGTCCCTTCCGGAAAGGTGCGCGTCACCAATTCCTGATCGACCACCTTGTTGCCAACCGCGATGCGCTTGATCAGCTTGCCATGCAGGTTGGGCTCCTTGAAGCGCAGCAGATGCCGCTCGCGAATCGCCGCCGCGCCGCTGGCCAGCAGGGTCGCAGGGTGTTCGAAGAACTGCGCATCCTCCGCCCAATTGGTCATGAAGGCATCGATGTCGCGGCCGTTGTAGGCGTCGAGCTGGCGCTGCACGATCGCTTCGGGCCTGGTGTCAGGAAGATTCATTTTTTGCATCGCGTGTGGCATCCGCTCTATTCGTTCTATTCAAAATCATCGCTGTCGATGCCCGCGCCGTCCGAATCGTCATCCTCGTGCTTGCGGGCCTTGTCCACCTTCGCCTTGAGCGCGGCGGCGGTGGCGCTGAAGTCCTGCATGGGCGTCGGGCGGGCCAGTCGCAGCGCCGGGTGCTCTATGACATTGATCGTCTGCACATCGGTCAGCCGCTTGTTCGACACCCACTGCTGGGCGATCGGAATCGCGATCGCGAAAACGGCCACGATTACCAGCCCCACGCGCAAGGTCCGCCAGTGCCGCGGATCCGCCAGGCGCAGATGCTGGCGCACCGTCAGCGCGGTGACGATCACGATCACCGGCTGGGTAATGCGCACCGGCCACAGCCAGGACATCGAGAACGCTAGCACATCCAGCAGGTTCAGCAGCAGCGTGGCGGCCAGATAGCCCGAGCACGCAATCACCAGATGCGAGAAAAAACGGTCGACTCCCGAGACCAGGCGCCCAAACACGGCGTACATCGTGCTCCACAGGCACAGCAGCGCAGCCATGCCGCTCAGGGCGTAAAGGTACTGCGGCGATTTTTCCTGCACATCCCCGAGCCATAGCTCCCAGGCGCCGTAGCCGAGCACCAGCACGAGGCCCAACAGCGCCAGCGGCCACATGGCGCGCTGCGAAAGTTCCCGCTCCGGCGCCAGCGACCAGGCGCTGGAACGCACCCGAATCAGCGTCTGCCCGAGGCGGTAAGGTTCGTCGCTGCTGATTTCATGCATGGCCGCGCGCCGGTTGCGGCCCGCCACGATGCCATTGCGGGTGCCCAGGTCGATCAATCGCGCCGTGCCGTCGGCGCCCACCTCGAGCTGTGCATGATGGGCTGCGCAATGCGGGTCGTCCAGCACCAGATCGTTGTCCAGCGCGCGGCCGATATGCACCACGGCAAGTTCGGGCGCCGGCGCCGCGGGCACCGGCACGCGCGCCAGCACCGTGCCGTCGCGATGGATGTGTTCGATGAACCAGCTCATTGCAGCCGCTCCATGAACATGCGGCTCAGGCGCTGGCCGTTGTCGAACGAAAAACCGTTCAGATACAGGGTGCTGGTGAGGCGTTCGTGCGCATCGTCCATCTGGGTCGCGCTGACGGTGAAATTGTAAATGTCCTCGAATTTCCGGAACGCCGTCAGGCAGATGGCAATGCGGTAGACATGGGCCGCGCCGCGCACATAGTCGTCGCGGCATTCGTTGGGCGTCATTTCGCGGTTGCCGCCCAGAAAGAACGACGCCCCGCGCCCGAACGATTCGATGGCGAGAAACTGCGGCGTGGCCAGCTTGTCGTTGCGCAGCAGGACATGCTGCACGCTCAGCGAACCCGTATACAGATTGCCGCGCACGAACAATTCCGAGCGCAGGCTGCAGTTGAGCGAATCGCGCTGGTAGCGCAGCCGTTCGCCGTCGCGGCCGCCCGCCCAGCATTTGGTCAGGCTGCCGTCCAGGGTCGGCACACTGCGCCCGGCCAGGGTCTGGCTGGCAAAACCTGCCTTGACACCGGCAACCACGGCGGACGCCGGACCGATCGCGGCGCCGCCAGGTTTTTTGGGAACTGGCGCGTTTTCAGCGCCCGCCGCGGCCGTCCCACCATCTGCCACATCCAGCAACTTACCGGCCACAAAATTTTGATGGACCAGCAGCTGACGCCCGATTTCCGTGCGCCACTCCTTGCGCGGCGGCGCCTGCCACGATCGTTCCAGCAAATCGCGCGCATAGCGCACCGGCACCAGGAAGCTCAGCAGCTCGCCGCCGCGGCTGGTCGCCACATTCACGCCCACCACGCGGCCCCCCTCGTCGATCGCCGGGCCGCCGCTCATGCCGGCATTGAGCGCCCCCGAAAAAAGCATCTGCTCGTAAATGCGCGATTCGACCAGGCCGTTGTAGATGCCTTCGGAAATCAGGAAGCCCAGCTCAAGCGGATTGCCCAGCGAAAAAATGCGCTCCCCCTGCACAGGCGCGCCATCGCGCAACGCAAACACCGGCCACGGCGACGAGCCCGGCGCGGGCTCGGCATGCAATACCGCGAGATCATGGATCACATCCACCGCCACCAGGTTCGCCTTGACGGTGCGCTCACTGGTGGGCCGCAGCTCGATGCGGAATTTTTCCGGGTCGATCGCCAGCGATGAAACCACGTGATAGTTGGTGAGCAGCCAGGCGCCCCTGGGTCCGTCATCGCGCACCACAAAGCCCGAGCCCAGCGAAGATTGCTCATTGGCGCTGTTGAGCAGAACCCGCACCTGCACCAGCCGGTCCTTGTAACGCGAAAACAGGTCGCGCGCAGACGCCGACGGCGCGGGCAAAGCCACCTGCGCGGCTTTTGCCACGGCCGCATTGGCCGCGGGGCTGTGGACATCGCCCTGCGCTTTTGACTGCTGCGCACCGGCGAGATGAAAATTCATGCAAAACACGACCAGACAAACAAAAAGCGCGCGCGGCATAGAACTCTTATCGGGGGAAGTGGGAAAAAATTACCGGGAACTCGAATTGTATCGGAGCTTATTGCTCCGGCGGGCAGAATACTGGCGGCTCACCGCGCAAAAAATCAACTGCAGACAACCGCAGGGTCGCGCGACGGGCGGTTGCCGCTTCTGTCGGTCACTTCTCTATGGCAACGATATGCGCTTGTATCTTGCCCTCCACCGCCCCGGACCCGAACTGCCGGGCAATAGCGTGCTCCACGAAATCGGTCACCACGCCGAGGCCCGAAGCGTCGCGCGCCTCGATCTCGCTACGCAGCGGCGTGCCCTGGCAATACGCGATCGCCGGGATGCGGGCGGATGCCGCCTTGCTGCGCGCGGCGACCGTATTGAATTGGGGTGGCGCAGCAAACCCGCCAAGTTTCAGATCCTGCGCAATGGTCGCGAGCTCATGGTAACCATGCGGCGTGCGGGCCATGAAGCGCGGCGGGTCCGCAGGAAAAAGCGATGCCAGCGCCTCGGTCGCCGTGTGCGCGAATTCGTTTTCCTCGATCCGGTCCCAGACATTGAACATGAACACGCCGCCAGGCCTGAGCACCCGCCGCGCCGCCGCAAACGCCCTCGCCTTGTCGGGAAAGAACATCACGCCGAACTGGCATACCACGGCGTCAAACGCTTCGTCTGCAAAGGGCAGTTGCATGGCGTCCGCCTGACGCCATTCCACCGGACGCTTGGTTCCCACGTTGGAAGCCGTGTCGAGCATGGCCTGATTCAGATCGGTAGCGACTATGGCGACACTTTCCGGCAACATCGATGCCCGCTTGCGCGTCACCACGCCGGTGCCGGCGGCAATCTCGAGTACGCGCACAAGGTGGCGTGAAGCCAATCGGTTGACCAGATCGGCAGCGTACGGTTCGAAGATCAGGGGGACAAGATACTCGTTATAGAGTTTCGGAATGGAGCCTGCGAAGATTTTGTCAGTGCTGAGATTAGTCATCGTGTCCTTCATTGCCCGGGAGCATTCTTGCGGGTACCGAGAGTACCGAGGGTCAGTGTCGATCTATTCCAAAGAATGCATTTAATCATTTAGCGTCTTCGGTCTCGAATGTCTCAGGAATGGATTTGCTTGCTGGCTTCGTTCAGTAGAAAAAAACGATTCTGACCCTGAAGTTCCTGACAATTAGACACCGACCATGACCTATTTAAATCAGTGAAATCACAAACTTGGCCCGTTTGTACCCTGCGTTCATTTACGGCCACCGTGGCCTGGGCACAAGCCCGCCCAGAAATCCCGATACGGCATGACTTGTTCATGTTTAGCTCGCCAATGTGCATCGATGCCGTCCCAACCGCTGCCCTGAAACACATGGCCACACTCTGGGCAAATGCGCGGCGGGTCCATTGATAAATTTCTTACACAGCATAGACAAGACGTTCCCATGAATATCTCCGTAATGGCCTAAATTGGCAATGAGGGTTCGCAGTTGACGTGCCTATCTCGATCAACCAGCTATATTGCGTGAGTACCGAATGTCAGTTCGATTCATTTCCAAGAATGCGTTTAACCGTTAAACGTCTTCGATTTCGAATGTTCCAAAAAATGAGTTGCTTGTTGGCTTCGTTCAGTAGAAAAATAATCGGTTCTGACTCTGAGGTTTACCGTCCAGCTTTACTGTAGCGGCAGTGTGAATCGAACCACGCGGCTCAGCAGCACCCAGGAGCAGTGTCGATTTATTTTCAAGAAGCGTTTAATCATTTAACGCCTTAGGCCGCAACAACTTTGATAACTTCGGTATCAGCTACGCCTACTGCGCGAGCAAAAGAGATTGCATTTGGAATAATCCAATACGGTGAATCGGCATCGAAAGGCGCGGATTTCCCGGATAGGTTGTAAAGAGTTTTAGCGCAAATCTCTTCGAACATGTACTGGCAAATCAGGATGTGATCTTTTGCTCTTTCCGCTTTTAGTGTTTTATTGCGTATCTGGTTAAACAAATCGTGTGCCTTTGCCCATGTGCCACGATTACCAAGCATTCGATGTAGTTGGTCGAGCGTTTCACTGTCGTGGCAATGTGGCACAAATAGTCGAATGAAGCCGTCAATATCGTTCGGTAACTTACCACCATAGTTCATCTTGCTACCTAATGTTTGACGTGAGCGGCTGGCCGAATGCCAGTCCACCCGATCGATAGGATGAGCTCCCCAGCCGCAGGCTCACCGCTTCACCGATGGCCATTGCTCGGTGACCTGGCCTTGCTCGTCCAGGACCTGCAGCGTCGGCGTGCCTTCGGCGCTGACGCGCGCGATCAGTCGCGTGCGTCCTTGCGCATCGCGCAGATCGAGCACCGAGGAAGCATCGTCGCGGCGTCCGAGCAATGCGCGACGGTGGCCGTGCCCGTGGGCTTTCACGAACTCGGCCTCAGCCGCTTCGCGCTCGGCCTTCGGCAAACGCTGCCATGCGCGTTCGAGCGCAAGCAACTCGGACAGCGCCCAGTCCGGCTGATCGTTAAAGACGATGGTGCTTGAATGCTTGCCGTCGGCGTCGAGACCCTCGAGCGCCATCACCTGGTCCTGGTTGTATTTGTCGAAACTCAAATGACCGAAGCGATGGGTCGCGCCATCGGCATTCTTCTGCCCGCCGAAGATCAAGCCGCCGCTCTCGCTGCCCTCTCCGTCGAAAAATATCATGCCGGCCGTATGATCTTCCTTGCGCTTTTCATGCGGATACTCCTGGCCGAACATCAATGCGCCTGGAAACCGCGCGTTGCTCGACATGATCAGGCGCACCGTTCCATCGGGTTCGCGCAGGTTGATTCGCTGAACGTCGAGCTCTTCGAAGCTCGCTTTCTTCGACGGCCATGCAAAACCGGTGAGCATCGAAACCGCAAGAACCAGGGTCAGGAACCCGGAATAGATCGCCAGGAAGCGCGGATGCGAGAACATTGCGAATGATCGCTGCCATAGGGTTGCAATCGTCATGCTGTTTTCCTCGTCAATTGACCAATCGTGGCCAACGGAGAACGTAGCCCGTAGTTGGCCCGCTCGATGGAAGGGCTAGGTGCCTGCCAGTTCACGACTTGGCCCCCCGCCCGAAGAAGCGGCCGATGGTGCCGGCCATGATGTTAGTGAGTGGCTCTGGCGAGCTACCGCCCTCCACCTCATTAGCCAGGCCGATTGCAACAAAGTTTGACTTAGCGAAGTCGACGCACAGCTCGGTGAGTTGACTGTCATCCGTGACGACGGCAATGTTGATGGGAAGGTTCTCAACCTTAGGCTCGATCTGCGTACCTTGCCAACGCGCTGCCAAGATGAAGTGTCTGGCGACTAGGGTTCCCGCATCAACCATGTACTCAAATGGCTTCAGTACTTCGCCGAGCCAGTAATCTGGGCGATCTGGACCGGGTAGGCGGCGGATGAGCCTGACTTCAATAGGCGTTATCGCGTGAAACTTCTCTGGTGCATGATCGACGGAGGTAATGGTGAGTCGCATTTGAGGCGCCTAACTTAAATTTATACGACAGTTTTGCCGTTTAATACCGGCGAGCTGCCCGTTTAGCTCTGAACAGCCGACCGGCTGGAAACGGCATCCTGGCCGGCTAATCGGGCGATTCGCATTATTTTCATGCAGTATTAATTTCGCGTAAAAAACGGCACTGAACTTCGGACAGGGTTGATGGCATTGGAGTAAGGAATGCACCGAGTCGTTATGCGGACTCGCTGGGACGCAGTTTAGGCAAAGAGGCGGCTGGCGTCCACAACCCGCGCAGGTAGGGTTTGGCGAGATGGTCGCAATCGATCAAACAGTGCGCACAGTAACGAAAATTGGGCCCCGGACTGAATCCGGGGCGACAGTTCATCACGAGATTTGAGATTGCGGTTCAAATATGCAGAACGCCATTTGACGCGCATTTCCGAGCAAAAATGCCTCGAAACCCGCGCCGAATGGCGTTCTACGATTTTCAATTCCAGCCCAAGCGCTCCGCACTCAATCTCCGCACCCAAGCGCTTCACCATCTCAAACCGCTACTGATAAACCTCCTGCAACTCCGCCCGCAGCACCTTGCGTGCGCGGTGCAGCATCACCCAGACATTGCTGTTGGACAGCCCTACCGTTTTGGCGATTTCGTCGCCGCTGCAGCCGGACATTTGATAGAGCATGAACACATCGCGCTGCCTTGCGGGCAGGCTGTGGATGGCGGCCATCAGCTGGCGGGCCAGTTGTTTGCGTTCCAGCTCGGCATCGGGTTGATGCTGGCCGGCGTCGATATTGTCGAGGACATCGTGCTCCATCTTCTGTATACCGGTGGCGTCGCTGTCGCCGCCATAGCTGTAGCCGCGCGCACGATCGCTGGCGTTTTTGCGGTACACATCCATGATCTTGTGATTGAGTATCGAGGTCAGCCAGGTACGCAGGCTCGACCTGCCGAGGAACGGCGTGCGGCCGGCCAGCGCGACCAATAACGTGTCCTGTACCGCGTCTTCGGCGGCGTCGGGGTCGCGCAGGCGCATGCGTGCGAAACGCAGCAGATAGGGCCGCTCGTTCTCGATCTGGCCGGTCCATTCCATCGATGGGTCGCGGCCGCTCATATCTCGTCCTTCATCGGTGCAAACATCTGGCCCATCATCGACTCCATCTGCTTCGTGTTCATATGGGCATCGGCGATCACGCCGAACGCCGATCTCTTCTGCGGCACAAATACCGCCTGGAACAGGCCCTTGTTCATCACGCGACGGCTGGATAGCTCGCCCTTGACCTGCGGCATGATCAGGAATGTGACCACGCCCAGCGGGGTGTTCATCACGACGTGGCGGCCGATGCGCCCGGCGACTTCGCATTCGCCGATATGACGAACCTGGTAGCCGATATCCTTATAGGCCACGCCGATTTGAGCAAGCGATACCTTGGTCGCCGCCGCACTGATATTGCCGTTGTCGGCCAATTCGCCTTTCTCGACGATCACATGGTCGAGCATCGCCACGGCCAGCGGCGATTCGGCCTCCGGGCGGAACACCGTCAGGGACAGCGCGCCGGCCAGCAATACGGAAGCGGCCACCGCCCCCAACCATACCGAGCGACGGCGGTAACGGGCGCGCAGAATGATGCGCTCGGCCAGCCCGGGCAATGGCGTCACGTCGCCGAATGCCGCGGCCAGTTTGTCGTCAAGGCCCAGCAGTTGCTGGCGCAATTTGGCGAGGCCGGCATCATCGCGAACCGCCTGTTCCAGTTCGGCGGGAAGCCGCCGCGGATCGGCCAGCAGCGCGCGGCGCGCATCTTGCGCATTCATTTTGCACCTCCGGTTTGTACGAGACGCAGGGCTGGTTTGGCCGGCGTCGCATTGGGTTCAGTTGCGCCATGCATGAGTTGATGGAGCGCCATGCGGGCGCGGGTCAGCCGCGTCATGGTGGCGCCGCCCGACAGACCCATCACCGCGGCGATCTCCTCGCAGGACATGCCCATCAGGTTTTGCAGCAGCAGCGGCTCCAGAAATTTCTCGGGGAGCTGCACCAGCAGATCGCGGATCTCGACGCCGCAGGTGAAGTCGATGTCGTCGGCGATATCGACGGGCTCATCGTCTTCGGGTTCCTCCATGCGCGCCTTGGCGCGGCCGGTATCGCGCAGGAACTCGTTGCGCACGATGGTGTACAGCCAGCTGCGGCGGCCCGATTCATCTTCCACCTGGCCCCAGTTTTTCCAGGCGCGGGCGAAGGCTTCCTGCAGGACATCCTCGGCGCGATGACGGTCGCGGCACAGCCAGGAGGCGTACTGGAACAATTCGGAAGAATAGGCGCGCACCACCTGGTCGAAGTGGGCGGAGGAGGGACGCAGCCATGGGATCATGTGGCACTCCCCTGCGCTGCCGCGGATTGCACCAAGGCGCGGTCCAGCACCCAGCGCTTCAGCAAACCGGCGGCCACCACGACCGCATTGGCCGTATTGTCATCGGCGGCAAGGTATGCGCAAAGCTCGCCAAAATTTTTGCCCGCACGCAGCATGTTCAAGGCCGTCGCCTCCTGAGCATCAATGATGCGCCATTTGGCTTCCAGTTCCTGGCGCCATATCAACAGGACATGCGCATCGGCCGCGGGTTCGGGGGTGTCGGCGTTTTCGTCCCGGGTGACGGCGCGCCAGATCGGCTCCACCGCCCAGTCCAGCGTCAGCAAGGTCAGCGAGGGATGAAGGGCGAAGGTGAGCGCGCCCCAGTCCTGCGGGGCGACGCGTTGAAGTTCTTCCTCTTTCACCGGCGCAATATCGGCCGCATCGAAGGCGATGCCCAGCGCCCAATCCATTTTCAACAAATCGAGCAGGGCCGGATGCGGCAGGCGGGATTCATCTTGCTGCGCAAATGCTTCCAGTTCCCGTCCGAACCAGCGGATCGAGCGATACACGGAGGGCGCGGCATCGATGAAACGATGCGCCAGCTCGCGGAAAGCCTCGTCGCCCAGCACCCGATGCAGGACCGGGAAATTGCTCCTCAGTGCTTCCAACAGGCGCGCCTTGTAGCCGGCGCCGTAAATTTCGAACCGCCCGCTCAGGTAGCTGTGCAGCACCGGCGCATTTTCAGCCATCGGCCGATAACCGGTCACCGCGCGCTTGAAGGCGCGCTGCAGTTCAGGCAGCGAGTGCATGGTTCATCCTTTGCGATTGCGCAACATGGTCCAGCACGCGGGCGGCGCGCAGGCGCGCCATATCGAGCTCGGCCAGCAGCTCATCCAGCGGCGGAATATGGTCGTCGCGTTCGATCATGGTCGGCACCATGCCCAGGCGGCCGACGGTGTATTCATAGAGCTGCCACACCGGCTCGCATACCGGGTGGTCATGGGTGTCGATGATGTAATCGCCATGATCTTCATGGCCGGCCAGATGGATTTGACGGACCTGCCCGGCCGGCAGCGCGTCGATATAGCGTCTGGCATCGAAGCCGTGATTGACGCTGCTCACATACACATTGTTCACATCGAGCAGCAACTCGCAGCCCGAGCGTTTCAGCAAGGCGGCGATGAATTCCCATTCGGACATTTCATCGGCGGTGAATTTGACGTAGCTGGAAACGTTTTCCAGCACCAGCTTGCGCCCCAAGAAGGTTTGCACTTGGTCGATGCGCTCGCACAAATGGCGCAGCGCTTCCTCGGTATAAGGCATCGGCAGCAGATCATGCAGATTGCGATGATCCACCCCGGTCCAGCACAGATGATCTGAGATCCAGGCGGGCTCGATGCGTGCGGCCAGGGCCTTCAGATCACACAGATATTGATCATCCAGCGCATCCACGCTGCCGATCGACAGCGAGACGCCATGCATCACCATCGGATAGTCGGCGCGGATCGCGTCCAGATAATGCAGGGGTTTGCCGCCCGGCACCATATAGTTTTCGCTGATCACTTCCAGCCAGTCCACGATCGGCTTGAGCGCGATGAAATCGTGATAATGGTCGACACGCAGACCCAGTCCGAAACCGTTGATGCCTGAATTCAAGGTGGATTCCCGATCTGTCATGACTTGGGTTGGAAGAGGCCGGCCTCCCGATCAGGGAAACCGGCATCGCCTTACTGCTGGAACTATTACTTGAGGACGGAGCCGCCTGCAGCCTTGCACTCGGCAGCCGTTTTGTGCACCCAGCCTTGGCCCTTGCAGGCGTTGTGGCCCTTGCACTCGTTCTTGGCGGTTTTGCAATCCGAGCTGCCTTTACAGCTATTGATGCCGGCGCATTTCACGTCGTCGGTCTTGTCGGCAGCTTGCACTGTGGCCGGGGCGGTGAAAGCAAACAGGGCAGCTGCAGTGGCGGCAAGGGCGACGCCAGTTTTCAGGTTCAACATGGTTTTCTCCAGATATTCAAATCATTTAAGGGAACTACGCGTATTTCACTTCGTTGCGGGGCCCACTCCTGGGCCCCGCCATTCACCAACTCATTTACTCACTCACGGGCAATTCGCTGTTCTCGGCTTGCCTGTACCGATTAGACCCGGCGGCGAGGCCGAACCTTACCGGCCATTTGAAAAATAATTGCGGGCGGCGGGAACGACCCGGCGGTAGTCCGGGATTTTGGAAATTCCTTACGAAAATCGGCAGGCGCCGGCGTTTTTTTGTCTGCTGGCGCTACACTTCGCTTCCATGAAGACAACATCGACAACCGCCATGACCGTAGCCGAAGCGCTCGCATTCATCCGCGATCGCGGCGTGGTGCTGGTATCGGCCAAGGGTCCGGTGCCGCGCCTGACCGAGGCCATCATCGGCGAGCCGATTCAGGGCGGCTGGTGGGCGCATCCCCGCGGTCGCGAGATTTTTGCGGTTCTCGACGGCGTGAGCGATTCGGCGGATGTACTGTTCTGTCGCCTGGTAGATGGCAAAATCACCCTGGTGCATCGCCGCTTGTGGCCGGCCCTGGTGCGACTGGCGGCTAGATTCCCGCCGGATCGTCTGGCGCAGGTTCGCCAGGAACACACCGCGATCGGCCGCCATGTAAACCACGAGACGCCCTTTCCGGACTGGGTGCCGGCGGCGGTGTCGCGGGAGGCCAGCACCCTGAGCGAGGAAGACGCTCTGCTCGCGCTGGGCGCCTGGGCGCTTGCCGCCAATCCCGCCGGCAACAGGAAGTCACCACGCCGGAACGCCGCCAAAAAATAGTGCCTGTGCCGGCCGCATGATCATTGCCGCTCCCGGCTGAAGACGTTACATTAGCCCATGCTTTCGATCCGCAATCTCAGCAAGCGCTTTGGTGCGTCCACTCCGGCGTCCCGCGCGATTTTTGAAAATCTCGATTTCCATCTGGCCCGCGGCGAATATCTTGCCCTGATGGGCGAATCGGGCGCCGGCAAATCGACCCTGCTCAATATCGTTGCCGGTCTGGAGCCGGCATCCAGCGGCGAAATCATCCTGGATGGCGAAGTACTGGATGCGCGCAATGACGATCGCATCACGCGATTTCGTCGTGCCCGATTGGGTTTCATCTTCCAGGCCTTCCATCTGCTGCCGTATTTGACGGTGTTTGAAAACATTGCCCTACCCTTACGGCTCAATCGCTGGAAGGAGGCGGATATTACGCAGCGCGTGAACGAGATGTTGGAAGCCGTCGGCCTCGCCGACAAAGGCGCCGCCCTGCCGCGCGAACTCTCCGGCGGTGAGATGCAACGCGTGGCCATTGCCCGCGCCCTGGCACATCGGCCCGCCCTGCTGCTGGCGGACGAGCCCACCGGCAATCTCGATCCGGACACCGCGCAGCAAATCCTCGATCTGTTGCGCAATGAAATCCGCCGCAATGGCGCCACTGCCATTCTGGTGACGCATAGCGGCATTGCGGCGCGCTCCGCGGATCGCGCGGTGATGCTGACGCGCCAGGGCATCGTGCCGCATGCGGCCTGATTTCCCGATGCCGCCGATCCCGCCCCGACGATTATCGCGATGCTGACCAGACTGTTCCTCGCCTCCGTGCGCGCCAACGCCGGTCGCACTACGCTGAGCGTGGCCGGCATCGCGCTCGGCGTGGCCCTGGGCCTCGCCGTGCATCTGATCAATCAATCGGCGATCAGCGAAATGCAGCAGGCCTCACGCACCCTCAGCGGCGATGCCGACCTGTCGATTCGCGCCGGGCGCGAAAGCCTCGGCGGCTTCGATGAAAACGTGTTCGCTACCGTGCTGGCGGCGCCGGGCGTGGCGGTGGCCAGCCCGATATTGGAGGTGGATGCGTCGCCGTTTGTCGCCGTCACCGGTGCCGACACCGGCAACGGCGGGCGCGACAGACGGACGATCCGTTTCATCGGCATCGACGTATTTCGCGCCGCGCGCTTGCAGCCGGGCTTTGCCGCCGAGCTCAACGCGGGCGAGGATCGCCTCGCGGCCCTGCGGCCCGGCAATGTTTTCCTGAACCGCGCCGCGCGCGAGCTGCTGGCCCGGCTTCCCCTGAACGCGGCACCGGGCAGCTTGCCGGTCGCCAGCGGCGCCGGGCACGCGCTGCTGCATATCGCCGGCAATGTGGACTTGCCGCAATACCGCGAGCCCTTGGCAGTGATGGATATCGCCGGCGCACAAACCACCTTCAACCAAACCGGACGCCTGTCGCGCATCGATATCCGCCTGCAGCCGGGCATTGCGCCCGACACATTCCGCGAAACACTTTCCGCGCAACTGCCGCCGGGACTCGCCATCAGCACGCCCGCGCAGACGGATCGGCAAAGCGCGGCGGTATCGCGCGCCTATCGCATCAACCTCACCGTGCTCTCCCTGGTCGCCTTGTTCACCGGCGGTTTTCTGGTGTTCTCCACTCAGGGTCTGTCGGTGCTGCGGCGCCGGCCGCAGTTCGCCCTGTATCGGACTCTGGGCCTGACCCGCGTCGAGCTGTTGCGCGCCCTGCTGGCCGAAGGCGCGGCGCTGGGCGCTACCGGCGGCATAGTCGGCGCGGCGCTGGGCCTCGCCATCGCCGCCCTGATGCTGGACAAGCTGGGCGGCGATCTGGGCAGCGGTTTTTTCGCCGGGGTCGCGCCGACCCTGCAATGGCATCCCGGCGTCATTGCCCTGTTTGTGCTGCTGGGCATGGCGGCCGGTGTCGGCGGTGCCTGGTTGCCGGCGCGCGACGCCATGGCCGAGCCGCCGGCACAGGCGCTCAAGGCACGCGACGACAGCAGCGCCAGTAGTAGCACAGCGCGCCTGCCGCCGGCCTGGGTCGGCATTGCGCTGCTGCTGCTCGCCGCCCTGCTGCTGGCCCTGCCGGCCTTTGATGAAATTCCCTGGAGCGCCTATGCCGCCATCGGCTGCCTGCTGTTCGGCGTGATCGCGCTGGCGCCCATCGTCTGCGCGCGCCTGCTGGCGGCGCTGCCGCAGCCCCGCTCGCCGGTCGCGCGACTGGCGGCGCGCCATATCGAAAAATCGCCGGGCCCCGCCGCCGCCGCCGTCACCGGCATCGTCGCCAGCTTCAGCCTGATGATCGCGATGCTGATCATGGTGATCTCGTTCCGCATCTCGCTGGAGCAATGGCTGACGGGGGTGTTGCAGGCCGATCTTTATGTGCGCGCCGGCATCGGCGAGGCCAACACCGTCGACGCCGATGTCGGCGCGGCGCTCGCGGCTATCGAAGGTGTGGCGCGGGTCGATGTGCAGCGCTATCGCAGCCTGGTGTTGAAGGGCGGCAGCAATGCGGATATGCCGCCGGTCACCCTGATCGTGCGCCCCATTCGCGAACGGCGGGAGGCTGTGTTGCAGTCGCTATCGCTGCTGCGCCGCGCCGATGATGCGGTGCTGGCGCAGCAGGATCTGCCGGCGATCTGGGTATCCGAGGCGGTCGCCGATCTGTATGGTTTTGTTCCCGGCATGCCGGTCAGCCTGCCGGTCGAAGGCGTGGCGCGTCGGGCAATCGTCGGCGGCATCTGGCGCGACTATGCGCGCAGCTACGGCGCCATCGTCATCGATCGCGCCGACTATCTCCGCTGGACCGGCGATACGCGCATCAACGACATCGCCATTACGCTTGCGCCCGGAACCGAAAAATCCGCAGTGATCGCCGCGATCCGCGCCCTGCCGCAGACCGCGCGGCTGAATATCACCGAGGCGGCCGACATCCGCAAGGTTTCGCTGTCGGTGTTCGATCGCAGCTTCGCCGTTACTTACGCCTTGGAAGTGGCGGCGATTCTGGTCGGCCTGGCCGGGATCAGCGCGACCTTTTCCGCACAGGCCTGGTCGCGGCGCCGCGAGTTCGGCATGCTGCGCCATCTGGGCCTGCGCCGAGGCGAGATCGCGAAACTGCTGGGCATCGAAGGCGCCCTGCTCGGCGCCATCGGCGCGGCCATCGGACTGCTGCTGGGCATCGCCATCGCCCTGATCCTGATTTTCGTGGTCAATCGCCAGTCCTTTCACTGGAGCATGGAATTGCATATACCGGGCCTGGCATTGCTCGCGCTCTCCTTGCTGCTGGTCGCCCTCGCCATGCTGTCGGCGGTGGCAAGCGGACGTTACGCGCTGTCGAGGCAGGCGGTACTGGCGGTGAAAGAAGATGAATAAATTCCTGTGCCGCCTGCT
>DASWEY010000035.1:0-40540 GCA_036394575.1 Usitatibacteraceae bacterium | reverse complement strand
AAGGTGTGGGAGTGGAAGAACGACGATCCGTTCGGGAACAATCCGCCGAATGAAGACCCGAGTGGACTCGGAAGTTTCAAGTTTCCATTGCGCCATCCTGGACAGTACGCTGACGAAGAGACGGGGACGTTCCACAACGGGTTTCGAACCTACAACGCGGCGACTGGGCGATATGAGCAAAGTGATCCGATCGGACTCCGCGGTGGTATCAACACTTATGCCTATGTCGGTGGAAGTCCGACGAAATACTCTGATCCATATGGGTTGCAGGCCTCGTTGGCTGCTGGTGGAAGGGGTTTGGCGGGAGCGGCAAGCGTTTGCGCAGTATGCGCAAAATCAGAGTCGGACCCCTATAGCAGCCTCACAGATGGAAATGTTAGTCCGACAAGTTCCGCCTCGCGTGCGCTTTCAAAGCTGAGCGATATCTTCTTAAATCAAAGTGCTTCTCAAAGCAATACAACTGTAGTCGAATACGATAAGGCGGGCTTGAAAGTGAGTCCGGCGGCACAGTGTATGCCTGCTCCAGGAAATTGTCAGCCTGATGAACAGCGGCGAATGCAAGATGAAGTAGACCAAGCTTGTAAGCGGCCTAGGTCCTGCAAACCAGGAATGGATGGAGTGTTGCTTGTGATAATGAGAGAAAACAGTCGAGAGTGTGCAATGGCAAGAGACCAAATAAACAAGATTTGTTTTGCTGGCGGTGATAAAGGCCATCGCGATGCAGCAATCGATGCTTGGAATTCTGTTGCCAATTGTTATGACATGATTCCATGAATATTGATTTTTCCATTTTTCCTAACGGGCCTATCCGTAGTGATGTAGAAATAGCGGTAGGCAACAGTATCGAAGCTAATGACATTAGGATTTTTTTCGCCGGAAAGAAGATCGATGAAATTACCATCGATTTATTGAACTCCGCTTATTCGCATGATCCGGCTGCCTGCCTTGCCTTTATGTCGCCCATTGCGTTCGCTTTTTTTTTGCCGTTGTGGATGAAGATTTCACTTAATGACTTTGATAAAGCAGACGCGATACCTGAAACTGTCATAGGATATTTTCTCGCGTTAGCGGAGGGAAAGTACCCTGATAAACTATCAGCCATTATGGCTATGTATTCGAGTGCTCAGCTAGGCGTGGTTGCGCTATTTTTGCGCGAAATGAGTTCTCAATATTTTTGTAACTATCCAGTTGATCGCGCGCAAATGGCACTTCTTTTGTATTGGCAAAAATACGATGCTAATAATTCTAAGGGATCGGGTTCGCCTTAAATTTCCGCGTAAAATCCATCAGTAAAAACGGCCCGCATTTGCGGGCCGTTTTCATTTTTTGCGACTTGTCAGCGGTGCTTAAGCGGCCAGGCGTTTTTTCTGCGCCGCGTCCGCCTTGTGCAGTTCAGCATAGGCATGATGCGCGGCCGCTTCGGCTTCGCCGACCTTGATCGGCTGGCCCATGTCCATCAGCACCGAGCCCAGCGCCGACAGGCACAGCATCACGTTCTCCGGTTTGCAGGAATAGCCCATCAGGCCGAAACGCCAGATCTTGCCGGCCAATGGGCCCAGGCCGGCGCCGATTTCGAGATTGAATTCGGTCAGCAGGATCTTGCGCACCTCGGCTTCGCCGCCGGCCGGCAGGCCTGCCGGGACGTACACCGAGTTCATCTGCGGCAGGCGATTGCCTTCCTTCACCACGTACTTCAGCCCCATGGCTTCGAGTCCCGCTTTCAACGCGAGGTGATGGCGGGTATGGCGCGCCCAGGCATTTTCGAGTCCTTCTTCCTTCAGCAGCAGCAGCGATTCATGCAGGGCGAACAGGCCATTGGTGGGCGCGGTGTGATGGTAGGTGCGATTGGTATTGCCCCAGTAATTCAGCACCAGGTTCAGGTCCATGAACCAGCTGTGCACGGTTTCCTTGCGCGTTTTCACGTGCTCGACAAAGCGCTCGGAAAACGACACCGGCGACAGGCCCGGCGTCGACGAGAGGCATTTCTGCGAGCCCGAATAGATGGCATCGACGCCCCATTCGTCGACCAGCACCGGCGTGCCCGCCAGCGAGGTCACCGCATCGACGATATTCAGCGCGCCGTATTTGCTGGAAATCGCGCACAGCGTTTTCGCATCCGACTGGCAGCCGGTGGAGGTCTCGGCGTGCACGAAGCCCAGTACTTTGGTGTCGGGATTTTTCTTGAACGCGTCCTCGATCTTGTTCGGGTCCACCGGCTCGCCCCAGGTGTCTTCGACCACCACGGCCACGCCGCCGGCGCGCTGCACGTTCTCGATCATGCGTCCGCCGAACACGCCGTTGCGGCCGATGATCACCTTGTCGCCGGGCGAAATGGCATTGACGAAACAGGTTTCCATGCCCACTGAGCCGGGCCCGGATACCGGGAAGGTCAGGGCGTTATCGGTCTGGTAGGCGTAGCGCAGCAGGGTTTTCAGCTCTTCCATCATCTCGACAAAAATCGGGTCGAGATAGCCGATTGCCGGCAGCGACATCTGCGCCAGCACGCGCGGGTTGATTTCCGAGGGGCCGGGGCCCATCAAGGTACGCTGCGGCGGGTGGAATGAATGGATTTTTTTGGAAGTGGCGACTTGCTTGAGCGGGGCTTTCATGGGAATCCTTTGTTGGGCGGCGAGCCTGGCCTGCTGGCAATTTGGGCAGGTTGCGGGCGGCTTATGGCGGTGGTTTGCCGATGCGCCGGGCCGGCCGGGTTCAGCTAAACGCTATTGGGTGGGTCGATTGCGCCCGGCTAACTTAACGGGCGAATCTTGCGGCGACAGGTTGCAGGGTCAACCTCGTCCCGGAGTGTGGCGCAGGGCGCGCTTTGTGGGCGAGCGTAGACCGAACGGGATGTCATGGAAGCTAGCGGTAGCAGGCATGGAACCATTATAACCCAGCCCTCCGCGGGGCTTGATACCGCAAATTCTGCATTTCGTCGGTCCCGGCTTTCCCGTCCCGCGCCGCAAGCCGCAAAGTGGCGGAATTGCTGCACCGCCTATTTCCCGACCCCGGAGGATTCATGTTCAACCCCAAGCTATCCCGTCCGCTGATTTTTGTCCTGGTCCTGCTGGCCATCATCCTAGTTCTGGCCCTGGTGCTGGCGACCGGTCACCAGACCGGCGCGTTCAGCGGCAATCTGGTGCTGTTCGACGAGGACCTGTCCGATTCCGTGCTGGGCTGGGCCATCGCCATTCCCATCCTGATCCTGGCGTTCACCTTGGTAGTCGTGGTGCTGACCGGCGCCGGGGTCATCGTCGCTGGCGCCCTGGCGCTGGCCCTGGTGGCCGTGCTCCTGTGCGCGATCTTCGCGATCCTGATGGCGGTACTGCCCTTCGCGGCCTTCCTGGCGGTGCCGATCCTGGTGGTGGTCGGGTTGGTGAAGCTGCTCAGCAATCGCAAGCGCTCGCAGGCAGGTTAGCGGAACTTGATGATCTGCGCCTGCAATTGGCCGAAATCGGGCTCGGCATAGGTTTCCGGATCAAAGGCCTTGTCACCCTCGCTGGATGCGCTGCCGTCGGCGCGCACATTGGCGAAGTCGAACAGATTGCGGTCGAGCAGATGCGAGGGCGAGGCATTTTGCAGGGCGCGGAAGATGTTCTCGATGCGTCCCGGAAACTGTTTTTCCCAGTCGCGCAGCATCATTTTCACCTGCTGGCGCTGCAGATTGTCCTGCGAGCCGCAGAGATCGCAGGGGATGATCGGAAACTGCTTGACCTCGGCATAAGCCTCGAGATCGCGTTCCTCGGCATAGGCCAGCGGTCGAATTACCACATGCCGGCCATCGTCGGAGACCAGCTTGGGCGGCATCGATTTCAGCTTGCCGCCGAAAAAGGCGTTGAGGAAAAACGTTTGCAGCATATCGTCGCGATGATGGCCGAGCGCGATCTTGGTGGCGCCGATTTCGCCGGCGACGCGGTAAATCACCCCGCGCCGCAGTCGCGAACACAGCGAGCACATGGTCTTGCCCTCGGGAATCACGCGCTTCACGGTCGAGTAAGTGTCCTGCTCCTCGATGCGGAAGGGCACGCCGAGTGAAGTCAGATAATCCGGCAGCACCTGGGCCGGGTAGCCGGGATGCTTCTGGTCGAGATTGAAGGCGAACAATTCGAACGGCACCGGCGATTTTTCGCGCAGGCCCAGCAGCACATCAAGCAGGGCATAGCTGTCCTTGCCGCCCGACAGGCACACCATCACCTTGTCGTGGGCCTCGATCATATTGAAATCGGCAATGGCCTGACCCACTTGCCGGCGCAGGCGCTTGGCGAGTTTGTTGGCTTCGTATTGCTGTTTCTGCGTGAGGGTATCCATGTTTACAGCGCTATTTCCCGTCCGCCGTCCACCGCCAGAATTTGCCCGGTCACATAGGGCGCATCCAGCATCAGGTACTTGACCGCGCCGGCGATATCGTCGGCGCTGCCGACGCGTTTCAGCGGCGTTTGCTGAACGATACGCTCGCGCTCGGCGGCTGGATAGGCATTCGGATCGCCGTGCCCGATCTCGGGCCACATGATGGCGCCGGGGGACACGCCGTTAACCCGCACTTCCGGTCCCAGATCCAGGGCCAGCGCACGGGTGAGGCCGGCGAGACCGGCCTTGCTCACGTTGTAAACCACGAAATCCGGCAGCGGCCGCTCGGCATGGATGTCGACGATATTGACGATGCTGCCCTTGCTGGCACGCAGATAGGGCGCGGCCGCCTGCGACAGGAACAGCGGTGCCTTGAGGTTGGAGCCCATCAATTCCTGCCAGTCGTCCTCGCCGATTTTCGCCAGCGGCGTGGCGTGGAATGAAGAGGCATTATTGACCAGGCCATCGAGCCGGCCGAAGCAGGCATGCGCCTGATCGACCAGTCCTTTGAGCGTGTGGCTGGCGCGCAAATCGCCCTGCACCACGGCGGCCGATTGCGCACGGACCTCATTCAGCGCAGACGCCAGCGCATCGGCCTCGGCACGCGAGCGATTGCAGTGGATGATCACATTGGCGCCGGCCGCATGCAGCGTCCTGGCGATGGTGGCGCCCACGCGTTTGGCGCTGCCGGTAATGAGGATGGCCGGCGCAGTCGGGGTGATGGGGGACTGCATGCTATATTCACTTTCGATTTTCCGGCGTCACCATAGACGCCGGCAAGACCGGCATTTTAGCCCAGCCCCTGCATAACCGCCCGCTTTTCATCCCAGCGACCGCCTTGAAAACCCCACTGAATTCGCGCGAATTCGCGCAGCTTCCCGTCCCCGACGCCGATGCCATGGCCCATTCGCAGGCCTGCGCGGCGATGATCCGCGCCGAAATCACCGGAGCGGACGGCTGGATTTCATTTGCGCGTTTCATGGAGCTGGCCCTGTACGCGCCCGGCCTCGGCTATTACGCGGCCGGCGCCCGCAAGTTCGGCGCGGCCGGGGATTTCATCACCGCGCCGGAAATCTCCGCCATGTTCGGCCAGTGCATGGCGCGCGCCATCGCCGACACCCTCCGCGCCACGAACGGCGATGTGCTGGAGCTCGGTCCCGGTTCCGGCAAGCTGGCCGGCGATGTATTGCGCGAACTCGATACGCTCGGCGTCTTGCCCAGGCGATATCTGCTACTGGAAGTCAGCGCCGATTTGCGCGAACGCCAGCAACAGGCCTTGTCGCAATTGCCCGCCCATCTTGCATCCCGGGCGCAATGGATCGACGCCTTGCCGGAACACTTCGATGGCGCCGTGATTGCCAATGAAGTGCTCGACGTGGTGCCGGTGCATTTGGTGACTTTCCTGGGGGGCTGGATTTTCGAGCGCGGCGTGGTGGTCGATGAAAACGGGCAATTCAAATGGCGCGATGTGCCGGCCCTGCCGAAAGAACTGGTCGCGCCGGTGGCGCGTATACAGGCCGGCTTCGACAACAATATGCCGCCGGATGGTTATTTGACCGAGGTCGCGCCGGCGGTGGACGGCCTGGTAAAAAGCCTTGCCCGGATGCTGCGTCGCGGCAGCCTGCTGCTGATCGATTACGGCTTTCGCCGCGCCGAGTTTTATCACCCCGGCCGCGCAACCGGCACCCTGATGTGCCATTACCGCCACTATGCGCACACCGATCCGTTTTACCTTCCCGGCTTGCAGGACATCACTGCCCATGTGGATTTCAGCAGCGTGGCCGAGGCGGCCCTGGCGGAAGGTCTGGAGTTGATCGGTTACACTTCGCAGGCACAGTTTTTATTGCAGGCCGGTATCACCGAGCTGATGGCGCGGCACGACCCCGCCAATGCCGGGTCGTATTTGCCGATCACCAATCAGGCGCAGCGACTGCTGTCCCCGGCGGAAATGGGAGAGTTTTTCAAGGTCATCGGATTTTCCCGGGGCGAGGCGTCGGTCCCCGCGCTGGCGACGGCGCGTCCGCTGCCGCTTTAGCCCTCAGTCACAGCACCTTGTATCCGCAGCCGCTAAACTTCACGCTACACTTGATTCGATAAATCCAAGCGCTGGTTTCAAAAAACCGTATCCAGGGAGTATTCAGCATGCCGCAATTGATCGGAGTACCACGCGAAGTTTTCCCCGGTGAAAAACGCGTTGCGACCGTTCCCGAAGTCGTCGAGAAACTCATCAAGCTGGGCTTCGCCGTTGCGGTGGAATCCGGCGCCGGCGACGCCGCGAATGTCGGCGACGACGACTATCGCGCGGCAGGCGCCACCATCATCGAGGGCGCCGCCAATGTCTGGGCCAGGGCCGATATCATTTTCAAGGTGCGTGCGCCGAGCGCGGACGAAGTTGCGCTGATCCGCGAGGGCAGCACCCTGGTGAGTTTCATCTGGCCGGCGCAGAACCCGGAGCTGATGCAACAGCTCGCCGCCAAAAAAATCACCGTGCTGGCGATGGACAGCGTGCCGCGCATCTCGCGCGCGCAAAAGCTGGACGCCCTCTCATCGATGGCCAATATCGGCGGCTATCGCGCGGTAATCGAAGCCGCGCATCATTTCGGCCGCTTTTTTACCGGGCAGATCACGGCCGCCGGCAAGGTGCCGCCGGCCAAGGTGTTCGTGATCGGCGCCGGGGTTGCCGGCCTCGCCGCGATCGGCGCCGCCGCCGGACTGGGCGCGATTGTGCGCGCCAACGATACCCGCCCCGAAGTGGCCGACCAGATCCGTTCGCTCGGCGGTGAATTCGTGCCGGTGGAATATACCGAGGAAGGCACCGGCGTCGGCGGCTATGCCAAGGTGATGAGCGAAGGCTTCCAGAAGGCGCAGCGCGAAACCTTTGCCAGACAGGCCAGGGAAGTCGACATCATCATCACTACCGCCCTGATCCCCGGCAAGCCTGCGCCCAAGCTGATCACCGCCGAGATGGTGCAGTCGATGAAGCCCGGCAGCATCATCGTCGACATGGCCGCCGAGCAGGGCGGCAATTGCGAACTGACCGAGCCGGGCAAGGTGGTGGTGAAGTACGGCGTGACCATCATCGGTTATGCCGATTTGCCGAGCCGCCTGCCCAAGCAGGCCAGCACGCTGTACGGCACCAATCTGTTCCGCCTGGCCGAGGAATTGTGCAAGGCCAAGGACGGCGTGTTCAACGTCAATATGGACGACGAAGTCATCCGCGGCACGACCGTGATCAAGGAAGGCAATATCACCTGGCCGCCGCCGCCGCCCAAATTGTCGGCGGCCCCTGTGGCGGCCAAGCCCGCAGCAGCGGTGGCTGCGCCCGCCGCCAAGAAGGGCCATGGCCATGGCGGCAGCGCGCCGATGGCGGGCAACAAGCTCGCCATCATGTTTGCCGTTGCGGCGCTCCTGTTCTGGTTCGTCGGCGCCAACGCGCCGGCCGCTTTCCTCGGCCATTTCACGGTGTTCGTGCTGGCCTGCTTTGTCGGCTATATGGTGGTGTGGAATGTGACGCCCTCGCTGCACACGCCGCTGATGAGCGTGACCAATGCGATCAGCAGCATCATCATCATCGGCGCCCTGGTGCAGATCGCGCCGCCGCTGTTGGCGAGCGCCGGTTTGTCGCGGCCGGATGAGGCGATCCGCTGGCTGGCGCTGGTGGGCATTGCGCTCACCGCCATCAATATGTTCGGCGGCTTCGCCGTCACCCAGCGCATGCTGGGCATGTTCCGCAAATAAGGGAGACGCTCCATGTCAGCAAGTTTGGTAACGGTCTCCTATATCGGCGCGACCATTCTCTTCATCCTGAGTCTGGGCGGCCTTTCCAGTCCGGAAAGTTCGCGCCGCGGCAATCTGTACGGCATGATCGGCATGACCATCGCGGTGCTGGCCACCGTGCTCGGCCCGCGCGTCACCGTCGCCGGGATCCCCTGGATCATCGGCGCCATGCTGGTCGGCGGCAGCATCGGCCTCTACCTGGCGCGCAGCGTGCAGATGACGCAGATGCCGGAACTGGTCGCCTTCATGCACAGCATGGTCGGCTTGGCCGCGGTGGTCGTCGGTTATGCGAGCTATGTCGACCCGACCTCGACGCTGAACATCACCCCGACCGAAAAAGCCATTCATGAAATCGAGGTGTACATCGGCGTGTTCATCGGCGCGGTGACACTGTCGGGTTCGGTGATCGCCTTCGGCAAACTGTCGGGCAAGATCGGCGGCAAGCCGCTGCTGTTGCCGGCGCGGCACTGGATGAATTTGATTGCCTTGCTGGTGGTGCTCTGGTTCGGGCGCGAATTCCTGCATGCCGAAACCGTGCAGCAGGGCATGACGCCCCTGATCGTGATGACGGTGCTGGCGCTGTTGTTCGGCATCCATATGGTGATGGCCATCGGCGGCGCCGATATGCCGGTGGTGGTGTCGATGCTCAACAGCTATTCGGGCTGGGCGGCGGCGGCAACCGGCTTCATGCTGTCGAACGATTTGCTGATCGTCACCGGCGCCCTGGTCGGATCGAGCGGCGCAATTCTGTCCTACATCATGTGCCAGGCGATGAACCGCAACTTCATCAGCGTGATCGCCGGCGGCTTCGGTTCCGGCGCGCCCAAGGCCACCGCCAGCGGTGCCGCTGCCCCGGCCGGTGAAGTGGTGGCTGTCAGCGCGGTGGAGACTGCCGATTTGCTGCGCGATGCCAAGAACGTGATCATCGTCCCCGGTTACGGCATGGCGGTGGCGCAGGCCCAGCACACGGTGTATGAAATTACCAAATTCCTGCGCGACAAAGGCGTCAATGTGCGCTTCGGCATTCATCCCGTGGCCGGCCGCATGCCCGGCCATATGAATGTGCTGCTGGCCGAAGCCAAGGTGCCCTACGACATCGTGATGGAAATGGACGAGATCAACGCGGACTTCCCCGACACCGATGTGACCATGGTCATCGGCGCCAACGACATCGTCAACCCCAGCGCACAGGAAGACCCGAGCAGCCCCATCGCCGGCATGCCGGTGCTGGAAGTGTGGAAGGCCAAGACCTCGATCGTGATGAAGCGCAGCATGGCTTCGGGCTATGCGGGCGTCGACAATCCGCTGTTCTACAAGGAGAACAATCGCATGCTGTTCGGCGATGCCAAGAAAATGCTGGACGAAGTGTTGACGGCGTTGAAGGCCTGATTCTTTTCTTCGTCGGCCAGAAAGAAAAATCGGATCCGCGCGCAAGCCCGGGTCCGATTTTTTTGGGCGGAAATTACGTAGATCGCCATTTGGAGCGGTGTTTGAAGCATTTTTACTCCAAACGCCGCGCCAGTGCTGGAGTTTGCTTTTGTAATAGGCGGGCTCAGGATTAGGCAATAGGCAAGGCCTGACCCTGACACTCTGATGAATTGGTCATGGATGCACCTTCTCGTGCCGTTCCAGCATTAGAACGAACTGTGAAATTCGCCTCGCGCGCGTTTCGGCTTTCTTGGCAGTTTGAATCCTGAACAGAACAGCGTACCGATTCCGACTGTCGAGCGTTCCGAAGAACGCTTTAGCCCGCGCATTGCCATCCAGCGCAGATTGAAAATCGTTTGGTACGGTTGCTTTGCTGGATGAGTCATACGCAGCATCCCATCGCCCATCGAGCTTCGCACGCTCAATTTCTTTGAGCCCGGCGGGTTTCATTTTCTTTGATTTGATCAGGGCAAGCGCTTTATCCCGATTTATTTTCGACCAAACGCTCTTGTCCGAGCGTCGCGTAAATTTCTGGAGCCAGAATTGATCGTTATGCGCTTGCTTTTGCCCATCTATCCAGCCAAAGCAAAGAGCAATTTCGATGGCTTCATCGTATGAAACTGACGACACATCAGCGCCCTTCTTTGCGAGCTGTAGCCATACCCCAGGCGATGAGGTGTGATTTTCATTTAGCCAGGCAGTCCAGTCTTGTTGCTGCTGAAAGTGATGAATCCGCAACTCTGTAAGGGACTTTGATTGAGGCTTCATTCTTGATTCCAACTGAGGTAGATAGACGCCCAACGTTCGAAATCACCGGCGATGCCGCCTAGCGTCAGCGTCCGAGTGCATTGATTGGTTAGGCCTTGCAGTAAGGGCTTGGGAGTCCAGGCTATTCTCTTGTTAATTTTACCCTGCCGAAAGGTATAGCCTTACCGTTCTGGACGTTATCCAATTGCCAAGACCAAGAATTATTGGACTTGTCGTATGAGAAAGTGTTGTTGAAGGAAATGCTTCCGTCTCGTTCTCGGAAAAGGAAGGGGATCGCATCGCCACTTCGCTTGCCATGAGCGATAGCTTGAGCCGTAAGGCCTCCGCCTCCAGTAGAGTCGAGCCAAAGACATTGATATTCCAAGGCAACTTCATCCCAGCCAATGAGGACAACTGCTTCGTATTGAGGCTGCCCTTTGTCGTTCTTCTCGCGAGAAATTTCATGAATGCGTAGGTACTGATGGTTTAAAAACCACTCCGTAACTACATCGTGTGTAGTTTGTTTTCCGGCGATCGTTCCACGGAGCACCCACTTCCCCACCAGGTGCTCAAGGAGAGGATCGTTAATTGGTGCTGCCTCACAAATAGCGGAACAAGCCATAAAACAGAAAACAAGGATGGAAACCAGAGTATGTCGCATTGTTGGATCCTCAAGCGTGCTGCGGTGGGCAAGGCCTAGCGTCTGACTTAAGCGGACCGCCGAAGGCGGGTCCGCTTGAAGTGAGTTCTAAGTGAGTTTTAGGAGTCGAGCTGGAATTGTTTTCAACAAAAAGGCATTTCCACTCGGACCTTGGGTCTACTTCTATACAGACAGCCGATTTCTTAAGCGGGAACAAGCACCGTCACCTGCGTACGCCTCAGCAGTTTCCTGGAATCGCTGTCGAAGGTAATCAGGTGTTCACCGAGGTGAATCACTGCCGCCGCGAGCCACGAGTACATCATGGGGTCGGGTTGGAATTATTGCATTTAAAAATTTCTACTTGGCTCTCGGGCCTACGACCGCTAAAGCCCGCGCACATCCTCAAATTTGGCCAGTCCTTTGTCGAAGCTGCCGAGAGGCAAATGGCCTGCCTTGCGCGCAATCTCCAGCACCAGGCAATCTGAAAAACCGAGAGAAGGGCGTGCGCGAAATTTCTCCAGGGCCAATTCGACAACGTCGGCGTCCTGCAGGGTCAATTGCCGATGACTGAGCAATAGTTCGATCGCCTTTGCGATCTGTATCGGTTTGCGCAAGTAGACTGCATCCAGCACCCACAAAGTCTCTGCTAGCACCAGATGCGAAACCCATGCTCCGCTTGCGATGAACTTCTCGGCGGCAGCGGCCCGGGCGGCATCGTCTCGCACCAGCAGCCGCACCAGCAGATTGGTATCAACGGCGCGCATGTTTTTTGCGGACGTGCTCCCTGATCCCGTCTTTCACGCTGGCGGTCGATACTTTCGTCGCCCCTTTATCGTCGAACAGGGCCGCGTGAATATCCGTCGAGCTATGGCGTCCGGCCCGGCGAACGACGATATGATCGTTGCTCTCGTCCCATTCGAGGATGGAACCGGGACCCACGCCGAGTTTCTTGCGCACTTCGGCGGGTACGGAAATCTGTCCTTGCGCGGTAATTTTGGATTGGGCGATGATCATGGCAAAACATTACCACGGTAATTATAGGGGGTCAAGCGTGGTTTGATCGATTGTGAATGCCGGCGCCAGCGTCTGTTCAAAGCAAAATTCGCCTCCGTTGCTATCAAGCTGACGGAAACATTGGGGGGACGAAAGACGACCCGCGATTACAGGTTCTGCGCCTTGAACTTCTTGCGCATGCTGATGTTCCCGCCCGACACCATGAACACCCCGTCGCCGCGATAGTGCAGCGTCTGCGCGTACTTCGGCGAGGCGGCGACATGCCGACACCGTCCAGTGCGATCAGGCCGTCACACGGTCGCCGGACAGATCAAAACCGTCCACAAATGAAAGGAAGCGACTGGCGGCCGGATTGGTGGTGGATGTAAGGTAAACCAGGGTAAGCGGGGCCACCAGTTGTGCGGCTTCTTTCGGTCGAAAGTAGGCGACGTCTCCGGCGTGAATGTCGCGCATGGATTCCGGCACGGCGGATACGCCTATGCCGGCGGCGACGAGCGCGACATTGGTCAGCATGTTTTCCACCTCGGCGGCGATTTTCGGCGTGAAGCCGGCGCGGTGACAGGCCGAGATCAGGTCCGCGTACATGCCGGGGGCGCCTGGACGGCGCGTGAGGATAAAGGCCTCGCCTTTCAGGTCCCGTAGTGAAAGCAGGCCGGTCTGGCCTTTCTTTCCCTTGCCGGCGGCGCGCGCCAAACGGTGCGTGGCGGGCAGCACCAGCATCATCGGCTCATTCAACAGCACACGAAAGCCGACGCCGTCCGGTCGCGATACGGGCTTGCGCACCGTGCCGATATCGACAGAGCCGTCGGCCACCGATTGGATGAGCTTGGCGGCGCTACCCTCCTGAAATTCCAGTTCCACGTCCGGGTAGGCGAGGCGAAAGCCACGGATCAAACGGGGCGCCAAACTGTGGGTGATGGCGGAAGAAGTGAATCCAAGGGAAAGTTTCCCCATTTTCCCGTGCGCCGCGCTGCTCGCACGCTGGCCGGCGCGCTTCACGCCGGCAAGGATGGCCGTGGCCTCGTCCAGAAATACGCGGCCTCCCGCAGTTAACTCCACGCCCTTGGGCACGCGTTTAAACAAGGCGAACCCGAGCTCCTTTTCCAGCATGCGGATTTGCTGGCTAAGCGGCGGCTGCTGAATCCCCAGCCGCGCGGCCGCGAGAGTAAAAGTCCGCGCCTCGGCAACGGCGACAAAGTAACGCAAGTGTCGCAACTCCATCCTGCCTCCCCGATTAACACATACATATTAAGTATATATAACTGCGAATCAATATATTTGACCATCGTACGACGGGTGGCTTATGTTTGCAGCCGCGATGGGCGCTAACGCATCAACGGCGTCTCGATACATCGCGGCCGGCACAACGCCGGCAGGCAACCATAAAAAAATGACAGCGAGGAGAAATACCATGAAGTCCATGATCCGGACGATGGCCGGCGTGTTGTTGTTGCTCCATGCCGGCGCAATGTACGCGCAAGCGCAGACAAGAGAAAGACCGGAAAGGGCGGCCCGGTCGAGTCACGACAATTTCTACTGGCTGGGCGAAATCAACAAGACTTCAACGGTGATGGTGACCGAGCAAGGCATCGTACCCAAGGCGCTGGCCGCGACGATAGCGCGAGGCGTCGCGCACGTCATCGAAGACGGCAAGAAGCCGGGGGCGCCCCGCCCCGGGGACTACCTGCAATACGAACCGCTCATCATTGCCTATGCGGGGCCGGATGCGACGCGCATGCATTCGGGGCGCAGCCGCCAGGACATCCTCGCCACGACGCGGCGCGCCATGCTGCGGGAACGCGTGCTGGATCTCGCGGATGCGATGGACGCCGCGCGCGGCAAGCTGCTCGACCTCGCCGGCAAGAATCTCAACACCATTGTTCCCGCATACACCAATGGCGTCCAGGCGCAGCCCACCACCTATGCCCACTATCTCGGCGCATTCGCCGCCGCCTTCGAGCGCGACGCCGAGCGCCTGCGGCAGGCCTATGCCCGGCTGAATTTATGCCCGCTCGGCGCGGCGGCGCTGGGGACTTCGAGTTTCGCGGTGAACCGGCCGCGGCTCGCGGAACTTCTGGGATTCGACGGCGTGGTGCAAAACTCCTACGACGCGGCCCAGTTGTCGACCATCGACATCGGCGCGGAACTGGTCTCGCTCGCCGGCAATTCGGCGCTCACCATCGGCGCGTTCGTCCAGGATATTCATACGCAGTACCACCAGACCTCGCCGTGGCTGCTGCTGCAGGAGGGCGAACTGACCGGCACCAGCAGCATCATGCCGCAGAAGCGAAATCCTTATGGACTGAACACGCTGCGGTTGCAGGCCAGTGCCGTCGTCGGCGCGGCGACGACGTACATGATCGAGGCGCACAACGTGCCCCCCGGCATGCCCGACTACAAGCGCGAGCAATCGCAGAAAACCGTCGAGGATGCGGTGCTCATGTTTCGCCAGCTCGGCCAATTGCTCGACAGCCTGGTCGTCAACGCACCGCGCGCGCTGGCGGAAGTGAACGCCGATTATTCGACGACCACGGAACTGGCCGATGTGCTGCAACGCGAGGCCGACGTACCTTTCCGGATCGGACATCATTTCGCCTCGGAGCTGGTGAATTTTTGCCGCGGCAACGGCTTGAAGCCCGCCGAGATCCGCTTCCGGGACGTGGTGCGCATCTACGCCGAAGCGGGCGCACTGTACGGCCAGGCGGGCGCCAAATTTCCGCTAACCGAAAAGCGCTTTCGGGAATCGCTTTCGCCGGAGGGAATGATTGCCGCCAGCAAGGGCCTCGGCGGCCCCCAGTTATCCGAAGTGCAGCGAATGCTCGCCGAGGCAAACCGGCAGCTGGCCGGTGACGGCGGGTGGACAAGAGCCGCAAGAAAGAGACAGACGGATTCCCAGGCCAATCTGGACAAGGCCTTTTCCGAGCTTATGGCAAGCCAATAACCCGTTCGGCGCGACCTTCGCCGACGACCCGTGAACAGCGGGCGCCGGCGCGGCGCGATGCATTGATCGCAGACAAAAAAATTTTACGAGGAGAAACCACATGTCGAGCAAATCATTCCAGCCGGCGCACGCCGCGCTGCTGTGCGCAGCCGTCCTTGCCGGAACCCCGGCGCTTGCCGCCGAGGGGCCAATCACCCTTTACGCCAACCTGTACGTGGACTTCGAGAGCGTCAAGGCGGCGGGATCGGCCCTCAGCCGCAACGACCTGCCGCCCCGCAACCGCGTCAGCAGTAATTCGTCCTACCTCGGCTTCCGCGGCAGCGAAGCGCTGGGCAACGGCTACTCGGCGTGGTTTCAAGTGGAGAACTCGGTGCGCCCCGATTCGCCCCAGACCGGCGACACCTTCGCCAGCCGCAACAGCGCGGTCGCGCTGAAAGGTGATTGGGGTGACGTGCTCCTGGGCCAATGGGACAGTCCGTACAAGAGCGCCACCTCGCGCCTGGATCCGTTCGGCAACACCAGCATCGCCGGCTATTCCAACATCGTCGCCGGCAATAGCACGTCCACGTTTGCGAACGCGGCGACCCGACAGTCATTCGATCGCCGCCAGCGCAACATCGTCCAATACTGGAGCCCGGAGGGAAACAGCATTTCCATGCGCCTGGCCTATAGCGCCAACGAGGAGCGGGGATCGTGCACGGTCGCCTGCAATCCCAGTCTCTATTCGGCGTCGATTTCCTATCGCGCCGGCCCCCTGTACCTGGTGGCGGCGGGCGAGCGCCATAACGAATACGCCAACATCGCCGCCACAACCACCCGCGATACCGGCGCCAAGGTCGCCGCCGGATACGCGATCGACAGCCACAACAACCTCAGCGTGCTGTGGGAAACCATCAAGTACCAGGGGAATATCGCCGCGACCGGACTGCCCAAGACGTTCACCGCCGGGACCGCCTCGGAAGTCAGGCTGAAAACGTATTTTCTTGCGTACAAGGGCGATTTCGGCCGGCATAACGTGCGCCTGAGCTACGGCCAGAACAAGAATCTGGAACTCGACCGCGGCAGCGCACCCGATACCGGCGCGCGCTTCTGGGCGGCCGGCTATGGTTACGAGTTTTCCAAACAGGTTGAGGTGACGGTCTTTTACAGCACCATCGCCAACCAGGCCAAGTCGCGCAACGACTTCGCGGTCAACGGCATTCTAGGCGGCGCAGTCAACAACGGCGCCAGCCCCAAGGGTCTCGCGTTGGGAATGAAGTACCGGTTTTAGCCAGGCCTGGGGGCGGGTGGAATTGTTTCAACAAAAAATTTCCACACGACCCTCAGGCCCAAGACCACTAAAGCCCGCGCACATCGTCAAATTTGGCCGGGCCTTTGTCGAAGCTGCCGAGAGACAAATGGCCCGCCTTGCGCGCAAGCTCCAGCACCAGGCCATCTGAAAAACCGAGGGAAGGGCGTGCGCGAAATTTCTCCAGGGCCGATTCGGCAACGTCGGCGTCCTGGAGGGTCAATTGCCGATGACTGAGCAATAGTTCGATCGCTTTCGCGATCGGCGACCCTTTCAAGCCGACGGATATATTGGGGGACGAAAGACGACCCGCGATTACAGGTTCTGCGCCTTGAACTTCTTGCGCATGCTGATGTTTCCGCCCGACACCATGAACACCCCGTCGCCGCGATAGTGCAGCGTCTGCGGGTACTTTGGCGACATTGCGACATGCGCCTTGACGACTTCCCAGATGAACAGACTGTGCTTGGCAATTTGGCTGGCATCGGCCAGGCGGCATTCGAAGTTGGCGTAGCACTCCTTGATCAAGGGCGCATCGACCTTGTCGCCGGCGACGGCGGTGAGTCCGAACTTGTCGAATTTGTCCACCTTGGCGCCGCTGCAATTGCCGATGCCGACCACTTCATTCCCGAGATCGGTGGTGGGAAGGTTGATCACGCATTGCCTGCTCTTGCGCAGCATCTCGAAGCTGTGATTGCCGTTCCAGATAAAACAGCCGAACAGGGCGGGAGAGAAGCCCATCATCATGTGCCAGCCCATCGTCATGATATTGGTCCGGCCTTTCCACGCTGAGCTTACGAGCACGATCGGTCCCGGCTCCAGATAGCGGCGGATTTCGGCCAGCGGGAAGTCTTGCTTGCGAAATGTTTTCATGTGCGCCCGCCTTGAATGGAAAGCCTCGACAAGGGCGATGTTACGCAATTGCGGTGCAGTCAATAAACGTGTCGCCCCGGCTTATTGGAGAAACTGCGCCGAGGCGACAGCGTTTTTCAAGACTTGAGCAGTACTGAAACACGCAGAACGCCAATCGGCGCGCCTTCCGGGGCAAAAATGCTCCAAACGGCAATAGGGACGGGCACTTTCGAATTTCGTTCGTGTTCGCCAGACTTGCCGACTTCATTGCGAGCGAAGTCATTGTGCGTCATTACCTCGGGGGTGCTCGCCGAGTTTTGCGCTCATGATCGTCTCCGGTCCTTTGCGGATGGCTGCCTGGCCCTGCCTTGCCTGACGCTGGTGCGTGACGTCGAGAACAGCTCCGTCTTCGCGCGATTGAAATGCGCCACCAACAGATCGATGAACAGCCGGGTGCGCACCGGCAGGAAGCGGCGCGAGGCGAACACGATCTGGATCGGCGCGCTGTCGCTTGTCCACCCCTTCAGTACCTCGACCAGGCGGCCGTCGGCCAGCTCGGGCGCCACGTCCCAGATCGAGCGGCGCACCAGGCCCAGGCCGGCTAACGCCCAATCGTGCGCCTGCTCGCCGTTGTCGGTGACGAACTTGCCGCGCACGCGAACGGTGGTCACCGGATCGGCCGGCTTGCGCGCCGGACGAAAGCTCCAGTCGGCATGCGGCGAAGCGGTGCGGCTCATGACGATGCAGTCGTGCTCGGCGAGCTGGGACGGCGCTTGGGGCTGCCCACGGCGCATCAAGTAGCCGGGCGCCGCACAGATGATGCGGCGGTTATCGGCGAGCGGCCGGACCACCAGCCGCGAGTCATCGGCGCCGCCGATGCGCACCGCACAGTCGAAGCCCCCCTCGACCACATCCACCAGCGCATCCGACAGCGACAAGTGGACGGCCAGGTTCGGATGGCTGGCGGCGAACTGGGCGATGGCCGGCCCAATCCAGCGGCGCCCGAGCGCGACGGGCGATGATACGCGCAGCACGCCGCGCGCCTCGTTTCGGCCCTGGCCGATTGCGGCTTCGGCGTCTTCCACCTCGGCAAGGATGGCCTGGCAGCGCTCGAAATAAATTGCGCCCTCGTCGGTGAGCGCCAGCCGGCGCGAGGTGCGCTGCACCAGGCGGACGCCGAGATCGGCCTCCAGCCGCGCGAGCCGCTTGCTCCCCACTGCCGGCGAGAATCCAAGCTCGCGACCGGCGGCGGAGAGACTGCCCGTCGTCACGGCGTAAACAAACAGCTTCATGTCGGAGAGGTCGGTCATAGAGACTCCTGACGGCGGGGTTGCATCGGCCGGATCGAATTTATCTTCAACTATTTGGAACAGTTTGTTATGCGGAAATGTGTATTTTAATCCATATCAGAAAAGACGAAAGTATCGTCATTGAACCGAACTGTCCGAAGAATCCGATGCCATCCCTCTCAACCCAGCCGCGCCCGCTGCCACGCCTCGATCACATCCTGCTCATTGCCGAGGACGCACAACCAACGCTGCGCTTTCTTCTCGATGTCATGGGTCTGCGCATTGGCAGCCGCCCCCCGTTCCGCTTCGAGGGTTGGTGGCTGTACGCGGGCGCGCAGGCGGTGGTGCACCTGGTCGAACGCCCACGTGCGAACGAGCGCCCCGGCGCCGGCCCCGCGGTGCAACCTTCAATGCAAGCCGCCGCATGCATGGTCGATCACATCGCCTTCCGTCTTGCCGATGCGGATGCCGTCCGCAATCGACTTGCGCTCGGCGGCTGGGCGTATCGCGAGGCGCGTGTGCCCGGGACGGGCGAGCGCCAGTTCTTTGTGCAGGTTCCATTGGGCCCGGCAGTCGAACTCGTGTTCGACGCCGAGCCGCAATCTGTCCCGGTCGCGGACCAAGCGGTTCAATGACGTTCCTTACTTACTTTCTTCCACTCACCCCTTCATCTACTCACGAAAGGCACATCAACATGAATATCCACAAAACACTAGGCAAGGCCATGATCGCTTGCGCCGGCGTCGCCATCGCGGCCGGGGGCCTGTCCGCGGCCGCTCAAGCCATCGAGGCGCTGCCGCAGCCGAAGTCGGTGGTGATCGATCGCTCGATCCCGGCCGCGCAGCGCGAGGCAATGACGCTCGCGGCGCGACGCTACTACGCGTTCTGGAACACCGGCGAGGCGCGCTATGCGCAGGCCGCGCTGGCGCCGGACTTCATGGATCGCAATCTGCCGGCCGGGCGTCCGCAAGGCCCCGACGGCCCGGTGTTTGCGTCGGAGCACTTTCGTGCCGCGGTGCCGGACCTTCGCGCGGAAGTCGAAGAGATGCTCGTCGTCGGCGACCGGGTCGTCGGGCGCCTGCGCTTCAGCGGCCACTTTACCGGCATCTTCGGCAGCGGCGCGGCGGCAAAGCAGGGTGACGGCCGCGCAATCGATTTCATTGCCACCGACATCTACCGCATTCACAACGGCCGCATCGCCGAGAACTGGCATCTCGAAGACAACCTGACGCTGCTGCAACAGCTCGGCGTCGTCGCCCAGTGAAACCGACCAACTGCCAGGGATCATCGACATGAAATCATCAAGACTGCCTCTGCCCATCATCGCGCTCGCGCTGGCCGCGTTCGCCATCGGTACCACCGAGTTCGTCATCATGGGCATCCTGCCCGATGTGGCGCGCGACCTCGGCGTGTCGATCCCGTCGGCCGGCCTGCTCGTCACCGGCTATGCGCTCGGTGTGGCGATCGGCGCGCCGCTGATAGCCGCGCTCACCGTGCGCTGGCCGCGCAAGGCGACGCTGATCGCGCTGATGGGCGTGTTCATCGCCGGCAATCTGCTCTCGGCGTTGGCGCCGGGCTACACCGCGCTGATGGTCGGCCGCATCGTCGCCTCGTTTGCGCATGGCTCCTTCTTCGGTATCGGCGCGGTGGTCGCCGCCGGCCTGGTGGCTTCCAACCGGCGGGCCGCGGCCATCGCCTTGATGTTCACCGGGCTCACGCTGGCGAATGTGCTCGGCGTGCCGCTGGGCACCTTGGTCGGCCAGCAGTTCGGCTGGCGTGCGACATTCTGGGCTGTGGCCGTGCTGGGCGTGATCGCGATGGCGGCCGTGGCGATTCTGGTGCCACGTGCCGCATCGGCCGGGGCGAACCCCGGTAGCGGTGAATGGCGCGTGCTGCGGCATCCCCAAGTGCTGCTGGCGCTGGCGCTTACCATCTTCGGCTTCGGCGGCATCTTCACCGCCTTCACCTACATCACCCCCATGCTGCAGGACCTGGCCGGTTTCTCGCCGCGGGCGGTCACGGCGATCCTGTTCCTGTTTGGCGTCGGGTTGACCCTCGGCAATACGCTGGGCGGCAAGCTCGCCGACTGGAAACCGATACCGTCGATGCTCGGCATCCTCGCGGTGCTGGCCCTGATTGAGGCACTGTTGTCGATAACGATCACGCAGCCCATCGCCGCCGTTGCAACCATATTTGTGTGGGGCATCGCCGCCTTCGCCACCGTGCCCGGTCTGCAGATGCGCGTGGTCGATCAGGCGCGCCAGGCGCCGACGCTGGCTTCCACGCTCAACATCGCTGCATTCAATCTCGGCAACGCCGGCGGCGCCTGGCTGGGCGGCCGCATGATCGAGGCGCAGATGCCGTTGCATACCGTGCCGCTCGGCGCCGCTGCCGTGGCCGTGGTGGCCCTGGGCATCGCCGCCTTCGGCATTCATCTCGAGCGCCGGGTTGCCGCATGCGCCGCAGCGCAACCGGCTTGAGTCGTCGCAGGCGGCAGCAAGCAGCAACAAGGACAGGCACTCTGCGCGTCTGTTTTCGGCCACGCCAATATCCGGAATGACCGTAAACTGTGGCGTCTCCGTACATAGAACCTCCTTCCGGATCATGACCGCCAAAGACGACGCCAAGCGCCCACCCGAGAAAGCACCCGCCGGCAATGAGAGCGGCCTGAAAAAAGGCCTGACCAGCTACGGCGACCGGGGCTTCTCGCTGTTCCTGCGCAAGGCGTTCATCAAGGGCGCCGGCTACACCGATGCCGCGCTCGATCGGCCGGCGATCGGCATCGCCAACACGGGTAGCGCCTACAATCCCTGCCACGGCAACGCGCCGCAGCTCATCGAAGCGGTGAAACGCGGGGTGATGCTGGCGGGCGGCCTGCCGATGGATTTCCCGACCATCTCGATTCACGAGAGCTTCGCCGCGCCGACCAGCATGTATTTGCGCAATCTGATGTCGATGGATACCGAGGAGATGATCCGTGCCCAGCCGATGGATGCGGTGGTGCTGATCGGCGGCTGCGACAAGACGGTGCCGGCGCAATTGATGGGCGCGGCGTCCGCCGGCATTCCCGCCATCCAGTTGATCACTGGCTCGATGCTGACCGGCTCGCATCGCGGCGAACGCGTCGGCGCATGCACCGATTGCCGCCGCTACTGGGCCCGGTTTCGCGCCGGCGAGATCGATGCCGCCGAGACGGCGGACGTCAACAATCAATTGGTGGCCAGTGTGGGCACCTGTTCGGTGATGGGCACCGCCAGCACCATGGCCTGCATTGCCGAGGCGCTGGGCATGACCGTTCCCGGCGGCGCCTCGCCGCCGGCGGTCACCGCCGATCGCATCCGCGTTGCCGAGGAGACCGGCGCGCGCGCGGTGCAGATGGCGCGCGATCGACTCACCATCGACAAGATTCTGACCCCGGCCGCCTTCGAGAACGCGCTGCGCGTGCTGCTCGCCATCGGCGGCTCGACCAATGGCATTGTGCACCTGGCGGCCATCGCGGGACGCGTCGGCCTCGACATCGATTTGCAGGCGCTGGACCGCATGGGCCGCGATACGCCGGTGCTGCTGGACCTCAAGCCGTCCGGCCAGCATTACATGGAAGACTTTCATCACGCGGGCGGTATGGCGACCCTGTTCCGCGCGCTGAAGCCGCTGCTGCATCTGGATGCGCTGACGGTGACGGGGCGCACGCTGGGCGAGGAACTCGAACGGGCCGGGCCGGGTTTTGCGCAGGATGTGGTGCGCACTATCGACAATCCTGTCTATCCGCAGGGCGGCATTGCCGTGCTCCGCGGCAATCTGGCGCCGGGCGGCGCGATCATCAAGCAATCGGCGGCCGACGCGAAACTGATGGAGCATGAAGGCCGTGCCGTGGTCTTCGAGAACGCCGAAGATCTCGCCGCGCGCATCGACCGCGATGATCTCGAGGTCGCCGCCGATGACATTCTGGTGCTGAAGAACATCGGCCCCAAGGGCGCGCCGGGCATGCCCGAGGCGGGATACCTGCCGATTCCCCTCAAGCTCGCGCGCGCCGGCGTCAAGGACATGGTGCGCATTTCCGACGGGCGTATGAGCGGTACGGCCTTCGGCACCATCGTCTTGCATGTGACCCCGGAATCGGCGGTGGGCGGCCCGCTGGCGCAAGTGCGCAATGGCGACCGCATTCGCCTCAGCGTGCGCAACCGCGAGATCAGCCTGCTGGTGCCGGATGATGAACTGGCGCGACGCATGCAGAACAATGTGATCAAGGAACCGACCGCCGAGCGCGGCTATCGCAGGCTGTTCCTGCAAACCGTCATGCAGGCCGACAAGGGCGTCGATTTCGATTTCCTGCGCGCGACGCACATCAAGGGCAAGACACCGCGGGGTTGAAGCGCCGGGGTATCTGCGTTTTTTTTGCGGGGGCCGATTCGCAATTCGGCATCGAGAATAAATTCACGTAGAACGGCATTCGGCGCGCCTTTTCAGGCAAAAATGCCTCGAAACCCCCGCCAATGCTGGACTTTGCATATGCGGCGGAACCTTGTTTGCTGATGTTCGATTGATGTTCCGCTGATGTTTCGTTGAAGCTGCGCTGCAAGCGCCGACAACCAAAATCGATGTGAAGCGTTTATCCCGGTATGAAACGCTTTTTCACATCGCTGATTTTCCTGTTGCTGGCGTCGACGGCCTTTGCCGCGCCGCGCGCCGTCGAGGCGCGCCCGGTCGAGCTGCATCAGTCGCTCAATATGTCGCTCGCGGCGGCGGATACGCAGGGCAAAGTCGTCGCCCTGACGCTGGATGCCTGCGGCGGCGCGTTCGACGAAGATCTGATTCAATTCCTGATCCGGAAAAATATTCAGGCGACCATCTTCGCCACCAAGCGCTGGATCGATCGCAATCCGCGCGGCGTGGCGATGCTGACGGCGCATCCGGATCTGTTCGAAATCGAGGACCACGGCGCCAATCATGTGCCGGCCGTGATCGGCGTGGGGCGTCGCGTGTACGGCATTCCCGGCGAGCCCGATGTCGCCCATCTGGTGAGCGAAGTCAGCGGCGGCGCCGAGGCGGTGGCACAAATCAGCGGCACCGCGCCGCGCTGGTATCGCGGCGCCACCGGCGAATACGATGCGGCCGCCATCGACGTGATCAAATCGCTGGGCTATCAAATCGCCGGCTTTTCATTGAATGCCGACGCCGGCGCCACCCTCAGCCGCCGCGCCATCGTGGCGCGGCTGAAATCAAGCCGCCACGGTGACATCATCATTGCGCATATGAACAAGCCGAACTCGGATACGGCGGAAGGTCTTGCCGAGGGGCTAAGCTGGATGCTGGCGCAGGGGTTTCAATTCGTTACCCTGAATGCGATGAATGTGCACGCACCGGTTTGACTGAACGCCCGCTGCGCGCGGCCGAGCCTCAGTTCAGGGCGCGAGACGCCGTCCCGCCGTCTGCGCCTGCCCCGAGTTGGGCGGGCGCGGCGGACTCAGCGCGGTATTGGTGATGGCAATACCGTTGTCCAGCAACACCCAGGTCAATTTGGAGACGGCGTGATAGGAGCGGGTAAGGCCGCCGCTGTCGGGCACCGGGCATCCTTTCGCCATTTCCAGCGTGATCGATCTGGCCGAGTCGGCATTCGGCTGGCAGCGCCAGTTGCGGCCGTCCTGGATGGCGCAATCGGTAAGTTTGCCCGAGGGCTCGCTGGAACCGACGACCCAGAAAAAAACTTCATTGTGCGGCTTCAGCACGCGATAGCGATAACGTTCGGCGGCAACCAGGTTTCCGGTGCATAGCTCACCCTGCCAGCTGCCTTGCTCGCAGCGTGCGGTGTAAATGGTGCGTTCACCTTGCAGGGTCACCGTATCGGTCGCCCATACCAGTGCGCAAAACACGGCCAATGCCACGGCCAGTATCGATAAATTTCGAAACACGCCAACTCCTCCGAATATGCTTTTTTGCTTTTATGATCTTGATTCTATACGACAAGGCGCGCTAGCGCGAGGAGCCGGCCAATTCGCCCGAATCGCGTCCGGCGAGGGGAGTGCCGCAATGCCATATCGCCTTATCGTTTTATCGCTTTATCGACCAGCATGGCGGATTACTTGAGAAAAGCAAACGGCCCGCAATTTGCGGGCCGTTTGCAGATATTGCCGGATCGATGGCGTGACAGTTTTATTTCGCCGCCGCAATCGGCGTCAACAGATCGGGCGCACCATCGACGCGCACCAGTTTCGGATACTTCGGTCCCTCGATGTAATTGATCTTCACCGTCGAGTAGTAATCCTGGTTATGCACCAGCAGCTCGATCGGCGTTTTGTCCTTTTGCGCGCGGCTCAGCGCGGCCACCAGTTGTTCGCCATCGAAGCCTTCGCCGTTGACGGCGACGATCTTCAGGCCCGGCGCCATGCCGGCGTCGAACGCCGGGCTGCCCCACAGCACATCGACCACCTCGCCCGGCTCGGCACCGCGGCCGCGCTCGCTGGCGACGGCGAAGCCCAGCGAGTACATCAGGTTGAGCGTCTTGCTCTCCTTCTGGCTGGCCTTGAACAGTTCGGTCGGCGTGTCGGTATAGATGAGCTTCCAGCCGCCGCGCGTGATGCCGTCCAGCGGTGCGCGTTCGTTGGTCGAATCGAGGCGGCTGCGCAGGAAGGCATTCCAGTCGGCCGGCTGCACCGCGTTCAGCGTTTTCACGATTTCGTCGAAATCGTAAGGCTTCACCTCGTGGCTGGTCCTGGCGAAGGCCGCATCTTTGCCGTAGAACACCTTGATGTAGTCATCCAGCGATTTCCTGCCCTGCGAAAGCTCGCGGATTCTGGTGTCGATATCCAGCCACACCAGGGTGCCCTCGGGATAGAAATCCACCGAGCGGCGATAGTTGCTCCAGGCGCTCGAGGTGTTGTACAGAATCTGCGCGTTGTCGGCGGTGTCGCGCAGCGGACGCCAGGCGCGGCCGGGGCGGTGATCCATGGCTGCCGCCGTCATCGCCAGCGAATCGCGATATTGCTCGGCATTCCACATGCCGGCGCGCGCGGTCAACACTTCGCCCAGATAGTTGGTGAGGCCCTCATAGACCCACAGCAGTTCGCCCTTCATCGGCACACCGTAGTTCGGGGTGGCGAGGCCGGCCGGGCGGCGGAACTTGCCGTTCCAGGAATGCACGTACTCGTGCGGCAGCAGGGCAGGGTCGGCCAGGTAGGCGGTGGTCGAGGTGAAGAAGTCGGCGGTGGTGCGATCGTCGCTCGACTGATGATGCTCAAGCCCGAAATGCGCGGTGCGCTCCGACAGCGCCAGCAGGAAATCGTAGTGGTCGTAATGCTGCGCACCGAACAGGGCGACCGCCTGCTTTACCAGCGCTTGATGGTGTTTGATCTGCGCCTCGGTGATCCCGAGGTTTTCCGCGCGATCCGCCGCCAGGTTCAAAAACACCGGCGGATTGGCCCCGGGGGCGAGGTCGATGCGCTTGAAATGACGGCCCGCCATCAAAGGCGAATCGACCAGCTCGGTCACGCTGACCGGCTTGAAGCTGGTGCCGTCGGCGGCAGCAGCGGTTTTTTCCAGCGCGGTGGCGAACTCCCAGCCGGCCGGCACCTTGATCGTGGGCGCGATCTGCACGCGGCCGGTGTTGTAGTCCGCCGGGTAGAACAGCACCTGGTTCCACTCCAGCACCACCATGCGTGGCGTGGCCGAGACGCCGGCGCCGAAGTTGCCGCCGCCGGTGGGCGAGAGGAACTGGAATTCGATATCGAGGCTGCTCACCCCGGCCGGCACCTCCAGGTGCAACACATACATGTCCTCCAGATCGCGGCGCCAGGCAATGCGCTGGCCGTTGGCGCTGATCTTCAACCCCGTCACGCCGTCGATCGGGCCGGTCGGGCCATGTTCGCCGGGAATCCATTTCGGAAAGGCCAGCTTCAGCGGGCCCGATTTCACCGGCAAGGTTTCGCGCACCGCAAAAATCTTGCGGGCGGCGTCGCTCAGATCGACCTTCAGCGTAAGCGTGCCGGGATAGGCGGCATCGATCGTCTTGGCGCCCAGCAGCGGGCCGAGGGTGGCGCAAACGGTAAACAGGGCAAGCACGGAGGCGCGATGAATCATCGAGGGCATGGCGGGGTTTCCTGTGTGACGTTGAAGGGGGAAGGCAAGGAAAGAAGCGAAGGCAAAGAAAAAAACGGACGAAACAGAAGCGCCGTAGCATATCGCGATACCGCATCAAATGCAGTGACCACGTGTAATTTTGAAGAGGCCCGGCGATCGAGATCGCCAGTTGGTGCGCTATCCCGGGCAAAAATGCCCGGAAAGGCGCGCCAGCGCTGGACTTTAAAATGCTGGACTGTCTGGCTTGATCCGCAATCGCTGCGGCCGGTTGACGCAATGCTCCGTGCAGACAAGGCCGAACGTATGGGAAACTGCGCACGGTCATACAAGAACGCGGCACTTTATTTTGATAATAATTTCCGACTATCCTTATGCCGTTACGAAAAGACAGCCGCGAACCATGCGCAAGTCGCCGGCGGCCCGCATTCCGTGAACCGGGCCTGCAAATGCAGGGCCATTTCTGAACCCGCCGGGCAATGTCCGGCTTCACTTGGAGAGATCATGAAACAAATTCAATTGAACGCCTCCACGCCAATCTCGGTGTGGCCCATGCCCGCAGCCATTCTCGCCGCCGCACTGGCCGCGAGCGCAGCAACCGCTTTCGCCGCGGACCCGGCGCCCGCCGCACAAAAGCCGCTGCCCGTCGCCCTGGTGGAAACGCTCAACAAACTTTCCGGCGGGCCGCATGCCGGCTATCGCGCCAATCATGCCAAGGGCGTACTGGTGTCGGGCACTTTCACGCCGGCGAAGACGGCCCCCGCGCTCAGCAAGGCGCCGCATTTCAAAAAGCAGGTACCGGTGATCGTGCGCTTTTCCGACGGCACCGGTGTGCCCAATATGCCCGATGCCGATCCCAACGCCAGTCCGCACGGGATCGCCATCCGCTTCCAGTTGCCGGGCGGCGCCAGCACCGATATCGTCAGCATCTCCTCGAACGGTTTTCCGGTCGCCACGCCGGAAGATTTTCTTGCGCTGCTGACGGCGATTTCGCAAAGCGGCCCCGATGCCGCGAAGCCGACGCCGATCGAGAAATTCCTCGGCAGCCATCCCGCCGCCGCCAAATGGGTGAGCACCCCGCGTCCGGCGCCGGAGAGTTTCGGCACGCTCGCGTTCTATGGCGTCAATGCCTTCAAGTTCACCAATGCCAATGGCCAGAGCAAATATGCGCGCTATCAGATCCTGCCGATGGTCGGCGAGCATGCCTTGAGCGATGCCGATGCCGCCAAGGCCGGGCCGAATTACCTGATGGAGGAACTGCCCAAGCGCATCGCGCGCGCGCCGGTGAAGTTTAAGCTGATGGCGCAAATCGCCAAGGCCGGTGACAACGTCAATGACGGCACCGCCGTGTGGCCGGACGATCGCCAGCTGGTCGAGCTCGGCACCATCATCCTGACCCAAACCTCTCCGGACCAGGTGGCGGCGCAGAAGGCGCTGCTGTTCAATCCGCTGTCCTTGCCGGCGGGAATCGAACCCTCGGCGGACCCGGTGCTGCTGATGCGGCCGGCGGCCTACGGCGTGAGTTACGCGCAGCGGGCGCAGTAAGCGGCGAATTCAAAATCGTAGAACGCCATTTGGCGCGCTTTTCGGGGCATTTTTGCCCGGAGAGGCGCGCCAATGCTGGAGTTTGAAAGTTGGAAACTTCCGGTAATTGCGCTCAATGAAATCGGTAGTGCTGAAGAGATTGCTACCCGACCGCCAACAAATTCTCCAGTTCACGCAAGGAACGCACCTCGTAATGCGGCCTGACACCTTCCGGCGCCGTACGCCCATCCACGTTCACCCAACAGGTATGCAAGCCCGCATTGATGCCGCCGAGAATATCGGAATCCGGATTGTCGCCGACCATCAGCACGTGCTCGCGTTCCGGGTTGCCCATGATGGCCAGCGCGTGATCGAAAATGTCGCGATGCGGTTTGGCCGCGCCGACTTGTTCCGATATCACCAGCACGTCGAAGTGATGGCGCAGGCCGGTACGCTCCAAACGCGTCTGCTGCAACTCGGTGAAGCCATTGGTAATGATGCCCAGCTTCGCCTTGCCTTTTAGCGCAGTCAGCAGACTGGTGGCGCCGTCGATCGGTGTGCAAATTTCGGCCATCGCCATCATGAAGGCGCTGTTCAGCGCCTGCGCTGTTACTTGCAGTTGCTCAGCCCAGGGCTGGAAGCGGCGATGCTGCAATTGCTGTGCGTTGATCTTGCCATTCTGATATTCCACCCACAGCGGCTTGTTGACCAATTGATACGCGGCGTAATCATCGGCCGTGAAGTCGATGTCATAGCCGGCAAACATGCGCTGCAGTCCACGGAAGGCGTCGAAGTGGAATAGGGTATCGTCGGCATCGAACAGGATCCAGTCGTAAGCCTTCATGGTTTTGCGCGAATCCTTCATTCAATGTGACCGGTGGAATGGAGCCAGTCGAGAATCAGTTTGGCGACAGGTGAGCAGCGTTCGCGATCTTCATATTTGAACCAGGCCAGCTCCTCGATTTCAGCCGAGGCCTTGGGCTCGCCATTGCATTCCGCAAAATAGCAGCTATTCCTGACCATCGCGCCTTCTGGTTTGCCGTCGGCTTGGGCGCTGAAAGTGCCGGCGTGGACAAGCGTCTCAGGCAGCAGTTCGACGGATAGCTCTTCGTGGATTTCACGCAGCAGCGCGGCCGCATCGCTCTCACCTTGCTCGCGCTTGCCGCCCGGGAGGTAGAAAATGTTTTTGCCTTTGGAGCGTGCGAACAGCAGTTGCTTGTTGCGGAGGTGCAGCCAGGCGAGTTTGTCGATTTCGGTCAATCGCCGTGTCCCTGTTTGGTTCACGAATTGTTCATGGCCTTGCATTGAAGCGCGTACATTGCGCTCGTTGCATGCTTTCCCCAGTGCGCTCGATGCAAGAACGACCAATGCCAAATGGCCTCTATCTGCTTGCCTTGTTCATATACTAAAAGGCCGCGCTTGATGTCCTTATAGATATCCAGCATGTCGTCTCCAAGGTCTCCTAATACGGGCTCGTCATTTTGCAGTGGGTCAGGGTTGAAAAACTCGCGATAGTAATAGCCGTCAAACGGTCTGAAATTTCGTTTGGCCCTGGCCGCATGCAACTCGGGAATACTTGGCGGACCGTCTGAATTCTCTACGTCCACTTGGGGCAGGGCAAGCGCTTCTGCATGCAGCCGCGCTAGCCACTGAGCCGCTTCGGATTCAAGTGCGCGTCCAGTTGCGCAATCCCCTTCACACCAAGAAGAAAAGTCGCCTGCAAGCTCAGCGAACCGAGATGCCGCAATAAGTGCTTCGCTGCTCATGACTTAAGCCTTCTCCACATACTTCCGATTCCCCTCCACCGCCCGCTTCGCGATCCCGTCAATCATCCCCGGCGCGATCAGCTTCAACCACTGCCCGAGCTTGCCCTTCAAGGTCATTATTTCTTCACGCTTCCTTTGCTCGATGGCGCGCAAAATGATGCCAGTGCATTCCTCCACGCTCATGGCTTCACTCTTGCCGACCGGATCAATCTTCGCCGGCTTCCCGTCGGCGCCGGTGGCGTTTTCGCGGATGCCGGTGGCGACGAAGCCGGGATAGATCATGGTGACGGTGACGCCTTCATCTTCGAGCTCGATGCGCAGGGAATCGAAGAAGCCGCGCATCGCGTGCTTGCTGGCGGCATAGCCGGTGCGGGTCGGCACCCCCACCAGGCCGGTGAGGCTGGCGATGCCGACGATGCGGCCTTTGCTGGCTTTCAGATACGGCAGGGCGAAGTGGGTGCAATACACCGCACCCATATAGTTCACCTGCATGATGCGCGCCAGCATCGAGACGTCCCGGATGTCGGCAAACTTTGCCCACATGGTCATGCCGGCGTTGTTGACGAGGGTATCGATACGACCGAATTCTTTCACGGCGGCGTCGATGGTCTTCTTGCAGTCGGCCTCAACGCCGACATCGGCGCTGACGATGATGACCCTAGCGCCTGCGGGGGCGCCGAGCTCGCGCACCTTGGCGGCAACGCGTTCCAGTTCGGCTTCGCGCCTGGCGGTCAGTACCAGCAGTGCGCCTTGCTCGGCCAGGCGGTAGGCGAGTTCCTCGCCGATGCCGGTGGAGGCGCCGGTGATGATGGTGACGTTGTTTTTGAAGATCATGGTGGCCGCACTCGCAGGGTTGAGGTGAGCGCCATTCTAAGCTTCCGTCTCCGTATCCGGAATATGGTTGAAGGCGATGGCCATCTTGCCGTGGTCGAGCGCGCGATGGGCGCCGCCGAAATAGGCGGCGCGCTTGCCGTATTTGAGGGTGACGGCGTCGATCGCGGAATTCAGTTTCTGGTTTTCATCATCGGCGGCGAACAGGCTGCTGGTGTGGCTGCCGGCGGGCGTGAGTTCGAGCAGGACCATGGCCACCTGCAGGGGCGTGGCATTTTTGCGTTTCGGGAATTTCTGCCACAGCGTTTCGATGGCGTGCAACAGGGCCAGGGTGTCCTGGGTCTGCATCAGCCGCGTTTCGATTTCCCATGAAGGCGCATTCAGAAACTTGACTTTGATCGCCAGCCGGCTGGCGAAGTAGCCGGCCTTGCGCAAACGCATCGCCGCTTTTTGCGTCAGCCGGTCCAGCACCGCATAGGCGTCCTCGCGATTGCGCAGCACCGGCGCCAGTACATGCGAGTGGCTGATCGAGCCGGTTTCGTTTTCCTGTTCCGCCACTTCCGCGCCGCGCAGCCGCGCGTAGAAGCGTTCGCCGCCGACGCCGCCCCAGATGGTGCGCAGTTGGTCCGAGGTCTGCGCGTACAACTGCGCGATGGTTTGGATGCCATAGTCGTCCAGGCGCGTTTCCATATTGTGGCCGATGCCGCTAAGCGCGCGCAGCGGCAGGTGCAGCAGCTTCTGCGGCACATCGTGTTCCTGCAGGATGACGAGGCCGTCGGGTTTCTGCATGTCCGAGGCCAGCTTGGCGAGGAAGGTATTCGGTGCGAGGCCGATCGAGACCTTGAGGTATTCGCCGACCTTGGCGGCGAGGTTGCGCTTGATCTCCTGTGCCAGCTCACTCGCGCGCTCGACGGTTTTGTAGCCCGCCGGCAAATCGCAGACCATTTCGTCGATCGACAGCACTTTGCGCACCGGTGCGATGTCGTCGATGGCCCTGAAAGCCTGGCGGTGATAATCGATATACAGCTCGTGGCGCGCCACCACCAACTGGATATCGGGAATCAGTTTCTTCGCCTCGCCGACATTGGTCAGCGTCTTGACGCCGAATTTCCTGGCTTCATAACTGGCGGCGATCAGGCAGGTGGAATCGGCCAGCATCGGCACCACGCCCACCGGTTTGCCGCGCAATTCGGGCCGCGCCTGCTGCTCGCAGGAGGCGAAGTAGGAATTGAAATCGACGAGAAGGGCGCTGAGTGACATGGCGTAAATTTTACGCTGCGAATCGATAACTGTAAATAAATACAGTTATACTTGAAAAGTGCTTTAGTCTCGGTCGTCGCCTCAGCGTAGGACTGGGGCCCAGTCCGTCGTAGGTTCTGATTGAACGAAGTACTGGGTCCCAGCCTACACTGGGACGACGACGCTGGACTATCGGACTACAGCGCCGAAAAATCCGTTTTCGCGATCAAGGTCTTCACCATCGTTTCCAGCCCGGCACGGTCTTCATCATCGAAGCGCGCCAGTGTGGGGCTGTCGACATCGAGCACGCCGACCGCCTTGCCGCCGGCCGTCAGCGGGATGACGATTTCCGAATTCGAGGCCGAATCGCAGGCGATATGCCCGGGGAACTCATGCACATTCGGCACCACGAAAGTCTTTTTATGGAAGGCCGCGTTGCCGCACACGCCACGTGGCGCGGGCAGAACGGGAATGCGCACACAGGCCGGCTTGCCCTGGAAGGGGCCCAGCACCAGATCATTGCCGCGCAAAAAATAAAATCCGGCCCAGTTGAGGTCGGCCAGCATCAGAAACACCAGCGAGGAAAAATTCGCGGTATTGGCCATCAAGTCGTGCTCGCCCTCCAGCAGGCCGGTCAGTTGCTTGTTCAGATCGCTGTAGAAAACAGCCTTGGATTCGCTGGCGATGACTTGGGCTTCGAACATGAAAAACTCCGCTGCAGATGTGTATTTGCCGAGTCTTGAAGTTTAGCAATAAAAAAGCCCGGTCATCTTGCGATGGCCGGGCCCTGATGCAGCCAGTCGCCAATCAGTTAGCGGCGGGCGCTGTGGTTTTGGCATTGTGTTTTTTGCGGGCGATTTTGCGGCTGTCGCGGTTTTCTTCCTTGGTCAGCTTGGCGCGCTCGGCTTTGGTAACCTTGCCATCGGATTTTGCCGCGGCGATGTCATTGTTCAGTTTGGTTTCACGCTTTTCCAGATTGGCGGATTCCTTGCTGGTGAGTGCACCGGAAGCCTGGCCGGCCTCGATGCGTTTTTCCTGGTTGGCGGCGCGCTTGTCGATCACCGGCGTGTTGGTGCTGGCGGGCGGGGTGGCAGTCTGGGCGAAAACCGCGGCGCTGATCACGCCGGCAAACAATGCTGCAACGAGAGCTTTGGTATTCATAGGTTGTCCTTTGGGGTGAAGTGAGGTTTTTTGTTCAAGGAGTGTTGCTCCTTGCCCGCCTAACGCGGGCTGATTTGTTTCCGTTTACCCGCCGGTTCGTCGAAAGTTGTATCAATCGATGACAGATGGGCCGTCTATAATGCAAAGCTTCATCAAGTCTGGAGTCGTCATGCCGACCCGCCGCATTTCATTTACCGCCGCCGTTGCGGCATTTTTATTCTTATCCCTGATTCTCGTTAACGCACAGAGCACTGCCGAAATGTCCAAAGCCGCCCCTGCCACCGCTATCGCCACCCCGCCCGTCGCCAAAAAAATCCCCAAGACCCTGGAGATGTTCGGCGACCAGCGCGTCGACGATTATTTCTGGCTGCGCGAAAAATCGGACGCCGCCGTCATCGACTACCTGAAAGCCGAGAACGCCTATACGCAGACGGTGCTGGGGCCGATGAAGGCATTCCAGGACACGTTGTACAAGGACATGCTGTCGCGCATCAAGGAGACCGACGAGAACGTGCCCTACAGAAAAGGTGCGTACTACTATTACTCGCGCACCGAGGCCGGCAAACAATATTCCATCTACTGCCGCAAGGTCGGCAGCCTGGCCGCCAGGGAGGAAGTGATCCTCGACCTGAACAAACTGGCCGAAGGCAAAGCCTTTCTGGGCCTCGCCGATTTGGCCGTCAGCCCGGATGGAAAATGGTTGGCCTATGCGCTCGATTTCACCGGCTTTCGCCAGTACACCCTGTATTTCAAGAATCTCGAAACCGGCAATACCCTCGACGACAAGGCCGAGCGCGTGACCTCGGTCGCCTGGGCCAGGGACAACAAGACGATTTTCTATACCACGGAAGACGCGACCACCAAGCGTTCCAACAAATTGTTCCGCCATCGCCTCGGCGACAAAACGGACGCGCTGCTGTTCGAGGAAAAAGACGAGCTCTATGGCCTCGGCGTGGAATCCACGCGCAGCGAACAATACATCATCGCCACCTCGGTCAGCTCCGAGACGACCGAGCAGCGCCTGCTCGATGCCGACAAGCCCGATGGCGATTTCGCCGTTTACCTGCCGCGCCGCGAAAACATCAAGTACGGCATCGACCATCATGGCAACGAGTTCTACATCACCACCAATGACCGCGGCCGCAACTACCGCCTGATCAAAACCCCGGTCGGCCCGGCCAATGAAAAGACCTGGACGGAAATCATCCCGCACCGCGACGACGTGAAACTCGACGGCGTCGATATGTTCAAGGATTTTTTCGTCGCCATCGAAAAATCCGGCGGCCTGCCCAAGCTGCGCGTGTTCGACATCAAGAGCGGCAAGGTGCAGGACATCGGCTTTCCCGAAGCCGCCTATGAAGCCTCGCCCGGCCAGAATGCCGAATTCGATACCCAACTCTATCGCTTCAATTACGGTTCGCTGGTGACGCCGAATTCGGTGTTTGATTACGACGTGAGCACCCAGGCGCGCACCCTGAAAAAACAGCAGGAAGTGCTGGGTGGCTACCAACCCTCTGATTACCAAACCGAACGCATCATGGTCAAGGCGGCCGATGGCGCCATGGTGCCGGTGTCGATGGTCTACAAGAAATCGCTGAAGAAAAACGGGCCCCAGCCGATGCTGCTGTACGGCTATGGTTCCTATGGCATTTCGATGCCGCTGGGCATGCGCTCCTCGCGTCTGGCGCTGGTCGATCGCGGCATGATTTACGCGATCGCGCATATTCGCGGCGGCGGCGAGATGGGCAAGGCCTGGCACGACAACGGCAAGATGATGAAGAAGAAAAATACCTTCAGCGATTTCGTCAACGTTGCCGAATATCTCGTCAGCAACAAGTACACCGACCCGAACAATCTTGTCATCCAGGGCGGCAGCGCCGGCGGACTGTTAATGGGGGCAGTCACCAATCTGCGCCCCGACCTGTTCAAGGCGGTGGTCTCGCAGGTGCCGTTTGTCGATGTGATGAGCACCATGCTCGATGCTTCGCTGCCGCTGACGGTGGGCGAATATCTGGAATGGGGCAATCCCAACGAGAAGCCGGCCTACGAGTACATGCGCTCGTATTCGCCCTATGACAATCTGGGCAAGCGCGCCTATCCGGCGATGCTGGTCGAGACTTCATTGAACGACAGTCAGGTGATGTACTGGGAGCCGGCCAAATATGTCGCCAAGCTGCGCACCTTGAAGATCGACAGCAACCCGCTGCTGCTAAAGACCAATATGGATGCCGGTCATGGCGGCGCCTCGGGACGTTACGACTATCTGAAAGAGATCGCGATCACGTATTCGTTTGTGCTGTCGCAGGTCGGCATCACAAAATAATCGTCGTTCGCTGTTCGCCACGCAGGTGTTTGCCATTCCGCTGTTCGTCGATTCAGCGGTTCAACATCAACATAATCCCGGGCGGCCCGAAGCGGCTGCCCATATCGGACTGATTCATGCCCACCGCCACCCTGCACCTGTTTGCCATCTGCGTATTGATCTGGGGTTCGACCTGGATCGCCATTACCTTCCAGCTCGGCAATGTCGCGCCGGAAATGTCGGTGGGCTATCGCTTTATCCTGGCTTCGGCGGTGCTGTTCGTATTCTGCCGCCTGCGCGGGCTGAAGCTGCACTTCAATCGCAAGCAGCATCTGGATTTCGCGCTGCTGGGCGTGGCCATGTTCTGCATCAGCTACATCCTTGTTTATTACGCGGAGACCTTCATCGTTTCCGGCATGGTCGCGGTCGGCTACTCCGCCAGCCCGATGATCAATATGCTGGGCTCGCGTTTGTTCTTCGGCACCCGGATGACTTTGCGCGTGCTGATCGCCGCGCTGTTCGGCGTGGCCGGCATCGTCTGCGTGTTCTGGCCCGAGTTCGGCAAATTGTCGGTCAGCCGCAATGCGGAGCTCGGCGCCGTTCTGACCATCCTCTCGGTGCTGGCGTCCTCGGCGGGCAGCATGGTGGCGACGCGCAACGGCAAGCTGGGTTACAGCACCTGGAGCAGCATGGCCTGGGGCATGTTGTACGGCGGCGCGATGGCGCTCATCGTCGGTGTGGCGATGGGCAAATCCTTCACTTTCGTTCCCTCCAGCGGCTATGTGCTGTCGCTGGTCTACCTGGCGCTGTTCGGCTCGATCGTCACTTTCGGCTGCTACCTCACCCTGATCTCGCGCATCGGCGCGGCGCGCGCCGGCTATATCGGCGTGATGGTGCCGATCATGGCGTTGACCATTTCGTATTTCTTCGAAAAATTCGCCTGGGGCTGGCTGACCACGGTGGGCGTGGCGCTGTCCGTGATCGGCAATGTGATCATGCTGCGGCCGGCGAAAAAAACTAGCGCGACTTGAGGTCTTCTTTCATCTGCAGCAGGTCCCAGCCGTTGCCATACAGGTCCTCGAACACCGCCACTACGCCATAGGGCTCGGTGCGCGGCGTTTCGCGAAAGCGCACGCCCGCGGCCTTCATGCGATCGTAATCGCGCCACAGATCGTCGGTATGCAGGAACAGGAACACGCGGCCGCCCGTCTGGTCGCCGATGCGCGCCGCCTGCTGTGCATTTCCCGCCACGGCCAGCAGCAGGCAAGTGCCCGCGGTCGAAGGCCGCACCAGCACCCAGCGCTTGCCGCCGCCGAGCGGCGTATCCTCGACCAGCTCGAAGCCCATTGCGCCGGTGTAGAACGCGATGGCTTCGTCGTAATCGCGGACCACGACCGTCACATAGCCGATGCGTCGCGTCATCTGCGCATGCTCGCTCAATATGGCTTGCGGCCCATGAAATTGCCCGGCGGATTGTAATTGCAGGCCACGATCAGGGTCTTGCGGCAAACGCTCTGGCCGCAGCCCATGGCCTTGGTGCCGCTCCATACCATCTGCGTGTAATGCCCCGAGGCATGCCAGTTGGATTCCTTGAGTACGCCGCCGCTGTAGAGCTTTTTCTCCTCTTCCCAGGCTTTGGCCGCATCGACCGCCTTGTAATAGCCGGCGGTGCCCTGGAACAGATTCTCGCCGAACTGGTTGGGTTGGCGATGCTGCATCTGGCAGGAGGTCGAAGCGAGGTGGTCGGTCCATTGCTGCGCATAGTTCGCCAGCGTCGTTGACCAGGTCAGCGGGGCGACGCCCACATTGCGCCGCACCTGGTTGTGATACGCGGTGATGGCCTGAACATCCTTGACGCTCATCGGCGCCGCAGTGGCGGCACCGGTGGCCGCATCGCTGGATTTCGTCGCACAACTGGCTAACAAAATCGGCAGGGTCAACAACACCAGCAGTGCGCGGTTCATGTGCGGCCTCGCAATACCCGTGAGGGCAGCAGCACGATGGCGCGAAGCAATTCGAACACGCCCTCGACGGCGATACCGAGCAGCCGGAACGGCAGCAGCAATAGCCAAACCAGCGGATAAAGGATCAGCGCCAGCAGGGCCAGCGGCCAGCAGAAAATGAACAACAGCAGCCAGAGGAGGAATTTGATCATTTTGGTTCCCTTAAAACGATTTTTAAAACTCTAGCATTGGTGCGGATTTCGGAGCATTTTTGCTCGGGAAGGTGCGCCAAATGGCGTTCTACGATTTTTCTGGCCGCTATTTAGACAACCTTAAAACTTTTGCTGTCGCCCCGGATTTAGTCCGGGGCCCACAACGCTTGTACTCGCGTGGTACCAAAATTGAATCCCGGACTAAATCCGGGATGACACAATGTTGAAACTAACGTGTTCGTCACGATAGTTGCCGACGCAGAACCCTAATATTTATTCACCCTCAAGGCCGAGGATACTCCCCCCGCTCCATGAACCCCGCCAGCGAGGCCCGCGCCTTCCTCCGCACCATTGCCTTGAGCGGTAGCGACCAACCGAACAGCAATCCGATCGGCCCCAGCGCCTGCCGCGACCATTGCCAGAACGAAAAGCGGTCGATATGGCGCACGATCTTGCCGTCGCGGAACGCGAACCGCGCCGCGATCTTGTTGTGCACGAAGCGGCCGGTCTGCGTGAAGGTATATTTGGCCTCCCAGCTTGCGGCGCCGCCCTCGCTGTCACCGGCGGCTTCCACCAGGACGATCTCGAAATCGCCCTTGGCGCGCGATGTCAGCATCGCCCACATGGCGGTGACGTCCGCGCCGTGCAGCATCGGGAATATCGGGTCGCTGAAAGCGATGTCCGGGTGATAGCAGCGCGCCATCGCCGCCGCATCGCGCTGGGCGAAGGCGGCGTAGAACTCGCGGATCAGGTATTCATGGGTATGCATGGCCGGCTCCCTTATTGGACTTATTTGCGTACGGCAATATCGGCGATGCGCGCGTCCGCAATGCGCGCGAGGTCCTGCGGGGTGATGCGGAACATGGTGTTGGGATGCCCGGCCGCCGGGTAGATATGCTGATGCTGCATCAAGTCCTCATCCATCAACACGATCGGCGGCTGCAGGTGGGCGATCGGCGCCACGCCGCCGATGACGAAGCCGGTCTGCGCGCGCACGAAATCGGCATCGGCCTTGCCGGGTTTTTCATGGATGAGGGCCGCCACTTTTTTATCGTCCACCCGATTGCTGCCGCTGGTAATCACCAGCACTGCACGTTCGCCGGCGCGGAAGATGATCGATTTGGCGATTTCGGCGAGGCTGCAGCCGAGCGCCTCGGCCGCCGCCTGCGCGGTGTGCGTGGCCTCCGACATGACGATCAGCGTATCGGGCAAGCCGGCCGCCTCGAGTGCCTGCATCACGCGCACAACCGCGGGATGGGAGGCGATGGATTCGTTGTTCTGGTCGGGCATTTTCAAAAGTTGACGTGGGTCAAAATTGGATTCTACTTGACGCCCATCATGGTGCAAGCGGGAAGCGAAGTTCCATACTTTGCGCCGATGCCGATTTTCAAAAACAATTGTTCTGTAATGGAGGATTCAAATGCTCAGTGATATCGAAATCGCCCAGAAGGCGAAAATGCACAAGATTCAGGATGTCGCCGCCAAACTCGGCATTCCCGAAGACGCCCTCGAGCCCTATGGCCGCTACAAGGCCAAGGTATCACTCAATTATGTCGACAGTCTCAAAAACAAGAAGAACGGCAAGCTGATCCTGGTGACCGCCATCTCGCCGACCCCGGCCGGCGAGGGCAAGACCACCACCACCGTGGGCCTGGGCGATGCGCTCAACCATATCGGCAAGAAAGCCATCATCTGCCTGCGCGAACCCTCGCTGGGCCCGGTGTTCGGCATGAAGGGCGGCGCCGCCGGCGGCGGCTATGCCCAGGTGGTGCCGATGGAAGACATCAATCTGCACTTCACCGGCGACTTCAACGCCATTGCGCTGGCCAACAATCTGTTGTCGGCCCTGATCGACAACCATATCCACCACGGCAATGAACTCGGCTTCGATGTGCGCCGCATCGTCTGGAAGCGCGTGGTCGACATGAACGATCGCGCATTGCGCGACATCACCGTCTCCCTCGGCGGCCCGGGCAACGGCTTCCCGCGCCAGGATGGATTCGATATCGTCGTCGCTTCCGAAATCATGGCCATCTTCTGCCTGGCCACCTCGATCAAGGATCTGAAAGAACGCATCAGCAAGATCGTGGTCGGCTACACCCGCGACCTGAAGCCGATCCTCGCCAAGGACCTGAAAGCCCAGGGCGCCATGACCGCGCTGCTGAAAGACGCGATGATGCCGAACCTGGTGCAGACGCTGGAGAACAATCCGGCCTTCATCCACGGCGGCCCCTTCGCCAACATCGCCCACGGTTGCAACTCGGTGACCGCCACGCAGACCGCGCTCAAGCTCGGCGATTATGTGGTGACCGAAGCCGGCTTCGGCGCCGATCTGGGCGCGGAAAAATTCATCGACATCAAATGCCGCAAATCGGGCCTGCGCCCGGATGCGGTGGTGATCGTCGCCACCATCCGCGCGCTCAAGTTCCACGGCGGTATGGATGTGAAGGAAGTGTCGAAAGAAAACATCCCCGCGCTCGAAAAAGGCATCGTCAACCTCGAACGCCATGTGTACAACGTGATGCACAACTACGGCCTGCCCTGCGTGGTCAGCGTCAACCATCGCACCCACGACACCCCCGCTGAAGTGAAGGTAATGATGGATCGCCTGGGCCAGCTCGGCTGCAAGGTGGTGATCGCCAAGCATTGGGCCGACGGCGGCAAGGGTGCCGCTGAAGTGGCCAAGATCGTGGTCGATCTCTGCGAGGAGCCGAGCAACTTCAAGTTCGTCTATGAAGATTCGATGCCGTTGTGGGACAAGATGAAGACCATCGCCACCAAGATCTATGGTGCGGCCGACATCGCGGCCGATTCAAAAGTGCGCGGGCAAATCAAGAAGCTGCAGGAAGACGGTTACGGCCACTACCCGGTGTGCGTGGCCAAGACGCAGTATTCCTTCTCGACCGATCCGCAACTGCGCGGTGCGCCCAGCGGCCACATCGTGACGATTCGCGAAGTGCGGCTCGCCGCCGGCGCCGAGTTCGTGGTGATGGTCTGCGGCGACATCATGACCATGCCCGGCCTGCCCCGGGTGCCGGCCGCCGACTCGATCGACGTCGATGCCGAGGGCAAGATCGTCGGGCTGTTCTAGGCCGGTCGTCTAGGCAACGCGACATCATCCGCGCGGGCCGTCGACAACCAGCGGCGCCATCTCGGCATTCTGGGCGCGGAA
>DASWEY010000034.1:0-71816 GCA_036394575.1 Usitatibacteraceae bacterium | reverse complement strand
ACATCGAAATGTGAGCCGCCTATCGAGCCGACAGCGTAAAAATCCGAGGCGAAAGCCGGAGCTGCCAGAGCGGACAGGAGAATACCTGCGAGAGCAATTTTTTTCATGTTTACATCCTTATAACGATCAAAATTTGAAGCCTGCATATTCGCGTTGCACAAAAAAACATCAAGGCAATCGCGAAAGTCGCGGGCGCCGTACTGCCAATGACATTCATGAATTTGAATGCGGTGTTTGTGACACCTGATTTTGCAAATAAGTTCGCGCTTTTTGAATTCAAGATATTGTGCGATTAAAAGCGGGTATGAGCATTGGCCTGCCGTGCAACGAATTTCAGGCAATGCCCAAGCTCTTCCCGTACCAAGTCCGAGCAGCATATAGGGAATAAACGACACCCCCTATCCACCATCTCTCGATACCATGGCCGCACACGCGGTGAATCGTGTGCGGCTCAAATTGAATCTCTGCGCTCCTCCTTGATTAAAACTATGGCAGGGCAAGGACAACGATGGACGAAGGACCGGAGCCTCCATGGAAACCGGAGACCACACCGGATGTGGTCGCCACATATTGCTTTCCCTTGACTTGGTAGGTCAGCACGCCCCCACCAATGGAGCCGCCGGTATTAAAACTGTAGAGCTTGTTTCCATTCGCCGCGTCGAGCACGACAAAGTCGTTATTCATGTCGCCTGTAAAGAGCAGGCCACCTGATGTCGAGACAATGCCGGCAGATAATGGCGTGGGCCATTGCTTTCGCCATTTGGTACGCCCGCTGACCGCATCGATCGCGGTAAGCCAGCCGCGAGCAGTCTCATGCGCATCGGGTACGACGGCCCCGCCGTAGTAGTGCGCTGCCGGCAGGAAGCTCGGCGGCTGCTCGGAAAGCTTGAAGGTCCCACACCAATCGACGGTGCCGGCAAAGATTGTCTTGGTCATGGGGTTGTACGACGGGCCATTCCATTCCATCCCGCCAAGTAGTCCCGGACAGCGGTGGACACCTTCGACGGTCGGCTGCGCATCGACATTGCTCCTCGTTGTAATAGCCACTTCGGATAGGACATCACGCGTGTCCCGATCCATAACCCTGAGCAGCCCATCCTTGCCTGAAACCGTCATCAAATTGCGTAACTTGCCCCCTATGCGCGTTGAAAACAGCGGACTCACTTGCGAAAGGTCGGCGTCATGCACGTCGTGCGGAACGAACTGCTTGTACCACTGCAGCTTTCCGCTGTGCACATCGAGCGCGACGACCGAATTTGTGTAGAGGTTTCCGCCCTCGCGAAGGTCTCCATAGAAGTCTGGCGCGGGATTGCCTACGGGCAGGTAGAGAATTCCTGCAGCAGCGTCGAGGGAAAGCGGCGTCCACAGACTGCCACCGCCATGCCGAAGAGCCTTCGGATCGCTCCACGATTCTGCACCCGGCTCGCCGGCGTCGGGTATCAGGTTGAACTTCCAGATCGGTTCGCCGCTCGTTAAGCGGAAAGCCCCGACCCAGTTCTTCGGTCCGAAATCGGCGCCGGCGGGCCCGAAGATCACCATGTCCTCGAACATTAGGGGGGGCATGCTCAAGTACTGTCCTTCCTCGGCATCGGCGATCTTGCGCGACCAGATCAGGCGGCCTTGCTGCATGTCGAGTGCGATGAGGTATCCATCCGATGTACCGCGCACCAGTATGCCGTCCTTGATGGCAGCGCCTCGGTTGGTCAGTGAAATTGAGCGCCCTTTCGGATTCCATTTGTAGCTCCAGCGTTGACGGCACGTGGCAGCATCGATCGCCGCGACGGAGTTCTCGATCGTGAGATACATGACCCCGTCGTATACAAGCGGATTTGTCTGGGTCGGCGCCGACACATCGGTCCGATAAAGGCATACTGGCCTTAGCTGATGAGCATTGCGAACATTGATTTGCTTGAGGTCGGCGAAGCGCGTTCCTGCGTAGTCCTTGGTCGCGTACAGCCAGTCACGTGCGTTTTTACCTGCAGCGAGTAACTCCTGCTGTGTAGGTCCGCCGGTAGCAACCACCGGCAGCGGCGCCTTTGTGGCAACCGGCGCGACAACGGCACCTGCGTCGAGAGTGCCGAGGTACGCAATAATCGCCGCCCGGTCGTTCGCGTCGGCGATTGCATAATCCATCGATGTTCCCGGCACCTTCTTCGTACTTCCCGAAAGAAATTCACTCAGTGTCTGCGCATCCCAGTGCAGACCCGAACCCGACATCGCGCCGGTAAAGGTGTAGCCGGCAACGACGCCAGCCGGTCGTCCCACGACGCCCGCAAGCGATGGACCGAACCCGTGCTGGCCGGGTTTAGTGGTATGGCAGGCTGAGCATTGCGCTTCGAACAGACTCTTGCCGTGGGCGCTGCTTTCGTCAGCCAATGCGGCGCTAGTCCAGATTGCTGCGACTAGCGCGGTGATAAGTGGCTTTATATGCATGATATGGTTCCTTTGAGAACGAAAAGGGAATGCCGCGCGCGTCAACGATAGCGGTGCCACCGCCCCCGGTCTTCGATATTCGTGCACGGCTTATAAAAAAGCTGCGGGGCTATTCCAATATCGCGACGCCCCAAGGAAGCTCACCGACGGGGACGTCGAGTAATCGAATATTTCGTATCGCATCAATGACGGAGACGGTGTTGGACCGACCATTGGCGACGTATAACTTGCGACCGTCTTTCGCGATAGCCATGTTCCAGGGCCGTTTCCCAACTTCGACCCGCGCCACGATGGCATCGGATGCCGTGTCCACTGCCGTGACGTGGGAGTCGCCTCCCGTGGAAACATACAGTCTTGTTCCGGCGGGGTTGACCAGAACGCCTGCGGGTCGCACGCCAACCGCGATGGTGCCCACAGCCAGATGTTTGGTCACATCGATGATCGTCACAAAATTCGAATTTTCGCAGGCGATATAAGCCTTTGTACTGTCCGGGGTAAATGTAATACCCCGGGGTCGCAAGCCAACCTTGATTTGAGCGACAGCGCTACGCTTCTCAACGTCTATGGCGTCCACCGTATCGCCATCTTCAGCCCCCACATAGAGCCATTTCCCGTCGGGCGAAAAAACGCCATGCTCCGGGTTCTTGCCCGCAACTTTGAGCTTGAAGGCGACAGTCTCCTTTTCTGTATCAACGAACACCAGGCTGTTATTCGCTTCTATCGCGGCCGCGGCAAGTCGGCCATCGGGCGACAGGTATACGCCTTCAGGAGATTCTCCTAGTGGAATGCTTTTTCGAACGGTACGCGACTCCAAGTCCACCACCAGCAAGGCGCTGTTCTTCTGATCCGAGACGTAAGCCATGCGCCGCTGCTGGCTTACTGCTATCCCCCTAGGCTTTCCGCCGGTCGCAATCTCGGTGATCACTTTGTCCGTAACCGTGTCGATAAGTGTCACGGAGCCCGAGCCCTCATTGCTCACCACGGCAATGCCCGCCAAGGCTGGCATCGACAGGGTCAATGAAAGCAGGAACGCACCGCGCAAAAACAATCTCATAAATTTTTTCCCAAAGTTCATTGAAATACCAACCATGCACCAATGAAGTTCTCAGGGGGCACGAATTTTGGGCCACATTCGGCCAACTACGCCATCGCGTCTGAACGCGTGGTAAATGGCAGCGGCTATATGGATGGCGATCAGCACGACCAGTAAATAAGACGTAGCAATGTGCGCGTTATTAAAAAGTGCATACCACGCCTTGTCATCGGGGCCCCATGGGGGCAGGCGAACCACACCATAAAGAAGTATCCCGTGCTTGCTGAAGTTGGACCCCAGGTAACCGGTAAGGGGCAACACGATGAGGCATGCGTATAGCGCAATATGATTGACTGCTGCGGCCGCCTGCTGCCAGCGGCTCGATAACCACGGATAAGGGGGCGGCGGGTGGCCCAATCTCCACCCAAGACGAATGACGATCAGGCCCCAAACCGTGAGACCGATCGACTTGTGAATGTTCACCAATGTCCCTCGAGCCGGCGTTCCTCGCGGAATATCTGAGAGCCACCAGCCAAGTATCACCTGTCCCAAGACTAATGCGGCAACGAGCCAATGCAAGGCGATGGCGACGCGTGTGTATCTGTTCAAAGACGAGTCGAGGCCCATGTACGCCAGTAAGAAAAGAGAAACGTCAGTCGATCATTTCAGCCCAGGCCGTTACACACATATCAAATTCTGCTTCCAGCACCAGATGATCCACGGCGCGCAGTATCGGCCGGACAATTGCCTTCGTCTTGTATCAGGCTGTTGTTGGTTTACTAATGCTGCGCCAACTCGTCAAACCTAATACATCCGCCAGAGCATTGCGCGCGCGTTCGACCATGCTGGTTAGCATGTGTGCATAGCCGAACCCCCATCCACTCTTGCGCCATATTTGACAATTGATACCCCCTTGATCTCTCGATCTCTGCCGGCCTCCCGTGAATCTAAGGGCGGGTACAGCACAGTTAGTGGCCGTCTTCAAGGTCACGTATTGCTTCCGCAATTTCGCCGGACATGCGAGATACGGCGCGACTGTGCGCCGCCACCAGTGCCGCGAAATCTTCCCCGTGCACAATTTCGCGGACATTTGATCTCCCCAGTCGAATTGCCCCGTCATCGCGGCGCACGAACCAGTGGGCTTCCAGCAGCGCGTGATCGGCAAGGCGGGAACGAAACTGCTGTACCGCTATCTTCACTCGATATTTAATCGCCTCGCCTTCATACCGCGATGTGACGACATGTTGCGAGCCAAGCTGCGCCGCCAGATCACCAGCGATAGCGTCGGCGAGGCCGTCCTGCAAGGGCGACGCCCACCTGTGATTTTCGTCGAACATGACTTCACCGTCATTTCGGCTCAGGACAAACTGCGGCCTGTTGATCGTCTCGGGGATCGTCACCGGGCCCACGAGCACCGAAAGGTTCGACCCTTGCTTCCCCGCGGCAGGGATGGCGTCCAGCACATAAAAATGGGGAGGCGGCGTCGAAGAACATGCCACGGCAATCACGGCGATAGCCAGCAACGGCCACAAGGTAGCGAACTTGGCAGGCGTCATTGTGGAGCGTCCTCCTTGCTTCGGCCGCGTAAGAGGGACTCTGGGTGTTGCTCAAGGGATTCCGAGAGTACCCGAAGCGATCGAGCGGCCCGCGTCATTTCCTGCAATGCCGATCTCAGCTCCCTTTGGCCCGGGGCGTCCGGACCAACCAATGTGGTCGATGCTCCGTCCAGCATACGTTCGGCCGCACTGAGGGTCCTGTGGACGTCTTCAACTGCGGCTACAAGATTCGGAAGCGCCTTATCATCGACGTTTTTGACGAGGCCATTCATGCTTTTTAAGGTCGTTTGTGCTTCACGCATCAACTCTTGTGCATCGGCCGACAATTCTCCAAGCGGAAGCGACTCGAGTTTTGTGAGGAGTGCCCCGAGCTTTTCCTCAAAGGCGGGAAGAGTGCTAGGGATAACCGGCAGTTCAACGGGATCCTGGCCCCATTTCATCCTCACAACTGGCGGATGCGGGAAGTATTCAAAGGCAAGGTAGCGCTGTCCGGTAACGAAGTTCGCCGTCCGCAACTGCGCACGAAGCCCGTGTCGCTTAATCATCTCTTCCAGGAGGGCGTTCCGTTTGCCAACGTTGCGATCCAATTCGTGTGCTCCCGCAATTTGCGCCTCCGGCAGGCGCTCGATCAGGCGCTCCGGCGAGAACATGATTTCAAGGCGCCCTCGAACTTGCCTTGTTGCTTTATCGAACGCAATGCCAACGTTGGTAACTTCGCCCGCCTGAATGCCCAGCAGTGTCACGGGCGAGCCAGTCGCAACGCCGAGAAGTGATTCATTGAAATACAAGACGTAGCGACGCTCGTTGGGGTCTGGCTGCCTCATCGCAGTAGTCCGGTCCCGGTACAAGGTGAAGCCCGACCCTTCGGCAGCAGCGCTCTGGTCGTCGCTTAGCGGGTCATTGTCAAATGCCAAGCCGCCGACGACTAGCGAAAGCAGCGACTCCGTACGCATACTTAAACCTCCGGCACCCACGGACACGTCGAGACCACTTGCATTCCAGAATTTTGTCGATTGATGAATGTTCATCTCATACGGTTTGTTCACAAATATTTTCAGATCGACGGCGTGTCCGCCGGGAGCAAGGTCATAGGCCGTAACCTGTCCGACTTGCAGTCCCCGGAAATAGACAGGAAGACCCACCTCGATATGTTGCGCGTCGGCGGTATGTAGCGTGAACTGCCGCCCCGGCGTGTCGGGCTCGATCACTCGCGCGGTCTCGAGCCCAATAAATTGACGTCGGTCGCCGCCAGACTTTCCGCGATCAAATCCAATGTAATTGCCCGAAAGCAATGTATTCAGGCCGGACACCTCGCTCAACGTGGCGCGAGGCCGGACAATCCAGAATGATGCGCCTTCGGTCATCAATCCCGCGGCTTCTCGTGAAATCTTCGCACTTACTTCCACCGTACTGTAGTCTGAGGACAATCGAACCGACGATACCAGGCCGATGGTAACGTCTTTGTATTTGATTGGTGTTTTGCCGGCAACTATACCGCCGGCGGCCTTGAACGAAATAGTGACTGTCGGGCCCTGCCTCGCTATTTGTTCCATGGCAAGGCCGATGGCGATCAGACCAGCCGCAATCGGAATAATCCATATAGGCGAAAATGGCCAACGGCGGCGGACAATCTCCGCCTTCGGCGCCCCAGAGATATCAAAGTCCGTCATCTATGCGCCCTACGCGGTCCCTGTCCCAAAGGAGTCGCGGATCAAAGACAATGGCGGCGGACATCGTCAGCACTGCCGTTGCTGCGAAGAAGGGGACGCCAGGCCCAGGTGCTACAGACATGAGGGGCCCCAACTGCACGAGGGCGACAATGAACGCATCAACAAACACATCAAGCATCGACCAGCGGCCGATGAATTCAACTATTCGGAAAAGCCGCATGCATTGGCGCCTGTCGGTCGGGGCGCCTTGCGTTACGACGATAAGAAGGTAAGCGAGGACCGCCATCTTCCCGATTGGAATCATCACGCTCGCGATGAGCACAACGAGGGAAAGAATCCATGACCCAGACGCATAGAGACGCGCCACGCCGCCGAGAATAGTATCCGCCTCGGTCCCTTCAGCCGTCGTCGTAATAAGTACGGGCATTATATTTGCCGGCAGGTAGCAAATCGCAGCCGCCAACAGAAGCGCCCCTGTTTGACCAATCGACTTGAAGCGTCGCAGGCGGACATTTGCACCGCAACGAGGACAGGGCCATGCGATGCCCGGACCGGGCCGTTCCGCCCTGGAAAGATAGCCGCAAACATGGCAAGAACCCAAGCCAAAATCAGCAGCTGTAACACTGGCCGGCATCACTGTTCCACCTTGATTCTTGCCCATAGAGCGGCATAATTCAACGAAGCACCCAATGCCGCGATCAGCAGACACAACGCACCCGTTGCATACATGCCGCTACCTGGTGTCGCATCGGCCAATTCGGAAATCTTCACATAAGCCACCAATGTACCGAGCAGCATCACTTCGGGCATCGCCCATGGATGGATCGCGTCTGCCCATCGCATCAAACGTCCCGCCCACGGCGGTGCTCGATCCTTACGAAAAGCTATAAGAACAGCAAGCATCAGAGCCAGATAGAAACCCGGCGCCACAATCGAGCAAATTGCAACGAGAATGGCAGTCGGCTCGCTGCCTTGAAGCCACATTTCGAGCGCGCTACCCGCGACCGTTGTGCTGGACTCCTGTCCTAGCTCGCTCATTTGCATCAGCGGCGCGGTATTGGCAAGGATGAATGTAATAGTCGCCGCAATCGCCAAGGCAAGCGACGTCTCATATGAATGCGCACCATGGCCAGTAAGCACGCCGCCACAGCGCAGGCAGCGTGCTTTCTCCCCGCCGGACTGCGGGCCCAGTACGTGCAGAAGATCGCAGTCCGGACAGGCCACTGCCTTCATCAACGTCGCAATATTAGTTTTTCAGCTTCAATGCGACTCCGTCAACGGAAAGGTTGATTTGAAGGCCTTGCGTTGTCGTGCGCAATTTGATTACCACACCGTTCTGGTTCTGCATTGCAGTGGCGGCACCTCCACCGGCAATTGCGAGCCCCGCAGAAACGGCCGTGTAGTTACCGTTGAAATCCGCCAGCTTGTCCAGGTGATACACGTCGCCGCTGGCCTTGATTGATCCTGCCCCGACAGAAGCGACGCTCAGGCCATTGACTTTCACCGGAATCGATTTGCCCTGAAAATGAAGAATGCCTTCGCCCCAGGTATAGCCGATGCCGGCTGCAACCGTGCCACCGGACAATTCAATTGTTGCGTCCGGCGCGTCGCCAGCCGCAAAGGACAGTACCGGAATGGCGAGCATACATACAGCCAGGCAAAATGCCTTGAATTTCCTAATCATCTGCAAAACTCCTTAAAGACGTAATTAATGAAGAGAGCCAATTTTGATCAATGACCCGCAAGCAGTCTTTAAATTTCCTGACGATGCTTTCGCGATCCTGCGATCTGCCGCGACGGCCACGTATCCGTTCAACCGGACATAGATTCGCCAGACATGCGCCGCATCGGCGTCCGGCCCCAGCACACCTTCGAGTTGGTAGACGCGACCCGATTCGGCCACCAAGGTCATGGCCTTGCGATCAAAGGACACGATGGCGGTGCTGGCACGCCCTTCGCGATTCCCGACATTCCAGCCCATGGCATAGCGCTTGCCGTTCTGACATTCCAGGATCAGCCAGGGGTGCAGGGTAATCGGGGGCTGAGCTTGAACGTTTGAACGTCGGGGACGTTGTGAACCGTGAAGTTGTTCATGGTGGGTTTCCTTGAATGGGATCTTGGGGATTCCGGAATCATTTGGCGCGCGGCCAGATGTCGTTCCAGTCGGTCCCTTGGTGTTCGTCGCAGTTCGTATTCCACCAGTCGGTCTGGCGCAACACGCCGGAGCCCCCACGGAAGTGGCAAAGCCGGCCGCTGTCGGCCTCGGCGCGATCCACCAATTTGCCAATCCGCTTCCAGAGCGTCTTCTTCGGCTGTTCGCCCAAGTCGACCTTCATCATCTGGATAATCCCTTCGCTGGGGATGACGACGTCCACGCGGGTGGCTGGGCCTTCGTAATAGGCGCGCAGGGTGCCATACTTCTCTTTCACCTGGATCCAATAGAAGCGATAGCCAGCCGGGTATTTCTTGTCCCGCTGATCGATATCCGCGCACAGCTTTTCAAAGATGGGCAGCCAGCCGGGGGCGATGAAGATGCCGATGTGCGGGCGGGCAAACGAGAAAATCGTGCCTTTATTTTAATCAATTGTCGTTTATGACGACCGGCAAAATTGACATATGGAGTCAACTTGCGGATCATTCACCCTCTGCACCAAGAGTAACGCATGGCGCCCGAATCGGCGCCGCCACCTTTCCCCCCGACTTCTCCGGCGACCCCATCATGGATCAATCCGCTCTCAGTCCTTCGTCCAACACCACGGCCCAAGCCATCGCCACGCCCGCTTCCTGGCGCGGCAAGGGTAAACAGCCCTGGTCGGTGGATGCCATCGATGCCCTGTTCAGCCTGCCGTTCAGCGATTTGCTGCATCGCGCGCAAAGCGTGCATCGCGCGCATCACGACGCCAACAAGGTGCAGCTGTCCACCCTGCTGTCGATCAAGACCGGCGGCTGCGCCGAGGATTGCGGTTATTGCCCGCAGGCGGCGCGCTATCACACCGGCGTGGAAAACGAGGACATCATGGATGTCGCCGACGTCGTCGCCACAGCCAAACTGGCCAAGGAAAACGGCGCCTCGCGGTTTTGCATGGGTGCCGCCTGGCGCGGTCCCAAGCAGCGCGATCTCGACCCGGTGCTGGAGATGGTGCGCGAAGTCAAAGCACTGGGTCTGGAAACCTGCTGCACCCTGGGCATGCTCAAGGACGGCCAGGCCGAACAGCTGAAAGCCGCCGGCCTCGATTACTACAACCACAATATCGATACGGCGCCCGAGTTCTATGGCGAGGTGATCACCACCCGCGATTACCAGGATCGCCTCGATACCCTGTCGCGGGTGCGCGATGCCGGCGTCAACGTGTGCTGCGGCGGCATCGTCGGCATGGGCGAATCGCAGCGCGAGCGCGCCGGCCTGATCGCGCAACTCGCCAATATGGATCCGCAGCCCGAGTCGGTACCGATCAACTACCTGGTGCAGGTCGAGGGTACCCCGCTGCACGACAAGATGCACGGCGAAAAGGCCATCGACTGGACCGACTTCGTGCGCACCATCGCGGTGGCGCGCATCACCATGCCGACCAGCTTTGTGCGCCTGTCCGCCGGGCGCCAGGAGATGAATGAAGCGACCCAGGCCCTGTGTTTCCTGGCCGGCGCCAACTCGATTTTCTACGGCGAAAAACTGCTCACCACCGGCAATCCCGATGTGGCCCGCGACCGCGCCCTGTTCGGCAAACTGGGGATCACGCCGCTTTGATTGTTGTGCTGCTGCGTTTCGGATATCCCGCCCAGGCTCACTGTGCCGACCGCTGATTTTTCCACCCTGCTGTCCGAACTGGCCCAGGCCGACCAGTTGCGCACGCGCCGCGTCGTTTCCGGTGCGCAGGGCCCGTTTCTGACCGTCGACGGACGCGACTACCTGGCCTTTGCCAGCAACGATTACCTGGGCCTCGCCAATCATCCGCGCGTGGTGGCGGCCGCCAAGCGCGCCATCGATCAGTACGGTGTGGGCGCGGCCGCCTCGCATATGGTGTCGGGCCATATGACGCCGCATCATGAGCTGGAACTGGCGCTGGCGCGTTTCAGCGGGCTGCCCAGGGCCGTCTTTTTCGGCAGCGGTTATGCCGCCAACCTGGGCATGCTCACCTCACTGGCCACGCGCGGCGACAACATCTTCGCCGACAAGCTGAACCATGCCTGCCTGAACGATGGCGCCCTGCTGTCGCGCGCCAACTTCAAGCGCTACGCGCACGGCGATTTGGGCAAACTCCGCGCCCAGCTTGCCGCGCAGGCCGAAAATGCCCCCAATCGCTTGAGAGGGACGCGCAATCTCATTGTCAGCGATGCGGTGTTCTCCATGGACGGCGATATCGCCGACCTTCCGGGCCTGCTGAAACTGGCCGAGGAATTCAACGCCCTGCTGCTGATCGACGATGCGCACGGCTTCGGCGTGCTGGGCAAAACCGGGCGCGGCGCGCTCGAGCACTTCGGCTTGCTGAACCATAAAAGCCGCGACCGCATTGTCTACATGGCCACCCTGGGCAAGGCCGCCGGCGTCTACGGCGCCTTCGTCGCCGGCCACGAAGACGTGATCGAGTGGATTCTGCAATCGGCGCGCACCTATCTGTTCACCACCGCCACCCCGCCGATGATCGCCGCCGCCTTGCTCGAAAGTCTCGCCATCATCGATGAGGACCGCGAACGGCGCGCGCATCTGCGCGAAATGATCGCGCTGTTCGCGGATTCGCTGAAGCTCAAATACTGCCGCCTGCCCTACTCCGAAACCGCGATCCAGCCGATCATCGTCGGCGACAATGCGCGTGCGCTGTATTTTGCCGACGAGCTGCGCAAGCGCGGCATCTGGGTGCCCGCCATTCGCCCGCCGACAGTGCCGGCCGGCAGCGCGCGCCTGCGCGTCTCCCTGAATGCCGAACACACGCAGACCGATGTGATGGACCTGATGGTGGCGCTGACCGATATCGAGGCGGGATTGCCGTTGCCCGCATGAGCGTTTACGTCGACACTTTCGGCAGCGGACCGCATCTCGCCATGCTGCACGGCTGGGGACTCAATGGCGCGGTCTGGGACAGCCTGCGCGAGCCATTGGCGGCCCACTTCACCCTGCATCTGGTCGACCTGCCGGGACACGGCTATTCCGCCGGCACCGCCCTCACCGGCATGGAATCCGCCGCCGACGCCATCGCCGATGCGCTGCCCGAACGCAGCCACCTGCTGGGCTGGTCGCTGGGCGGACAGGTCGCGCTATCCATCGCCAGCCGGCACGCCGCACGCATCGACAAACTGGTGCTGGTCGCGACCACGCCGCGATTCGCCCAAAGCACCGATAGCGCCGACTGGCCGCACGGAAAAAAGATACAGGTGCTCGACGACTTCGCGGCGCGCCTCACCAACAGTTATGCCGCCACCATTCGCGGTTTTCTGGCGCTGCAAACACTCAATCAACCCAATGCGCGCGCCACCATCGCCGCGCTGCAACTGGCGATGAGCGCGCGCGGCGAGCCCTCCGCCGCCGCGCTGCAGGCCGGGCTGCAGATGCTGCGCGAGAGCGATCTGCGGCCACAGCTGGCCGGCATTGCGCACCCCGCGCTGGTGATACAGGGCGATCACGATGCCCTGACCGCCGAACGCGCCGCGCACTGGCTGGCGGATCATTTGCCGACGGCGCAATACGCCCTGATCGAGCACGCCGCGCATGCGCCCTTCCTCTCGCACCAGGAAATTTTTCTGCGGCAGTTGTTCGACTTCCTGACCGCATGAGCACGCTGAACCTTCCCGCCAAGCCCGATGTGCGCCGCTCATTCGCCGCCGCCGCGTGCACCTATGACGACAATGCCTTCCTGCAACGCGAAATCGCCGACCGTTTGTTCGAGCGCCTCGATTACATCAAGCTTGCGCCGGCACGCGTGCTCGATCTCGGCAGCGGCACCGGCTATGCCACGCGCAAGCTGCGACAGCGCTACCCGGATGCCGGTATTGTTTCGCTGGACATGGCGCCGGAAATGCTGCGTTTCGCGCGCGCGCAATTGCCCGCCGCACCAATCCTGGCGCGGCTTCTGGGCCGATCGCCCCGCCAGGACTGGGTTTGCGCCAATGCCGAGGCGCTGCCGCTGGCGAGCGAGAGCATCGACCTCGCGCTGTCCAGCCTGATGTTGCAATGGTGCGATCCGGAAGCGGTTGCCAAAGAGGTCGCGCGCACGCTGCGCCCCAATGGCCTGTTCATGTTCACCACCTTCGGCCCGGACACGCTGAAAGAACTGCGCGCATCTTTCCGCCAGATCGACGATGCGCCGCATGTGAACGATTTTGTCGATATGCACGACATCGGCGACATCCTGGTCCACGCGGGTTTCGCCGATCCGGTGATGGACCAGGAGACCGTCACCCTGACATACGCCGACCTGAAGTCGATGCTGCGCGAGCTAAAGGGCATCGGCGCGCACAATGTGCTGCCGGGCCGCGCGCAAGGGCTGATGGGGCGGCAGCGCTGGCAGCGATTGCAGCAGGCCTATGAATCATTTCGCCACGAGGGCCGGCTGCCGGCAACTTATGAAGTGGTGTACGGTCATGCCTGGAAACCGGAATTCACCAAGCGCAAAAGCGTCGATGGCGCACAGGCCATCGATCTTGCCGAGTTCAAGCGCATGGTGAAAAAAGGGCCCGCGACCGAATCATGAAAAGCTATTTCATCACCGGCACCGATACCGGCGTCGGCAAGACTTTGGTGACGGCGGCGCTGATGCATGCCCTGCAATCGCGCGGCCTGCCGGCGGCGCCGACAAAACCCCTGCGGGTCGCGCCGATGAAGCCGGTGGCGGCCGGCACCATCGCGGTCGGCAATGCGTGGCTGAATGAGGACGTCGCCTTGCTGCAGGAAATATCGCAATATCGTTTTGCGCTGGCGGACGTCAATCCCTATTGCCTGGCTGAAGGGATCGCCCCGCATATCGCGGCGGCGCACGAACACGTCAATATCGATCTCGAGACCATTCGCGCGGCCTTCGCACGCTTGCGCGCCAACGCGGACATGGTGCTGGTTGAAGGCGCCGGCGGATTTCTGGTACCCCTGGCGGCGACGCAATCGATGGCCGATATTCCGGTGGCCTTGCAGCTCGATGTCATCCTGGTCGTGGCGATGCGCCTTGGCTGCCTGAATCACGCCCTGCTCACCGCCGCGGCGATTCGCGCGCGCGGCCTGCACCTGGCCGGCTGGGTGGCCAATTCGGCTTCGGCCATCGCCATGAACGCATTCGATGAAAACCTGTCCACCCTGCAGGCCATGCTTGACGCGCCCTGCCTCGGTGTCATTCCCTTCGTGGATCGCGCCGGCGGCAGCGGCGGCAATGACCCGGCTGCGGCAGCGCGCGCCGCCGCGATGCATTTGCGCATCGACAGCATTAATGCCTGAACATCAATGCCTGAATTAACGCCTGAATGGAGTTTCCCATGAAATTTCTCGCCGCCCTTCCCGCCACCTTTCGCGCCACCTTTCCCACCACCCTTTCCACCGCCTTGCTGATCGCCTGCACGGCCGGCATCGCGCAGGCGCAACTGCCGCCCGCCAAGGCCGCGCCGCCGAAGATCGTGGTGACCGGCGCATGGGTGAAGACGACGATTCCAGGCGGCTCGGTGTCGGCGGCGTATATGCAAATTCAGTCGCCGACGGCGCTGAAGCTGCTCAAGGTGGAAGCGCCGATCGCCGGCGATGCGCAGATTCACGACATGAAAATGAACGACGGCGTGATGGAGATGAAGGAACTGGACAGTCTGGCGATTCCCGCCGGGCAGATGGTGGAACTGAAGCCGGGCGGCCGGCACGTAATGCTGATGAATCTCACCGGGCCGATTCGCCTGGGCGACAATGTTCCGCTGAAGCTGGTCTTCGAAGGCGCCGACAAGAAGAAAATCAGCGTCCGCATTAAGGCCACGGCCAGGGAAAGGGAAGGAGACAACAAGGGCAGCGCGCCTTGAGCGCGGTGTCGCTGGCCGGGTTCGACACGGTCCTGCTCGACCTCGACGGCACCCTGAGCGATCCCACCGAGGGCATCACCAACAGCATCGCCCATGCGCTCCGGCAGATGGGCGTGGCGGTGCCGCCGCGCGCGCAGCTGGCGGCGACCATCGGTCCGCCGCTGCGCGACGCCTTCGCGCAGTTCCTGCGCACCGATGACCGCGCGCAAATCGAACGCGCAGTCGCCCTCTACCGCGAACGCTTCGCGCCCATCGGGATGTACGAGAACAAGGTATATCCCGGGATCGACGCCGCGCTGTCCGCATTGCACGCAAAGCGGATGCGGCTCATCCTGGCGACCTCCAAGCCGCACATCTACGCGCGGCGCATCCTTGAACATTTCGCGCTCGATCGTTATTTCGCCGCGGTACACGGCTCCGAACTCGACGGCACGCGCGAAAAAAAATCCGAGGTGATCGCCTACCTTCTGCAAAAAGAATCCGTCGATCCCGGGAGCGCCGTGATGGTCGGCGATCGCGCCGTCGACATCAGCGGCGCGCGCGCCAATGGCATGGCCGGGATCGGTGTGCTGTGGGGCTTCGGCTCCCAGGACGAGCTGTCTGCCGCAGCGCCGCTTGCCATCCTGAATTCACCCGCCGATCTGGCGATGATCGGCGGCTGAACCCATCGCGCCCAGCGTCGGCCCCGTGCGCAAACAGTGCCGCTTCATTCGCCCGTGTATGCTGCCAACACTGGCATGCGCCCTGCAACCCCAGCCGCCTGAATCCTTTCCGCCTGATGGAACAAAGACCCCGAAGGTAAGCGATCGCCCATAGAATCGGCCACAGCAAGGAATGGGGCACCGCCGCCCCGCTTGGCCAGATGGCGATGAGCAAGGCCGATGTCGAGAAAGCCGGCAAACTGTCCGCTCTTACAAAGAGGCGGTATTGATCCCTATCGCCGGTATGAAATCGTCAGCGTCTATGGTGCTACCATTAAGGCGTTGATTCATGAGGAATTCGGCGACGGCATCATGAGCGCGATCGATTTCTCGATGGACATCACGCGCGAACCGGACCCGAAAAGCGACCGCGTTAACGTGGTACTGAGCGGTAAATTCCTGCCTTACAAGATTTATTAAACACCTTCACGAAAAACACTACTGAGGAGCATTCCATGGATCGTCGTAAATTCCTGACTCGCGCCGCCGTCGCCGGTGGCGCGGTTTCCGCCGCCGCCGCATCGCAGGCCATTGCGCAGGCCCCGGCCTTGCCGAACATCAAATGGCGCCTGGCCTCCAGTTTCCCGAAAAGCCTGGACACCATTTACGGCGGCGCCGAAACCCTGTCGAAACGCGTCGCGGCCATCACCGGCGGCAAGTTCCAGGTGCAAGTGTTCGCCGGCGGCGAAATCGTGCCGCCGTTCAGCGTGACCGACGCCGTGCAGAACGGCACCGTGGAATGCGGCCATACCGCCAGCTATTATTTCGTCGGCAAGAACAAGGCCTTCGGTTTCGACACCACCCTGCCCTTCGGCATGAGCCAACGCCAGCAGAATTCCTGGATGTACTACGGCGGCGGCCTGCAACTGGTGCGCGAGTTCATGAAGGAATACAACATCATCACCTTCCCGGGCGGCAATTCCGGCACGCAGATGGGCGGCTGGTTCCGCAAGGAAATCAAATCCGTCGCCGACCTGAAGGGCATCAAGATGCGCATTCCCGGCATCGGCGGCGAAGTGCTGGCGCGCCTCGGCGTGATCCCGCAATCCCTGCCCGGCGGCGACATCTACCCGGCCCTGGAAAAAGGCGCCATCGACGCGGCCGAATGGGTCGGCCCCTACGATGATGAAAAACTCGGCTTCTACAAGATCGCCCAGAACTACTACTACCCGGGCTTCTGGGAATCCAATTCGCAGTACACCTTCTATGTGAACATCAAGGAATGGGAAAAGCTGCCCAAGGAATACCAGGCCGCCTTCGAAGCCGCCGCCGCCGAAGCCAATATCGACATGATGGCCGAGTACGATTTCAAGAACCCAAAAGCACTGAAGAGTCTGGTGAGCAAGGGCGTGAAAATCCATGCCTATTCGAACGAGATCATGAAAGCCGCGCAAACGGCCGCCTATGAACTGTACGAAGAAGAAGCCGCCAAGAACCCGCAGTTCAAGAAGCTGTACGCCTCATGGCGCCCGTTCCGCGACGAGCTGACCCTGTGGCATCGTGTTGCCGAACTGACCTACGCCAACTTCGCTGCCGCCAATCCGCCGCCGCCGATGAAATAAGCGGCAGCACTACAAAATAAAGGCCCGTCGCGATTGCGGCGGGCTTTTTTATTTGGCGAGCCGCCTAGGGAACGATGGTGGTGAACAGATAGACGGCAAATATCACCAGCAGCACCGCGCCCTGCAGCACCGTGGTGCGGCCGTTCGCGAGCGACAGGCCGCTGACGAATAGCGACAGCATCATCAATACCGTCGACTTCATATCGATACCCAGCGTGAGCGTCAAGCCGGTGGCCAGCGAGACGATAGCGACGGCCGGGATGGTCAGGCCGATACTGGCCAAGGCAGAACCCAGCGCCAGGTTCAGGCTGGTCTGCAGGCGATTGGCACGGGCCGCACGCAAGGCGGCCAGTCCCTCGGGCAGCAGCACCACGGCGGCGATGATGACACCGACCAGGGCTTCGGGTGCGCCGGCACTGGCGACTGCAGTCTCTATGCCCGGCGCGAGTGCCTTCGCCAGCAGCACCACGGCAACAAGACATGTGAACAACAGCAATGCGCTCAGTATCGCAATTTTGTTGCTCGGCGGTAGCGCGTGAATTTCCTCATTGGCGACCGCATCGGCCGGCAAAAAATAATCGCGATGCCGAACCGTCTGCACCAGCACGAAAGTGCCGTACAGGATCAGCGAGATGATCGCGATGAAGCCAAGCTGGCTCGCGCTATAAAAGGGGCCTGGGGTCGTTACGGTGTAATTGGGCAGCACCAGGGTCAAGATCACAATTGCGGCCAGGGTCGCGAGCGAGGCGCTGACGCCATGCACCCCGAAGGTCTGCTCCCTGAACCGCGCCCCGCCGACCAGCAGGCACAAGCCGACGATGCCGTTGAGGATAATCATTACGGCGGCGAACACGGTATCCCGGGCCAGGGCGGTTGTCGCCGCCCCGCCGGCCAGCATCAGCGAAACAATCAGCGCAACTTCAATGACGGTAATGGCGATTGCCAGCACCAAGGTGCCATAGGGCTCACCCACGCAATGCGCAACCACCTCGGCGTGGTGCACCGCCGCCAGCACGCCGGCCAGCAAGCCCGGGACCAGCAGAAACAGGTAGGCGTTACCCAGACCCAGGCCGGTGCCGGCCAGCAACAGCCAGCCGATGACGGGTGCGACGATGGACCAGAGCGGGAGTGAGGGTGTGGAGCTCATATCGGCGATGATAGCAGCAGTACTCGGCGATGCCGGCATCAGTCATCGGGTTAGCCCAGCCCCGCGAGCCGCTCGGCTGGCGAACTCCGAATGAAGTCTGGGCCGATATACTGAAGTCCCAAAGCGTTGCACTTAAATCCTGAATTAGCCTTGGAGAAAACGTAGAACGCCATTTGGCGCGGTGTTTGGGGCAAAAAAGCTTCGAAAGTCCCGCCGAATGGCGTTCTACGTATTTTAATCGGCCGGAATCCACAGGGAGTAGATTATTTTTTCTGCTAAACAAATCCAGCGCAAAGCCGTACCGCAAATTTTATTATCAAGACGCACAATCGGTAAGCTCTACTTATGAAACCAATCGACTCTGACCCGCAGTATTGCGGGCACTGGGCGTCATGAACAGCTCACCCGAAACGAACCGCATGCTCACCGGCAAGTGCCTGTGTGGAGCAGTCCACTATGCGGTGAGGGATGAGTTTGTCTACGCGCTGAACTGCCATTGCTCAAACTGCCGCCGCGCGACAGGCGCCGCATTCAAGCCATTCGCTGGAATCGAGCGCGACAAACTCAGCATCACAGCGGGCAAGGGCAACCTGCGCATCTTCGGCGAAGACAGTGCCCACGATGTTCGCTGCAAGAAGTGCGGCTCGTTCCTGTATTCGGTCGTCCGTGACGGCGCGTACGTCCATGTCACGATGGGGACGCTCGTCGACAGCCCGACGATTCGCCCCACCGCGCACATCTTCGTCGGCTCCAAAGCGCCGTGGTTCACGATCACGGACCATCTGCCGCAACGCCAGGAATTCGAGTGATTAGGCAGTTCAGGAATCCACGGAGGAATCCACAGGTTAAAGTAGATTATTTTTTTGCCAAACAAATCCGCCCAACAGATCCATACTGCAAATTTTTACTATCGAAGACGCACAATCGGTAAGCTCTACTTATGAAATTAATCGACCCTGACCCGCAGTATTGCATCGCGGTGACGCTTTCCGGCCTACGGCCTCCAAGCGCCCCTCATATCAAACATTAGCCGTCATGGGAATCGTCGCCGCAATCAGGGGCTACGCCTCGAAAGCGTTTCGGTGGCAGCGCGGGCGACAAGGTACGGGTTACGACAAGATGCTCTTGTTAACTGCGCCGTGGCCGATACCGTTCGACAGTTACCTGATCCGCTATCCCGAGGGCTCTCAGGTTCCTCCGCATAAGGACCCCGTGGAGAAGGGCCGCCACTATCGCCTCAATGTCATTCTCAAGGCGCCGCGGTCCGGGGGCGAGTTCATTTGCACATCGCCTCTATTTGCGACCAGTCGAGTGAAGTTGTTCCGCCCCGACCAATGCGAGCACAGCGTCACAAAAGTCGTCGGTGGCAGCCGATATGTCCTCTCATTTGGTTGGGTGTGGGGAAAAAATGAGGGCTAACATTACGGTTGAGTCCGCGCCCTGCGGCCGCTGGGTAACATTCAGGATCGGCGTCGATTATTTTTCACTCAACTAAAGCAACAAACAAAACCATTCCTTTGTCATTCAATTTCGGAAACAACAAATGATCAGATGCACACCTGGAAACAAATCGACCCTAAGCCATTGGAGCGCTGCTATCTTTTTGCTGTTCGGCATGACCGCCTGCACCGGCATCAAGGAGCCATCACAAGCCGTTACGCAAATCACCCCGCCAGTACCTTTACCCGTGGTGGCGCGTCCCCCCGCGAAGATTGCCCTGGCCTTGGGCGGCGGCGCGGCGCGCGGTTTTGCCCACGTCGGCGTGATCAAGGCGCTGGAGGCGCAGGGCATCTCGCCCACCATCGTCGTCGGCACCAGCGCCGGTTCGGTGGTCGGCGTGTTGTATGCGGCCGGTCTCAACGGCTTCCAGATCCAGGAAATCTCCATGAACATGGAGGAAAGCCAGGTGCTCGACGGCTCCGGGTTTTATCGCTGCATTGCCGAGACGGTGGTGTCGAACAATCGCGGTTGCATCAAGGGCCAGGCCTTGCAGGATTTCATCAACAAGAACATCGGCAACCGCCCGATGGAAAAGCTGGGTAAAACCTTTGCCGCGGTCGCCACCAATCTGCGCACCGGCGAGATGGCGGTGTTCCGCACCGGCAATGCCGGCATGGCGGTGCGTGCCTCGTCTTCCGTGCCGGTGGTGTTCCAGCCGGTCATCATCAACGGCCAGGAATATGTGGACGGCGGCCTGGTCGCGCCGGTGCCGGCCAGCGTGGCGCGCTCCATGGGCGCCGATTTCGTCATCGCTGTCGACATCTCCGACCGCCCCCAGGATAGAAGCACGGCAGGCATCTCCGACATCCTGTGGCAGACCTTTTCGATATTCGGCCAGACCATCAACAGGCACGAGCAGTCCAGCGCCGACATCGTCATTCGGCCCGTGACCTCCGGCCTGCCGTCCGTCGATGCGAGCGGGCGCAACAAGGCTGTACTCGAGGGCGAAAAGGCGGTCGCGGCGATCATGCCGGAGCTCAGGGCCAAGCTGGCGAAACTCAATGAGACACGACAGGTCGCGGGCATGCCTTGAGGTCACGTCCTGGCAGACATGCGCGCCAGACACGCCGGCGATACGGTGAGGTTGCGGAAACAAAAAAGGCCCGTCGCAATTGCGGCGGGCATTTTTATTTTCGGATTTGAAAAACGTAGGTCGCCATTTGGCGCGGTGTTTGGAGCATTTTTGCTTGGGAAGGCGCGCCAAATGGCGATCTGCATATTTCAGTCGTCACCCAGAAACTTGAACAGAATTGTCGCCCCGGATTTTGTCCGGGGCCCAATTTTGGCTGCCATTTCACCCACATTCAAAATGAATTCGCACGATTTGCCGCGTGCAGCTTTTTGCTTTCGACCCTACCTATGCAGGTTGTAGACGAGGGCGTCATCGTTACTTAAACTGCGGTTTGATGCGTGCACATAGCTTTCTTTTGAATCCAAAAAGTTAGCTCAAAATTGAGCCCCCTTATAACTTTACTTTAAAGCGCAAACATGGCCGATACAAGAGCTCAAAAAAAAGGAGAAGTTTGGGTATTGAAGAACGATTTACCCAATCGCTATGGTCTAGCATTTTCCAGCAAAAGGGTTCTGCTGGCGTGGGATGGCAGATTCGAGTTTGATGCCGTGAGTTCCGACGACGCAATTATCGGAAATATATCTACTAGTTCAGCCCGCACTGCGGGGAACAAACTGGCAACAGCAAAGATTCAAAAAATAAAATGCGATACGCTCTATCTACTTCACGCTAAAGGGGCAAAAAAGCGACTCCTTATTTTCACTGAATTAGACATGCTGCGACATTTTGAGAAAGAGGTTAAAAATGGGCGATTCCCGAAGAGCATCAAGCTGCTCCATGTCTGTCTCCCGGATTCGCCACAACGTGAAATCGAGATAGCGCGAAAAGTTGCTTCGGACGAAACTTCACCGAACCGACGTGTGCGATAGTTCAGCGCTAGCGCAATGAAATTTTTTCCCTCCATCTTCATCGCTCTCACCCTCACCGCCTGCACCAGCGGCCCGCCCATCGACACCCGCTACACCTCGCAAAACCAGGACAGCCGCGTGCAGTTCCTGATCCTGCATTTCACCAGCGGGGATTTCCAGCATTCGCTGGAGGAGCTAACGGTGGGCGATGTCAGCAGCCATTATCTGGTCGACGTTTCGCCGCCGACGATTTATCAATTGGTGCCGGAAAACAAGCGCGCCTGGCATGCGGGCGTCAGTTATTGGAACGGCTATGCGCAGCTCAATGCGGCCTCGATCGGCATCGAGATCGTCAACCGCGGCGAACGCGATACTTCGGAGGGGCGGGTCTGGGCCGAGTATCCGCAGGAACAGATCGATGCGGTGATCGCGCTGGTGAAAAAAATCGTCGCCGAGCACCGCATCAAGCCGGAGTACATCCTCGGCCACAGCGATATCGCGCCGCAGCGCAAGATCGACCCCGGCCCGCGGTTTCCCTGGAAGCAGCTGGCGGATGCGGGATTGATCCCGTGGCCGGATGTGGCACTGGTGGCGCAAAAGCGCACGGCGTTTGAAGCGAGCCTGCCGGAGGTGGACTGGTTCCAGCAACGGCTGGCGCGCTTTGGCTTCGCCGTGCCGCTCAATGGCCAGCTCGACGAAGCCACGCGCAATGTGCTCAGCGCTTTCCAGATGAAATATCGCCCTGCTCGTTTTGACGGCGTGCCGGATGCCGAGACGGCGGCGATTCTGGAGGCGCTTGTCGATTTGCTGCCGGCAGGCGGCACGCCATCGGAAACGATACCCGTTCCGCGCCCTCTGCCCTGATGGCGATGGCGGCGATGGCGGCGCCTACAGAATGCGCGTGTACTCGGCCCGCACCCGTTCGCGATCGCCGCAATCGAAGTGCCACCACTCGCTGCCGATCCCCTGCCAGCCGCCCTGCGCCAGCGCATGGCGCAGCAGGCGCCGATTGCCGATCTGCCGCGCCGTCAGTTCGCCGCGCGCCGCGAAAGCGGCTTCCAGCGCGGGATGCGAGCGTTCGCTGAGATCGTCGAAGGGCGCGCCCATATCGAGTTCCTGCCCGGCATCATCGATCAGCGTGATATCCACCGCCATGCCGAAGGAATGAATCGAGCCGCGCACCGGGTCGGCCAGGTAGCCGAGCAGATCGGTGCCCTGCAATGCCGCCCATAACTGTTCCTGCACGCGCTGCGGGCGCAGGGCATCGAGCACCAGCAATTTGAGTTCGGGACGATCTTGTTTGAGCCACGCCACCGAGGTCTCCAAGGCCTCGGCGGCATGCCGATGCAGCCAAGCGCAATCAAGCGGCGAATACAGATCGCGGCCGACAAAGTTGTCGCGGCCGGCGTAGCGCAAATCGACGTCAATTCCGGCGATGCCGGCGAGGCGCCGGAAGTCGGGGTGGGTGGCGATGGATTCGATGGGCAACGTCGCAGGCATGGTGCTGATGTTATCTCTTCACTGCGCTGGCGCAAGAAAACGTAGAACGCCATTCGGTGCGGATTCCCGGGCATTTTTGGCTTGGAAGCCGCACCAATGCTGGACTTCGCATATTCGACAATTCAAAAGACTTTGTTGCTCCAGCTTATTTTGGACAATGAGCTGGAATCCGGTCCACCGTTTTAATCGGCTAATTGGCGGGGTTGAAAATCTCCCCGACGAATTCAAGCTGCTCAAATCGACCTGATCGCCTTCGTCAGATAAAACCACTCGTGCCCCGGCGTGGCCTTCGCATCCGGGAACAGGATGCGGCCGTCGGTTTCGGCGAGCACCGGCGTGCCGTCGTGGCGGGTGCCGATGCGGTCGCCTTTGCCGAGCGCATCGAAGCTGGACCATTCACGGCTGAAGCTATCGTCGGCATGGGCGCGGTCGATGACGTCGAACATGCGCAGCACCTCGTAATTCTCAACGGGTGCGGGCGGCGCTTCATCGCTGATGCCGAGATGGGCGAGGGTATGGTGAATGGCGTGGTAGCCGACCACAGGGGCGGCGGGGTCGTCATGCGAGCCGCATTCGAGGGTGACGGCGTAGCCGCCGATGGAACGCATGTACTCGGTGGTGCCGACGCCGTAGCGCGGGTCGGTGTTGTGCGGATTCAGTTCGACGCCCGCGCGCGCGGCCTTCGCCGACTCGATGCGGCGCGCGACGCCGAGAGCATAGGTTTCCAGCCAGCCGTCGACGAAGCGGCGCACCCCCAGGCAGCGGGCCAGCGCGCGCTCCCTGGCCGCATGGCGGAACGGTTGCAGGGCGCCGCTATTGTCTTCGGGGCCGAGCATCGCGAAGGGCGGATTTGGGGCGCGGGTGGAATGCAGGTCGAGCAACACCTCGTGCTGCGCCAACAAGGGACACAGCCAGTTGCCGATATGGTCTTCAAAATCTTGCGGCTGTGTGGTGGGGGCGAGGTTGCGATTCAGGTTGCGGTCGCCGACGCGGTCGCCGCGCGCGAAGGCCAGCGGATTGGCGACCGGCACAAAGGTGACGCTGCCGCGTACGATATTCAGCTTGCGGCCGTCGATTTCCTCCATCACCCGCAGAATCGCCTGGGTGCCGCAGGTTTCATTGCCATGCACCGCGCCGAGGACGATGAGGCGCGGCCCGGATTTAAGGCCGTGGAAATTGAACGATTTGAAGTGGATGTTGCTGGCGTCAATGGACACGGAAGATTCAGTCATGCGTACGAGAGTTGGAAAGTGGCGGCGTCGCGAGATTCGGTACCGTACATATTAACGGAGCGGCCGCCGGCAAAAAATTATCGCCATCGCTGTGTTCGCCATCGGATTGAGCGCCCATCAGCCGCCCAGGCCGCGTTGCATCGCCACGCCCTGCGCGCCGTGTTCGATCGCGGCAGGCAGATCGCCCATCACCATCCCGCCCAGCGCATAGCAGGGCAGCGGCGCGGCCTGCACCCATTCGGAAAAACGTTGCCAGCCCAATGGCGCCTGCGCTGGATGGGTGAGTGTGGCCTTCACCGGGCCGAGCACCGCAAAATCGCACTTCAGTTCGGCGGCGCGTTCCAGTTCGGCACGACTGTGGGTGGAGGCGCCGACGAGGGCAAACTCGGGCCGCGATGGCATATTGACGAGTTGCGCCGCGCTCAGGTGCACGCCATCGGCGCCGATATCATTGGCCAGCATGCCGTCGCCGTTGACCAGCACGCGCGCGCCATGGGCCTTCGCGCGGGCCATGACCTCAGCGCCGAAGCGGCGCAAATCGGCATAGGGCATGGCCTTTTCGCGCAGCTGGATCAGGCGCAAGCCTTTTTGCAGCGCCGTCTCGAGCCGGCGAAGATAGGCCGCCGCGCCGATTTCGCCCGCATTGGTGATGGCGTAAATCGCAGGCAAGGCCAGCGCGCGAAAGATCGGCACGCAGCCGGGCAGGGTCGGCGCGACGGTCAGGGCATCGAGCGTCTGCCAGGCGAACTGCTGGCCTTCCATGCCGCGCATCTCGCCCTGCCATGCCTGCACGCGCCAGCAATGCAGGCGCACCGTGGCATGGGTGTAGTGCATCATGAACGTGAACCAGGGCGTGGTCCGCGTGACGGTGACATTGAGCTCTTCGACCAGCTCGCGCACCAGCGCATCGCGCACCGATTCGCCGGGCTCGATCTTGCCGCCGGGGAATTCCCAGTAGCCGGGATAGGGCTTGCCTTCAGGTCTTGATGACAGCAGAAAGCTGCCGTCGGGTTTCAGGAAAATGGCAACGGCAACGTCGGTGATTTTGCTCATGGGCGAATGATTGGCACGTCCCGGCAGATTGCCGCAACGGAGGCGGCGGATTATTTTTTGAGACTGCGTTTGATGTTGGCGGCGCCGGCAGTTTTGACTTTCGCCTTGCGCTTCACGGTGGGTTTGGGCGATGGCCGCCCAAGGGCAGCGTGCCCCGCCCAGTCGCGCGCAAACTGATACGCCACCCGCCCGCTGCGCGAGCCGCGCTCCAGCGCCCACAGCAGCGCCGCCTTGCGCAGCGCATCCTCGTCATGCGTCGCGGCAGGGGCCAGCACTCCCACCCAGTGACGCGCGATCTGCAGATATTCTTCCTGGCCGAAGGGATAGAAGGACAGCCACAGGCCGAAGCGCTCGGACAGGGAAATTTTTTCCTCGGTGGTTTCGCCGGGATGAATCTCGCCGTCCTCGGTATGGGTGGCGTCGAGGTTCTCGCTCATTTTTTCCGGCATCAGATGACGGCGATTGCTGGTCGCGTAGATCAGCATATTGTCATTGGTCGCGGCGATGCCGCCGTCGAGCACCGACTTCAGCGCCTTGTAGCCGGGATCGTTGGCCTCGAACGACAGATCGTCGCTGAAGATGATGAAGCGTTCGGGACGCGCCGCGATCAGGTCGGCGATTTCCGGCAGGTCGACGAGATCGGCACGGTCCACCTCGATCAGGCGCAGGCCGCGCCTGGCATAGCGATGCAGGGCCGCCTTGACCAGAGAGGACTTGCCGGTGCCGCGCGCGCCGGTCAGCAGCACATTATTGCCGGGCCGTCCTTCGACGAATTGACGGGTGTTGGCGTCGAGGCGCGCCTTCTGCTCGTCGATGTCCTTGAGGTCCTCGAAGCGGATCACATGCGGGTGCGCGACCGGCTGCAAAAAGCCGCTGCCGCTGCCGCGATTGCGCCGCCATCGCCAGGCGATCGATTGCCAGTTTTGCGCCGGCGGCGGTTCCGGCAAGAACGCGCCAAGGCGCTCGACCAGCGTTTCGGCGCGCGCGAGAACCTGCTCGAGTTTATGTTCCAGTTTGCCAAACATCATGAACGGTAGTCGGCGTTGATCTTCACGTAATCGTAGGAGAAATCGCAGGTCCAGAGGATCACGTTTTCCTTGCCGCGTCCCAGGTGCACATGCACCAGGATCTCCGCCTCCTTCATGATGCGGACACCGTCTTCCTCGCGGTAGCCGGCGGCGCGGCCGCCGTGCTCGGCGACCAGCACATCGCCTAGGTACAGCTTGATCTTGTTGGGGTCGAGGTCGGCGATGCCGGCATACCCGATGGCGGCCAGAATGCGCCCCAGGTTGGGGTCGGAGGCGAAGAAGGCGGTTTTGACCAGCGGCGACTGGCCGATGGCCTTGGCCACCTTCATGCATTCGGCGCGGGTCTTGCCGTCTTCCACCTTGATGGTGATGAACTTGGTGGCGCCCTCGCCGTCGCGCACGATGGCCTGCGCGAGCTCGATCGCCACCTCGTTGACCGCCAGCTGCAGCTGCCCGTACTCGGCGGTACCTTCACCGTTGATCTGCGGGTGGCCGGCCTTGCCGGTGGCGATCAGGATGAAGGAATCATTGGTCGAGGTATCGCCGTCGATGGTGATGGCATTGAACGAGACGTCGGCCGCCTCGCGCACCATGTCCTGCAGTACATCGGGCCCCACCACGGCGTCGGTGGCGATGAAGCCGAGCATGGTCGCCATATTCGGCTGGATCATGCCGGCGCCCTTGGAAATGCCGGTGATGGTCACCGTGCGGCCCTGGATGACGATCTGCTTCGACACCGCCTTGGGCACCGTGTCGGTGGTCATGATGGCGTGCGCGGCGTCATGCCAGCCATTGGTCTTGAGATTGGCAATGCACTGCGGAATGCCGGCGAGGACGCGCTCCATCGGCAGATGTTCGAGAATCACCCCGGTCGAAAACGGCAGCACCTGCTGCGGCTTGCAACCGAGCGCCTCCGCCACCGCCTTGGTGGTGGCGCGCGCGTCAGCCAAACCTTGTTCGCCGGTGCCGGCATTGGCACAGCCGGTATTGACCACCAGCGCCCGCACTTCCGAGGTGTATTCCAGATAGCTGCGGCACAGCATGACCGGCGCGGCGCAAAAGCGGTTTTGCGTGAACACCCCCGCCGCCCGCGCGCCCGGTTCCAGGGCGATGACGAGCATGTCCTTGCGATTCGGCTTTTTGATATGCGCCTCGGCATGGCCCAGCATGACACCGGGGACCGGATGCAGTTCTGCCGGGTTGGGGGGCTGATAATTGACGGCCATGATGGCTCTTTCTGATGCGAGGAGGGAGTCGTGCCAAAATTATGGCATGGAACCTGTGCCCGATGAGGGGGAAAGCGGGCGAATGTGGGCCGATGAAACCGGAGAACCGCACAAAATGAAAAGCAGCTATCGCAACGCCACCCCGTTCACCACCAAGGACGGCTCCACCATCCGCGAGCTGATGCATCCGGCGGTGCATGTCAGTCTCGGCGTGCACGCGCAGAGTTTTGCCGAGGCCACGGTGGAACCCGGCATGCGCACGCAGGCGCATATGCATCGGCGCAGCGAGGAGATTTATCACATCACCGCCGGTACGGGACGCATGACGCTGGGCGATGCGGAATTCGATATCGGCGTGGGCGACACCGTGCTGATTCCGCCGGGCACGCCTCACTTTGTGCGCAACACCGGCAGCGTTGCGCTGAAAATCATCTGCGCCTGCACGCCGGCCTATGCGGATGACGATACCGTCATGCTGTCGGATGCGTCCTCAAATCAAAAATGAAACTCCAGCATTGGCGCGCCTTTCCAGGCATTAATGCTCGGAAAGTCGCACCAAATGGCGTTCTACGTTTTATTTTATCGTGAAAATCGCTGAGGAAAGTTACGACAGCTTGCCGTGACAGTGCTTGAATTTCTTGCCTGAGCCGCAGAAGCAGGGATCATTGCGGCCGATCTTCACGCCCTCGCGCACGAACGGCGCGGCGGCCGCGTCCTCCGCCGCCTTGTCGGCCGCAGCCAGGGCCTCGTCGTAATCGGCATGATGGTATTGCACGTTCGTTGCGGCGCGCGCGGCGGCGTCTTCCGCGGCTTGTTCGGCTGCGGCAACTTCTTCCGGCGAACGCACCTGCACATTGATCAGGATTTGCGTGACCTGGCGCTTGATGCTGTCGAGCATGCCGCCGAATAACTCGAAGGCCTCGCGCTTGTATTCCTGCTTGGGCTGCTTTTGCGCATAGCCGCGCAGATGGATGCCCTGGCGCAAATAGTCGAGCGAGGCGAGATGCTCGCGCCAGTGCGTATCGATCGACTGCAGCATCACCGCGCGCTCATACTGGTACAACAGTGTTTTTTCCACGCTGGCGAACTTGGCCTTGTACTCCTCGTCGGCCTGCGCGATGGTGCGCGCGGCGATCTTGTCGCTGTCGAGTTCGTTGTCGTGCTTCAGCCAGTCGTCGATCGGCGCCTTGATGGCGAATTCGGTTTCCAGCGTGCGCTTCAGCGCCGGGATATCCCACTGCTCTTCAACGGTTTCCGCCGGCACATGCTGCTGCACGGTTTCGCGCAGCACATCGGCGCGGATATTGGCGATGGTTTCGGAAATATCGTCGGCATCGAGCAGTTCGTTGCGTTGCGTGTAGATCACCTTGCGCTGGTCGTTGGCGACGTCGTCGTATTCCAGCAACTGCTTGCGGATGTCGAAGTTGCGTGCCTCGACCTTGCGCTGCGCGCCTTCGATGGAACGCGACACCATGCCGGCCTCGATCGCCTCGCCCTCGGGAATCTTGAGCCGCGCCATGATCGCCTTGAGGCGGTCGCCGGCGAAGATTTTCAGCAGCGGGTCCTCGAACGAGAGATAGAAACGCGAGGAGCCCGGATCGCCCTGGCGGCCGGCACGGCCGCGCAACTGGTTGTCGATGCGGCGCGATTCATGGCGCTCGGAGCCAACGATATGCAGGCCGCCGGCGGCGACCACTTCGTCGTGAAGTTTCTGCCATTCGGTTTTCGCCGCGGCGATCTTTTCTTCCTTCTGCACCGCGGACAACGCGGCATCTGCCTCGATCGCGTGAATGGTGCTTTCCGGATTGCCGCCGAGCACGATGTCGGTACCGCGGCCGGCCATATTGGTGGCGATGGTGATGGCCTTGGGCTTGCCGGCCTGGGCGATGATCTCGGCCTCGCGCGCATGCTGCTTGGCGTTCAGCACCTGATGCGGCAGTTTTTCCGATTTGAGCAGTTCCGACAGCAGCTCGGAATTCTCGATCGAGGTGGTGCCGAGCAGCACCGGCTGGCCGCGCGCGTAACAGTCCTGCACATCCGTCACGATGGCGCGATGTTTTTCCTTGGCGGTGATATAGACCAGATCATTGGTGTCTTTGCGGACCATCGGCTTGTTGGGCGGAATGATCACGGTTTCCAGATTGTAGATTTGCTGGAATTCGAAGGCCTCGGTGTCGGCCGTGCCGGTCATGCCGGACAGTTTTGCGTACAGGCGGAAATAGTTCTGGAAGGTGATCGAGGCGAGGGTCTGCGACTCGTTCTGGATCTTCACGCCCTCCTTCGCTTCCACCGCCTGGTGGAGGCCATCCGACCAGCGGCGGCCGGCCATCATGCGGCCGGTGAATTCGTCGACGATCACCACTTCGCCGTTTTGCACGACGTAATGCTGGTCGCGGTGGTACAGCACGTTGGCGCGCACCGCCGCATACAGATGATGCATCAGCATGATGTTCGAGGGTTCGTACAGCGAGGCGCCGGCCGGGAGCAGGCCGTTCTGCACCATCAGTTCCTCGGCATGTTCATGGCCGGATTCGGACAGCGTGACCTGGTGCTGCTTCAGGTCCACCCAGAAATCGCCGGGCCCTTCCTCGGTTTCCTGCGCTTTCAGGAACGGCACCAGAGTATTGATTTTCACATACAGGGAAGCGGAATCCTCGGCCTGGCCGGAGATGATCAGCGGGGTGCGCGCCTCGTCGATCAGGATCGAGTCGACCTCGTCGACGATGCCGAAATTAAGGCCGCGCATCACGCGCTCGTCCTTGTTCGTCACCATATTGTCGCGCAGGTAATCGAAGCCGAATTCGTTATTGGTGCCATAGGTGATGTCGGCCGCAAACGCTTTCTGCTTTTCCTCATGCGGCATCTGCGAAAGATTGCAGCCGACGGTGAGGCCGAGGAAGCCATGCAGGCGCCCCATCCACTCCGAGTCGCGCTTGGCCAGATAATCGTTGACGGTGACCAGATGCACGCCCTTGCCGCTGAGGGCGTTCAGGTAGGAGGGCAGGGTCGCCATCAGGGTCTTGCCCTCGCCGGTGCGCATCTCGGCGATCTTGCCGTCATGCAGCACCATGCCGCCGATCAGTTGCACATCAAAGTGACGCATGCCCAGCGAACGCTTGCCGGCTTCGCGCACCGTGGCGAAAGCCTCGGGCAGCAGGTCGTCGAGCGTTTCCCCTTTGCCGAACCGCTCCTTGAATTCATCCGTCTTGGCGCGCAATTCGGCGTCGCTCAGCTTTTCCATGGCGGGTTCGAGCGCATTGATCGCCAGTACGCGCTTGCGGTATTGCTTGAGCAGACGTTCGTTGCGGCTGCCGAAGATGGACTTCAAAAAATTGTCGAGCATGGGGACTTTCCTGTTTGCCGCGGGCAGGAGCCCGCGGCAATGTATTGGTTTGGTAATTTGTTATGGAAACGCAGGGGAAATGCAGCTTTCCCCATGACCATCATCCGCTGCGGATGAGATGGGGACAGATGCGCGCCGGGCAAGCCACGCAAGGTGGCCGGCCGGCAGAGGGAGAGTTACGGGGCGCTGGCGTTCTTGACGTCAGGCGCGGCTTCCGGGGCGCGAGCGAAATGCAGGAACCGGTTCGGATTCAGCGGGACGCCGTTTTCGCGAACTTCAAAATGCAGATGCGGACCGGTGGCGCGGCCGGTGCCGCCCAGGTCGCCGATATGCTGGCCCTTGAGCACGACATCGCCGGCCTTGACCAGGATCTTGGAAAGATGAGCATAACGCGTGGTCAGACCGTTGTCGTGATTGACGTCGATCATATTGCCGTATTCGCTGTGCATCTCGGCCACTGAGACCACGCCGCCGGCCGCGGCCAGAATGGGCGAACCCACGCCGGCGATGAAGTCCACGCCGGTATGGAAGGCGCTGCGACCGTTGAAGGGATCGATGCGGTAACCGAAGTTCGACGAGTAGTAGCCCGTCTCGACCGGCATCGTGGTCGGGATGGCCTTGGCGGCCAGGCGGCCTTCCATCAGGATGGAGTCGTAAACGCCGAGCTTGTCGGAACGGTCATCCAGCACCCGCGAAATAGCGGCCAGCCGCGCGCTGAAATCCTGGTAGGAAATTTCGCCGGACAAGGCCGGCGATGGCGCCGGGCCACCCTGGCCGGGCGTTTCCGAAAAACGGAATTCGCTGGGCTTGATATTGGCGGCCTTGCCGAGGCGTTCGCCGAAGGCATCCAGGCGCATCAGCCGCGCCTGGATTTCGCCGAGCTTGACGGCCAGGGAGTTGAGCTGCTCGCGCATATCCTTTTCGGCCTGCGCGGTTTTTTGCTGGGTCAGGGTGGAAATGAGGCTCTGGATGAACGGGTTCTGGATGTCCACCGCGTACTTCATCGTCACCCAGTAGGTGCCCAGTGCGAACATGAAGCCGGCGCTGACAAAGCCCAGGGCCGCCATGATAATCTGCGACTGGGAAATGGTCACAATGCGGCTTTTCGCCAGACTGTCGGATACCAGAATTATGTTCATGCAACACCCTTCACAACTTTGACGCAACGGGAATGAAAAACGCGGGACACAAAACCGGCTTCAAACCCATTCACGCGCTAATGGGCGAGAACGAGGCGATTGCACCGATGCTGCAGCGGCTCAATCTGATTTCTCGCTTTCAACAGACGTATGTCAGCACCATCCCTGCGGGCCTGAACGCATCAAGCCGGGTAGCTGCAGTGGAGGGAACGACCTTGGTTATTGCTGCCGCGAATGGGGCGGTTGCGGCAAGTTTGAAGCAGATGCTGCCGCGATTACTGGCGAAATTTCAAGAAAATAAAATGCAAGAACAAGAGGTTACCGCAATTCGGGTGGTGGTGCAACCGGAGTCCCTGGCCCTCGATCGGGAGCCCCCCAGGCGGACGCGGGCGACGACCGTCGCACCCATTGCGCCAATGCCGGACAGCTCCCTGGGCAAGCTGGCCGAAGCGCTTGAAGAGTCGCCGCTTAAAACCACGATCCAGCAAATTCAGAAACGCAGAGAGCGTGCGCTAACTGTCCGCAAAAAGACTGTTTGACGTGGTGCTGCCTCAGGCGAGCAGGACCCGCTCAAGGATATAAATGATCGCAATCAGCGCCGCAAACAGCAGCGTGACCTTGATGATATTCTTGCTGAGCTGCAAAAAGCGGGGATTTTTGGTGAACAGGAAACCCAGGAAAGCCACCGCGACCGCCAACCCGGCGACCAGCAACAGCAGGCGTAATCCGATCAGCATCGGCGCGTGAAATAACTTAAACGGTGACCAGGGACATATTGCCGAAAGCCCGCGGCAACTGTTCGCGTTTGTCGAAAGTGACAAACTCCCAGGCGGATTCATCCGCCAGCAAGGTGCGCACCAACTGGTTGTTCATGGCGTGGCCGGACTTGAAGCCGTAAAACGCGCCGATCAGGGGATGGCCGAGCATGTACAGATCGCCCACCGCATCCAGCGCCTTGTGCTTCACGAACTCGTCGTCGAAACGCAGCCCCTCGGCATTAAGCACGCGGAAATCGTCGATCACGATCACATTGTCCAGCGAGCCGCCGCGGCCCAGGCCCATCGAGCGCATCGCCTCGACTTCATGGGTGAAGCCGAAGGTGCGGGCGCGCGCCACTTCCTTGACGAACGAGACTGTGCCGAAGTCGATCTCGATCTCGGAGGCCGATTCGTCGAATACCGGGTGGTCGAAATCGATCGCGAACCTGAGCTTGAAACCGTTGAAGGGTTCCAGCCGCACCACGCGGTCCTTGTCCTTCAGCTCGATGGTTTTCTTGACGCGGATATAGCGCTTGGCCTTGGCCTGCTCTTCGATGCCGGCCGACTGCAGCAGGAACACGAACGGCCCGGCGCTGCCGTCCATGATCGGCACTTCCTCGGCCGACAGATCGACATAGGCATTATCGATACCCAGCCCGGCAAAGGCGGACATCAGATGTTCAACGGTGGCAACCCTGGCGCCGTTGGCGGGATTCTCGATGCGCGTCGACATGCGGGTGTCGTTGACATTGAGCGCATGGGCACGAACAGTCGGGGCGCCGGACATATCGCTGCGGCAAAAAACGATGCCGGTATCCGGTGCAGCCGGGCGCACCACCATCTCGACCCGGTGGCCGAGGTGCACACCAACGCCGGTGGCGCGAACTTTATTCTTTAAGGTACGTTGTTTGATCATTGCGGCAGAAGCGGATGGTGCAGCGCGGTAAATATCAGATTCTATTACTTAATTGCGGCAATTCCAACCATTTCAATAGCGCGGCAGGGGATCAGGGCAATGCCGGGCAAGTACCCGCGGTCAAGTCAGGCATCCCGCCCGGGCGGCAGAGGTTCGCCCGGGCGGGATGAGTGACTTGGCCGGCTAGTCTGCCTGCTTGCGCAAAAAGGCCGGGATATCGTACATCTCGACCCCGGATTGCTGCATCGCCGTCACCGTGGCATCGCGGCGGCGGCGGGTAACGGCCGGCGTATCGAGTTCTGCGTAGTTGATGGCGCCGGCCGGCGAAGCCATGGGCGCGCCCACCGCGTCATCGGTGCCGGTTCTCGCCATCATCGGCGCGGAATAGACCATCTGCGGCTGCTTTTTGGCAATCGCGCCGCCCAGGCCGGTGGCGACAATGGTCACGCGCAACTGGTCGCCGATGTTTTCGTCGAACACGCTGCCGAAAATCACGGTGGCATCTTCGGCGGTAAAGCTGCGGATGGTGTTCATGACTTCATGAACTTCCTTCAGCTTCAGCGATTTATTGGCCGTGATATTGACCAGCACCCCACGGGCGCCCGTGAGGTTGACATCCTCCAGCAAGGGGCTGGCGGCCGCGCGCTCGGCGGCGACCTGGGCGCGGTCCGCGCCGCTGGCCATGGCCGAACCCATCATCGCCACGCCGTTTTCGCTCATCACCGTGCGCACGTCGGCAAAGTCGACGTTGACGATGCCCGGGCAGTTGATGATTTCGGCAATGCCGGCCACGGCGCCGTGCAGCACATCGTTGGCGGCCTTGAAGCCGTCCTCGAAAGTGGCATCCTCACCCAGCACTTCCATCAGGCGGTCGTTAGGGATGATGATCAGGGAATCGACGTGCTGCTTGAGCGCCTCGATGCCCGCGTTGGCCGCCTTCATGCGCTTGCCCTCGAAGGCGAAGGGCTTGGTCACCACCGCCACCGTCAGCACACCCAGCTCGCGCGCGACTTCGGCGAAGATCGGCGCCGCGCCGGTGCCGGTACCGCCGCCCATGCCGGCAGTGATGAACAGCATATCGGCGCCCTGGATCATTTCCGCGATGCGGTCGCGGTCCTCCATCGCCGCCTGGCGGCCGACATCGGGGTTGGCGCCGGCGCCGAGGCCGCGCGTGGTCGCGCCGCCCAGCTGCATCACCGTTTTCGCCTGATTGCGTTTCAGCGCCTGCGCGTCGGTATTGGCGCAAATGAACTCCACGCCGACCACGCCGTTGCTGATCATATGGTCGACCGCATTGCCGCCGCAGCCGCCCACGCCGATGACCTTGATGACGGCCTCGGGTTGCTCTGTGTCAATTAACTCGATCATTTTGCTTCTCCTCTGCTATGAAACATCTTGAAAATGAACCTTCCTAAAAATTTCCCTTGAACCATGAAGCCATTCTTTCGAATACGCTTTTGAAATTGGCCGAGTGCATGCGCACATGCTCGTCGCGCTTTTTCTGCTCGAGCCCCGACATCAGCAAGCCGACAACGGTCGAGAAACGCGGATTGCGCACCACCTCGGAGAGACCGCCCGAATAGTTGGGCACCCCCATGCGCACCGGCATATGGAACACTTCCTCGCCGAGCTCGACCATGCCCTGCATGGCGGCGCTGCCGCCGGTCAGCACGATGCCGCTGGACAGCAGTTCCTCGAAGCCGCTGGCGCGCAGCTCGCGCTGGATCAGCGAGTAGAGCTCCTCGACGCGCGGCTCGATCACTTCGGCCAGCGTCTGGCGCGACAGCTGGCGCGGCTCGCGGTCGCCGACGCCGGGCACTTCGATCACATCGTTGATGCTGGCCATCTGCCGCAAGGCGCAGCCGTGCGCGATCTTGATGTCCTCGGCGTCCTTGGTCGGGGTGCGCAGGGCCATCGCGATATCGTTGGTGATCTGGTCGCCGGCGATGGGAATCACGGCGGTATGACGGATCGAGCCGCCGGTGAACACTGCGATGTCGGTGGTGCCGCCGCCGATATCGACCAGACAGACACCCAGATCCTTCTCGTCCTGCGACAGCACCGCGATGGCCGAGGCCAGCGGTTGCAGCACCAGGTCGCGCACTTCGAGCCCGCAACGGCGCACGCATTTCATGATGTTCTGCGCGGCGCTCACCGCACCGGTCACGATATGCACCCGCACTTCGAGGCGCACACCGCTCATGCCGACCGGCTCGCGCACATCTTCCTGTCCATCGATGATGAATTCCTGGGTGAGGATATGCAGGATCTGCTGATCCATCGGGATGTTCACCGCGCGTGCGGTTTCGATCACGCGGTCGACATCGAACTGCGAAACTTCCTTGTCCTTGATCGCCACCATGCCGTGCGAGTTGAAACTCTTGATATGCGAACCGGCGATGCCGGTCAGCACGTCGCGAATCTTGCAGTCGGCCATCAGCTCGGCTTCCTCGAGCGCGCGCTGGATGCCGTGGACCGTCGCCTCGATATTGACGACCACGCCCTTCTTCAGCCCCTTCGAAGGATGCTGTCCGAGACCCAGTACCTCCATGCCGCCATCGGGCGTGATTTCGGCGACGATGCAGATGATCTTCGAGGTGCCGATATCCAGCGCCACGAGAAGCTTCTTGGTTTCGCGCGGTTTATTCATGGCGGGTCCTGTCTGGAATACCGTTCATGTTCGTTTCGACCTCGTCTTCACATTTGTCCGCATTTTTGTTTGCCCCGATATCTTCGGTGCCGGCGCTGCCAGGCTCGCGTTGCGCAGGGCGAGGCCGTTCTGGTAACGCAAATCCAGATGGGCGCCCGGGTCCTGCAGGGCGGCGACCTGGCGGTAGGCCTGGACAAAACGCGCCATGCGCAACGATGCATCGCTGCGACCGACCTCCAGCGTCGTACCGTTATCCAGCCTTAAGGTCCAGGCGCGGCGCACCGACAATCGCAACTCGCGCGGCGCACGCTCGACTGGCGCGAGTTGTTTGCCGAACTGCTCGAAACCGGCAAGCACTTCCCTGGCCGCCTCGGGTGGCCCGACCAGCACCGGCAACAGCGCCTGTTGTTCGTTGGGCAATACACCCCTGAACACTTCGCCGAAACGGTTGATGAGCAGATCCGCGGCAGCGTTTGCTTCATCGTCGCCGGCATCGACGGCAGGACCCGGCATCAATCCGCCTGCATTGCGCCAGACGCCGAACGGCACCTGCTCCTCGATCCTCACTTCAATTCCGTCCGGCAACTGGCGGTGCACATCGGCACGCCGCACCCAGGCGATCTGCTCGACAGCCGCCTTGACTTCGGCCAGATCCGTGCGCAGCACGCTGACGCGGGTGGCGGCCACCGCTCGCGCGACGCGTGACAGATCCTCGCCATTGACGTGGACAAAGGCGCCCTCGGCCGCGTTGACGAAGCGCACCTCCCGCACTGGCACTTCCGGAAGCGCCCGCCAGGCGAGCCAGGCCCCGCCGGCCGCCAGCAGCATCGTGACGAATCCTGCCGCCAGCACCACGATGCGGCGGCGGAAGAACGGGGTCGGATGGTCGCGGGTCTGGGTCATGTATGCACGATCAATTTTTCAACGATGCGGCGGCGAGAATATTCAGGCACAGATCGGCATAACTCATGCCGGCCGTGCGCGCGGCCATCGGCACCAGCGAATGACTGGTCATGCCGGGCGAGGTGTTCATTTCAAGGAAGCTGTAGCGGCCGTCGGTGCCAAGGATCAGATCGGCGCGACCCCAGCCTTCGCAGCCGAGCAGCCGGAACGCTTTCAGGGTGGCGGCGCGAATCTCGGTTTCGAGACTGGCGCGAATCCCCGCCGGGCAGTGATATTTGGTGACGTCGGTGAAGTACTTGTTCTGATAGTCATACTTGCCTTCGGGCGCCTCGATGCGAATCAGCGGCAGCGCGGTCAGGCTCGTGCTGTCGCCCAGCACCGATGCAGTCAGTTCCTGGCCCTGCACAAACTCTTCGGCAATGACCAGGGGGTCGAGCTTGTAAGCGAGATCGAATGCCGCCAGCAGCTCGCCGGCCGTATTCACCTTGGTGATGCCGATGCTGGACCCTTCGCGCACCGGTTTCACGATCAGCGGCAGTTTCAGCTCATCGATCACCTGCACCCAGTCACTTTGCGGGTTCAGCATGAGGTATTTCGGCGTGGACACACCGGCGGCCAGCCACACCAGCTTGGTGCGCCATTTATCCATTGCCAGCGCCGAGCCCATCACTCCGCTGCCGGTGTAAGGGATCTTCATGGTCTCGAGCACGCCCTGCACGGTGCCGTCTTCGCCGAAGCGGCCATGCAATGCAATAAAGGCGCGATCGAATTTTTCGCGCGGCAGATCGAATACCGAGTGGACCGCCGGGTCGAAGGCGTGCGCATCGACGCCCTTTTCACGCAGCGCCGCCAGCACGCCGTTTCCCGACAACAGGGAAATCTCGCGCTCGCTCGAGGGGCCGCCCATCAGCACCGCGACCTTGCCCAGTTTTTTGACATCAATGGTCATTTGTTCATCCCGACAATCTTCACTTCGCGCACCAGTTCCACCCCGGTGTTATCGCGTACGGTTTTCTGCATGTGCGCAATCAGCGCTTCAATCTCGGCGGCGGTCGCGGTACCGGTATTGACGATGAAATTGGCGTGCTTTACCGACACCTGCGCGCCGCCGATTGCAAATCCTTTGAGTCCGCAGGATTCGATCAGGCGCGCGGCATGGTCGCCCACCGGATTGCGGAAGGTCGAGCCGGCGTTGGGTTTGTCCAAAGGCTGCGAGGCCATACGTTTGGCCAGCAGTTCCTTGATGCGCGCCTGCGCAGTGCCGGCCTCGCCCGGCACGAACCGGAAATGCGCCGACACGAACCATTCCTCGCGCGCCGGTTTGGGGGCGACATGCCGATAGCCGATTTCAAAATCGTCCCTGTGGCGTGCATGCAGCAGGCCCGTGCGATCGAGCGTGGTGCAGTGTTCCACCTGGTCCCAGGCTTCGGTGCCATAGCATCCGGCATTCATCGCCAATGCACCGCCGACGGTGCCGGGCACACCGGCCAACCATTCGGCGCCGGCCAGATGATTTCTGGCGGCAAATTTCGCCACATGCGGCGAGGCCACGCCGGCGCCGGCAACAACGACGTTTGCATCGTTCGGATCAAGCGCCAGTCCGGATAACATTGGCGTGGTCAGCACGACTGTGCCCGTGAAGCCGCCGTCGCGCACCAGCAGATTGCTGCCGAGGCCGACAAACAGAATCTCTTCCGCCGGCGGCAAGGTATGCAGGAAAGCCTGCAAGTCGGCAAGGTCGGCGGGCTTGTAAAACTGTTTGGCGACCCCGCCGGCGCGCCAGGACACATGCCGCGCCATCGGCTCATTGTGTTTGCGTTCGCCGCGCAGGGCGCGTCCGAGATTGAGGGATTCGGCCATGTTCATTCACCGCCCCCACTGCCCGCCAGGCGCGGCGCGACGCCACCGACCGAGCCGGCGCCCATGGTGACCACCACATCGCCGTCGTGAACGCGGCTTTCGACCGCCCCGGCGATCTCGTCTGCGCTGTTGACGAACAGCGGTTCGACCTTGCCGGCCACGCGCACCGCGCGCGCCAGCGCGCGGCCATCGGCGGCCACAATCGGCGCCTCGCCGGCCGGATACACATCCGCCAGGATCAGTTCATCGACGGTCGACAGCACCTTGACGAAATCCTCGAACAGATCGCGGGTGCGGGTATAGCGATGCGGCTGGAACGCCAGCACCACGCGGCGGCCCGGGAAAGCGCCGCGTGCGGCGGCCAGCGTGGCTTCCATTTCCACCGGGTGATGGCCATAGTCGTCGACCAGGGTGTAGTGACCGCCACCGGCGATGGCGATTTCCCCATAGCGCTGGAAGCGGCGGCCGACGCCGGTGAAGCTGGCCAGACCGCGCGCGATATGCTCGTCGCTGATGCCGATTTCACGCGCAATGGCGATTGCCGACAGCGCATTGCTGACGTTATGCAGTCCCGGCAGCGCCAGGTCGACATCGAGCACTCTTTTATCGCGCCGCGAAATTGCGGTGAAACGCATCCGCGCATTGTCGGCCTGCACATTGATGGCGCGCAGTTCCGCCTCCTCGCTCAAGCCATAGGTGAGCGTCGGTTTGGACAGGCGCGGCATGATTTCGCGGATATTGGCATCGTCCGCGCACAGCACCGCGAGCCCATAGAAAGGCAGATGCTCCAGAAACTCCACAAACGCCGACTTCAGGCGGGCGAAGTCATGCTCATACGTTTCCATATGGTCCTGGTCGATATTCGTGACCACGGCCATGATCGGTTGCAGATAGAGGAAGGACGCATCCGACTCATCCGCCTCGGCCACCAGATATTCGCCCTGCCCCAGGCGCGCATTGGTGCCGATCGAATTCAGGCGCCCGCCGATCACGCAGGTAGGATCGAGCCCCGCTTCGCCAAGCACATGGGCAATCAGGCTGGTGGTCGTGGTTTTGCCATGGGTGCCGGCGATGGCGATGCCCTGTTTGAAACGCATCAGCTCGGCCAGCATCATGGCGCGCGGCACCACCGGCACGCGTGCCGTCTTGGCGGCGACCACTTCCGGGTTGTCCGCCTTCACTGCGCTGGAAATCACCACCACGTCGGCGCCGGCAATATTGGCGGCTGCATGGCCGATGATCACTTTCGCGCCAAGATTCCTGAGGCGCCTGGCCGGCGCGTTTTCCGACAGGTCGGAGCCGCTCACCTGATAACCGAGGTTGAGCAGCACTTCGGCGATACCGGACATGCCGGATCCGCCGATGCCGATGAAGTGAAGATGTTTGATTTTCTGTTTCATTTAATTTGGCTCACAAGCTCATGCCGCCGCTTCCATGCACGCCGCTGCGCAGGCCGGGGTGGCCTCGGGTTTGCCGAGGCGGCGCGCGATCGCCGCCATTTGTAACGCTTTGTCATGCGTGAAAGAGGCAATCAGTTCCGCCAGCTTTTGCGGGGTGGTCTCCAGCTGCTTGACGAGCACGCCGGCACCGGCGTCGGCCAGGAAGCGGGCATTCGCGTCCTGTTCCTCGGCGACAAAATACGGGAGGGGCACCAGGATGCTGGCGATGCCGGCGGCGGCCAACTCGGCGACAGTGATGGCGCCGGCGCGGCACAGCATCACATCGCACCAGGCATACATTTCATCCATATCGTCGATGAACGGCAGGACCTTCGCTTCCACCCCCGCCTGGCGATAACTGGCCAGCAATTCCTCGTAATTTTTTTCGCCGGACTGGTGGATGACCTGCGGCCGCCGTTCGGCCGGCAAGGTGGCGAGTGCAGCCACCACCAGGTCGTTCAAGGTCTTGGCGCCGAGACTGCCGCCGACAACCAGCAGGCGGATTGCCCCATTGCGTCCGGCCAGCCGCGTTTGCGGAGCGACCAATTGCGTGATCGAGGCACGCACGGGCGTGCCAAGCCATTCGATTTTTCCGGGCCGGGGCAGCAGTTTAGCCACCGCGTTTTTCGGCACCTGCGCAAAGGTGTCGGGAAAGCCAACCAGCACCCGGTCCGCAATCAGGGCCAGCACACGATTGGTCAGTCCGGCATGCGCGCCGGGTTCATGCACCACCAGGGGTTTGCCCAGCAGCACCGCCATCATCCCGCCGGGAAAGGCGATGTAGCCGCCCATCGAAATCACCACCGCCGGTTGAACGCGGCGAATGATGCGCAGCGACTGCCAGAAAGCCCGCAGCAATCGCAGCGGCAGGGTCAGCCAGGCAATCGCGCCCTTGCTGCGCACCCCGGCCATGTCCACCACCTCGATTGAATAGCCGGCACGACCGACCAGCTTGTGTTCCATGCCCGCCGGCGTCGCCAGCCACACGATGCGCCAGCCGCGCGCCGACAGCACCTCGGCAATCGCCAGGCCAGGGTAAATATGCCCGCCGGTACCTGCCGCCATGATCAGCGCGGTCTTCATGCGCGCCTCGCCCGCGCCGTGGTGGCGCGGTTCTCGTAATCGATGCGCAGCAAAATGCCGACCGCGACGCAATTGATGAGAATGCCGGTGCCGCCGAACGACAGAAAGGGCAGGGTCAGCCCCTTGGTCGGCAATAGGCCCATATTGACACCCATATTGATAAAGGCCTGTACCGTGATCCACACCGCAATACCCTGTGCGACCAGCGCGGCGAAATATTTTTCGCGCATCATCGCCTCGCGTCCGACCGCAAACGCGCGGTGAATGAACAAGACAAACAGCGCGATGATCAGGGCCACGCCCGCGAACCCCAGTTCCTCGGCGATCACCGCGAGCAGAAAATCGGTATGCGCCTCGGGCAGGTAGAAAAGTTTTTCCACGCTGGCGCCCAGCCCCACACCCAGCCACTCGCCGCGCCCGAAGGCAATCAGGGAGTGCGACAGCTGGTAACCCTTGCCGTAGGCATCCGCCCAAGGATCCATGAAGCCGAGAATGCGTTGCAGCCGATACGGCGAGGAAATGATCAGCACCACAAAAGCCGCCGCCAACAGCACCACCAGCCCGGCGAACACCCGCCAGTTGAGACCGCCCAGGAACAGGATCGCCATCGCAATCGAAGTGATCACCACCAGGGCGCCGAAGTCCGGTTGCCGCAGCAGCATGGCGCCGATGAAGACCATCACCGCCAGCATCGGCAGGAAGCCTTTCTTGAAATCATGCATGAACGCCGCCTTGCGCACCGTGTAATCGGCGGCATACAGCACCGTGAACAGTTTCATGATTTCCGAGGGCTGCATGGTCATGAATCCCAGCGGAATCCAGCGCCGGCTGCCGTTGACCTCGCGACCGATGCCGGGGATCAGCACCAGCACCAGCAGGAAGCCGCCGCCGATGAACAGCCAGGGCGCGAGGCGCTGCCACATCGCCATCGGAATCTGGAAGGCGACCATGCCGGCGACGACGCCCAATCCCAGGTAGATGGCGTGGCGCATCAGGAAATAATGGGTGCGATAACCCGAGACCTTCTCCGCCTCCGCCATCGCGATCGAGGCGGAATAGACCATCACCAGGCCGATCGCCAGCAGCAGGACCACGCTCCAGAACAGGGAGAGGTCAAGTTCGGCACGGGGGGCTGAGGGGTTATACAGCACGGCCGCCCTCCACTTTCCGCTTCAGGACCTGCACGCATTCCGCGAACACTTCGCCGCGGTGCTTGTAGTTCTTGAACATGTCGAAACTGGCGCAGGCCGGCGACAGCAGCACGGCATCGCCCGGAGACGCCCGGGCATAGGCGGTCTCCACCGCATCGGCCATCGACGCCGCATGGATGCTCGGAATATCGGCAAACGAGCGGGCGCTGGTGATGGCACTTTCGATCAGGCGCGCATCCTTGCCGATCAGTACCACCGCGCGCGCATGTTTGCGCACCGGCTCCGCCAGCGGCGAGAAGTCCTGCTCCTTGCCTTCACCACCGGCGATCAGGATCACGGGCACGGTCATGCCGTTAAGGGCGGCCACGGTCGAGCCGACATTGGTTCCTTTGGAATCGTCGTAGAACGACACGCCGTTGATGACGCCCACATTTTCCACGCGGTGCGGCAACCCCTTGAAATGACGCAGGCCATCAACGATCCCCACGCGGTCGGCGCCAATTGCGCGGCACAGCGCCATTGCAGCCAGGGCATTGGCCGCATTATGCAAGCCGGTTACCGGCATCGCGGCCAGCGGCAGCAACGCCTCGCGGCCCTCTGCCAGCGCCTGCCGTTCGATGCCGAAATCGGTCGCCGTCGGCGCCGCATCGGTGCCGAAACTGGAGAACGGCGTGCCGGGCAGCAGCATGCGCATGCTGGCAGCATCTTCGCGGTTCAGCACCTGCTGACGCGCGTGACGGAAAATGCGCTGCTTGGCGGCTGCGTAATCGTCCATCGAGGCGTAGCGATCCAGATGGTCCTGCGAAAGATTCAGCATGGTGGCGGCTTCTAGGTGCAGGGAAGACGTTGTCTCCAATTGGAAACTCGACAGCTCCAGCACGTAGACATCCGGCTCGCCGTCGCGATCGACCAGGGCGAGGGCATCCAGCACCGGCAGGCCGATATTGCCGGCGACAACCGTCTTCAACCCGGCGACCGCGCACATGGCGCCGGCCATTGCGGTCACGGTCGATTTTCCATTGGAGCCGGTGATGCCGATCACTTTGGGTTTCTTTCCATTCTGTCCGGTCAGCGAATTTTGTTGCCGCGCAAAAAGCTCGATGTCCCCAACGATTTCCTTCCCCGCCGCGATGGCGCGCGCGACGGCCGGGTCACACGCGGGCCCCGCAACGGCCACGCCCGGGCTTGCAACAATGAGTTCGGCGTCGCCGACGAAGGCGTCAAAGCGGGCTGAACGCCAGGAGCCGGTGAGGCACTCGACATCGGCGTGGTCGCGCTGAAGCTCGTCGAGACCGGGCGGATGGTCGCGGGTGTCGGCGAGTCGCACACGAGCACCCACGCGTTGCCCCCATCGGACGACGGAGAGTCCGGTGTCTCCCGCACCCAGAACAAGTATTTTTTTGTCATGCCAGTTCACCTCACGGCCTTTTCGTCGTGTCGTTTCAGCGGAGTTTCAATGTGGACAGTCCGAACAACACCAGCATCATCGTGATGATCCAGAAGCGAACAACGACCTGATTTTCTTTCCAGCCCTTCAGTTCGTAGTGGTGATGCAGGGGCGCCATGCGGAATACGCGTTTGCCGGTCAATTTGAACGAGGCGACCTGGATCATCACCGACAGGGTCTCCACCACGAACACGCCGCCCATCATTACCAGCACGATTTCCTGGCGGCAGATCACCGCGATCATTCCGAGAGCACCGCCCAGCGCCAGCGCGCCGACATCGCCCATGAACACTTCGGCCGGATAGGCGTTGAACCAGAGGAAGGCAAGGCCGGCCCCGGCGATAGCGCCGCAGAACACGGCCAGTTCGCCGGCGCCGGCGATATGCGGCACGCCGAGATAGCCGGCGAACACCTTGTTGCCGGCCACATAGGCAAAGATCGCCAGCGCCGACGACACCATCACGGTCGGCATGATCGCGAGGCCATCAAGGCCGTCGGTGAGGTTGACCGCATTGGAGAAACCCACCACCACCAGCCAGCCGAAGGCGATGAAACCGATGGTGCCGAGCGGGATCGCGACCGTCTTGAAGAAGGGCACGATCAGGTCGGTCTGCTGCGGCAGATTGGCGCGGTAGGCGATATAGGACAGCGCCAGCGCCGCGATCACCGTCTGCCAGAAGAACTTGGCGCGCGCCGACAGACCCTTGGGATTCTTGAACACCACCTTGCGGTAGTCGTCCACCCAGCCGATGGCGCCAAAGCCGATGGTGGTCACCAGGCAGGCCCAGACATAGCGGTTTTCCAGGTCCCCCCACAGCAGCGTGGTCACGGCGACCGCGGTGAGAATCAGCGCACCGCCCATGGTCGGCGTGCCGGCTTTTACCAGATGTGTCTGCGGTCCATCGTCGCGCACCGCCTGGCCGATTTTCAGCTGGGTCAGCTTGCGGATCATCCAGGGGCCGATCACGAAGGAGATCGACAGCGAAGTCAGCGCCGCCAACACGGTGCGCAAGGTGATGTAGCCGAACACATTGAAGGCGCGGATATCCTTGCCCAGCCATTGAAAGAGTTCGAGCAGCATTAGTGTGATGTCCCGTGAAAGTTGGGTACCAGTTTCGCCACCACGCGCTCCATCTTCATGAAGCGCGAGCCCTTGACCAGCACCGTTGCATTGGGATTGAGCTGGGGCAGGACTTCCTGCACCAGTTCATCGATGGAATCGAAGTGCCAGCCCGAGGCGCCCATGGCCATCACCGTCGATTCGGTCAGCTGCCCCAGTGCAAATACGCCGTCGAGATTGGCGTTTTGCGCATACACGCCGATTTCGCCGTGCATTTCCCGCGCAGCCGGACCCAGTTCGCCCATATCGCCCAGCACCAGCAGGCGCTTGCCGCGCCGGGTTTTAAGCACATCGATGGCGGCACGTACCGAATCGGGATTGGCGTTGTAAGTATCGTCAATGATTGTGGCGCCACCATGGCCTTCGTAGGTACGAAGCCGGCCGGCGACACCGTCGAAATCCTCGAGTCCCTCACCGATGGTGGCAAGAGGAACACCGACGGCAATCGCGGCAGCGGCAGCGGCCAGCGCATTACGCTGGTTGTGCTCGCCGGCGACATGCAAATGCACCGTAACCGATTTGTCGCCATGACGAATGGTCAGTGCTTCCGCCGAAAATTCGCCCTGCACCTCGTCCGCGGGCAGTACACCGAAGCCGATCACCCGGCGATCCCCGGCAAGGCCGCGCCAATATTCGCCGAACCGGTCGTGCATATTGATGACTGCGACGCCATCCCGGGGCAGACCAGCCAGGATTTCGCCCTTGGCTTGGGCAATGGCCTCGCGGCTGCCCAACTCACCGATATGCGCCGTACCCGCCATGATGATCAACGCCACATCGGGCTTCAGCATGCGCGTGAGATAGTCGATCTCGAGCAAATGGTTCATGCCCATTTCGAACACGGCGTAACGATGCTGCTCATTCAGGCGCAGCATCATCAGCGGCACACCGATGTGGTTGTTCAGATTGCCCCCGGTTGCCAGCACCGTGGCGCTGCTGCCGGTATGCGCCCGAAGAATCGCGCGCAACATTTCCTTGACCGTGGTCTTGCCATTGCTGCCCGTCAGCGCAATGACCGGCAGGGTAAAACGGCTGCGCCAGCTCTGCGCCAGCCGGCCCAGCGCCAGCAAGGTATCGTCGGCGATGATTTGCGGGAACGTGGATGGTGTCGTAATTGCCCGCGACACCATTGCGCCGGCAGCGCCGCGCGCCTGGGCAGCCTCAACATAATCATGACCGTCGAAATTTTCGCCGGGCAGCGCGACAAACAGTTCGCCCGCACTGATATTGCGGCTGTCGGTGGAGACACCGGCGAGCGCAGCATCTCCTTCGACGCCGATATTGACCATGGCGGCACCGACGGCAGCCGCCGCTTCACGCAGACTCATCAGGCGGTTGATTGACGGGCTCACGATGCGCGCCCCCGCCATTCCGCCAGCGCTTCGCGTGCCACTTCGACATCGCTGAAATGCAGTTTGGTCTCGCCGATGATCTGGTAATCCTCGTGTCCCTTGCCGGCGATCACCACGATATCGTTGGCGCGCGCCTCGTTGAGGGCTTCGTAAATCGCCTGTTGGCGGTCCTCGACGACGCGATAGACGGAACCGGACAGCCCCGGTTCGATATCGGCAATGATCTTGCGCGGCTCCTCGGTGCGCGGATTGTCCGAGGTCACGATGCTCATGTCGGCATATCTGGCCGAAATGGCGCCCATCTGCGGGCGCTTGCCGCGGTCGCGGTCGCCGCCGCAGCCGAATACCGAAATCAGCCGCCCGCGATCGGGGACGATCGCGGCCACCGTGGATAGCGCCTTTTCCAGCGCGTCGGGCGTATGCGCATAGTCGACCACCACCAGGGGTTTGTTGCTAGCGCTGCCGCGCCCGCCGCCGCCATCCACTGTCTGCATGCGCCCGGGCACCGGCGTGAGCTGTCCGGCAATCGCGGCAGCCCTGTCGAGGGCAATGCCGCTGGCGTGCAGTACCGCGATCACCGCCATCAGATTGGAAATATTGAAGGCGCCGAGGATGGCGCTTTCCACTCGCGCTTCGCCGGAGTTGCCAGGCGCGCAGCGTACCGTGAACGACAGGCCGCCCGCCGTGACGGAAAGGTCGGTCGCGAACAGATTGGCGAACTTGCTGCCGCCGTTGCAGGCGAAGCGCGTGACCGCGATGCCGCGCTGTTCGGCGCGGTCCGCCAGGGTGCGCCCGAAGTGGTCATCGACATTGATCACCGCTGTCTTCAGGCCGCGCGCCGTGAACAATTTCGACTTGGCCTCGCCATAGGCCTCCATGGTGCCGTGATAGTCGAGGTGGTCGCGAGTCAGGTTGGTGAACACTGCGACGTCGTATTTGATGTCGGCGACGCGCCCCTGGTCGAGGCCGTGGCTCGACACTTCCATCGCGCAAGCATTGGCGCCGGCATTGACGTATTCACGCAGCAGGCGCTGCAGATCGACCGCATCGGGCGTCGTGTTGCCCGAAACGACCAGCCTGCCGATGAAACCGTTGCCGATGGTGCCCAGCACCACTGCGTTGCGGCCGGCGATGCCGAGCGCCTGCGCCACCCATTGCGACACCGAGGTCTTGCCATTGGTGCCAGTCACGCCGACCATCCATAGCGCGTCGGACGGGTGCCGGTAGACATGACCCGCGATCAGGCTGGCATGCGCTTTCAGGTTGTCGACCGCGATATGCGGCACTTTCCAGCCGGCATTCCATGCAAAACTGTTCGCCTCATACAAGATGGCGGAGGCGCCGCGGGCGATGGCATCGGCGATAAAATCGCGGCCATCGCGGGTCGCGCCCGGATAGGCGAGGAACATCGAACCGCGGCGCGCCTCGCGACTGCTGGCGGTGACTTCGCTGATTTGCGCAGGCAGGGTGACCAGCGCGCGAACCAGGGCGTCGGGTGAGGAAATCGGCAACATGTCCGGGGAGATTGAATTCATCACGCTGCTCATCAGCCGCGGTCCTTCGCAGCGGCAAGTACGGCGGGCGCGGCCGCTTCCTTGATCTGCGCATCGGGCGGCACACCGGCAAGGCGCAGCGCCTGCGACATCACATTCGAGAACACCGGCGCGGATACATCGCCGCCGTAGACCTTGCCCGCGGAGGGCTCGTCGATGGTGACCGCCACGATGTATCGTGGATTCGACACCGGGCCATAACCGACAAAGGACGAGAGATAGAGATTCTCCGCATACTGGCCGTTGACGATCTTCCAGGCCGAGCCGGTTTTTCCGGCCACGCGGTAGCCGGGCACATGGCCCTTGACCGCCGTGCCGCCGGCCTGTGTAACGGTCTCGAGCATTTGCGATAGCGCGCGCGCGGTTTTGGCGGAGATGATCTGCTTGCCGATCACTTCGCCGTCGCGCTTCATGAAAGTCGCCGGCAGCAGCACGCCGTCGTTGGTGAAAATGGTGTAGGCACGCGCCAGCTGCAAGGCGCTGACCGACACGCCGTAACCGTAGGACATGGTCGCCTGCTCAACCGGTCGCCAGGCCCTGGCCGGACGCAGTCGGCCCGAGGCCTCGCCGGGGAAGCCGGTCTTGGGCACCAGACCGAAGCCGAGTTCGTTATAGAAATTCCACAACTGCTCCGCCGGCAGCTGCAATGCAATCTTGGCGGTGCCGATGTTCGAGGAATGCTGGATGATTTCCGCCACGCTCAGTTGCGGTGCCGGGTGGGTATCGGTAATCGTGTAGCCGGCCATGGTCAGGCCGTTGCCGGTCTGGATCACGGTATCGGGCTTGATGATGCCGGCCTCGAGGCCGGCCGCGACCGCGAACGGCTTGAAGGTGGAACCGGGCTCGAAGGTGTCGGTGACGCTGCGGTTGCGCATCTGCCTGGGCTGGAAATTGGCGCGGTTGTTGGGGTTGAAATCCGGCTGGTTGACCAGGGCCAACACTTCGCCGGTGTGCGCATCGAGCATCACCAGTGCCCCGCCCTTGGCCTTGTTGGCTTCGACCGCCGCCTTCAGCTCGCGATGGGCAATGTATTGCAGGCGCTCGTCGATCGACAGGCTCAGCGGCCTGCCTTCGCGCGGCACTTTCAGGCTTTCGACGTCCTCGACGATGCGTCCCTTGCGGTCCTTGATCACGCGCCGCTGGCCGGGGAAGCCCGCCAGCAAGGACTGCTGTGCCAGCTCGATGCCTTCCTGCCCCTGATCTTCGAGACTGGTGAAACCGATCACATGCGCCGTGACATCGCCGGCCGGGTAATAACGGCGGAATTCGCGTTGCTGAAACAGCCTGGGAATTTTCAGGGCCATCACCCGTGCCGCCTGGTCAGGCGAAAGCTGGCGCTTGACCCACACGAAATTTTTTTCCTTTTCGCCGAGCTTGTCGGCGAGCTGCTTCCTGTCCATTGCCAGCACGGACGCAAGCTTGTTGAGTTGCGCATTGTCCAGGGCCTCCATATCGGCGGGCGCTGCCCAGATCGATTCGACCGGGGTGGAAATCGCCAGCGCCTTGCCGTTGCGGTCCATCACCGCACCGCGCGAAGCCGGCATGTCGACCACGCGGACAAAGCGCGCCTCGCCCTTGGCCTGCAGGAAATCGTTGTTCAGCCCCTGCAAATAAAACGAACGGCCGAGCAGGATCGCGAACACGCCGAGACAGCCGATCAGCACCACCCGCGAGCGCCAGCCTTCCAGCTTGAGGCGCAACTCCGGCGAAGCGATGCGTTTGGAGGAGAAATTCATTTGGCGGCCCCCCAATCGCCCGTTTTCGGGTCGGCCATGGCCGCGGGCGCGGCATCAAGCATCAGGATCACAGTCTTCTTCGCGTCCGGAACGGTCATGCCCAGGTCGCGCGTGGCTTTTTGTTCGATGAATTTGCCGGTGCCCAGGGTCTGACTTTCGATCAGCAGCTCGCGCCATTCCTGGTCGAGCTTGCGCTCGCCGTCCTGCAGCGACTGCTGCTCCATGAACAGCTTGCGCGCCTTGTGCTGCGAGGTCACCACCGACAGCGCACAGCCGACGAGCGCGATCAGCAGGATCATGTTGAGGCGCGTCATGCGGCCCTCGCATGCAGCGCGGTGCGTTCGGCCACGCGCATCACCGCACTGCGCGCGCGCGGGTTGGCGGAGACCTCGGCCTCGCCGGCTTTCACCGCGCGTCCGACCAGGGTCAGCGTGGCTTCGTCGATCTCGCCGGCACGAATCGGGAAATTCGAGGGCAGACGGTCCGCCCGGGAAGCGGCCTGCATGAAGCGCTTCACGATGCGGTCTTCCAGCGAGTGGAAACTGATAATGACCAATCTTCCTCCTGTCCGCAGGCAGGTCACGGCCCGCGGCAAAACCTTTTCTATCTCTTCAAGCTCTTGATTGATGAAAATCCGAAAAGCTTGAAACGTGCGGGTTGCGGGGTGCTGGCCCGGCTCGCGCGTGCGGACGGTTTCAGCCACGAGCTGGGCAAGCTCGCGCGTGGTCCGAATACGTCCGGTGCTCCTTGCCGCAACAATCTTCCTTGCAATGGTCTTAGCAAACCGTTCTTCACCATAGCGCCAGATGACCTCCCCAATTTCGCGCTCTTCGGCGCGACCCAGCCAATCGGCAACGGTTTCGCCCCGCGTTTGATCCATGCGCATGTCCAGCGGCGCATCGAAACGGAAACTGAAACCCCGTTCGCCATCATCCAGCTGCGGTGATGACACCCCCAAATCCGCCAACACCCCGTCCACTGCGCCTGCCTGTTGCTGTTCCAGCACTGCCGCGATGTCACTCATCGCCGCATGTACCAGGCTGAATCGCTTGTCGTCTATCCGGTTTGCCTCGATCGCGGCGACATCGCGATCGATGGCGATAAGTTTTCCCGCAGGCCCCAGACGCGCCAGGATCTCGCGGCTGTGCCCACCGCGCCCGAAGGTGCAATCGACATAAATGCCGTCGGGCTTGATTGCCAGCGCATCGACCGCTTCGCGGAGCAGGACGGTGATGTGTGCCGGCGAAGGATTGAATTCATTCACGAGCCGCGGTCAAAGAGAGAAGTTTTCAGTGCCCGGCGGCAGGCCCGCCGCGCCCGAAGTCAGGGCCTTCAGCTGCTCGTTCCAGGCGCTTGCGTTCCACACTTCGAAATGGCTGCCTTGCCCGACCAGCATGATTTGTTTTTCGATGCCGGCGTAGCCGCGGAGTTCGGGCGACACCAGAATGCGGCCGGCGCTGTCAAGCATGACCTCTTCGGCAAAACCGATCAGCAGGCGCTTCCACAGGCTGGCGGTGCGATCAAGACTGGGAAAGGTCATCACCTTGTCGCGGATCGGCTCCCAGGCTTGCAGGGGATACATCAGCAGGCATCCCTCGGGATGTGCCGTCAGCACCAGCTTGCCCGCATTGCCTGCGGACAGCGGATCACGATGCTTGACCGGGACGCCCAAGCGACCCTTCGCATCCAGACTGATTTGTGATGCCCCTTGAAACACGAAATCTCCTCCCGAACAGGGAAAAACCTTAGGTTTATCAAAAAACCCACTTTTCACCACTTGTGGACACTATAGGCAACAAAAAACCCGCAGTCAAGCGGGTTTTTTGTTTTTTTTGTTTTGCGTCAGGGACTTAGCGCATATTCCTAAAGCTCATTAGCCTGTGGAAAACCTTGTTGGTAATTAGCCACATAGCCTAAACACTTAAAGTAACTTCTAGAAAAGAAGGCGCGAGCCTCAAAAAGGCAAAATGACAAAAATCTGGGGAAGCACACCGATAAGCCGGATTCTGTTACGGCACTTGCGTGCTATGACGGTCATTCCTCTGGGACGCGCGTTACCGCGCGCCTCAAGCTACCTACCCGCAGGCTCTGCGAGCCGCATCACTGCCTGCCTATTTGGTATTGCTCCGGGTAGAGATTGCTCGTTTCACCCGCGCAACGGCCTTGCGACCGATGCGCGACTCGTCTCTGTAGCTCTGATCCTCACCTCGCGGTGGATGGGGGTTACCCACTACCCTGCTCTATGGAGTCCGGACTTTCCTCTATGCAACGCGTGCACAGCGACCGTCTGGCGTGCTTCCGGCCCGATTATCGCATGCGCGCATCATCGGGCAGCGCCCCGTGATGGTCGGCAATGTGCCGATGACTTTTATCGCTTTTCATCGCGCGTATAGCCGGCGCGGAAATAGTGGCGGTCATCGTAAAACGCCGGCGCTTCATTGCGGGCATCCCATCCCGGTATGCCGAGGATCGGCACCGGGTGCAGATTGCGCGTCGAGCGCAGATTGGTTTCATCCTGCAGCCACTGTGCGGCGAGGGCGTCGGCTTGTACAAGCTGCGCCTCTGCGGTCGACTGAACAAAATCCGGCTCGACTTCAACCAGCATTGCCTTGGCGGTGATACCGATGAACGGGGCCAGCATTTTTTCAAGCACCGAATGACCGGCAAGATAGAAGCGCATATTCGCCAGCGCGTCGGCACGCCGTTCCACAAACAACGTGCGCCATTTGAATGTCCGTACCAGATCGAGCAGGGCAGCATCGGCGGAGCAGATGACCAGGCCGCCCTCGTCGAACAGGGTCAACACATCGCGCGGCACCGAGCGCGCCTTCGATTCCCGCTCGCTGCGCGCGGCCAACAGGCGGGCATGCGCAGCGGAAATCGTCGCCTTCGATTTTGGAAAACTCAGCCATTGCAGCGCATTGAACAGATCGTGCCAGATCTCGCGTGTGGCGACGCAGCCGGTTTGCGCAATGCGGGTTTCGTAGTGCATCGCGGTTGATTCATCGCCGCGCGGCGCGATGAACTGGATGGGCAGGCCTGCATGGTTGCCAAGACCATGCCGTGCGGCCAGGCGATTGAGTTCGTCCACAGTCGGCCAGGCGGCCGATCCCAGTTCATCCAGCCGTGCGCGAATCGCATCGAAGCATGGCGAGGCAAAGCGCGGCTGCGCTTCCGGCCAGGACAGGGCCGCCGATATTGCCGCGCCGGGCATGGTTTCACGCATGGTTTTCAGGCTGCAACCGCCACAGACGCCGCGCCACCCCAAGCAGAAACACGCCTCAGGCCAGACGCCAGTGCAGGGTTTCCCCGGCACGCAGGGGCACGACATTCGATACCGGGAAGGCGATCTCCTCGGGAATTTTCCAGGCCGAGCGCTGCAAGGTCAGCTTGCCGGTATTGCGGGGCAGGCCGTAGAAATCCGCGCCATGAAAACTGGCGAAGCCTTCGAGCTTGTCCAGCGCATCGACACTCTCGAAGGCCTCCGCATACAACGCCATGGCATGCAGCGCGGTGTAGCAACCGGCACAGCCGCAGCTTGCTTCCTTGGTGTTGCGCGCATGCGGGGCGCTATCGGTGCCGAGAAAGAATTTGGCGTTGCCGCCGGTCGCCGCCTTGAGCAGCGCCAAGCGGTGTTCCTCGCGCTTCAACACCGGCAGGCAGTAGTAATGCGGACGAATGCCGCCCTTGAAAATATCGCTGCGATTGAACAGCAGATGATGGGCGGTGATGGTCGCGGCGACATTGTCGTTGGCGGCGAGCACAAACTTGACCGCGTTGGCCGTGGTGATGTGCTCGAGCACCATGCGCAACTTCGGGAAACGCAATGTGAGCGGAATCAGGTGTTTTTCGACAAAGATTTTTTCGCGATCGAAAATATCGATATGGCTGTCCGTCACCTCGCCGTGCAGCAGCAGCGGCAGGCCGACGGCCTGCATCGCCTCGAATACCGCATCGCATTTGCGCAAATCGGTGACGCCGGAATCGGAATTGGTGGTGGCGCCCGCCGGGTAATACTTCACCGCCTTGATGAAACCGCTATCCCTGGCGCGCCTGATCTCGTCGGGCGCGGTGTTGTCGGTGAGATACAGCGTCATCAAGGGCTCGAAGGCGGCGCCGGCCGGTATGGCCGCGATGATGCGCTCGCGATAGGCGCGCGCATCATCGACGCTGCGCACCGGCGGCTTCAGATTGGGCATGATGATGGCGCGGGCAAACTGGCGCACGGTATCGGGCAGCACGGCTTTCAGCGCATCGCCATCGCGCACATGCAAATGCCAGTCGTCCGGGCGTGTGATCGTAATTTTTTCCATAGACGGGATTATAGCTTTCGCTCATCTCGCGTCCGGCTGCACCTGGAAAATAAAAAATTAAACTCCAGCATTGGTGCGGTGTTTGAGGCATTTTTGGCTGGAAAGCCGCGCCAATAGGCGCTCTGCGTTTTCAATCCGCGAACACCCGAAGCGGAGAGTCGTCGCGCCAACACCGGGCTCCTCAGGCAAATACCCGCGCCAGCGCTGCGTAATCCGACAACTCGTTATAAACCTGCGCCGAAATCCGCACCCACAATCGGCCGTCGATCGCGATGATGTGCACCTCAATACCGTGCTCGCGCAGCAACTTCAGGCGCCAGTACGCGGCCGACGCCGGCGTGGCCGGCTCATCCACCGGCAGCGGCAGGGTCACCATGCTGGCGAACATTGCCGGCGGTGCGCCTGGCGCAACACCCCAGGCATCGGCGATGAGCGCAGCCGCCGCGCGCGCCTGATCGCGCAAATGATCGCGGTAACGTTCAACCCCCAGCGCCTCAATAAACTCCAGCGCAGCACTCACCGACAGCCGCGCACTCGGATCGCCGGTGCCGGTCCAGGCGAATTCTCTTTCAAAGCCTTCGCCGAAATAATTGGAGATCACCGCCGGGTGCAACTCACGCCGTCCTTCCTCGGTGGCAAAAATAAAGCCGCAGCCTTTGGGGGCGCACAGCCATTTGTGGCAATTGCCGACATACCAATCGGCACCCATCGCACCCAGCGCATCCAATGAAAGCGGCAACAAGCCCGGCGCATGCGCGCCGTCCACCAGCACCGGCACACCGCGCGCGCGACACAGGCGCACGGCTTCCTCAGTGGGCGTCACCACCGCCAGCGGCGAAAAAATGTGATCGACGATCGCCAGCCTCGCCCCGCCCTCGACGGCCTCGGCATAAGCATCGACCAACGCCTGCGCATGCGGCAGCGGCCAGGGTACACGCGCCTCGACCATCTTGAGATCATGCTTTTCGGCAAAAAAACGCGCCGCATTTTTCAGCGCGGGATAGGCGTGGTTGGCGATGACGATGCGATCGCCCTTCTGCCAGCGAAGCGAACGCAGCACCGCATTGGCACCCGCCGTGGCGTTCTCCACAAAAGCCAGATTGGCCGGCGCAGCACCGACAAAACCCGCCAGGCGCGCGCGCGCCGCGCGCAGCGCCGCCGGCAGTTCGTCCACCATGAAGCGCACCGGCTCGCGCTCCAGCGCCTCGCGCCAATGCGATTGCGCGGCGAGCACATGATGCGGCGTGGCGCCGAAGGAGCCGTGATTAAGAAAGCGGACGGCGGGGTCGAGGGACCAGAGGCGACGCAGGGGATGGCCGAAGTGAGCGCCAGATGAGGGAAGCAGATGTTGGGGTGCGGCGATTGTCATATCGAAGACTTCGTTCGTGGCCGGCGTCGCCGAAACCAGGAATGGCTGCATTACCGTTCAGAGTTCAGTGTATTTCCGGCTGTTGCCGCGCGCCTTGTCGATGGGATACTTTTGGGCGTTGCGTTCGAGTTTGTTCCGGGCTGCCGCAATCAGATCAATGCCCAATTTGTCGCCGAGCCGGATCAAATACAGCAACACATCGGCTGCCTCTTCACCGGCTGCAGCAAGCAATTCAGGCGGCAAATTCCGGCTCTGGTCTTCGCTCAGCCATTGAAATTTTTCCAATAACTCGGACGCCTCGACGCACAGCGCCATCGCCAAATTCTTGGGCGAATGAAATTGGTCCCATTCGCGTTCGGCGGCAAATACTCTCAATTGGTCCCTGAGTTGTTCGAATTCCGTCATGACCATGCTCCCCGACTTTTCATTCACGCACTCGCTGGCTTCAGTTTCAACGCCATCTCATACACCCGGTTCTTCTTCTCCCCCGTCAATTTCACCGCCAGCGCCACCGCCTGCTTCAGCGGCAGCTCTTCCAGCAGCAAAAGCAAAGTCTGCTCCAACGCTTGTTCCTGGGCCATTTCCGGCCCGGAAGCCGCGTCAATGCTGGGGTTTGACAAAATCAGCACGAACTCGCCGCGTTGATTGTTGTCACCTGCCCGCAGCCAGGCGACGGCCTCCTGCAAAGGCAGGCGCACGATGGTTTCGAATTTCTTGGTGAGCTCGCGGCAGATCGTCAGCTCGCGCGTATCGCCGAAAACTTCAGCGAGCGAGGCGATCGATTCGACGATGCGGTGCGGTGATTCATAAAACACCAAGGCATAGGGCTGCGGCTTGAGCAGTTCAAGCGCGCGTTTGCGGTCGCCGGCCTTTACGGGCAGGAAACCATGAAACAAAAAACCGTGTTCACCCTCGCCACTGGCGGATATCGCCGCCACCAGGGCGCTGGCGCCGGGGATCGGGACCACCGCAAAACCGGCGGCGCGCACTGCGGCGACGACTTGCGCGCCAGGGTCGCTGACGGCCGGGGTGCCGGCGTCCGTGACCAGGGCAATCGACTGGCCTTCGCTCAATAATTTGACGATGCCATCGGCCGCATTGCGCTCGTTATGTTCATGCACCGCGATCAGCCTGGCGGCGATGCCGAAATGCGTGAGCAGGGATTTAGTGTTGCGCGTATCCTCGGCGGCGATCACATTCACGCCGCGCAGGATGTCGAGGGCGCGATGCGTGATGTCGCCGAGATTCCCGATGGGCGTAGCGACCACATATAATGCGTTATTGATTTTTTCAGCCACAATTTTCTAGTCAGGTCTGTTTATGCGTACGCAAAAGATGGATCAATTCATGGGCCGCTTGGCCGGGCCGTCGGTCCTGCCGCTTGCCGCATTGATGGTGCCCGCGTGGATCGTGCTTGTCGCCTTGCTGGCATCCTGCGCGCAGCCTATCACACGGCCGGCGCCACCCGAGTCCGTCAAGACCGCGCCGCCCGTCGCGCCGGCACCGGAACCGGTGATCGTCAGCAAGCTTGAGCCGGAAGGTGCAGTGAACCCGAACGCAGTACCCGTGCCGCCGATCCGCCAGGCCCATATCGCCCTGATTATTCCGGCGAACAATAAAGACCTCGTTGCCGCCGCCGATGCCGTCAAGCAGGGCTTCACCGCGGGAGCGCAGGCGGAGGGTGCAAATGCCATTCCGTTTCGCGTCTATCCAACCGATAATGAAACTGTCTCGCTGGCGGCGCAATATCGCAAGGCAACGCAGGAAGGTGCGATCGCTTATGTTGGCGCCATTACGCGCGATGGCGCGACCACCATGGCCAAACAGGCCGGTTTGCTGCCGACGCTTGCCCTCAATGCGCCTGCCGAGACCGAACTGCCCGACCGCTTCTTCTATATCACGCTCAACGTCGATGCCGAGGCGCGCCAACAGGCGCTGGCCGCCGCGCAGCAGGGCTTCCGCCGCGTCGCCATTCTGACCGGCAATACGCCGCTGGCGAAACGTATCCAGGAAGCATTTGAGCGCGAGTGGGTGCGACTGGGCGGCGAGGTCGCGGCACGTATTGTGCTCTCCGGCGACGCCACCAACTACACCACCACCGTCCAGCCCGCGATGGAACGCGCGCACGCCGAAATCGCCTTCTTCGCCGCCGACGCCGGCACCGCGCGCGGTGCGCGGCCTTATCTGCCCACCGGCATGCCGGTGTTTGCCACCTCGCACAGTCTTGATGCGCGCGCGGAGCCGGTGGTAAACGTGGATCTGGAAAGTGTGCGCTTTCTGGAAATGCCCTGGTTCGTCGAAAAAGACCACCCGGCGGTGATGGCCTATGCCAAACCCTCCAGCACCCTGCCGCTGGATTACGAACGCCTGTATGCACTGGGCATCGACGCCTGGCGCCTGACGCAACTGCTCCTCAGGACGGAGCGGGCAAGGGACATCGCACCGCTGGATGGCGTTACCGGCAAGCTCACGCTCGACGGCGCGCAGTTTGTGCGCACCCTCACCTCAGTGGAAATGCGCGACGGCATGCCGTTTGTTTTCAAGCCGGCCGATTGATGCCCGCGGACAAAATCGGCAGGCAAAGCAGCAAGGATGCCGGTGAGGCTGCGGAGCGCGCCGCTGAAAAATTTCTACGGGCACGCGATATGGTTTGCGTGGAGCGCAACTACCGCTGCCGGCTGGGCGAGATCGATTTGATCATGCAGGACGGTGCGGCCCTGGTGTTTGTTGAAGTACGCATGCGCAAGAATGGCGGCTTCGGTGGTGCTGCCGCCAGCATCGGTCGCGCCAAGCAACGGCGCATAATCGCAGCGGCGCAACACTATTTGAGCGGCCTGCGCACGTTGCCGGCTTGTCGGTTCGACGCGGTTTTATTGAACGATTTGAACGCGTCCGGCATCGAATGGATACGTGACGCGTTTGGCACATAGTTTTTGGCACATCGCTTTTGGCATATCACCCATTTGGACACTAAAATCAGGCCATGGACATCGAACAGAAAATCTCCCAGCACTTTCGCGACAGCGCAGCCCTCAAACTGCGCGCGCTGGAGCCGCTCACGCCGCAAGTCGCGCGCGCGGCACGCAACATGGTGGCCTGCCTGGAAAATGGCGGCAAGATCCTTTCCTGCGGCAACGGCGGCTCGGCGGCGGATTCGCAGCATTTCGCGGCGGAGCTGGTCGGCCGCTTCGAGCGCGAGCGCGAGGAACTGGCGGCGATCGCGCTGACCACGGACACTTCCATTCTCACCGCCGTCGGCAACGACTATGGCTATGACGAGATTTTTTCCAAGCAGGTGCGCGCGCTCGGCAAACCGGGCGACATCCTGTTCGGGATTTCGACCAGCGGCAATTCAAAAAACGTGGTGGCAGCCGTCGAAGCCGCCCGCAAAAAAGGCATGACCGTCGTTGGCATGACCGGGCGCGACGGCGGGAAGATCGGCAAGCTGATCGGCAAGGACGATGTGCTGCTCAATGTCGAGTCTCCCGTCACGGCACGAATCCAGGAAGTGCATCTGCTGATGCTGCACTGTCTTTGCGACTCGATCGACAATCTTATGTTCGGGGAAAAATAATGCGTGCATTTTTTGCTGCTGTCCTGCTTGCCGTTTCCGCCCCTCTGCTGCAGGGGTGCTTCCCGCTGGCCGCGGTCGGCGTGGGCGCCACCGCGCTGGCGCTGGACGACCGCCGCTCCACCGGGATGTATATCGAGGATGAAAATGTCGAGTGGAAGGCGCGCGCAAGACTGATTGATAAAGATAAATACAAGGATGCCCACGTCAATGTGACCAGCTATAACCTCACTGTGCTGCTGACCGGCGAAGTGCCGACAGAAGACATGAAAAAAGATATCGGCGAGGCGATTCGCGCGATCCCCAATGTGCGCGGCATCCATAACGAGGTCGTAATCGGCGGCAATTCCTCGCTGACCTCGCGCAGCAGCGACACCATCATCACCACCAATGTGAAGGCGCGCCTGATCAACAACGGCAAGGTGTCCCCCAATCACGTCAAAGTGGTGACCGAGAGCAGCGTGGTCTATTTGATGGGGATCGTGACGCGCGAGGAAAGCGAAGCCGCCTCCGATATCGCCCGCACCACCAGCGGCGTGTCGCGTGTGGTCAAGGTGTTTGAAATCATCGACAAGGCGCCGGAAAAATAACGGCGCCGCAGGCATCGGCGTTCAGCCCGCGCGTTTTTTCAGCCGGCACGTCAGGGCGCCGACTACCAGCGCCAGAAAGCTGGTACCGACCGGATAAGAGAGGCCGCCCAGGGTCACCTCGATGGTGTTGCTAGCCCGCCAGGGTATTCATTTGCTCAAACAGCGTAAGCTGTCTGGTAACGCTCCTATGCTTGGCGTGCAGGCATGCACAGAAAAACCCTGCAATTCCGGATCCGATGACAGCGATTTTCATCGTATTGTCGTTTTTCTATGTTTTGATGGTGCGTAAATTCGCCTCCCGGTCGAGGGAAAGCAGCGTAAAACAGGCTGCAAGGCGAAGAATGGCGTTTAACTGTCGATCCTATCGCGAGCTTGTACGTGCCGCCTGCCGACCAGGGGCGCCGGCGCACAGCAAGGAAGTCGTTTTTAGTGCACAATTTTCCCATGCAGAACCACACTGATTCGAGACGGCCATGAATTCAAGCGCACCTTCGCTACCGATGTTGTACCCCGATCTGTTCCGCGACCTCGAGAAATCCCGCTGGAATATGGCGAACGATATTCCCTGGGACACCTTCGACCCCGCCAAGCTGACCGACGAGCAGGCGACCACCATCAAGATGAATGCCATTACCGAATGGTCGGCCCTGCCCGCCACCGAAATGTTCTTGCGCGACAACCAGGACGACAGCGATTTTTCCGCCTTCATGTCGATCTGGTTCTATGAAGAACAGAAGCACTCCCTGGTATTGATGGAGTATCTGAAGCGTTTTCGTCCGGATATGTTGCCCAAAGAGGAAGAGCTGCACGCAGTCCGCTTCCCCTTCGATCCGGCGCCTGCGCTGGAAACCCTGATGCTGCATTTTTGCGGCGAGATTCGTTTGACCCAGTGGTATCGCCGCGCCTCGGAGTGGCATACCGAGCCGGTCATCAAGAAGATTTACGACACCATCTCCAAGGACGAAGCCCGTCATGCCGGCGCCTATTTTCGCTATATGAAGCGCGCCATCGAGAAAGTCGGCACCGAGGCACAACTCGCCTTCGCCAAGATCGGTGTGCTGATGGCAAGTTCCGGCAAGAGCGGCAAGCCGCTGCATCCCACCAATCTGCACGTCAACACCAGTTTGTTTCCCAACGATACGGTGCAATCCCGCCTGCCCGACCCCGAATGGCTGGAGCGCTGGCTGGACAAGCAAATCAATTTCGACAAGGTCTGGGAAAATCGCGTGGTGGGCGGCATCCTGAAGCAGATGTCGAGCCTGTTCGATCGTTCGTTTGAAACCTCGACGGACCTCAACCGCTTCCGCAAGGAACTCATCGCGCGCCTGTCGACGGCAGGCGGCAAACCGCAGATACAGGCGGCCTGAGTGCCGTCTGCCGAAAACGGCGCTGCGCATGGCGTAAAATTACGCGATGCGCCCGTCCTTCGAAAATAAATTCTGTCCTCCCGCCGAACTCGCGATTCGCGCGGCAAGCCTGCCGCGCAAACTTGCCTTCACCAATGGCGTGTTCGACGTCCTCCATCGCGGCCACGTCACCTACCTTGCCGAAGCGCGCGCGCTGGGCTCCTCGCTGATCGTGGCTCTGAATGCCGATGCCTCGGTCCGACGTCTGGGCAAAGGCGACGATCGACCGATCAATATGCTGGAAGACCGCATGGCGGTGGTCGCCGCGCTGGAATGCGTCAATCTGGTGACCTGGTTCGAGGAAGACACGCCCATCGAACGCATCCTTGCAGCGCGTCCCGATGTGCTGATCAAGGGCGGTGATTGGGCGATCGACAAAATTGTCGGCGGCATCGAGGTGAGCGCTTGGGGCGGCAGCGTACATGCCATCCCTTTCCAGTTCGAGCGGTCCACCACGGCTACGCTCGCCAAAATTCGCGCAGCCGGGCCGGCGGCACAGGCGCCGCCTGCGGAATAGGGACCCGCCGTGAGCGCAACCTTCAGCACGCCCGGCCTCGCCGGCCAATTTGCCGCAATCGTCGGTCCGGCCGCCTGCATTACCGATGCTGATGGCATGCAACCCTATCTCACCGATTGGCGCGGCAATTACACCGGGCGAGCCCTTGCCGTCGTGCGGCCGGCGAATACGGCGGAAGTTGCCAACGTGGTGAAACTTTGTGCGCAAACGCAGACACCGATAGTGCCGCAAGGAGGCAACACCGGCATGGTGGGCGGCGGCATTCCAGACCGGCAAGGCAATGCCCTGGTGCTGTCGCTGAATCGCATGAACCGCATTCGCCACATCGACATCGATAACAACACCATTACTGCAGAAGCGGGTGTGGTTCTGCAGGTCTTGCAGGAGGCTGCATCTGCCGCGGGGAGACTATTTCCCCTGTCACTGGCAGCGGAGGGATCCTGCACGATCGGCGGCAATCTTTCCACCAATGCCGGCGGCACCGCGGTGCTGCGCTATGGCAACACCCGCGACCTGACGCTGGGCCTGGAAGTGGTCACGCCCGCAGGCGATGTCTGGCAGGGTCTGAAAGGATTGCGCAAGGACAATACCGGCTATGACTTGAAGCACTGCTTTATCGGCGCCGAAGGCACGCTGGGCATCATCACCGCCGCAGTGCTCAAACTGTTTCCGCGGCCGCAGTCTTCGGTTACCGCGTTTGTTGCCTTGCCCTCGCCGCAGGCAGCGGTCGAATTGCTGGGTGCCTTGCGCGATGCTGCCGGCGATCGCCTGGTCGCATTTGAACTGGTGTCGCGCGTCTGCCTCGATCTGGTACTGAGACATTTCCCGGGAACCGCCGAGCCCTTCGCGGACCGTCATGCCTGGCATGTGCTGATCGAGTTGAACGATACGATGCGCAATGCGCCCTTGCAGGAAATGCTCGAAACCGAGCTGGGCGGCGCCCTCGAGCGGGACTTGATCGCGGATGCGGTTATCGCCGCCAGCGCCGCCCAGGCCAGGGCGCTGTGGAAACTGCGCGAGGATATTTCCGAGGCGCAACGGCTCGAAGGCAAGAACGTCAAGCACGATATTTCGGTGCCGATTTCCCGCATCCCCGCGTTCATCGAAAAATGCGATGCGGCGTTGATGCGGGCTTTTCCGGGCATTTCCCTGGTCTGTTTCGGTCATGTCGGCGACGGCAATCTGCACTACAACTGTGGGCTTCCCAACAAGGGGCTGAGCAATGCCGATCGCATCAACCGCATCGTCTACGATCATGTGGATGAAGCGGGGGGGTCAATCAGCGCGGAACACGGACTTGGCCAGCTCAAGCGCGACGAGATTACGCACCACAAAACCAAAATCGAGCTGGACATGATGCGGGCGCTGAAGCGCGCCCTGGACCCGGCCGGCATCATGAATCCAGGCAAGGTGCTGTAGTTCCTACTTGCCCTTGGTCGGCGTGGCAACTACTGGCGTTGCTGCAGGGGCAGTTGCCGGCGCCGGAGTTGCAGCGGCAGGCGCCTGAACCTCGCAGCTGACGGCCTTCAGGACACTGGAATCGAAATCGCGCTGCATGACCGTCAGTCTGGCGATCAGATTTATGTCCGGCTCCTTGATGGTGAACACCATCTCCCTGCTTACCGGATTGCGTGGACTGATTACCGCCCCTTTCAACAAAGTCCCTGCCTTGCTTTCGAGTCCTGAAAGATAGCGCCTGGCCGCTTCCTCACTCGAAAATACGCCCAACGAAATGCTGTTGTCGGGCAATATTGTAATATCCTTGACACCTGCTTTTTTCAGATTGGCCAGCAGTGTATCGGCAACGCGTTTATCGTTTTGGGCGGCGGTGGCCACGCCAAAACGGGTGAAATCCTCAATATTGCGCGTATTCAAGCGCGCGCCCAGCTGCAGCTCGGCAAAAGCGGTTTGTGCGCGCCCCGCATCGGCAGGCTTGACCGAAAAATCAACGCAGGCTGAGCCATTCAGGCTATCGACAATACGCTTCTTGGTGAGCGCCTCCTGCTGCGCCTTGCCGCTTTCCGTGACCGACACAATTTTGAGCGCACCCGGATTGATTTCGCGCACCACATCCGTCGGCGGCCTGGAATCCGCCAGGTAGATCGCGACCGCGAATGCTGCGCAGACAATCGCCAGCAGGAAGAACAGGAAGCGCAACATTGTCAATCGTCTTTGGGTGAATTCATTTCGGTCGAGATGGCCACAAGACCGTCCAGCACCAGATTTTCGTTGAAGACGAGCGGAAAGGAAAGCATCTCCAAGTGTGGCGCCAGCAGCCCGGCTGCGCCGCCGCTCAAAATACAGACCGGCATGACACCGCTGCAAGCGGCGAGATGCGCGTGCATGCGGATGATCGCACCGATGCAGGCTTCCACGGCGCCGGTCGCGATTGCATTCAAAGTGCCGGAGGGAAATATTTCATACCCCCCGCTTTCGGCCGGCAGGCGCGCCGTGCCGCGATTCAATGCGGCACGCATCAGTGCCGGGCCGGGCACTATGACGCCGCCGGTAAATTCGCCATCAGGCGTCAGAGCATCGATCGTCAGTGCCGTGCCTGCCACGATCACCAGCCGTGGCGCCAGTGTCCCAGGCAACACCATGGCATAGGCGGCAACCAGGGCGGCCCAGCGATCGCTGCCGAGTTGCGCGGGTATTCGGTACTGGTTGACCACGCCGCATTGTGCAGGCTGTGCGACGATAAATCGGGGCTCCAGTGGTTGCAGCGCGTTTACAATCGCGGTCGCGATGGCGTCGCCGGCAACATTCGAGGCAATCGCATTGCTGATTTCCTGCGCTGGCCACAGGTCTTGCAAACGACCGGGCAGCGCAGCTTCCGCAACTGGCATGGCGCCCTTCCGCACCCAGCCGCCGCCATCGTGCACCCCCCACTTGAGGCGCGTATTGCCGGCATCGATGGCAAGGAGCTGATTCAAGAAGACGCCCCCTGTCCCCGGCGCAGCGTATTGACAGCGCCGTTTTTTTTGATCGTGGACGCATCGCGCACCGAAATTTCGGCGGATGACAGCACGATGCGCTGGCCTGCCGCCTCGACAATTAACGAGCCATCTGCCGCCACATCCCGCACCACTGCCTCGAAAGTATCGGCCGTGTCGCGCATTACCTGAATGCCGCGATTGTGAAGTGCATGGCTGCCAAGCCATTCTTCGCGCAAGGCGGGAAAACCTGCGGCGCTGAACTGCTCCAGTATCGATACCAGTTCGCGCAAAAGTGTTGCCAGCAACAGGCTCCTTGACACCGGGCTGAGCAGTTGCGATTGGACATCGGTAACAGCCTGGTCAATATCGGCACTCAGCAGCTCGGGCAGACGGACGTTGATGCCGACACCAATAACGACCGCTGTGGGCCCCAGCATATCCCCCTGGGTTTCGATCAATACGCCACCCAGTTTTTTTCCATCGAGCACGATATCGTTTGGCCATTTGACGCCGACCGCGCCGATGCCCGTTTTGCGCAAGGCCCTCACGATCGCCAGGCCTACAGCCAGCGACAGCCCGCCCAGTTGCGCAGCGCCACGATCAAAGCGCCACAGCAGGGAGAAGGTCAGCGAGGTGGCCAGGCCTGACTTCCAATGACGGCCGCGGCGGCCACGCCCATCGGTCTGAATCTCGGCGGCAATACAGCTGCCACCGGGCGCGCCCGCCGCCGCACGTTTCGCCAGTTCAGTATTTGTCGAGCCGATAACCTCGACAATATCGACATCGACGCGCCAGGTTGCCTCCCCCAAGTGTTGGCGCATAACCTCGAGATCGAGCAGATCCAGCGGCGCCGCCAGACGATAGCCGCGGCGTGTCAATTTGAATATTTCGATGCCTTGCCCGGTGGCATCCCTGAGGGCGTCGGAAATGGCGCTGCGTGAGACCCCCATGCTTTTTGCCAGGGCGGCCCCTGACACAAAATGCTGATGGGAAAGCGCGCGCAGGACCTGGAAGGCCAGTGGACGCATATTCTATTCAGTCAAAATGTACTAGCCATGCTCTGCCTTGCAGGCAGCGACTTCGGCTGCATAAGCGATACCGGCGATGACCGAATCCAGCAGCAGCTCTACCCGTCCCGCAAGTTTGCTTGCCTCGCGGTAATCGGCTGGCGCGATAAAGTCCACCCTGCCGGCATCGAGCAGCTTGACGCAGGTTTCCTTGGTTCGCGGCGTTTTCGGATTGAATACGGCAATCGCATGCCCGCCGCTTTTCTTGTTCAGCGCCATGGAAGGCACATCCGTCATGCCATCACCGATATAGATAATGTTCTGGAAGGGAATGGGCCTGGCGCTTTCCGGCATATGCTCATTGATGGACTCCGACAGCAATTCCTTGCCCTTGTTGATGCGAAACAGGAACTGCGTTTTTGAGGTATCCGTGATCAGCAATTTCGGAAAGGTGGCAATGCCATACTGATTGAAATGATATTCGGACGCGTAAATCTGCTTGAAAAATTTGCGGATGGAAATGCCTTCCAGTATTTCCTTCTGACCGGCTGAGATGATGTAGTGCTGTACATTGACGCGCGCGTTGCCGCGCTTCCTGACATAGGCATTGATACGCGGGAACCAGCTTTCCACGCCGGGGAAATACTGGATCTTTTGCGCCATGGCGGAAAAATCGTCGCGCGTTATTTTCACATCGTCATTCTTGTACAGCTTTTCCATCATCAGGCGCATATAGACCAGCATCGGGTCGGAATCGGTCTCGACCGCCTCTCTATGCACCTGCTTCCAAAACGCGGCGGGCTCGATGCCGATCTTCGGCAGCACCGTATATTCCTGCATGGGCTGCGGGGACAGCGTGCCATCGAAATCGTAAACGATGGCGATGGTGTCCTGAAAGAATTGTGGTTTGCTGCTTCGGGTTGCACGAGTCATGGGCAAAGTTTACCTTCAAAATGGCAGCGCCCGGCATGGCCGGGCGCTGTAAAAACTCAATGCCGCGGACGACTCAGTCTGCGTAGACACCCGCTTTTTTGATGATCGGACCCCATTTGCCGATTTCGGATACCAAATGGGCGCGCAAGGCTTCGGGATTCTGTCGATTGAGTGGCTCCGGCAGCGTCCCCAGTTCGGCAAAACGCGCTTTCACGTTCTCGTCTTTCAATGCATCCTGCAAGGCCTTGACCAGCCTGTCGTTGATTGTCTTGGGCGTCCCTTTCGGCGCCCACACCCCATGCCATACGCCGACCGAAAATCCCTTGAGGCCCGACTCGTCCAGGGTTGGCACGTTCGGCATCGATGCCAGGCGGGAAGTCGAGGTTACAGCGTAGACCTTGACCTTTTCGCCCTTGATCTGCGAGGTGGTATTGGTTGTCTGATCGCACATGAAATCAACCTGGCCGCCCAGCAAATCGGTCATCGCGGGCGAGGTGCCTTTATAAGGCACCGTGAGGACATCGGTTCCGATTGCGCTCATGAACAGCATGCCACAGAGGTGGGACGCCGACCCGACGCCTGCATTGGCATATGAAATCTTGTCCTTGTTTGCCTTCAGATATGCCAGGAAATCCCTGAACCCGTTAGGCGGCAGGTCCTTTTTGGCAATCAGTGTCATCGGCACCTCGGTAACCAAGCCGATCGGCTCCAGATCCTTGGTAACATCGTATTTCAGGTTGCGGTACAGCGCGGGCGCCGTAGAAATACCAATATGCATCAACAGAATGGTATAGCCATCTGCTGACGCCGCGACGGCGCGTGCGACGCCGATGGTACCGCCCGCACCGCCGACGTTCTCAATGATTACCTGCTGTCCCAGTGATTTTGACATGACGCCCGCAACGGTGCGCGCCACCGTATCGGTGGGCCCGCCTGCCGCAAAGGGAACAATCATCGTAATGGGTTTTGATGGATAGGTTTCCGCATGCGCTGACAACAGACCGGCTGCAAACACCATAGCTGCGGCAGCTAATACCAAGGACTTCAGTTTCATGTTTCCTCCGAAAGTAAACGATGCGAGGCACCTGATTTTGTTTTGCTGGCGCTCCGTCAGTATTTTAGCCTATTCACAAAAAAACACCTTGGTAGCAGGCCTTTTCAGCCGCTCGCTTGGCCAAATCAGATCAGCTGCAACCTGCATCAATTTCCCGGCATCAGAACAGGGAGCCCTGAACCGCTCGTCCGGGTACCGCAAAACGGCTCACTTCCAGTTTCCGCATCGCATTACGGCCGTAAGTGCCCATCCCCAATCGCGCGCTTGCACGGACGAAACGCTGGCGCAACAGTTCTGCAAAAATGCCCTGCCCCAACATGCGTGAGCCAAAATTCGGATCGTTGTCCTTGCCCCCACGCATTTGCTGAAGGCGTGACATAACGTGCTCCGCCTTCAGCGGGAAGTGCGTTTCCAGCCAGTTGCGGAACAGCGATTTCAGCTCCCAGGGCAAACGCAGCAAGACATAACCCGCAGAACTTGCGCCGGCTAATTGCGCGGCGTCCAGCAAGGTCTCCAACTCGTGATCGGTCAGGAACGGGATCACCGGCGCGACATTGACGCCCACTGGAATACCGCTTTCTGCCAGACGGCGAATCGTCTGCAGACGCCTGGTGGGGGCGGCGGTGCGCGGTTCAAGATAGCGCGAGACCTGATGATCCAGTGTGGTCAAGGAAATAGCGACGTGTACCAGGCGACGCGCCATCAGGGACTTCAGGATATCGATATCCCGCTCAATCAATGCTGACTTGGTTATCAGCGACACCGGCTGGTTAAACTCGCTCATCACTTCCAGACATTGCCGCGTCAGTTGGTACTCCCGCTCGCAGGGCTGATAGGCATCGGTGTTAATGCCCAAACTGATGACCTCGCAGCGATAGCCACGCCTGGATAGCTCTGTGCGCAGCAGGGAAGGCGCATTTACCTTCGCGAAAATGCGCGTCTCGAAATCCAGCCCTGGCGAAAGGCCAAGATACGCATGGCTGGGGCGGGCAAAGCAGTAGATGCAGCCGTGCTCGCAGCCGCGATAAGGGTTCAGGGAGTAGCGAAACGGAATATCCGGGGAATCATTTTCCGAAATTATGCTCTTGGCAATTTCATGCGTAATCACAGTCTTCAGTCCGGCTGCGCCGATTTCCGCTGCCGCGTCTTGCGCCTCGGCTTCCCAGCCATCGGCATAAGCCTCGCGCTGCCACTGCTCGAAACGCCCCTCAAGATTCAACGCTGCGCCACGCCCCTTGTGAGGCTGGTCGCGCAGATAGCCGGCAGCAGAATTGGCGGGTTTCAAGGACATTGGCGCACCTTATCTTTAAACTGTATAAATATACAGTATTTATTCCTTGCCTTGCAAGCGCCTTGATTTTTAGAAGATCTCGCTGGACCGCAGATAAGCCCACACCAGGAGCATCTCCACAAAATCCGGCAGGATTAAAGGCATCCCTATGGTAGTCGTGACGATTTCATTTCTTCCGCGGAGTTCGGAGGCTCACGTGGCCTCGGAGCCACTGGGCACTGCGATCGGGCATCTTCGTAGTATCGCGAATGCGCGCCAGGTCCGAATATGGCGACAAAAAGGCATTGCACCGCGACCTACGTGTCGCGGCAGCGGCTTGCGGTATAGTCGCTCGGAATATTCAGTGAAGTCCGGGGGAACAAACTTATGTTGAAGCGAATCGCCATCGTCGAAGATGACAGTAGCATCCGCAAGAACTACGCCGACGCGTTGGTACGAGGCGGATATGAAGTGGAAGCATTTGGCCTGCGCAGCGATGCGATGAATGCTTTCCGGACGCGTCTCCCTGATCTTGCCGTGATCGACATCGGCCTGGGCAGCGAGACCGACGGCGGATTTACCCTGTGTCGCGAATTGCGCGCGATGTCGGCAACGCTGCCGATCATTTTCCTATCGGCGCGGGATAGCGACATCGATATCGTCTCGGGTCTGAGGCTCGGTGCAGACGACTACGTCACCAAGGATGTCAGCCTGCCGCATTTGATCGCCCGCATCGCTGCGCTGTTCCGCCGGCTGGATGCGCTCAGGCAACCGGCCCGAGCCGAGGACGTGCTGCATCGCGGCGATATGACGTTGGATATCAACCGTCTGGCAGTCTCATGGAAAGCACGCGATGTGGTGTTGACGGTGACCGAATTCTGGATGGTGCATGCGCTTACCAAATTTCCCGGCCATGTAAAGAATCGCGATCAACTCATGCGCGAGGCGGAACTGGTGGTCGATGACAACACCATCACTTCGCATATGAAACGCATTCGCAAAAAATTCCTGGCAGTAGACCAGGATTTCGACGAGATCGAAACCATTTACGGCATGGGCTATCGCTGGAAGACGAATTGAGCGCCTTGCCTTTTCACTGATAGTCGTGATCAGAATCCCACGGGTTCTTGTCGGCATCCGGGCCCAGCTCCTGCTGGTCTCGCTATTCTTGCTGTTCATCCCTCTTATCGGCTTCCGATTTGTGATGGATATGCAGAGCTATTTGCGTACCGGACAGCAGCAAGTCCTGGTCAGTGCTGCGCATCTGCTGTCCGCCACGCTCTCGGACAGACCGCAATTGATGCCGCGCGAATTGGCGCTGCAAAGCGGTGAGGAAGAAGAGCGGCGGCGTCTGGTTGCGCTGTTTGGCAGCTCCGATCCAGAGACCGCATCCAGTCTGGGCGCAGCATACCAGCCGTCGGAGGAAATTGAGCGGATTCTGGCGGTGGTGGCGAAGAACGCGTCACGAATCTGGGTTGTGGATGCACGTTCGCGCGTGCGCGGCTTGTCCGGGAATTTGAGCGTGGCGGATGCGCCTTCCGCGCCAACGACGGGTATCCAAACCGTGCTACGTCATCTCATCCGCCCCCTGATGAATTCGTTTTTCCCCGCCGGCCCAGCGAGCGTGGTGGCCGATGATCCGGCTCTGGCTGAGCGCGCGGTCATGTCGCAGGTTGATCGCGCGCTAAACGGCGAACCTACCCAGCTTTGGCGCTATGCAAAGGACATGCATACCGTGGTGCTATCCGCGGCCCAGCCGATCTGGTCTGGTGACGAAATTGTCGGCGCTGTAGTCGTTGAAGAATCGGCGGGCGGTAACCAAGCAATTACCGTTGCCGCGCTGGAGTCCCTGCTTACGACAAGCCTGGTCGTTTTTCTGGTCGGCGGTCTGGCATTGATCCTGTTCGCTTCGCGCCTCACCTATCGCGTGGAACGCCTGCGCATGGATGCCGATCGGGCAATCGATGCGCACGGTCGTATTACCGGCGCGATTGCAGGGTCCAGATCGCGGGATGAGATTGGCGCATTGGCGAGGACACTTGAAGAGGTGTTGCATCGCCTTGCCCGCTACAACGCCTATCTGGAGCAGATGGCGTCACGTCTGGCGCATGAATTGCGGACGCCCGTGGCGGTAGTGCGCTCGTCTTTGGATAATTTGCGTCACGCCGATATGGCCCGGTCGGAACGCATTTACATCGAGCGTGCGGACGAGGGTGTCAAGCGACTGTCGCTGCTGATTGCGCGCATGTCGGAAGCCGCTCAGCTGGAGGGCATTTTGCAGGGCAGCGAAAAGGAATATTTCGATCTGGCCGCCGTGGTCTCGGGTTGCGTGGACGGCTACCGGCTGGTCTACCCGTCCGCTCAATTTGAATTCAGCCGCCCATCAAACCCGATCATGATCAAGGGGCTCCCGGATGCGATCGCCCAGCTATTGGACAAGCTGATCCAGAATGCTACCGATTTTGCCGCTCCGGACACGGCGATTGTCACCTCCGTATTCACCGAATCCGGAGACGCCTTGCTGACAGTTGAAAACCGCGGGCCTGCAATCAGCGCAGCCGTACTACCGACGCTCTTCACCTCGATGGTTTCGGCCCGGGAACATGGTGGCAATCAGCACAGCCATCTTGGTCTTGGACTTTATATTGTCAGACTGATTGCGGATTTCCACGGCGGCGATGTAAGCGCATCAAATTTGCGCGATAACAGCGGTGTGCGTTTTGAGTTTCGTATACCCCTTGGGTAGCTGCGTGGTTTTTTTGTCACCGGGTCTATAAAAGGCAAACGCCCCGGGGGGTGAACCTCCGGGGCGTTTGTCTTGAATGGGTCTTGGCGATGACCTACTTTCGCACGGGTATACCG
>DASWEY010000033.1:0-6590 GCA_036394575.1 Usitatibacteraceae bacterium | reverse complement strand
CGATTTCGCGGATCTGCAAATTGGCGCGCGTGGTGACATGCGCATAACCGCCGGCATATTGCTCGGCCAGGTTTGCCACGGCGCGGAACTGGTGCGCCGTCATTTGCCCGCCCGGCACACGCATGCGACACATGAAACTGTCTTGCGCCGGCGCCACATAGAACATGCCGTGGTATTTCCACAGGAACACATCCGTGCCCTTGGGAAAGCGCCCCTCGGCGGCGCTGGCATTGATCTCATCCCACATATCGAAGGGGTTCTTTTTCGCCTTGGCCTCTTCCTCGGCCACCAGCTTGCCGCCGGCGGCGATGGTCCTGGCGCGCGCTTCGAAATGCATGCGCTCAGGACCGGCCGGGGCGTTGTCACCCGCAACCGGAGCGGGTGCAGAGCCCTTGGCCGCCCGTGCAATGCTCTGTCCGGCGAAGAAACCTTCGAGGTATTTTTTCTGCGTCTCGGAAAAATCGTCCATTTGACTCATGGCGTGCTCATCAAAAATGCCTCATTGCAGGAACATCAACTCGCGACGCATCGCCGCCACACTCTGTTTGCTGGCGATCAGGTCGACATATTGCGAGGCGGCGCCGGCATCGCCGACCAGCACGCTGCCGATCAGCTGCCCGTTCTCGATCACCAGTTTGCGGTAGACGCCGCGTGCAGAATCGCGCAGCACCAGAGCCTCGCTGGTGGGCGTGCCCATGAAATTGCCGGCGGAAAAAACCTCGACGCCGGTTACTTTCAAGCGCGTTGACGGCACCGAGCCCAGGTAGCGGTGGCTGCCGACTTCAGCCAGATGCGTGGCGCAGACTTTTGCCATTTCGTACAGGGGTGCCACCAGGCCGTAGCTGACGCCGCGATGCGCCGCGCATTCGCCGACCGCGTAAATGCGTGGGTCATAGGTTTGCAGCGTGTCGTCGACGACGATGCCGCGATCCACCCGCAAGCCGCAGCTCTCCGCCAGCCAGACGTTTGGACGAATGCCCACCGCCATCACCAGCAGGTCCGCTTGCAGATAGCTGCCGTCCTTGAAGCGCAGACCGGTGATGTGGCCGCCGCGTCCGCAAATCTCACTGGTGGAGGCCGCCAGCTTGAAACGAACACCGCGAAGTTCCAGGGCACGTTGCAGGGTGCGCGCGGCCTCTTCGTCGAGCTGGCGCTCCATCAGCCAGGGCATCACATGCACCACGGTGACACTCATGCCGCGCCTGGACAGGCCATTGGCCGCTTCCAGCCCCAGCAGGCCGCCGCCGATCACCACTGCATTCATATGGGTGCCGGCGGCGCTGATCATGGCCTCGGTGTCGCCGATATCGCGATAACTCAACACGCCCTTCAGGTCGACACCGGGAATCGGCAACTTCACGGCATTGGAGCCGGTGGCCAGCAGCAGGCGGTCAAAACCGGCCGTGCTGCCGTCGTCGGCGATGACGATACGATTGCGCCGGTCAATTTTGATAATGGTTTTGCCGGTATGTAAAGTGATGCCGTGTTGCCGATACCAACCGCGGTCATTGATGACGATATCGTCCACCGTCATCTCACCCGCCAGCACCGGCGACAACAGGATGCGGTTGTAATTCGGATGCGGCTCGCTGCCGAACACGGTGATGTCGTAAAGGTCCGGCGCGATGGTCAACAGATGCTCAAGCGTCTTGATGCCGGCCATGCCATTGCCGACCACGACGAGCTTGGGTTTGCCTCCGGCCGTCGCTTCGCCCGTCATGCTGCCGCCTCGGTAGCGAACAGCGGCAGGCATTCCTCGTTTGCCAATGACACCACTTCGCCGATAACGACGATGGCCGGGCTGCCGATTTTTGCCGTGTCCGTTTCGGCGACGATGCTGCCCAGGGTTGAAACGAGATGGCGCTGATGGTCGCGCGTGCCGTTCTGGATGATGCAGGCGGGCGTCGTGGCGTGCATGCCGGCTGCCAGCAACCCGGCAGTGATGGGGCCAAGATTGGCGACGCCCATGTAAATCACCAGGGTGGTGTCGCTATTGGCGAGGGCGGCGTAGTTCAGGGGCGCGTCGTTTTTGCTATGGCCGGTGACAAAGGTCACGCCGCGCGAAAAATCGCGGTGCGTGACCGGAATCTGCAAGGCAGACGGCACCGCACAACCGGCGGTGATGCCGGGAATAATGTCGAGTGCCACGCCGGCGCGGCGCAGTGTCAGCATTTCTTCGCCGCCGCGGCCGAACACGAAGGGGTCGCCGCCTTTGACGCGGCCGACGATGGCGCCGGCCCGTGCGAAGCGCAGCATCATGCGTTCGATGAAGGCCTGCGGCGTCGATTTGCAGCCGCCGCGTTTGCCGACCGGGATGATGCGCGCGCCGGCCCTGGCATGCTGCAGCACCGCCGGATTGACCAGCTCGTCGACCAGCAGCACATCGCATTGCGCGAGCGCCTTCACCGCTTTCAGGGTGAGCAGATCCGGGTCGCCGGGACCGGCGCCGATAAGAAATACCTTTCCCCTGTTTTTTCCTGCGGTCGGCTCGCTCATGCGGCCAGTTCCTCGATTGCGCCAGCGCTGGCGACGCTGAACTTGAGTGCCATGCGCTTCAACTCGGGCACGCAAGAGCCGCAACCCGTGCCGCATTTCAGTTTCTGCTGCGCAACGTCGACATCGCCGCCATTCGCAAAGCAGGCGGCGATTTCATTCTCTGCAACGTTGTGACAAGAACATACGATGCGTCCGCGATGAACCAGGCCTTGCGGCGGCGTGCCGCCGCCGGCCAGCACCCGCCAGGCCAGCGGCCCAATATCCGTGCGGTTTTCCAGCCATTCTCCCAGCCAGTCGGCGCCGGAAATATCGCCGCAGAGGCGCAGGGCGATCAACTGGCCGCTGTCAATCACGGCGATTCTTTCGATACCCCGGGCCGTATCCACGAAGGTCAATGGATTGCAGCGCAACCCGAGCAATTCGTCGAATCTTTCCGTCTGCGCCGGCGACGGCGCCGTGTGCGCTGCGGCGCGGAACACCACGGCGGTCTGCTCGCGGCCGGCAAAACCGCAGGAGGCGTAATCGAAATCTGCAAAGGATCGCGACAAGGCCTCCAATGTTTCATGCGGATCCGCGACATAGGCTACTGCCACCATGCGCCAGGGGAGATCGGCGGCGGCGACTTCCACGGCGGCATGCTTGAGTTCAGGCTGCTGCGAGCGCTCGTCGTAGGTGCCGATGGTCAAGGCATTGATGCCATCGCCCTTGAGAAAGCGGCTGCCCCAATGCATCGGCAGAAAGACATTGCCGGGCGCCACATCGGTGGAGCTTTCAAGCGGCAGCGTTATGCGGCCGCGCGCGCTGGCGATGCTGACCAGATCACGGTCGATGCAGCCACGCGCGGCGATATCGTCGGGATGCATGCTAAGCACCGCCTGCGGCGCGTGGCTGTACAGCTGTGCCGCGCGCCCGCTGCGCGACATGCCATGCCACTGGTCGCGCAGGCGGCCGGTGTTGAGGCTGAGCGGATAATGGCGCGAGGTTTTTTCAGTAACGGCAATGAAAGCAGCATTGGCGAAGCGTGCGCGGCCGTCGGCCGTCTGGAAAATGCCGTCGGCGTAAAGGCGCGTCTTGCCGGCGGCGGCGGTTTCGGGATAAGGCCATTGCTGCGGCCCCTGTGTTTCCAGTTTTGAATACGTCAGGCCGGTAATGTCGAGATCGCGGCCGCGCGTCGATTCGCGATGCTCGTTGAAAATTTCTTCCGGCGTGGTGTAGGGGAACAGGGCTGCCGCGTTGTTGCCGCCCAGCTTCTGTCCAAGTGCCTGCGCGAAATCGACCACGATCTGCCAGTCGTGGCGCGCCTCACCCGGTGCCGGCAAGGCCGCGCGTACCCGCGAAATGCGGCGCTCGGAATTGGTGACCGTGCCTTCCTTCTCGCCCCAGGTGGTGGCCGGCAGCAACAGGTCGGCAAAGGGCGCAGTCTCGGTATCGCGATAGCATTCCTGCAACACCACGAATTCGGCGCGCGTCATGGCTTCGCGCACCAGGGCCTGGTTGGGCATCGACTGCGCGGGATTGGTACAGGCTATCCACAGGCATTTTATGCGGCCATCGTGCAATGCATCGAACAGCGGCACCGCCGTTTTGCCGGGCGTCGCCGGTACTGAAGCGATGCCCCAGAGTTTGGCTACTTCGGCGCGATGTGTGGGGTTGGCCAGGTCGCGATGCGCCGACAGCAGATTGGCCATGCCGCCGACTTCGCGGCCGCCCATGGCATTGGGTTGACCGGTCAATGAGAAAGGACCGGCACCCGGCTTGCCGATCTGGCCGGTGGCCAGATGCAGATTGATCAGGGTGGCGTTTTTGTCGGTGCCGTGCGCGGACTGGTTCAAGCCCTGGCAATACAGGGACAGTGTGGACGTCGATTCCGCAAACCAGCGCGCGGCTTGCACGATGTCCGCTGCGGGGACGCCGCAGATTTCGGCAGCCGTTGCCGGCGTAAATGCGCGCACGGTCTCACGCAATGCTGCAAAGCCCTCGGTATGGCCGGCGATGAACGTCTCGTCGAGCAAGCCTTCGGCAATGCTGACATGCAGCATTGCGTGGAACAGGGCCACGTCGGTGCCGGGCTTCAATTGCAGGAACAGGTCGGCTTCGGCAGCGGTTTCGGTGCGGCGCGGGTCGGCAACGATCAATTTCAGTCGTGGATTTTTTGCGCGGGCCTCCTCGATGCGCCGGAACAGGATCGGGTGCGCATAGGCGGTGTTGGCGCCGGCAATGAAAATGCATTCGGCAACATCAATATCTTCGTAAGCGCAGGGCGGCGCATCGGCGCCGAGCGTGGCCTTGTAACCGGCCACCGCCGAACTCATGCACAGCCGCGAATTGGTATCGACGTTATTGGTGCCGATCAGGCCCTTGGCGAGTTTGTTGAAAGCGTAGTAATCCTCGGTCAGCAACTGGCCGGAGATATAGAAGGCGACGCTATCGGGACCATGCTCGCGGATGCATTGCGCGAACTTGCCGGCGGCGGCATCGAGCGCCAGTTCCCAGCTGACGCGCCGGCGCGGCGACGCGCGTTCGCTGCGCAACTCCGGATACAAGGCGCGTGCCACCGGGCTCAGGGTGAGATGCAGGGTCGATCCCTTGCTGCACAGCTTGCCGAAATTGGCCGGATGTTCCGGATCGCCGCGCACGCCCGTGATGGCATCGACGCCGGCATCGACACCGGCATCGGCATCATGCTCGATGATCACGCCGCAGCCGACGCCGCAGTAGGGGCAGGTGGAGCGGGTTTCGGCCATGGTCGAGCTCAGGCAGCCGGGCGCAACTGCTTCTGGTACAGGAATTCCATCACCTGCCGGCGGCAGTCGATGTACCGGGGATGCGCCACCAGCTTCAATCGATCGCGCGGGCGCTCCAGATCGACCGGGACAATCTGGCCGATGGTGGCCGAGGGCCCATTGGTCATCATCACGATGCGATCCGACAGCAGCACCGCCTCGTCGACATCGTGCGTGACCATCACCACGGTGCTGCCGGTCTGCTTGACGATGCCCATCAGCTCATCCTGCAAGCGCGCCCGCGTCAGCGCATCGAGGGCGCCGAACGGTTCGTCGAGTAACAGGACCTTGGGTTCCATCGACAGCGCGCGGGCGATGCCGACGCGCTGCTTCATGCCGCCGGAAATTTCGTCGGGATGCTTTTGCGCGGCATGGCTGAGCCCCACCAACTCCAATACCTTCTGTGTCCGCTCCTTCAGTTTGGGTCTGCCTTCGATCTCGCCGAACACGCGCTCGACCGCCAGGTAGACATTGTCGAAGCAGGTCAGCCAGGGCAGCAGGGAATGATTCTGGAACACCACGCCGCGATCGGGGCCGGCGCCCTTGACTTCGCGCTTGTCGCAAATCACCGCGCCCATCGTCGGGTACAACAAGCCGGCAATCATGTTCAGCAGGGTCGACTTGCCGCAGCCGGAATGGCCGATCAGGGCGATGAATTCGCCCTGATCGATGGCGAGGTTGATATTGCGCAACGCCTCGAAGCGTCCGCGCTTGGTGTCGAATTCCATGCCGACGTTTTCGATCGACAGGAATTTATCGGTATGCGCACTCATGATTTCTCAGGCTTTGTATTCGTGACTGAAGCGTTTCGCAATCAGGATCAGCGCCTGTTCGAGCAGCAGGCCGACGATGCCGACGATGAAGATCGCGATGATGATGTGCTCGACGTTCAGGTTGTTCCATTCGTCCCAGACCCAGAAGCCGATGCCCACGCCGCCGGTCAGCATCTCGGCCGCGACGATCACGAGCCACGCCGTGCCCACCGACAGGCGCACGCCGGTCAGCATGTAGGGCAGCACCGCGGGAAAGAGGATGCGCGACATGATCTTCCACTCGGACAGGTTCAGCACCTTCGCGACGTTCATGTAGTCCTCGGGCACGCGCTGCACGCCGACCGCGGTGTTGATGATCATCGGCCAGATCGAGCAGATGAAGATCGTCCAGATCGCGGCCGGGTTGGCCGCCTTGAACACGAGCAGCCCGATCGGCAGCCAGGCGAGCGGCGAGACCGGCCGAAGCAGGCTGATGAGCGGAGACGCCATGCGGTTCAAAACCGTGAACCGACCGATCATGAAGCCCATCGGGATGCCG
>DASWEY010000032.1:0-8569 GCA_036394575.1 Usitatibacteraceae bacterium | reverse complement strand
CGGTATACCCGTGCGAAAGTAGGTCATCGCCAAGACCCATTCAAGACAAACGCCCCGGAGGTTCACCCCCCGGGGCGTTTGCCTTTTATAGACCCGGTGACAAAAAAACCACGCAGCTACCCAAGGGGTATACGAAACTCATCATGTTCGATCGCTGCGAGCAGGGCGGTGCTAACATCGACAGGATGAATAAAGAAGCGCTGCACGTCCTCCAAAACACTTTCGGCTACCCCGCGTTTCGCGGCCTTCAGGCCGACATCGTCGATGAACTGATTGCCGGCAACGATTGCCTCGTGCTGATGCCGACCGGCGCCGGTAAATCGCTTTGTTATCAGATTCCCGCCTTGGTCCGCGCCGGTACGGCTATCGTGGTGTCGCCATTGATTGCGCTCATGCAGGATCAGGTCGATGCACTGCTGCAGCTTGGCGTGAAGGCGGCCTTCCTGAATTCAACCCTGGATGCTTCCTCGGCACAGCGTGTCGAAAAGCAACTGTTGGGCGCGGACCTCGATTTGCTCTATGTCGCACCGGAACGGCTGCTGATGCCGCGGTTTTTGGACCTGTTGGCACGCGCCAAGGTCGCCTTGTTTGCAATCGACGAGGCCCATTGCGTCTCACAGTGGGGACATGATTTTCGCCCCGAGTATCGCGCCCTCACCGTGCTGCACGAGCGCTTCCCGGCAGTACCGCGTATTGCGCTGACGGCGACCGCCGACGCGCCGACGCGCCGCGAAATTGTGGAGCGCCTGGCGCTGGAAGATGCCAGGCAGTTTGTGTCCAGTTTTGATCGCCCGAATATTCGCTACCGTGTGACCCAGAAACTCGACGCCCGTCCGCAGTTGATGACGTTTCTCGACGAACATCGGGGCGCTGCCGGAATCGTCTATTGCCTGTCGCGCAAAAAGGTCGAAGCTACGGCGGAGTGGCTCAATGCGCGCGGCCGGGTCGCGCTACCCTACCATGCGGGCATGGATGCCGCCTTGCGTGCAGTTAACCAGAAGCGCTTCCTGAGCGAAGACGGCGTCGTGATGGTGGCAACCATTGCGTTCGGCATGGGCATAGACAAACCCGATGTCCGTTTTGTGGCCCATCTGGACCTGCCGAAGAGCGTCGAAAGTTATTATCAGGAAACCGGCCGCGCCGGCCGCGACGGCTTACCCGCTGAAGCCTGGTTGGCATACGGCCTGAGCGATGTGGTGAGCCTGAGCCAGATGATCGAGGGCTCGGAGGCGCCAGTCGAGCGCAAGCGTCTCGAACGCCAGAAGCTCGATGCCTTGCTCGGCTTTTGCGAGACCATCCAATGTCGTCGCGGCACCTTGCTCAAGTACTTCGGTGAGACCTATAAGGGGGCGTGTGGCAATTGTGATAATTGCCTGGCGCCCCCTCGAACCTGGGACGGTACGACGGCCGCGCAAAAAGCTCTGTCCTGCGTGTTTCGGACCGGACAGCGTTTCGGCGCGGTCCATCTGATAGACGTACTCCTGGGTAAGCGTACTGAACGGGTGGCGCAATTCAGACATGACCAATTAAGCGTATTCGGCGTGGGGCAGGAGTATGCCGAAGCGGTATGGCGTGGCATCTTCCGGCAGCTTGTTGCCACCGGTCTGCTCAGTGTCGATATGGAAGGCTATGGCGGGCTGTCGCTCAATGAGGCAAGCCGCGCCGTGCTGAAGGGTGAGCAGAGCGTTATCCTGCGAGAAGATATCGAAAGGCCGAAGAAGTCGCGCAATGAGCGCATTGCCGGGCGCGGCATCGACCAGGCCAGGAAGCGCGGCGTCGAAATTGCCGCGGACGATGAAGCGCTGTGGCAGGCCTTGCGCGATGCGCGCACACGCATCGCCAAGGAGCAGGGCGTACCACCCTATGTGATCTTTCACGATGCGACACTGTTGGATATCCTCCAGCGCAGACCGCAAAATGAGACCGAGTTCGCCGAGATTTCCGGCGTGGGCGCCGCCAAGCTCAGCCGCTATGGACAAGCATTCATCGAGGTCGTGCGGGCGTTCTGATTCGGTGGCTGCATTGCCTGGTGTGGGTTGCCTTGATGAACCCTGGAACGCGGTACTGCACGTTCGTCATTGCGAGCGGGCTCACCAGGAGTAGCGCACGGTGTAACGGACGACGGCTTCCGCTCCCTTTGCAATTTTCAGGGGGAAGGCGATGGTACGCGCGTCCTTTTTTTCGAAGTTCTGACTTTTGCGCAGTATCGTCCAGTTGGACCAGCGATATAGGCTTTCCTTCACGGTGACGCTGACTGCCTCCCCTTTCTGGTTGCGCACCTTCACTTCAATATCCTCTTCAATCCATTTGGCATTGGTATCAATGCGGTAGTCGACCTGCCGGCGTTCGCCGACCACATCGAAGGCGCTGCCAAGCTTGATCTGCACGGTTTCGTTTTTTGCGGTGTGATCGATCAGGTCTTCGCCGATGAACTCAAGCGATTGATCCGCACCATCAATTTTGGAAACGCGCATTTTTCCGGCGGGCAGGGGAATGCCGAGGTGATTGTCTTCGCGGTTCTTGAAGCGCAGATACACGTCCACTTTCTTATTTGACTGGTTGCCAAAATTTCGATCGGTCATCAGGCCACCATATTGGCCTGGGTAGGGACCGGCCTGCCCTGCGTAGACCATGGTCTTATCGCAATTTACCGACTGAGCAACCGGCAAAAGCTCAATTTGTTTGGTGGCATTATTTGGCAAGGTCGTAGGGCGACCGAGGGTATACAAATGGTATTCGAAGAAAGATTTTTCGGCGAAGCCTGCAACGGGCGCCTCGGCGAGCATATTGAATTCGCCCTTGTTACGCCGATAATTGGTCTGCTCGGGCTGCGCTCGCTGTACGTCTCCGGCCACCAGCTTCAATTTGGCGTTGTCAAATGTGGCTCCGCTCTGGTTGACGATGGTCACCCACGCTCCCAAGTCCAGTTTGCAGCCGGCTGCCCCCTCATTGAGGGTGAGATTGTAATCGGCCCACCAGGTGATACCGCCAGTCTGGAAGCTGTAGCGGGTGTGATGTCTAGCAGCGCTGCCGGTGGCGATGTCCCAGACCAGGGTCGGTTTGCTGATCAGTCCACCCGGCAGCGATTGCAGTTTCACCCCCGAGTAGCTGCTGATGGTGCGGATGCTGCCATCATCCATGCGCAGAATCAGGCCGTCCCGGATGCCTATCAGGGTGCCGGTAGTCGCTTCCACAGCAGATCCGCGTATCTGCTCAATGGTCACCTCGCGGTCCAGGTACTTCTCCAGAAGCTTGCTGGTGCTGGTCAGATCGAACTCGAAGCTTTGTTCGATCACGTGTGTGCCGGCGGGGTCGGTAAGCGACTCAAACCCGACTGTCGTGGGATCGATCAATGCCGGGACATCCGAAATGCGGATGATGGTGCGCCCGTTTCCCAAGGCAACTTCGGCGTCCTTGCGCACCATGGCGTAGCCGGGGATGCTATAGCCTTCGCCGCCATTGCGGAAAGTGGCCGGGGAAAGCGAGCCCGGCTGAGCGCTCGAGTAGATGGTGACGCTGGTTTCGGCCACGACGTTTGATGAAAATGGCGAAAAAAGACCGGCGATGATGAGTGCAAGCGGGACGCGACGCAGTGTCATGGTTAACTCCTGGGATGGGAAACGTATAATCTTTTAACGTTTCACTTTTCATTTCGGGTTAAATATGAAGTTTACAGGCAGTGAAAGTTACATCGCGACCGAAGACCTGATGCTGGCGGTCAATGCGGCGGTCACTTTGCAGCGCCCCTTGCTGATCAAGGGCGAGCCCGGCACCGGCAAGACCATGCTGGCCGAGGAAGTGGCCAAGGCTCTGGGCAAGCCGCTGATCCAGTGGCATATCAAATCCACGACAAGGGCCCAGCAGGGCTTGTATGAATATGACGCGGTTTCACGCCTGCGCGATTCGCAATTGGGCGACGAGAAGGTCAAGGACATAGGCAACTATATTCACCAGGGCATGCTGTGGCGTGCATTCGGCGCCGACGAGCAGGTGGTGTTGCTGATCGATGAAATCGACAAGGCCGATATCGAATTTCCCAACGATCTGCTGCGCGAACTCGACCGCATGGAATTCTATGTCTACGAGACACGCGAGACGATCATTGCCAAACATCGGCCCATTATCATCATCACCAGCAATAATGAAAAAGAGCTGCCGGACGCATTTTTACGGCGCTGTTTTTTTCATTACATCCGCTTCCCGGATCGCGACACCATGCAGCAAATCGTCGATGTGCATTTCCCCGGACTGAAGAAGGCCCTGCTGAAAGAAGCGCTGGAGGTGTTTTTCGGTATCCGCGAAATGCCGGGATTGAAGAAGAAACCCTCGACCTCGGAGCTGCTCGACTGGATCAAATTGCTGGTGGCCGAGGACATTCCTGCCGACGCACTCAAGTCCGGCGATACCGGTAAATTGATCCCGCCGCTCTATGGCGCCCTGCTCAAGAACGAACAGGATGTGCATCTGTTCGAGCGTCTTGTATTTCTCTCCAGGCGCAAGACCTAAGCGGCAAGGCGGCGCGTATGCTGATCGATTTTTTTCTTGGTCTGAAGCAGGCCGGTTTGCCGGTATCGGTAAAAGAATATCTGATGCTGTGCGAGGCCCTGCAGGCGGGAATCGCCTACGGCAGCGTTGACGAATTCTATTATCTGTCGCGTGCCTGCATGGTCAAGGATGAAACCAATTTCGATCGCTTCGATCGTGCCTTCGCCGCCTATTTCAAGGGCGTGGAGGCGCTGGATGCCGCGCTCGCGGCGATATCGCCCCGGGAAATACCCGAGGACTGGCTCGCCAAGCTGGCCGAACGCATTTTAAGCCCGGAAGAAAAAGCGCAGATTGAGGCTTTGGGCGGTTGGGAGAAATTGATGGAGACGCTCAAACAGCGTCTTGACGAGCAGAAGGGCCGCCACCAGGGCGGGTCCAAGTGGATCGGCACTGCAGGCACCTCGCCGTTCGGCGCCTACGGGTACAACCCGGAAGGTGTGCGTATCGGCCAGGACAAATCGCGTCACCGCAGTGCAGTCAAGGTATGGGACCAGCGCGAATATCGCGATTACGATACAGACATTGAGCTTGGCATTCGCAATATCCAGCTTGCGCTGCGGCGCCTGCGCAAGTTTGCGCGCACCGGCGCCGAACAGGAGCTGGACATGGACGGCACCATCAGAGCTACCGCCAACAATGCCGGTTATCTGGATCTTAAACTGGTGCCGAAACGGCATAACAACGTCAAGGTGCTGCTGTTTCTCGATGTCGGCGGTTCGATGGACGACTATGTGCACCGCTGCGAGGAATTGTTCTCGGCCGCCAAGACGGAATTCAAGCACCTCGAATATTTTTATTTCCACAATTTCATCTATGAATGTGTGTGGCGCAACAATCGTCTGCGCCACAGCGAGAAGCACGCAACCATCGATGTGCTGCATCGATACGGTAACGCTTACAAGCTGATCATTGTCGGCGATGCCACCATGAGCACTTATGAAATCCTGCAGCCAGGCGGCAGCGTCGAGCACTGGAACGACGAGCCCGGCAATACCTGGCTGAAGAGAATGACCGATTTTTACCGGCATGCTGCATGGATCAATCCCACGCCGGCCGAGCACTGGCAGTGGACGCAGTCGATAAAAATAACGCGGGAGCTGATGGACGATCGCATGTATCCAATGACGGCTGCCGGACTTGAGTCCGCCATGAAGGCGCTGCTCTAGTCCGCTTCTCGCCATTTTTCTGCGACCTGCGCCCCTTTGGGGCATTTTTTTCGAAAACTTGACTATGTGAATTTTTGTAAATTCTGGTAGGTAAAACCCCCAGAAATTTTCAAATATCCTTATCCTGTATGCACATAAACAAGTCGTGTCGGGGCAGTGCGGAAAATCCAGGGAAGCCGCATCTCAATATCCGGCGCGAAATCCAGAATATTCACTCATGCGCAGGGAGAACTCGTTGAAGATCGCCGTTCTTGAGGATGACGCCGATATCGCGGCGGAGATGAAGAAGTGGCTTGAAGAAGCGGGGAATAGGGTCCGGGTTTTTGATTCCGGCAAGAAATTCCTGGGGCAGGGCGGCAAAGAAGCCTTCGATACCATCATTGTCGACTGGGGTCTGCGCGGCGCTCCCGCCAACGATATTCTGCGCGGCTTGCGCGAGGAGAGCGGGGCTTCAGTACCCGTATTGTTTCTGGCGACGCGCAATGCCGAAAGCGATGTGCTCGCGGCGCTTGCGGCCAAGGCTGACGACTTCATGGTCAAGCCTCTGCGTCGAGGTGAACTGCTGGCACGCCTCGGCGCCATGGCGCGGCGCGCAAGTTACTCCGGCCGGGAGCCGATTGAACATTCTTTTCCGCCTTTCCGGATTGTGTCGGCGTCGCGGCAGATTTTTTTCCAGGGGGATGCCATCAATCTTACCGAGAAGGAATTCGACCTGGCCATCTTCCTGTTCCAGAACAGTGGCAAGCTGCTGTCGCGCGATTACATTTCCGAAAATGTATGGGCGCGCCATGCGACACCGCAATCCAGAACCATAGATACGCATATTTCCCGGGTCCGCAAGAAACTCGGTCTCGAGCCGGGCAATGGCTATCGCCTGGTGCCGGTCTATAACATCGGATACCGTCTGGAGCGGGTGCTGTCCGCGTCCGATCTGCAGCAGCACTGATATACAAGCCGATAGACATGGTGTGATCCTTGCCTACAGGTTGCCGCATAAGCGATTTGCGCGGTAGAGGCTGCATTCGGTCTAAAATACATCCACGCTGTCCATAGTGAGGATGAAAGCATGAGAATTGCCCTGCTTGAAGACGATGTCGACGTTGGCGCCGCGATGCAACAATGGCTTGAAGCGGCGGGACATAGCGTTCATCACTTCGTATCCGGCAAAGCGATCGTGCGTGAGGCAGGCCGTGAAAGCTTTGACCTGTTCCTGCTGGATTGGCATGTGCCGGATCTGTCCGGGGCAGACGTGCTCAAGTGGCTGCGTGAAACGCAAAAATCGGAGATTCCGGTGCTGTTTGCCACCAGCCGTGATCTTGAAGAAGACATCGTTGCCGCCCTGAGCGCCGGTGCCGACGATTATATGATCAAGCCGGTGCGCCGTCTCGAGTTGCTGGCGCGCGTCGAAGCCTTGTTGCGCCGTTCCCGACCCAAAGCGGCGGAATCGGATGTGTTCGAATTGCCGCCCTATCATGTCAACCTGGCCGACCGCAGCATCAAACTTGATGGTGTCGGGGTGGAAATGACCGATAAGGAATATGAGCTGACGCTCTTTCTGTTCCGCAATCTGGGCAGACTGCTGTCACGCGGCCATATTTCCGAAAGCGTGTGGGGACGCTCCGGCGATGTGCAGTCGCGTACGGTAGATACGCATATCAGCCGCATTCGCAAGAAACTCGATTTCGGGCCTGCGCGCGGTCTGCGCCTGACACCGATTTACAACTTTGGATATCGTCTGGAGCGACTCTCCGGCGCGGACCGGGCGCCCCAATAAGCAATATTATCAATGGTTATCCCTGTCTACCTGTTCTTGAACGGCCAGAATAAGTGCCCGAGTGGTGGCAAGGCGGCCCGGGCGTCGGTCCTGAGGGGGCATGCAGATACAGCATCTTGACCCTGCTGCTGGCTAACGTTGGTCGCGCTGAACAAGCGGGCCGGACTCTGGGCTGGCGCGCTGGAACAGATAGATGCCTTCCGCACTGCGGCTGCGCACCGCGCGCCCTGCGTACCATAGGTAATGCAAATGCGCGATCGCCTCGCCGATCGCGAATACCAGTTGGTGATCATCGAGCACGCGATGAAAAAGGACCGGGAGGATATCGGCTGCCGATTTTGGCGTGTCGATGGCGTTCTCCAGCTCCGAGAGTCGCTGGTCGTGATGAGCGCGCAACTGGTCCAGGCGTTCATGCAGGCCGGTAAAGACACGATCATGCGAAGGCAGCACCAAGGTGGAGTCCGGCAGCGGCGCAAATTCATCCATGCTGTCCAGGAATTGCTTGAGCGGGTTTGCGGCCGGCTGGTTTCCCCATACCCCAACGTTGGTGGTGATGCGCGGCAGAACCTGGTCACCCGAAATCAATACATTGTCATGTGCCGAAAATAAGACTGCGTGCTCTGGCGCGTGCCCGAAGACGGTGCGGAGCTGCCAGTCGCGTATGCCGATGCGCAGGCTATCGCCAGCCATCAGGCGATTAAACTGCCGGGGTATGCTCGGCACGCCGCGCGTGTAGGCGCCGCTGCGCGCCTGTTGCGCCACGTTGAAGTCGGGGCGAATCCTGGCAAGGCCATGTGCCATAAAAAGTTGCGCGGTATTCGCGCGATCAAACCCCGAGGTGTCTTCGGCGGCCGCATGCGCCGACAGAAACTCGGCGGCGGTCATCCACAGCGGTGCGCCGGTGCGCTCATGCAGCCAGCCGGCGCAGCCCACATGGTCGGGATGGTAGTGGGTGACGATAACGCGCTTGACCGGCAGGCCGCGCATGGTTTCGGCGAAATGCCGCTCCCAAAGCGCATGGGTATCGGCGGTTCCGTAGCCGGTATCCACGATGGTCCAGCCCTCGCCGTCTTCATCGCGGTCT
>DASWEY010000031.1:0-1510 GCA_036394575.1 Usitatibacteraceae bacterium | reverse complement strand
CGAAAAGAAAAGCCTGCGTTGGCCCGGTCCTTTCGGTTCCGGATTCCTCAGCCCCCAGCCCCCCGGGGTCGTCAGGATCGGGCCGGTTCGCAGGTAGTTTATCCCCATACTGGGCCAACGCGAGTTGGTCCTTTTTCTTTTGGGGATTGCCGGTTTTTCAAGAGGCCGGCGCGACGTGCCGTCACCAATAAAGGCCGTCAAGAGCCAGGAATTCAGCGCAGCGACGTGTAGGCCGCCCCCAGCATCGGGCCAGGCTTGTCGCGATTGCCGTCCTGGACATAGACCACCGCGGCATCGACGCCCTCGCGGGAAATATTTTCGAGCGGCACGGTCCAGCTGCCGGAGGCGCCGTTCCAATCACCTACCTTGAGCAGGTTGCGCACCACATTGTGGTAGGTGATTTCGCGACCGCGATTCTCGCCGCGACCGATTGTAATCGGCACCGATTTCGAGATCGAGCAGATCCATACTTCGCCATGCCCGGTGGCCGGACCCTTGCTCGAGGCCGCGACTGAAATATTGATCTGCTTGCCGGCCAGTGTCATCGAAACCGGCACCGACATCACGCCATCGGCTTTCTTGGTGTCGTCGATTGCGCTCTCGATACCGCTGCGATCGCTACCGATCACATGCGCAGATCCGTTGACGACAACTTGCGGCGTGTAAACCTCGCGCTCGCCGCGCATATGGGAATAGGCCTTCTGACGGGCGCTGAAGCGCGAATCCGCCAGCGTATCTTTCCAGCCAAGATAGTCCCAGTAATCAATCGGCAAGCTGAGTGCGATGACTGATGGATCCTTGGCCAGCTCACCGATGATCTGATCCGCCGGCGGGCAGGACGAGCATCCTTGCGAGGTGAACAGTTCCACCACCGCGCGCGGCTCGGCATGGGCGTGTTGCCGTTGACCTTTGAGGACGGTGCGTCGTGGCAGTCGATCGGGCTGAAGGGGGATGAAACGGTGACGATACGCGGGCTGCAGGGCGATCTGAAGCCGCGCCAGAAGCTGACCGCCGAGATCGTGTCCGGCGATGGCTCGCTGCGCCGCGTTTCGCTGCTCTGCCGCATCGATACGCTGGATGAGCTCGAATACTATCGAAACGGCGGCATCCTGCATTATGTGCTGCGCAAGCTGGCGGCGTGATGCGATTTGTAAGGAAGCCTCACTGTGAAGTGAGTAGCGAGCTGGGGGGAGGCGGCCTATGAAGGGCCGCCTTCCGACGTTTGAAGGCCGGCGCAATCAGGCGCCGCAATGGTTAACGGCGGCCCTCGGGGGGTCTCGGTTTCCGGTATGACAGGGATTATGGCCTACAGCTATCTCTCGCGATGGTCAGGTACGCTTGGCGTCTGCGCAATTGTCGCGATCATCCGCCCAGCCCATGCCGAGCCGCGCGCGGTGGTGGAACTGTTCACCTCGCAAGGATGCTCGTCCTGCCCGCCGGCGGATCAGATCATCGGTGAACTGGCCAAGGATCCATCAGTCATCGCGCTCAGCTTGCCGATTGACTATTG
>DASWEY010000030.1:0-18476 GCA_036394575.1 Usitatibacteraceae bacterium | reverse complement strand
CATGCCCTGCCACTCTGTTTCGAGTCCAGCGCGCTTTAGGGTGAGCCGAAGTTCATGCCACGCCGGCATTTTCATTAGACTTGCTGACTCCGGGTTTTTCGCCTTTTCTTCTGATTCTTGCCGCTTGCTTGGATATGGGAGGCCCGCAAATTTGAATGAATCAGGCAATCCATTTTTTTCAAGCGCGGCGCGTAATTGTTTGTATTCGAATTTTTCGCCAGCCAGATATGGGAGTGGCAGGGCAAGGCGTCTTTCTGCTTCACTTAAAGGCCGCGTGCGGCCGTCGACGATAACTCGAAGATTGACCAAACGAGTGAGCCAAACATGCCTCTCAGCAGTAAAGGTGGCCTTGGGTGCGCGATACTCGCTTTTTTCAAAGGTACATTTGCCGAGCATTTTAAGGAGGTCGGCACCGGCCAAAGCCGGCTTTTGCGACCAAAAAAGACCGCCTTTCCGATCGCCTTGGCCAAGAATCGATTGTTCCAACGAGGTGCTTGTGTTCGGATTACCGAGCGCCCGTTGCTTTGAAAATAGTAGCGCCAGTTCATTTGCAAGGGACACTCGCGAAAGCGACTTGCCATAGTCGCCTTGCTTGTTGCGCTGTGCATCGGGAAATTCCGCCAAAACCATTTCGGCGACGCTGCGGTACCCTTTTTGGCTCATCAATCTTGCGGTTGCAGCCAGACCCTGCTTTACTTTTCCGCCTTCGCCCTTTGCGTCGGCTTCGGCTTTCTTTTCCTCTGCGCGGCTAATCCAATGAAAGCCGCGATGCTTGCATACGTGATAGAGCACTCTTGCCCACTCATCGCGCTCCAGTTTTCTATCCAGCGCCTTAACTCGCAACTGCCATGGCGACATGGAAGTTGTTGGCACCGTTTGAAATTCGTTAGCATCATCGATCACACCTTCGCGCTTCATCAAACGTGCGAGCTTTGTGAGGCGCCAAGCGCGACGACGTAGGCGGCGGCGCATTAATCGAGCCGTACGGCGCGCGAGGTTCAGGGATTCTCCTTCCTTCGCTGTTTCGGCCTTGTCAAAACATCTCACGCCGAGATCGACAATCCGCGTCGGACAAAGTACCGCCCATCCCACCGAAGCGATGCCGATATCGAAGCCAAACGTGAGCGGTCCCAATTCGTGCTTGATTGCCATTGTCAACTCCGCTATTCTTTAGTCTTGTAGCTTTCCGGGGTGAGAGCCGTTGCTACAATAAGAATCGAAAGATTCGTACCCGCCCGACAGGGAAACCTGCCGGGCTTTTCATTTTTGGCTATCGCTTGCGACCAGTCGGCGGCCAGTTCAAATAATAAGCCGCGATTCTGAGTACTGTGCCCGCCGGCAACGCAAAACCAACCCGCGCAGGTAGGTTTTTAGAGACATGGTGGGGCTACAGAATCCGGGCTGAATATAAAAGTCCAGCACTGGCGCGCCTTTCCGAGCAAAAATGCCCCAAACACCGCGCCAAATGGCGTTCTACGATTTTCGTTCGGCCAGTGCACAAATAAAAAATGCGGTGAACAGCAAGCCGTCCACCGCATCGTTTTTTTGCAGCAATACCGATCAGGCTTTGCTCAATTCATCCTTGGTGATCGGCATTTTGCGCACGCGCTTGCCGGTGGCGTTGAATACCGCATTGGCCACGCTCGGGCCGGTGGTGGCGGTGATGGGTTCGCCGATGCCGCCGGGGTTCTCGTTGGAGACGACCAGCAGCACATCGACCACCGGCATCTCGTTCATGCGCAGTACCGGATAGTCGTGGAAGTTGGATTGCTCGACCTTGCCGTCCTTGAGCGTGATTTTCGACAGCAGGGCGGCGGAGAGGCCGAACACCACGCTCGATTCCACCTGTGCCTTGACGATGTCCGGGTTGACCATCATCCCGCAGTCGACGGCCACAGTGACGCGATGCACCTTGATGTTGTTCTGCACCACCGAGATTTCGGCCACCTGCGCGACATAGGTGCCATAGCCTTCCATCACGGCGATGCCCTGGAAGCGTCCCTTGGGCAGCTTGCCGCCGGGTTGGTAGCCGGCCTTGTCGGTCGCCAGCCTCAGCACATTGCGGTAGCGCTCGTTCTCCTTGCCGCCCAGCAGGGACATGCGGAACTCGAGCGGGTCGCGACCGGCGGCGGCGGCCATTTCGTCGGCGAAGCTTTCATTGGCGAAGGCGTTGAGCGCATGCGACACCGAGCGCCAGTAGCCGACGCGCATACCGGAGTCGATGATCATGTTTTCCACGCTCATGTTCGGCACGGTGTAGGGCGTGACGGCCGCTTCGGTCATGAACGGCTCCATGCCGTCCTTGACGAAGGCCGGAAACAGGCGGGCGGTAACCGATTGCGAGGTCAGGCGCGATTTGAGTCCCACCGGGATGCCCTTGTCGTCGAGGCCGGCAGACAGCGTGCTGAGGCTGACCGGGCGATAGAAATCATGGGTCATATCGTCCTCGCGCGTCCAGATCAGTTTCACCGGCTTGCCGACGGCCTTCGAAATCTGCACGGCCTGGACGATGAAATCGACGTCGATGCGCCGGCCGAAACCGCCGCCGAGGAAGGTGGTGTGAACCTTGATCTTTTCCTTGGGGAAGCCGGTGATCTGCATGGCCATGCCTTCGGCCAGTTGCGGGAATTGCGTGGGGCCGTAGATATCGCAACCGTCGGCGCGCACGTCTGCCGTGAAGTTCATCGGCTCCATGGTGGCGTGGGCCAGGAAGGGCAACTCGTAGGTAGCCTCGATCTTTTTGGCGGCGCCGGCGATGGCCTGATCGGCATTGCCGGTTTTTTTCACGCTGGCGGCGGGATTGGCGAGCGCGTCCTTGAGCCCCTGCGAGATCGAGGCAGTCGAGAGTTTAGCGCCGACGCCTTCGTCCCATTTGATGGTCAGCGCATCGCGCGCCTGTCTGGCCTGCCAGAAAGTATCGGCCACCACGGCAACGCCGTCGTCGATCCTGACTACTGCCTTTACGCCAGGCATCGCCTTGGCCCTGGCGTCATCCACGCTCAGCACCTTGCCGCCGATCACCGGGCATTGCGCCAGGGAGGCGATCAGCATGCCGGGTAGATCCACGTCGAGGCCATAACCGGCCTTGCCGGTCACTTTCATCGGCGTGTCGAGGCGGCGCATCGCCTTGCCGACGATCTTGAATTCATTCGCCGACTTCAGCGGCGGATTCTTGGGCAAGGGCAGGGCGGCGGCTTTTTCGGCGAGCTGGCCGTAGAACAGCTTCTTGCCGCCTTTGCTGATCACTTGGCCGTTCTGCGCGCGGCAATCGCTTTCCGGCACCTTCCATTCCTTGGCGGCCGCGGAGATCAGCATCATGCGCGCTTGCGCGCCGGCCTCGCGCAGCGTGGTCCAGGCGTCGCGCACACTGGTCGAGCCGCCGGTCAGCTGGCCGCCGAGCAGCTTGTTGATATAGACCGGGTCGGCCGGCGCCATTTCGATATTGACGGCGCGCAGATCGACTTCGAGTTCCTCAGCGACCAGCATCGGCATCGCGGTGTACGTGCCCTGGCCCATCTCGGAACGGTGGCAGATGATGGTGACGGTATTGTCGCTGCCGATTTTCACCCAGGCATTGGGCTGCGCGGTCTTGGCGTTGACGGCGGCGGTCTTGGCGCCCGCCGGCAGATGAAAACCGATGACCAGGCCGCCGGCCGCATAGGCGCCGGCGGCGGCCGAGGTTTTCAGGAACTGGCGGCGTTTCAGATTGGTATTGGCGGTGTCATGGGCACTCATCTCACACCTCCGCTTTCTGGCCGGCCGCCTTGTGAATGGCGGCGCGGATGCGCTGGTAGGTGCCGCAGCGGCAGATGTTGCCGCTCATGGCGGCGTCGATATCGGCATCGCTGGGTTTCTTGTTGGTGTTGAGCAGCGCCACGGCGGACATGATCTGCCCGGACTGGCAGTAACCGCATTGCGGCACATCGAGCTCGATCCAGGCCTTTTGCACCGGGTGCAGGCCCCTGGTGGAAATGCCTTCAATCGTGGTGACCTTCTTGCCCTCGCATGCGGAAAGCGGGGTAATGCAGGAGCGCACCGCTTCACCGTTCACATGCACGGTGCAGGCGCCGCACAACGCCGCGCCACAGCCGAATTTGGTGCCATTGAGTTTGAGATTGTCGCGCAAGGCCCACAGCAGGGGCGTGTCGGGGGCGGCCTTGATGGTGACGGCTTTGCCGTTAACGGTCAGTTTTGCCACGGTATTTCCTTTCCATTCGGTACTTGGTTAAGAAAAAGAGTGTGCACTGTTGTTGGGGAAAATGGGGGGCTCGCCGTCTTGCAGCGGCATTGCCGGGAAGAAACTGCCGATCGGGGAACCGCGAGAAGGGATTCGTCGCAGCGGATACCCGCATGCAGTGTGTTATTGCCTGCTGCCACGCGTGGAAAGATACCAGAATAAGGTACGCCGGTGAGACGGGAATGTCATGTTGCGCTGCGCCATTCGCAAGCAAAATCGGTCCGGTCAGCGGCCGCCCCGGCATTGCCGGCACCAATCAGGCATGGGCTCTCGGCGATTGCTCCCGCTTGCGGAACCAGGCGCGCAAATCCGCTTCCGACATGGGGTGGCTGATGATATAGCCCTGGGCGATATCGCAGCCGAGCTTTTTCAGCTCCTTGTAGGTGCTTTCGTCCTCGACGCCTTCGGCGACCACCGACAGATCGAAGTTGTGCGCGAGATCGATCACCGAGCGCACGATCTGCTGGTCGCCCTTCGATTCGCGCATGTTCTGCACGAACAGCCTGTCGATCTTGAGTTCATCCAGGGGAAAGCGTTTGACATAGGACAGCGACGAATAGCCGGTGCCGAAGTCGTCCACCGACAGGCGCATTCCCATCTGCTTGAGTCGCTTCAGAATGTCGAGGCCATAGTCCATATCGTTGATGGTCGAGCTCTCGGTGATTTCCAGAGTGACGGTCTTCGGGTCCGCCTGCCAGGTGCCCAGCGCCTGCGAGATCACCTGCGGCAGGTCGAGGTCGCTGAGGCTGACGCCGGAGATGTTGATGCTGACGCCGAGGTTAATGCCGTCGCGCACCCATTCATGCTGGTGGCGCAGCACCGTGTTCATGACCCAGCCGGTGAGCGGGCCGATCATGCCGTTGGACTCGGCCATGCCGACAATCGCCAGCGGCGGCACCGCGCCGCGACCCGGCAGTTGCCAGCGCAGCAGCGCCTCGACGGCGCGGCATTTGCCGGTCTTGAAATCGATCTGCGGCTGGTACTGTACGTCCAGCAGGTTGTTGCGCAGGGCGTCGCGGAACTGGGCCTCGAATCCCGAATAGACTTCGGCGCTGCCCCGGTCCTGCGCCTGGAACACGTACTGCGATACATCGCGGCTGCGGGCGATGGTCTTGGCGATATCGGCGTGGATGATCAGCTCTTCGGCGGAGACGGCATGGTCCGGAAAATAGGCAAGCCCGACCACCGCGCGTACTGTGACCACGGTGTTGCCGAAGGTGAAGGGCGCGTCCAGCGTCTGCTGGATTTTATGCGCCGCTAGCCAGGCCTGGGCAACGGTCTTGAGGTTGGGCAGGAAAATGCAGAGCTTGTCTTCCGAGATATGCACGAAACGGTCGGCCGCCCGGAGAATGGCCGGCAGGCGCGTCAGGGCTTCGCGCATGATGTCGGCGGTCGGCACGCCGATCAGGGCGTCGAGCTTGTCGCGCCGCACCAGCTTGACCACCAGCAACGCCACCACGCGTTGCGAAATGCGCGCGTATTCGATGGCATTGGTCAGCGCGGGCTTGAGCTGGTCGCGCGCGATCTGACGCCCATCCTGGAGCGGCGCATGCCCGCCGCCGGTTTCCCCGGACGATTCCGGCGCGATGCTCATGACGGGTTCGCTGCCATCAGTTCAGGTAGTACTCGCCGGGATCCAGCCCGAAGGCGTTGCTCGCCAAGCCGCGGCGGATATAGACGGGCCGCTCCGAGACGTCGTAGATGAGGTCCAGGGTGCCTGGATATTTGCGCGGGGTCTTGTCCGTCTCGGTGATGACCAGCACCTTGGGCTTGAGGCGCTTCAGCTTGTTGTGGGTGACGATGACGGCGACTTCGCCGGTGGAGAGTTCGACCAGGCTGCCAACCGGGAATGCCCCTATCGACTGGATGAACTGCTCGACCATATCGGGATGAAACTGCGTCCCGCCCCAGTTGGACAGCATTTGCAGGGCTTCATGCGGCGAAACGGCGTCCGCGTAGGCGCGCTTCTTGGTCATCGCCGCATAGGTGTCGGCGATGCCGGCCATGCGCCCGAAGATGCTGATCTTGTCGCCCTGCAGCCCGGCGGGGTAGCCGCTGCCGTTCATGCGTTCGTGATGCTGGGCGATGCCCTCCAGCACGTCGGCATGGAGATTGGGGGTGCGGCTCAGTTCGCTGAGGCCCAGCTCGACGTGCGTCTTGACCAGCGTGAATTCCTCGGTGCTGAGGCGCCCGTTTTTTTCCAGCAGGGTGCGCGGCAATTTGATTTTGCCCACATCCAGCAGCAGGCCAAGCATGCCGAGATGCGACAGCGGCTCCTTCGGGTAACCGATATGGCGGCCAAAGGCCACCAGGCTGATCGCAACGGTGAGGCCGTGATCGTAGATGGAGACATCCAGTTCGCGTATGCGCGCCACCCACATCATCGCGTCCGGGTTGCGCACCATGCTGTCGACCATGTCCTCGATCACGTCCTCGACGCTGTCGAGCTGCAGGGTGTTGCCGTGGCGGATATCTTCCGCGACCTGGATCAGGATTTCATTGGTGCGGGCAAAGGTTTCGGTGGCAAAGCCCAGCTCTTCCTGGACCGACGTCTTGTCCTCGTAGATGGTCAGCTGCACGCTTTCGGGGATGAAGGCGGGGCGCGGGTTCGCGCCAGGCTGGGGATAGGTTTCGGGGACGCGATCAAAATCGGGCTTGTCCTTGGCGCCGGGGGTGAGAATATTGAGAACGCTCTCGCGAAGCTGGCTGAAAAAGCCGCCCTGTGTGCTGCGGGCATCGCGACGCGGCGGAATCGGCGCCAGCGGTGGCGCCGCCTTGACGGGCGAGGTTGTAGCGCCGTGTGTGGGAACGGCAAATTCCCGTGGACTGGCCGGGCTCGTTTTGGCGGTTCCGGCGCCGGCCGGCCGCTCCCAGGGTCGCGGCGGCGCCCGGGTGCCGGTGTGCGCCGGATCTTCGGTGAGAGAGGCGCCCGCCGATTCGACGCGATTGATCTGCACCCGCGGCGCGTCACCGAGATCGCGCCGCTCCGGCGGGGCGACGCGGGACGGGGCATCGTATTCGCGGCCGATCGAGCGCGCCGGGTCCACCATCACCCATTGACAATACTCGCGCAGCTGGCGCAATTGTTCCGCGTCGTCGATCAGAAAGCCCTGCAACAGGAAAGGCGTGTCGTTCCACGGGCGGTCAAGCTCCGCGATAAACATGTCGACCCTGAGTTCTTTGACTGAGACCTTACGATACATGGCGATGTCGCAGATAGATGTATGGGGCATGGGGCGACAATTTTCAGTCGCACGCGGGACTGTTGCATTGTACGTATTTCTGGCACCGGAACGTCAAACTGCCGCTGCATTGCTATTTTAAATTTTGTGAGCGATTTGTAAATGGCGATATCGGTTTGCCTCGGCCGGCTGCCCGATCGCGCCGGCGCCGGGTTTGGCAAAACGCCCAATAACGACTATGCTCGCGCACTTCGCCCGTTGTCGACTGACGCTTACCGTGAAATTCCAATTGCTGAAAACCAGTGGCGCCGCGCGCCGCGGTCGCCTGACCCTCAACCACGGTGTGGTCGAAACCCCGGTGTTCATGCCGGTAGGAACCTATGGCACCGTCAAGGCCATGAGCCCGCTGGAACTGGATGAGATCGGCGCGCAGATCGTGCTCGGCAATACCTTTCATCTTTGGTTGCGGCCCGGCCTGGACGTTGTCGCAAAACATGGGGGATTGCATCGCTTCATGGCCTGGGACAAGCCGATTCTCACCGACTCGGGGGGGTTTCAGGTGTGGAGTCTGGGCGATTTGCGCAAGATTTCGGAAGAGGGCGTGGCCTTCCAGTCGCCCATCAATGGCGACAAATGTTTCCTGTCGCCCGAGGAATCGATGCGCATCCAGCGCGTGCTCGGCTCCGATATCGTCATGATTTTCGACGAATGTACCGCCTACCCGTCGACCGTGGACGCCGCTGCCCACTCCATGCGACTTTCCTTGCGCTGGGCGCAGCGCTGCAAGAGCGAATTCAACCGCCTGCAAAACCCCAATGCCCTGTTCGGCATTGTCCAGGGCGGCATGCATGAAGACCTGCGCGACGAGTCGCTCGCGGGCCTGGCCGGGATGGATTTTCACGGCTATGCCATCGGCGGGCTGTCGGTGGGCGAGCCCAAGGAAGATATGTCGCGCATCCTCGCCCACACCGCGCCGCAACTGCCGGCGGACAAGCCGCGTTACCTGATGGGCGTCGGCACCCCGGAAGATCTGGTCGAGGCGGTCGGCCGGGGCGTCGATATGTTCGATTGCGTGATGCCGACCCGCAATGCGCGCAACGGCTGGCTGTTCACGCGCTACGGCGACATCAAGATTCGCAACGCCAGGCATCGCGACGATACGCGCCCGCTGGACGAGACCTGCGGCTGCTACGCCTGCCGGAACTTCAGCCGCGCCTATCTTCATCATTTGCAGCGCGCCAACGAAATTCTCGGCGCGCGGCTCAACACCATCCATAACCTGTTTTATTACCAGCAGCTGATGCGCGAAATGCGCGCGGCCATCGACGCCGATGCCTTTGTTGCCTTTGCCGACCAGTTTCATGCCGACCGGCAGGTGATGGCAGGCGAACTGGTATAATTTCAAGTTGACTTTTTCACCCGTATTTCAGGCGATCGGCAAGGGTTCGCGCGATTGCAGATGCCGGCGCTTGCGGTTTCCTGAAGTCGCAGACTTGCAAGGCAATATTGCCAAGGTCGCAGTGTCCCTTGCCTGATTGGCAAAGACGCCTCAATACAACAACCCGTTTCCGGAGAACCGCTTCATGATTAGCAATGCTTACGCACAAGCCGCACCGGGCCAGGCCCAGGACCCGATGTTCAGTTTCATCCTCATCGGCGGCATGTTCCTGCTGATGTATTTCCTGATGATCCGTCCGCAGTCGAAGAAGGCCAAGGAGCACAAGGCCATGGTCGAAGCCCTGCAAAAAGGCGATGAAGTGATCGCGCTGGGCGTGATCGGCAAGATCGTCAAGGTCACGGATACCTATGTCGGCTTGGAAGTTGCCAACGGCACCGTGATCCATGTGCAAAAGCAGGCCGTGACCACCCTGCTGCCCAAGGGCACGTTCAGCGACGTTACCAAATAAGTCTCTGCCAGCCATTTCGGCGCCCCAAGACGCATACGGGCGCCGAAATCGTTTCCCCCGTCGCCTGCCGCGACCTCATGGTTTCGAGGTTTTCATGAATAAATATCCCGCCTGGAAGTACGTCGTCATCAGCATCGTGCTGGTCGTCGCCTTCCTCTTTGCCCTCCCGAATTTTTTTGGCGAAGTGCCTGCCGTGCAAGTCTCCGGCCTGCGCGCCAACAAGGCCGACGCTGCGCTGCTGACGCGGGTACAGGACACCCTGAAAACCGCCAACCTGGCAACCGACAGCGTTGAGCTCGAGGGCGAGGCGTTGAAAATCAAGGTGAAGGACACAGACACCCAGATCAAGGTGCGCGATACTTTGCAGGAAAAACTGGGCGATGGTTATGTCGCGGCCCTGACCCTGTTGTCCAATTCGCCGGCCTGGCTGCATAAGATCGGCGCGCAGCCCATGTACTTGGGCCTCGATCTGCGCGGCGGCGTCCATTTCCTGATGCAGGTCGATATGAAGGCCGCCGTCGACAAGGCAGTTGATCGCTATACCGGCGAAATTCGCGTCCTGTTGCGCGACAAAAAGATTTATCACAATGGCATTTCGCGTGATGGCAACACTATCGTGGTGCGCTTCAAGGAGCAGGGAGAATTCGACAAGGCGCGCCGGGAAATCAGCGCGGCTTCTCCGGAGCTGGCGCTCAAGGATTCGGCCGCCGATGGCGATCAAATCCTGACGGCGACGATGAAACCGGAAACATTGAATAAGCTGCAGGAAAATGCCCTGCAGCAGAACATCACGGCGCTGCGCAAGCGGGTGAATGAACTGGGCGTCTCTGAGCCAATCGTGCAACAGCAAGGGGCGGATCGGATCCTCGTGCAACTCGCCGGAGTGCAAGATCCCACGCGTGCGAAGGACGTTATTGGACGTACCGCGACACTTGAGTTGCGCAATGTTGCGGAAGAGCAAGCTGCAGGCCCCGGCCTGGATGCATTTGAAAGATACAGAAACGAGCCCGCCCCCTTTGGCACCGAAAAAATGATCGGCGCGCGCGGCGAGGTGGTGTTGGTCAAGAAGCAAGTCGTGATCTCCGGCGACAAAGTCACTGATGCACAACCAGGATTTGACCAGCAGTCGGGTAGCTCGACCGTGAATGTGAAACTCGATGCGGCTGGCGGTCGGGTGATGATCCAAAACACGCGCGAAAACGTCAAGAAACGCATGGCGATGATCCTGATTGAAAAAGGCAAACCTGAAGTCTTGACCTGGCCCACTATTCAGGGGGAGTTCGGATCGCAGTTCCAGATTACCGGCATGGCCAATACCAATGAGGCGAAGAACTTGGCATTGCTGCTGCGCGCTGGCGCGCTTGCTGCGCCGATGGAAATCATCGAGGAACGCACTATCGGCCCCAGCTTGGGCGCCGAGAATATCGAAAAGGGTCGCAACTCGCTGATGTTCGGTTTCGCGCTGATCGCGGTGTTCATGGTGATCTATTACGTGCTGTTCGGCATGGTCTCGGTATTGTCGCTCGCGGCCAATCTGTTGTTCCTGGTGGCCCTGCTGTCGATGCTGCAAGCGACCATGACTCTGCCCGGCATTGCCGCTATCGCGCTGACGCTCGGTATGGCGATCGATGCCAACGTGCTGATCAACGAGCGCATTCGCGAGGAATTGCGCAACGGTATGTCGCCGCAAATGGCGATCCAGACCGGCTATGAGCGCGCCTTGGATACGATCATCGACTCGAATATCACCACCCTGATCGCCGGTTTGGCCCTGCTGATATGGGGCTCCGGCCCGGTGCGCGGCTTTGCGGTGGTGCATTGCCTGGGCATCGTCACCTCGGTATTCAGCGCGGTGATGGTATCGCGTGGACTGGTCAATCTCATTTATGGCGGTAAAAAGAAAGTCGCCAAATTGTCGATCGGCAATGTGAACTGGCATCGCGAAGGCAAGCAGGTTGTGAAGGCCTAACAAACTTTGGACTAGATAGCCGCCAACAGCATTATTCAGAGGTAAGCGAGATGGAATTTTTCAGAATCAAGAAGTCGATCCCGTTCATGCGCCATGCGCTCGTGTTCAACGCGATCTCGTTCATCACCTTTCTGCTTGCGGTGGTATTTCTCGCTACCAAGGGGCTGCATTTTTCCATCGAATTCACGGGCGGCGCCGTGATGGAAGTGAAGTACGCCAAACCGGCGGAACCGGATCGGATTCGCGATGCGCTTACCAAGGCGGGTTTCAACGACATCCAGGTGCTGAAGTTCGGCTCGGCGCAGGATGTGCTGATCCGCCTGCCCTTGAAAATGACCGCCGGCGCCGGTGGTCAGAATGAGGCCATGCAGAAGCAGAACGACGCGGTGATGACGGCCCTGCGTGCCGACGAGCCATCAGTCACCCTGACGCGTACCGAATTTGTTGGCGGCCAGGTCGGTAATGAGCTTGCCACCGACGGCGCGCTGGCCCTGCTGTTCGTCTGCTTCGGCATCGTGATCTATCTGGCGATCCGCTTCGAGTGGCGTTTCGCGGTCGCCACCATCATCGCCAATTTGCACGATGTGGTCATCATTCTCGGTTTCTTTGCCTTCTTCCAGTGGGAGTTTTCGCTACCGGTGCTGGCGGCGGTGCTGGCGATTCTCGGCTATTCGGTGAACGAGTCGGTCGTGGTGTTCGACCGCGCGCGCGAAAACTTCCGCAAGATGCGCAAGGCTACCACCGAGGAAATATTTGACGCCGCCATTACCGGCACCATTTCGCGCACCATCATCACCCACGGCCTGACGCAGATGATGGTGTTGGCGATGCTGGTGTTCGGCGGCCCCAGCCTGCACTATTTCGCCCTGGCCCTGACCATCGGGATTTGTTTCGGTATCTATTCCTCGGTGCTGGTGGCCTGCCCAATCGCCAAATACCTGGGCGTATCGCGCGAGGATTTCGTCAAGCCCGACAAGAAGAAAGCCGATCCCGAAGTCATCTCGGCGGCGCCCTAGGTCACCTTGGGATAGGGGCGCCCGCGTATGGATTTCCTGCTTTCCGTCTGGGATTTTATTGTCCATCTCGACCAGCATCTCGCCCTGCTGGTGCAGAATTACGGGCCTTGGGTGTACGCCATCCTGTTCGCGATCGTGTTTTGCGAAACCGGCCTGGTGGTGGCGCCGTTTCTGCCGGGCGATTCCCTGCTGTTCATTGCCGGCGCATTGGCGGCGGCCGGCGGCATGAATGTGCATTTGCTGGTGGCGGTGCTGATTCTGGCGGCGGTACTGGGCGACCTGGTCAATTTCCATATCGGCGCATGGCTGGGCCCCCGGGTATTCAAGGACAACAACGCCAAGTACCTGAAACGCGAGCATCTCGAAAAAGCGCATGCCTTCTACGAGAAGTGGGGCGGTGTGGCGATCATCCTGGCGCGGTTCACACCTTTTCTGCGCACCTATGTGCCATTCGTGGCGGGCATGGCGCGCATGACCTATGCCAAGTTCGCGCTCTACAACATCACCGGCGGCGTGCTTTGGGTCGCCGCGCTTTGTTATATCGGATTTTTCTTCGGCAATATTCCCTGGATCAAGGCCAACCAGGGGTTCATGGCCATCGGGATTGTCGTCCTGAGCCTGATCCCGGTGGTGATCGGCGCGCTCAGGTCGCGGGTGGCGTCGCAGCAGTCTGCCGAGTAGGGAAACGCGAGGGCGCGGTCAGTCGCGCATACATGATCGCGGCGATGAAGAAAGCGATGCTCAGCGCCACTTCCAGCCATGCCAGTATCTGTGCCAGGTCCCGATCCGACCAGGCGCGCACTACGCCTTCGGTGAAATAGATCAGTACGAACATCGAGGCCCATTGGTAGGTATAGCGCTTGCCGCGCAGGATGCCGAACAGCGGGATCAGCAGGGGCAACACCTTCAATATCAGCCACGAGCCGCCCGGGCGAATCGGCGCCAGCATGCCTTCCCAGGCGATGCACAGCACCATCAGCGCGATCAGGCTGAACGAGGCCAGCAGGCGATAGCGGCCGGCGCGGGATGGGGCGTCGCTCATGTCAACGGCCGGCTCAGGCGGAAAGTTTTGCCGCCACGGCCGCCAGCCGCTTGCCGAGCGCAAACGCCAGCTTCTTCTCGTGCTCGCTGACCGGCAGGTCGTTTGCGCTGCCCGCCACATGACTGGCGCCATAAGGCGTGCCGCCATCGCGGGTCGAACTCAATTCCGCCTCGGTATAGGGCAGGCCAACCAGCACCATGCCGTGATGCAGCAAGGGCACCATCATCGTCAGCAGGGTGGCTTCCTGCCCGCCGTGCTGGGTGGAGGTCGAGGTGAACACGCAGGCGGGTTTGCCGGACAGGGTGCCGCGCATCCATTCGCCGCCGGTGCCGTCGAGAAAATATTTGAGCGGCGCCGCCATATTGCCGAAGCGCGTCGGCGAACCCATGGCAAGTCCTACGCATTCGGCGAGATCCGCGGCGCTGGCATAGGGCGGGCCCCCGTCCGGCACTTGCGGTGCGGTGGCCTCGACGACGGTGGAAACTTTCGGTACGGTACGGACGCGGGCCGCCATGCCCGTCACGCTGTCGATGCCGCGCGCGATATGGCGCGCCAGTTCGCGGATCGAGCCTGAATGCGAGTAGTAAAGAACGAGAATGTCGGCCATGGGTGCGGAGAATGTTGGAGAGTTATAGGTATTATACGAGCGGCGCCACTCGACCCCTCCCGATGAAATTCCTGATCCAGCTGGTTCACTACCTGCGCTTCGTGGCGCGCCGCGCGGTCGAGGACCGCTGCCTCACCGTGGCCGGCAGCCTCACCTATACCAGCCTGCTGGCCCTGGTGCCGATGTTTACCGTGACTCTGACCCTGGCCGCGCATATTCCGGCGACGCGCGACATCATTTTCCAGGTACGCGCCTTCATCCTGAAGAACCTGCTGCCCGATGTGGCGGGCCGCGTGGTCTCGGTGTACATGGAGCAGTTTGCGCAGAATGCGGCGCGCCTCACCGCCGTCGGCCTGGTGATGATATTCGTCACCGCAGTCGCCCTGCTGTTCACGATCGACCGTGTGTTCAACGATATTTGGCGTTCGCGCCGCCGCCGATCATTATGGAAGCGATTCGCCGGCTATCTGCTGTTGTTGACGGTGGGGCCGATCCTGATCGGCGCGAGTCTGTCGGTGACCTCCTATCTGGTGCACTGGACCAGCCGCTTCGATCGTGTACTGCCTTTTCTTGACGACTGGCTGCTGAAGCTGGTGTCGTTTCTGTTGACGGCTCTGGCGCTGATCATTGCCTATCGGGTGATTCCGAACCGCTATGTACCCTCGCGCCATGCGCTTGCCGGCGGTTTCTTCGCCGCCTTCCTGTTTGAGCTGACCAAGTACCTGTTTGTCGCCTATGTGGCGAAAGTGCCGACCTATCGGCTGGTCTACGGTGCGTTTGCCAGCGTGCCGATTTTCCTTGTGTGGTTGTACTGCTGCTGGATGGTAGTGTTGATCGGCGCCGAGGTGACGGCGACGTTTTCGTATTTCCGGCATATCGATGCGCAGCGCCTCGATCCGCTGGCGCGTCTTGAATCCGCCAAGCGCCTGCTCGATGCGCTGGCGCGCGCTACCGTCGGCACCGATATCGCGCTGGATTTCAATGCGTTGCGTGTGCGCGTGCCGATGCCGATCGACCAGGCCGAGGATATTCTCGACAGTTTGATCGCGGCCAATATTCTCGGCTGGGAACGTCGCGGCCGCAAATCGGGCTTTCGATTGCTGCAGGCACGTGAATCGATTGACGACGCATCGATCCAGCAGGCGCTGGACCGTCGCGGCCATCACTGACCGGGCGTTCAGGAGGGCTGGAACTGGAACATGTCGAAGCGCGAGGTGCGTTCGACCAGGGTAGTGGCGCGCACATGGCGGATATCGCCATGATCGACCAGCTCGTATTCGCGCAGATCGGCAAAGGTCTCGGACGAGGTCATGACGGTGTCCGTATCGGCTTCGCCCGACAGCGGCGCAATCAGCAGGGCCGGCATCGGCTTGATCGCGCTGCCGATGGTGGACTCGATGGTGATACTGGTCGCGGCCGGCGAGATCAGCTCGAGGCCGAACTCGAGCGCATCGCCCTCCAGCAGGGTCAGCCAGCGCACCACGCCGACGTTCCAGGCGCGTCCGCCGACAAAGCGCACGCCGACCACCTCGCCCACGGTGACGCCGACAGTGCCGCCCGATTCGTGGTGCATGCGCAGTCCGTTGGCGCTCTGGTTCAGTACCTGCCATTCCTCGACGCCGATCAGTTGCGACATCGCATCCTGCGGGATCTTCAGCAGGGGAATGGTGCGACCGTCGCGGATCGCGGCGGCATCCGCCTCGGGATTCTCATTGGCGGCCAGCTCGGCAAAATAGGCGACGCCCTTGATGCTGCTGCACAGGGCGACCCCGGTTTCGACCGGGTTGCGGCGGAACTGTCGCTTGGGCGGATCGCCCCACAGGCGGATCAGGCGCGCCATCAAATCGTTGAGGTCATGGGTGGCGTGGCTCTTGGCGGCGCCCGCATTGCCCGCGGCCTTGAGGCGTTCCTGCAAGCGCTCGACCAGGCGCGCGGGATCGACCAGGCGCAGCACTTGTCCGGTGGGGCGCGTGCCCTGCACCAGTATCCTGGGCCCCTGGTCGGAATCGAGCGCAACCACGAACAGACGCTGCGGGTCGAGACCTTCGGCGTTGTCGCGGATGACGGTGAGCCCGCGATTTTGCGCCAGTATCTGCGCGGCGCGTTCGACTTCCTTGTGCATCAGGCGATAGGGGTCGGCCAGGGAAATCAGCAGCGAGACGATGTACAACTCGCCGATCGACTGTTTGCCGTCCTCGTCGACGATTCCCTCGCCGAGGTTCTGCTCGACCGCACATTGGTACAGGGCGTGAAAATCCCGCCACACGCCGGCCGGCACCGGATGGTAGGTTTTGTAGCTTTGCAGCATCAGGCTGTTCAGATACGACAGCGCGCGATACAACGGCAGCGGCAGATGTTTTTTGGCGTTGAACATGAGCAGCTTGCCGGTTTTTTCCAGCAGCAGCAGTTTGTAGCTGTGGGCGCACTCGGTCAGCAGGGCCTGCGCTAGCGTGAATGCCTCGAGCTGCCTGGGCGGCATCGGCAGGATGCTGTAGGCGCAGACGGCATCGAGCTCGTCGAGCAGGACCGCGATCACCGGGCGATAAATCTCCAGCAGCTCGACGCGTTCCTCGGCCGACAATTTGGCGCGATTCAGGGCGCTGATGTTGGCGGTGACGACGCGCGCCGAATCGATGGTCTTGGTCAGCGGCAGCGATTCGATCCAGGCCCGCGCTTTTTTCGGGTTGGTTTCCACATCTTTGGGCAAACTTTGCGTGACCGCCGGTGTCGATAGTGCAAGTGCCATTCATCCCCCTCATGGGTCGTTGCTTGTGCGCAAGATGCTGTATTGTCGGCCATCGGGTGGCGTCTATTATGATGGTGGCCGCGATATACCTTGACCCCGGCGATCCCAAGTATTGCGATTCTAACAGAGAGAAAAATGCTTCAATCCCCGTTTTGCATCCCCCGTTTTGCTCCGGTCCTCCTGTGCGCGGCATTATTGGCCCTGAACCCGGCCTTCGCTTTCGATCTCAAGGATACCGCAGGCAGCCCGCAGCGCCTGTCTGATCTGAAAGGTAGATGGGTGGTAGTGAATTTCTGGGCAACCTGGTGCGCGCCCTGTGTGAAAGAGATCCCCGATATCGCCGCCTTCGCCGCCGCCCAGGGGGACAAGGTACGCGTGATCGGCGTGGCGCTGGACTGGGATGAGACCGGCAAGCGCGATGCCGATGAACGCAAGGTCAAGGCCTTCGCGAAAAAAGTCGGGCTGACCTATCCGCTGGTGCTGGGCAATGCCGCCAGCGAGAAATTCTTCGGCCGGCTCAAGGGTCTGCCGACCACGATCGTTTATGATCCCGCCGGCAATGTTGCCTATCGCAAGACCGGCACGGTTACCCGTGAGCTGTTGAATCGCGTGGTGACCGGAGAGAAAGTTTCGTAGATTCGCGTCGCACGAAAATTACAAACCCCAGCATTGGCGCGGATTTTGAGGCATTTTTGCTCTGAAACCCGCGCCGAATGGCGTTCTACGTTTTTTTCGCAGCGATTTTTTCTTTAAGGAATGCGGCAATATCCGTAACGGACACCGGCGTTGCTGCTACATCGCGGCGGTGCTGGTATTCGAGCTTGCCTTCCTTCAGCCCGCGTTCGCCGATCACCACCCGGTGCGGGATGCCGATCAGTTCCAGATCGGCCAGCATGGCGCCGGGGCGTTCGCCGCGATCGTCAAGCAGCACATCGCCCCCCGCCGCCAGCAACTCGGCATAGAGCTTGTCGGCGGCGTCCTTGACCATCGCGGAACGGTCATAGCCCATCGGCGCCAGCGCCACCGTAAACGGCGCCATCGCGTCCGGCCAGATGATGCCCTTGTCGTCGTGGTTCTGCTCGATGGCGGCGCCCAGGAGGCGCGTCACGCCGATGCCATAGCAGCCCATTTCCATCAGTTGCGGTTTGCCGTTTTCGTCGAGGAAAGTGGCCTTCATCGGCGCCGAATAAACGGTGCCGAGGTAGAACACATGGCCGACCTCGATGCCGCGCTGGATGGCGAGGACGCCCTTGCCGTCGGGCGAAGGATCACCGGCTACCACATTGCGCAGATCGGCGACGCGCTCGGGTTCGGGCAAATCGCGGCCCCAGTTGACGCCGGTGTAATGGAAATCTTCTTCGTTGGCGCCAGAGACAAAATCACTCATATTGGCGACGGTGCGATCGGCGACGATATGCACCGGTTGCTTCAAGCCGATGGGGCCGAGGTAGCCGGGCTTGCAGCCGAAGTGCCCGATGATTTCGCTCTCGGTCGCGAAGCGGAAGCCCTTGTCGAGTCCGGCCACCTTGCCGGCCTTGATTTCATTCAGATCATGGTCTCCGCGCAGCAGCAGCAGCCAGATTTCTGATGACAGCGGGTGGCCCTTGTCGTCGAGCTTGTCGGTAGCCAGCACGATCGACTTCACCGTTTGCGTCAGTGGCAGGTCAAGCAGGGTGGCGACGTCCTCGCATTTGGCCTTGCCCGGCGTCGGTGTTTTCACCATCGCCTGCGCCGCCGCCGCGCGCGCGGGGAGCAGGGGCAGGGCCTCGG
>DASWEY010000029.1:0-53818 GCA_036394575.1 Usitatibacteraceae bacterium | reverse complement strand
CGGGTCAAAAACCGCCGCTGCCGCCCAAAAAGCGCAGCTTTCTCGAAAAACTCCGCAAGAATCTGGGAGTCTAGGGTAGTGACACCAACATGACGACTAACGATCCCACAGCAAAACCCGTCGCCCCGCGCCAGCTTGGCCGCTACCAGATCCTTTCCGAACTGGGGCGCGGCGCCATGGGCGTGGTCTACAAGGCCGAGGATCCCTCGCTGACGCGCATGGTCGCGATCAAGACCATCAACCTCGCCATGCAGGGCGATGCCCGCGCCGAATACGAGGCGCGATTTTTTCGCGAGGCCAAGGCCGCCGGCGCCTTCAATCACCCGAACGTCATCATCATTTACGACGTCGGCCGCGAGCGCGACCTGGCCTATATCGCCATGGAGCTGCTGGAAGGCACCGAGCTGCGCGACATCATGGCCAATGAGCGTATCGCGCTGGCCAGCGTGCTCGAAATCGGCGCCCAGGTGGCCGACGGCCTCGCCGCCGCGCATGAACGCGGCGTGGTGCACCGCGACATCAAGCCGGCCAATATCATGATCGTGCGCGGCGATCAGGTGAAGATCATGGACTTCGGCATCGCCCGCCTGCTGACCTCCGAAGAACACACCCAGACCGGCTCCCTGCTGGGCTCGCCCAAATACATGTCGCCCGAGCAGATCACCGGCCGCGCCCTCGACGAACGCAGCGACCTGTTTTCGCTGGGCGTGGTGCTGTACGAAATGGCCGCCGGCGTGGCGCCGTTCTCGGCGCCCGATGTCACCCAGCTGATGCACCAGATCGGTACCGTGGTGCCGCGCCCGCCCAGCGTCTACAACCCAGCGGTACCGCCGATGCTCGACCTGATCATCAGCAAAGCCATGACCAAGGATGTGACGGAGCGCTATCAAAACGCCACCGAACTCGCCGCCGATCTGCGCGCCTGTATGAGCAAGCTGGCGCCCGACAGCGATGAGAAGAAAGTCGGCTCGGACACATTGCCGCTGGAAGAAAGCAAACCCAGGGTCGACAGCGCCACGGTTAAAACGCGTCGCAGCGAAGGCAGCTATACCGGCAAGACCGACAACCCGATGACCCTGTCGCGCAAATTCGATTCCACGCAGACCCTGCAGCGGCTCAGTGTGCAGGCGCGTGAAGCTGGCACCGAGAATGACGATGCCGACGCCGAATCCGAATGGTCCGACGGCAGCGAAGGCCGCTCAAGCTGGTGGAAGAATCGCGAGACGCTGTGGCTGATCTTGGCGTTTGCAGTTGCGGTAGTGGTGGCGGTTTATATTGCGCGATATTGAGCAATAACACTCTCGGTCGGTTGCGTCGTCATTTTTTATTTCTTGCGGATACTTGGCTTTCATCCCGTACTACCCGATCGCCGCCTCCAGTTCTCCGTGCGCCGTCTGCGCCGCGCATGCGTCGGCACCGCGGTGGCTCTCGAATGGAGTTCTATCAGAGGGTTGACACGGATTCCGCGCCTTTGGTGTATATTCGAAAAACTAAGCATACTCAATTCTTTAAGGGTAATAACTTAGCCAATGGCAAAATTACGGGTACCAGAAAAGCGTCGATCTTCATTTAAGTTAATCGCAAGCATTTCTTCTGAACAGCTCGAAGAACTTGTGAATCTTCTTCAAGTAATCCCTGTTACCACTTCAGTTTACGAAATAGCTCGACAAATGGCATACAGCGTGAAGCTTATGCCTACAAAAGATGCGGTAGAAATTATAGATACCGTATTGTCACTATTCTCATCATTCGCCGCTTCTACTTACACGTTCAGCGAACTAATAGAACAGCTGGCAGCCGCAAGTAGTTCATCGGGCGACGGACAACCGGTACTTGCACCTGAAGATCAAGACCAATTCTGTAAAAACATCACAAAGCTATTGTCAATCTCGTCGTTGCAGACGGGGGCGGTTGGCCTAAATATCCAGACAGATCGTCCGAGAACATTAGTAGCTACCTCAGTGGCGTTAGAAGCTGAGCCTATTTTTTCGTTGTCAGATCGCCAGATATTAAAAGGGATGATTGCTTCATTCACACTGAAACTTGAATACTTTGAAGACTCAGAAAGGAAATCTTTCTTTGTAGCTTTAGATGACGACGACCTAGATCGTTTAATAAGGCGACTTCAACTTGCGCAGCAAGAAAGCAAAGTGTTTGTTGAAACTTTAGACCGAATAGGCGTTCCAATAGTTAAATCAACTCAGCCATGACGTATCCCGTTTCATCCCTAGCATACAAGCGATTTTTCCACAAAGACGAGTGGCTTGACGTCGGCGTGCCCGAAACACGCGACATACAAGCTGACCCGGAAGAAAACTCCCTTTTGCAATTCAAAAAAGGAGTAGACGAATGGATTAATAAGGACTTGTTGATTGAGGTAAAAACCGTTGCATACCAAACGGACCAAATTGCGCGCGTAATTCGTCGCACAGTGGCAGAGTTGGCACTTTCAACAGGCACTACACACTACTTACCAAAAGAAAACTCTGTAGCAAAGACCAGATTCGAGACACTGGCAAAAGAATGGAAACGCGACACAATTGCCTTGTCATCTTGGGATGCAATCGTGCTGCATCCATCGCATTTAAAAATTATTGGACTTGGTAGCCAAGCTCTGAGTTGGATTCTTGCTGATCTGCAAGAAAACGGCGGTTTGTGGTTCGTTGCTCTCGAATCAATTTCTGGAGAGAACCCGGTCCCAGAGCAAATGAGGGGGCGGACTAAGGATATGAAAAACATTTGGCTAAAGTGGGGGCAGGAGAATGGCTATATTAGTGATGCTAATGAGACATGGTTAACGAAAACCTAAAGTCTTATGTATGAGAGCGAAATCTATCGCGACTTGCCCCATCTAGTCGACACAACAAATCACGCTCTAACCAGTCCAAAAGACGACTACTACAATTGCATCGCTTGGGCGGCTGGAGATACGAACGCATGGTGGTGGCCCTCGTCACACCCAGCCGTTTTTTGGCCAGCCGGCGTTCCTAAAGTGGCAACCGTAGAAACATTTTCCCTAGCATTTGCAAAGTTAGGTTATCAACCTTGCGCAAACGGGGACTTAGACCCCTTCCAAGAGAAAGTGGCTTTGTACGTAGATGCGAATGGTGTCCCAACACATATGGCACGCCAGCTAGCCGATGGTCAGTGGACTAGTAAGATTGGACGATGGCATGACATCCAACATGTTTCACTGGAAGTCGTTGCCGATGGGGCCTATGGAAAACCGTCTGAATTCTTCAGTAGGCATCTCGCAAATAGATGAAGTAATTAGTTCTTTGAAGTTTGCGGCAATTGATCCAAGTAGCCAGCAAACGATTTAAGTGTTTGATAATGGAATGGATCATGGCTTTCTTAGAGGATGATCGCCCGGTTCCGTCCCTGCTTCTTGGCTTCATAGAGCGCGCTATCCGCCGATCCGATCAAGGCAACGAGCGAGTCGTCGGCCGTGGGGATCCTGAATGCCCCTCCCACGCTGACGGTTGCATGATCGGCGACCGAGGAGCCGGTATGCGGTATATGCAGCTCTTCGATGGAACGGCGGATGTTTTCCCCCACCAGCTGGGCGCCCGCAAGCGGTGTGGATGGCAGGATCACTACAAATTCCTCGCCGCCAAAACGTGCTGCGAGATCGGCCGGCCGGTGGACGCTCTGTTGGATTGCCTGCGCAATGCTTTTTAGGGCGTCGTCGCCGGCAAGGTGGCCATAGGTGTCGTTATAGTTCTTGAAGTGATCCACATCGATCATGAGAATCGAGAGCGTGCTCTTCTCCCGAATCGCCCGGAACCATTCCACGGTTGCGTACTCGTCGAAATGCCGCCGATTGTTCAAACCGGTCAAACCGTCCATGTTCATCAGCCGCTGCAGCTGGATATTCATCTCCATGAGCTGCTGTTGGCTTTTGTGCAGCGCCTGGAACGCCTGATCCCGCTGGATCAGCGCCAGATACGCTTTCGAATGGTAGCGGAGGCGGGCAACCAGTTCGATTTCGTCCGGCAGCTTGACCAGGTAGTCATTCGCGCCGGCGGCGAACGCCTCAGCCTTCACCTTCGGATCTTCCCGGGTCGACAGGACGATGATCGGGACATTCCTGGTCACCGCCTGGCTGCGGAATCGCTGCACCATCGCCAAGCCATCCATGCTGGGCATCACCAGGTCCTGCAAAATCACCGTCGGCCGAATCTGTTCGGCAACAACGAGAGCCTCGGCGGGATCGGAGCAGAAATGGAAATCAATATCCGGCTTGTCGAGCAAAATCCGGCGGATCGCTTCGCCAATCATCGCCTGATCGTCGATCAGCAGCACCATCGCTGCATTCGTGTCCGGGAAAAACATGTTGGGGGGTTTGGTGATGGTATTCATGCGCACTCTCCCAGGAAAATATTCAATGCGTCCCGCAAAAAAAACTGACCAATTTCGGCGCGATCCGATCCAGCGGCAGGATTTCCACTGCGGCATCCAGCGCCGCTGCCGCCTTGGGCATCCCATAGACCGCGCTGCTGGCCCGGTCCTGGGCGATGGTATGGTGCCCCTTGTTGCGCAACGCCTTGAGCCCTTGTGCGCCATCCGTTCCCATGCCGGTCAGCAGAACCCCGACGGCCCGGTTCGGCCAAAGCTGGACGACGCTTTCGAAAAAAACGTCCACAGACGGCCGATAGAAATGCTCGCGCGGCTCGGCCGTGTATCCCAGCCGCTTCGCCGTTTTGAGCCTGAGATGATCATTGGTTCCCGCCAGCAGCACGGTGCCGGCTTGCGGGCTCTCGTCCTCCCTGGCAACGCGTATCGGCAGCTTGGCGTCGCGGCCTAACCAGGCTGCCATGCCGGCGGCGAAAAGCTCGTCCACATGCTGCACGATGACGATCGCCGCCGGGAAATCTCCGGGTATGTCCGCGAGCAGCGTTTTCAGCGCGGCGGGACCGCCCGCAGACGCGCCGATCGCCAGCAACCAGCCGGCGGCATTCGTCGAGGGCGCCTGCGCGATGCGTGCGGCGGGCCGCGGAGGCGTTTTTCCGTTGCCGAGCAGCCGCGCGATGTTGTCTATTTTCTTCAGCAGGGGCGCGGCCGTCACGGCGGGATCGCCGCTGCCGAGGGTCGGCGTGTTGACCGCATCGAGCGCGCCATGCCCCATGGCCTCGAATACGCGCCCGGCATTGGTGCCGACGCTGGCGGTGACGACCAGGATGGCGCACGGCGTCGCGGCCATGATGCGGCGGGTGGCCTCGACGCCGTCCATCACCGGCATGATCAGGTCCATCAGCACCAGGTCCGGCGTCCTGGCCGCACACTGGTCCACCGCCTCCACACCGTTGCGCGCAACCCAGATCAGTTCGTGCTCCGGCTTCAGCGCGACCACCCGTCGCAGCGCTTCGACGGCAAGCGACATATCATTGACGATGCCGATCTTCAAGCAGTGGCCTCGCCGATGAGATCCACCACCGCCTGCAGCAAGGCATCATCGTGAAAGCTGCCCTTGGCGAGATAGTAGTCCGCCCCGGCGTCGAGCCCGCGCTGGCGGTCTTCCGGGCGGTCCTTGTAGGAAACGATCATGACCGGCACGGATTGCAAGCGCGGGTCCTTCTTGATCAGCGTCACGAACTCGATCCCGTCCATGCGCGGCATATCGACATCGGTCACGACCAGATTGAACTGCCCGGTGCGCACCGCATTCCAGCCATCCTTGCCGTCAACGGCGACTTCCACTTCGTAGCCGTGGTTGGCCAATAATTTTCGCTCCAATTCGCGGATGGTGAGCGAATCCTCCACGACCAGCACGCGCTTGCGCTGCTTTTCCTCGCCGGCGCCGGCGCCGCGCTGTACCCCGCTCAAATGGCCGGTGGAAATCAGCTTTTCGACCGAGCGGACAATATCTTCGACATCGACGATCAGCACCGGAGAGCCGTCCTCCATCAGGGCGCCGGCGGAAATATCCTTTATTTTCCCCAGCCGCGGATCGAGCGCCTGCACCACCAGTTCGCGTTCGCCCAGCAGGCGATCGACGACCAGGCCATAGATGTTGCCGGGTGTACCGATGACCACGGCGATAAGATCGTCGCCGTCCGCCTCGGGCGGATCGAATCCCAGCACCTGATGCGCGGTGACCAATCCCACATGCTGCCCATCGAAGTCGAAGTGCTGACGGCCCTCCAGCAGCTCGATCCTGGCCAGCGGCAGCCTGATGGTACGAACGATATAGGCCAGCGGAAACGCGTACGGCTCGCCGCCGATATCCACCAGGAGCGTGCGCACTACCGAGAGCGTCAGCGGCAACTGCAACTGGAAGCGCGTTCCCAGTCCCCGCTGAGACGACACGCGCACCGTGCCGCGCGCCTGCTTCAGCATGTCCTGCACCGCGTCGAGCCCGACACCGCGCCCGGAAATCTCGGTCACCGCATCTTTCATGGTGAAGCCGGGCAGAAAAAGGAATTCCAGCAACTCGGCCTCGCTCAGACGGGCGGCGGTCTCGGCATTGGTTAATTGGCGCTGAATCACGATATCGCGCAGTTTGTCGAGGTCGATTCCGGCGCCGTCGTCGGCAACCACGATTTGCAGCATGCCGCCGCTGTGATAAGCCTCGAGACGCACCAGGCCTTCCTCGCTTTTGCCGGCGACCCGGCGCTGCGCCGGCGACTCGATGCCATGGTCCAGCGCGTTGCTCAGGAGATGGCTCAGCGGCGCATCGAGTCTTTCCAGCAGATCGCGATCCACCGGGGTGGCCTTGCCGGTAATTTCCAGCCGGGCCTGCTTGCCGAGCGCACGGCTCAGGTCGCGAACCAGTCTCGGAAATGCATGAATGCCGTCGCTGAAAGGCCGCATCCGGCAGGCGAGCGCCGCTTCATAGAGCCGATGGGAGAGGTTCACCGAGCGCTGGTCGAAGCTTTCCATTTCGATCAGCCGCGCCGCCAGCAGACTTTGACACTCGAGGGCATGGCGGCGAACATCGGTCAACGCAAACTGCTGATGCTCGTCGAGGTTCCGCTCCGGCAGTGAACTGTGCAATTCATCGAGCTTGCGGCAGAGATCGTAATGCAAGCGCTTGAGATGCAGCAGCGCAACGCCGAACGGCCGCAGCCGGCGCGAGTCGACCAGGGATTCGCCCGCCAGTCCCAGCAGTCGATTCAGGTTTTGCGCCGTCACCCGCAGGACCCGATCCGCGTCCTTGGACGGCGCTGCCGCCAGCGCCATTTCCGGGGACTGATGAACCTGGTTTTCGTCTCCCGGCGCGGCGTTGGCCGCGCCGTTTTCAGTTTGCGGTGCCTTGCCGGCTTCGATTGCGCTTCCGAGCGCGGAAACGCAATCGTCGATTTCCCCCTTTTTTTCCCCGTCCCAGCAGCCGATCTCCTGGTCGGGCGTCTGTGCGATGCGCTTCAGCAAGTCCACGCCGCGCAGCACGGCGTCGATCTGCCGCCGTCGCAAGGTGATGGCACCGTGCTGCGCGGCGACAAAACAGTCCTCCATGACATGCGTCACCGCCACACCGGCGGTCACGCCCACAATGCGGGCCGCGCCTTTGAGGGAGTGCGCCGCCCGCATGCAGATTTCGAGCTGATCTGCCGCAACCGGATCGCGCTCCAGGGCGAGCAGGCCGTCAATCATGACCTGTGTCTGGTTTTCCGTTTCCTGTCGGAACAGGTCAAGCATCGACGATTGGCTCAGGTCTTCGGGGCTCATATCGGATTCATGCCAGATTGTGTTTCACCGCGTAGAGAAGCAATTCCTCGTCCAGCAGACCGGCCGTTCCTTCTCCCCAGGGCAGGACCGCCTTCATGTAGGTGGCCACCGACCGGGCGACCGTTGCCGGCACATCTTTCAGTTCGCGCGGGTGGAATCGATGCATGCCATGCACTTCGTCAACCGGGAACGCCGCCCGCTCGCCGTCGCGGCTCACCACCAGCAGGCGCTGCGGCGTGCTGCGCGGCTTTTCCCGTGCGGGCTGGTGCGGCTTCTCGAGGCTGAGCAGCGCCGCGAGCGAGACGCATATCAGCAACTCGCCGCGCACGTTGACGAGACCGAGCACCGCGCCGCCGCGCCGATGCGGCAATGCGTGGATGGCACGCATGCGGGCAACCTCGACCAACAGGGAAGTCGGTAGCGCAAACAGCTCCGCGGCAACCCGGAAGACGGCGACGGAATGGCCGCCATGCACCGCAACCTGTTCTTTTGCAGCAAAGCGCTGGGTCCATTCGGCGAGATAATCCGCCGGCAATGCGCCGTCGAGCAATTCCACGGCCGCGGCGGAATAGACCGGGCAGTTGCGGCAGTGCGTGTACTGCCGCAGTTCCGGACAGGAGCCATCCCCGCGCACACCGATCTTGTTCCAGCAATCGTTGATCGCGGCGCAGCTGGAAAGCTCAGGGCCTGGCTGCAGTCCGCTCATTTCGCGTTCCCGGCTTGCATGCGCTTCGCGCGTGCATAGAGTACCTGCGCCGCGGCCTTGTCGCCCTGTTTCTCCAGCAGGACGGCGAGATGAATCAATGTTTCATGATGCGTTGGTTCCAGGTAGAGCGCCCGGCGATACGACTGATGAGCCTGTTGCTCTCGCCCCGCAGCATCGTGAACCAGCCCCATCAGGCTGAATGCCTCCGCGGAGGGGCCATGTTCGCGCACATGCTGTTCGCAATATTCCATGGCCTGGGCCAGCTTGCCCTGGTTTGCCAGCTGCTCCGCTTCGTGCAGCGGCGGTTGCGTTTTGGCCGCCGGCGGGGAATGCGGTTTTACCGCCACCGCTTCCTTTACCACCCCTGCCTTCTGTGCGGCCGGGCGATCGTGCCTGGGTGCGCGTGCAGGCGCGCGGGGCGCCGTCTTCGGCCCCGAGGGTATGCGCTTGGGGGAAGGCGCGGCGTGCGCTTTTGATTCCCGCGGAACGGTGCCGGCTTTGCGAAAAGCGAAACTCATCGGCATCTTGGCCGACTCAAAACCGTGAGCCTGCAGCAGAGCTGTTTCCGACGGCCCGACGAAAAGCAACCCGCTTGCCGCCAGGAGACGCGCGAGCACGGCAACGGCGTGATCCTGCGTGGCGCGATCGAAATAGATCAGCAGATTACGGCAGAAAATCACGTCGTAGATTTCCACGCCGGGCAGAAAGTGGGCGTCGATCAGGTTCCCCTGCAGGAAATGAACGGGTTGCCGCATCGCATCGGCCAGGCGGTGACCATGATGTGAAGCCGGTGTGAAATGGCAATCGCGAAAGCCGAAATCGTTGCCGCGAAAGGAATTCTTCGTATAGACCCCATGTTGGGCATAGGCCAAAGCCCGTCCGCTGATATCGACAGCGTCGACATGCAGGCGATGCAGCGGCAAACCGCTATCCGCGAGCGCCATCACCATGGAATACGGCTCTTCACCCGTCGAGCACGGCAGACTCAACAGGCGTATCAATCCGTCCGGGCGGCTTCGCGGCCATTCGTTCTGCGCCAGGCGCGCCAAGGCGGCAAAGGCCCCGCGGTCGCGGAAAAACCAGGTTTCCGGAACGATGACCGCTTCAATCAACTCCTGCAGTTCGGTTTTGGAAGCGTGCAGGTGGTCCCAGTAGGCATGGATATCCTTCAGCTTGCAGGCGGAAAACCGTTCACGCACGGCGCGCTGAATGGCTGCGGAACCGATCGAGGCCGCGTCGAGGCCCATGGCCGCTTTTAGCAGGGGTTCAAACGCTTCGGGCATCATGACGCCTCCACTGCCTGTGGAAACAGCACGTCCCGCAGTGGCGCGGACAGCAGGTCTTTCACCTCAATGCGTTGCACCAGGCCGCGACTATCGGCAACCACCGGCCCAAGGTAGGCAGCGGCATCGTTACGCACCCCCGCCGCGACAAAATCCGCGGCGTCGCGCCGCATGGTTTCGGTCGCTTTCTCGGCAATCAGGCCAAGCAGATGGGTGCTGCCGCCATCGTCCGGGTAATGCACGAGGATGATGCGGGTGCTCAGGCGCCGCTGCGCGGGCCGGCCCAGCGCCATTTCGCCCAGGTCGATCACCGGTACCGGCGCTCCGCGGTAATTGATCGCGCCCGCCACGCCGGCCGGTGCCAGCGGTATTTGCTTGACGTGGATCAGCGGCAACACTTCAGCAACCTGGCCTGCGTCCAGAGCGTAGCGCTCGGCACCCAACTGGAATAAGACGAACAACATTTTTTAGCGTCGCGCCGCCAAAGTGACGGTCGCGCCGGTTCCTCTATGCCTGCAACCTGAAACGGGAGACGGAGTCGCGCAACCCGCTCACGACGTGATTGAGTTCGCCGATGGTCTCGGTCGACTGGCGCAGCGATTCCACCGTCTGTTGCGACGCTTCGCTGAGCTGGGTGAGCGCCTCGCTGATCTGCTCGGCGCCGGTTGCCTGCGCCTGCATCCCTTCACCGACAACTTCGAAGCGCGGCGCCAGCGTCTGCACCTGATGGATGATCTGCGACAACTGCTCGCCGACCTGCTGCACCTCCTGCATGCCGTGGCGTACCTCCTCGGAAAATTTTTCCATGCCCATCACCCCGGCCGACACGGCCGACTGGATTTCCCGCACCATCTGCTCGATATCGAAAGTCGCGACGGCGGTCTGGTCGGCCAGGCGGCGGATCTCGGTAGCTACAACGGAAAAGCCGCGGCCGTATTCACCAGCTTTTTCGGCTTCGATGGCCGCATTCAGCGACAGCAGATTGGTTTGATCGGCCACCTTGGTGATGGTCGTGACCACCTGATTGATGTTTCCGGCTTTCTCGCTCAGGACGGCCAGCTTGGCATTGATCAAGCCGGCTGCTTCCATGACTTTTTGCATGGTTTCTTCCATGCGGGCGAGGCTGGTCTGTCCGCTCCCCGCCAGCGTCGCGGTCTGCTCGGCGACGCCGGAAACCTCGTTCATGGTCTTGACCAGTTCCCGGGAGGTGGCCGAAATTTCCTTTGAAGTCGCGCCGATTTCGGAAGTGGTCGCAGCAACTTCGCTGGCGGTAGCCTGCTGCTCCTTGGCCGTGGCCGCGATTTCCGTAACCGAAGTATTCACCTGAATGCCGGACTTTTGCACCTGCTCCACGAGCGTGACCAGATTGTCGGTCATGCTGTTGAATCCTTGTGCGAGAACGCCGAATTCGTCGCGCCGGTCGAAGTTGACACGCTGCGAGAAATCCCCCTGGCCCATCACCTTTACCGTGGCTAGCAACCCTTCCAGCGGCGCGGTGACCGCTTTGAGCAGCAAATAGCCGCAAACCGCCGCGAGCACCAAAGCGGCCAGGAAGGTGGCCACGATGCCCGTTCTGGCGCTTGTTACTGCCACCGCGATGCCGGCGACCGACTTGTCCGCACTCGCCGTATTGAAATCGACGACTGCCTGAATCGCGCCATGGGCCTTTTCGGCGCCTCGATGAAGCTGTCCGGTTGCCAAGGCTTCGGCGTCTTTTTTCTGCAGGGCCGCGCCCAGCTTGAGAAGCTGCTCCTGGATTTGCGTATAGGCGGCGAGTTCAGTCTTGAATGTCTCGAAATTCTCCCGGTCTTTCTGCTGAAAAATGGTGGCCTCATATTTTTTCGCGAGGTCTTCCAGCGAGGCCCGATTGGCGCGCAGCAGAAATTCATCCTTGTCGACCGCGGCCTTGTCGGCGCTGTTGATGAGGAAAACGTGTCTCAAAGCCAGCGCATGGACCGCGCTAAACTCGGCCAGCAGCCGACTGCTGTATTCAACCCCGGGCAGGGAGTCTTTTTGCATGCTGCCGGTTTCCTTCTCGATGTTTTCAAGGAGGACGAAGGTAATACCGCCCATGGCGGACATGAGCAGCAGAACGACGGTAAAGCTCAAAAGAATTCTTCGGCGAATAGTCCAGTCCTTCATGGGTAGGGCTCCCTTCAGGTTCTGTGAGTGATTCTTGTTCTGTGGCTAATTCTTGTTGGGCCGGCTGCATTGCGCGTCTAGCCGGCATATCGAAAGCCACTGTGGACCTCGGCGATGTCCCATCGCGTCGCGGGATGACGTTGAACTGATGACCAGGCGCCGCGGCAAACCGGCCTTAGTCCAAACAACTCACCCGCACCAATCATACGCTTGCGCGCATCGCGCAGTACCGGAACCCGAAATCCGGGTAAGCGGGGCCAACGCTGGATCAGGGCCCAGCTGATCCCGTCACGCCGAGTCTCGCGAATAGGCACCCAAACGCGGCGTCGCCAAGAACGACAAACTCAAGCATCCGCGCGCCTCTCCGGCTATTTTCGCCCGGGAAGCCGCGCCAGTGCTTGACCTTACTACATCAGTGCGTCGACATGCGCCACCGCACTGCGCCCCAAGGCGACGAGATCGTAGCCGCCCTCCAGCGCCGAAACGATGCGCCCCTGTGCATAGGTATCGGCGATCTCGCGAATGCGCCCGGTGATCCACGCATAATCGTCCTCGTGCAGCTCCAGGTAAGCCAGTGGGTCGTCGGCATGGGCGTCGAAGCCGGCGGAGATGATGATCAGCTCAGGTTGAAACGCTTCCAGCGCCGGCCACCAGGTGGCGTTGATGGCTTCGCGGAATTTTGCGCCGCCGGTGCGCGCGGCCAACGGCGTGGGAATGATGTGACCATTGCCGGAATCGGCGCCGGTGCCGGGGTAGTACGGGTGTTGGAAACTGGAGCAGAGCATGACGCGATCGTCGTCGTGAAAAATATCCTCGGTGCCGTTGCCGTGGTGCACGTCGAAATCGAGGATGGCGACCCGCGACAGTCGATGCGCCTCGATTGCATGCATCGCGCCGACGGCGACATTGTTGAAAATGCAAAAACCCATGGCACGATTCCAGGTGGCATGATGGCCGCAGGGCCGCACCGCGCAGAAAGCATTGTCAACCTCGCCGGCCATCACCATATCGACGCCCCGCACCACCGCGCCGGCTGCGCGGCGCGCGGCATCGAGCGAATAGGGGTTCATGGCGGTATCGGGATCGAGATAGGCGTAGTCGCGCTTGGGCGCGGCGGCGAAAATGGTCTCGACGTAATCCGGCGAATGCGCGGCATCGAGCTGCTCGCGTGTTGCCTGGGGCGCCTCGACCTGCTGCAACTGCGGCATCAGGGTGGATTTTGCAAAGGCGTCATACACGGCCTGCAGGCGCGCCGGGCATTCGGGATGATGGCTGCCCATTTCATGTTGCAGACAGGCGGGGTGGGTGATGAAGGCGGTGGTCACGATGTTTTCTCCTTGAAAACCATTTTCGCCCAAAGCAGTCAGAGGTACAACCTTGCACAGCGTGCAGTCACGCCGCATCCGGGCGAATCCGCCCCCCGCAGCCAGCGTACAATCATTCAAACTTCATTCCCGGGAATCGCATGCTGTTCGAAAAGACGCAGAACCTCGCGGTCAAATCCGCCACCCACGCCAACCCGCTGGCGGAGGTGATGAACCGCGCCGGCGAGATCATCCTCGGCAAGGAGCCGCAGATCCGTCTGGCGATGGCCTGCATCCTGGCGCGCGGCCATCTGCTGATCGAGGATGTGCCTGGAGTCGGCAAAACCACCCTCTCTCATGTGCTGGCCAGCCTGCTTGGCCTGCAATACCAGCGCATCCAGTTCACCAGCGATCTGTTGCCGGCCGATATCGTCGGCGTCTCGATCTTCGATCGCGAATCGAGCACCTTCCGCTTCCATCCCGGCCCGGTGTTCTCGCAGGTGATCCTGGCCGACGAAATCAATCGCGCCTCGCCCAAGGCGCAATCGGCCCTGCTGGAGGCGATGGAAGAACACCAGGTCACGGCCGACGGCCAGACCATGAAGCTGCCGGAACCGTTTTTTGTCATCGCCACCCAGAACCCCTCGCACCAGATCGGCACTTTCCCGCTGCCGGAGTCGCAGCTCGACCGCTTCCTGATGCGCATCCGCCTCGGCTATCCCGACCAGGCGGCCGAACGCGCCCTGCTCAAAGGCGAGGACCGCCGCGAACTGATCGCGCGCATCACCCCGGCGATGAAACTCGATGAGTTGCTGGCCCTGCAAAAGGAAGTCGCCAAGATATTTGTCTCGGAAGCCCTGATCGATTATGTGCAGGCCCTGATCCAGTACAGCCGCGATGGCGCGCGCTTCGAAATGGGTCTGTCGCCGCGCGCCGGCCTGGCGCTGCTGCGGGCCGCGCAGGCCTGGGCGCTGATGGCGGGGCGCAAACAGGTGCTGCCCGAGGATGTGCAGGCGATTGCGCCTTCCGTGGTCGGCCATCGCCTGCGGCCGATCAACAGCGGCGAGCGCAAGATACTCGATGCCGCACAGGAGCTGATTCGCAATGTGGCGATTCCCTGAACCGGCGTCGCCCGCAGGCCGCAGCGCGGCTCCTCCTTCACTATTGTTATCTGCCCGAATTCAACCCCATCAAACGGAATCCCCGATCATGCGCGTCGTCACCCGAGTCGTCCTGCTTGCCGCCCTCACCCTGCTCGCCCAGTCCGCCCAGACCGTTTTCGCGCAAAGCTATAAATGCAAGGGCGCCGACGGCCGCATCGAATACAGCGACCGCCCCTGCTCCACCGACAAGGACCAGTTGTCGCAACCCAAGTCCGGCGGCATAACTTCCAAACCCCTGGTGCAGCCGATGGAACAGTTGCAGGCCGCCTTCAAGGAATACGAGGCGCGCCTTTGCGAGCGCGAAAAACTCGCCACTGAAATCGATACCGCCAACCGCGCCGGCGAGATCAGCAATAATACGGCCGCCTGGAAACTGAAGCAGGATCGCCTCAGCAATCTGAATGAAGTGCTGATCGAGTTCCAGGGCAAGACCGGAAAGTACACGCGCGGCGCCGGCAGCGACAGCCCGGAAGCCACTGCCTTGCGCAAATTCCAGAGCAAGCTGAAGGACTGCGCAAAACCCGCGACGAATTGACGAACCGCCGTACATGATCGGCAACCCCGGCTTCAATCTCCGCCAGCGTATTTCCGACTGGATTTTCCGCGCGCGCACGCCCGAGCTGCCGCCGGTCACCCTGGTACAGCGGCGCATTTTCATCATTCCCGCGCGTACCGGCTATTTTTTCGCGCTGGTGCTGGCGCTGCTGCTGATCGCCTCGACCAATTACACGCTGTCGCTGGGCTTTCTGCTTACCTTCCTGCTGGCCGGCATGGCGGGCATTTCGATGCTGCATACCTTCCGCAATCTGGCGCAATTGTCGATCAGCCCCGGCCGTGCCGAGCCGGTTTTTGCGGGCGAGGTCGCGCATTTCGGCCTGGTGCTGAGCAATCCCTCGATGCCGCGTTTCGCGGTCGGCGTGAAGCGTGCCAAAGCGCAGGACGCCGAACCCGGGTTCGGCGATATTGCCACGCATGCCGCCACGACGTTTCGCATTCCGATGGCGGCCGAGCGGCGCGGTTATCTTGTGTGCGGACGGCTGGAAATCTTTACCGAATATCCGGTCGGCCTGTTCCACGCCTGGTCTTATGTCGATTTCGGCGCCAGCTGCCTGGTCTATCCCAGGCCCGACGCCGGCGGCGGCCCCTTGCCGCTGGATGCGCGCGCCAGAGGGGAAGGCAATGTCCCCATCGTCGGCGACGAAGAATTCCAGTCGCTGCGCGCCTACCGGGCCGGCGACACGCCGCGCCAGATTGCCTGGAAGGCCCTGGCCCGCGAGCAGGGCCTGCTGGTCAAGGAATTCGGTTCGACCGCCAGCGCCGATTTCTGGCTGGATTTCGACGCCCTGCCCGGACTGGATACCGAACAGCGCCTGTCGCGCCTGACTTTCTGGGTGCTGGAGGCGGAACGCATGCAGCAGCCCTACGGGCTGCGCCTGCCGGCGCAATCGATCCGTCCGTCGATCGGCGCGCAGCATCGCGAGCAATGCCTGAAGGCGCTCGCGCTTTACGGCTTGTCCGATGCTTAACCTGGGCGCCCTCACCCTCGCCAATATCGGCTGGTTGCTGGCGGCGATGGCCTTCGTGATCGCGCCGCATGTGACGCGCCTGCCCCTGTGGGTCACTGCCTGCTGCCTGGCGGCCGGCGCCTGGCGCTGGTGGATCGCGCGCCGCGGCCTGCGCGCGCCGCCGTGGTGGATGATGGCCCTGATCGCGATCGGCATCACCGCCGGCGCCCGGCTGGAGTATGGACGCCTGTTCGGACGCGATGTCGGCGTCACCCTGCTGATCGTGATGCTGTGCCTGAAGATCCTCGAAATGAAAATGAAGCGCGACGCGATGCTCGCTATTTTCCTGGGGTTTTTCCTGGCACTGACCAATTTCCTGTATTCGCAGACCATCCTGATGGGCGCCTATATGTTCATCTGCGTGTGGATTTTTGTCGCAACCCTGATCGGTTTCCAGCGCATCAATACCGAGGCCACGGTGCGCGAGCGCATTGTGCCCTCCGCGTGGCTGATGCTGCAGGCGATCCCGATGATGCTGGTACTGTTTTTTCTGTTCCCGCGCATCTCGGGGCCGCTGTGGAACATGCCCTCCGATGAGCAAGCGAGTTCGGGCCTCTCGGATCGCATGGCGCCGGGCGATATCAGCAAGCTGTCCCTGTCGGACGCGGTGGCATTCCGCGTCGATTTCGAAAACACGGTGCCCTCGGGCAACGAGCTGTACTGGCGCGGACCGGTGCTGGGCCGCCAGCGTGGCAAGGCCTGGGTGCCATATCCGGTGCAAATCCGCAACCAGGCAGACTACGAACCACAAGGCCCGGTGGTGAATTACCGTGTCACCCTGCAACCCAATAACAAGTACTGGCTGTTCGCTCTCGACCTGCCGACGGCGCCGCCGCCCGACGCCTTCATGCTGGCCGATTACCAGATCCGCTCCCGCACCCCGGTCAGCGCGCTCAAGTCCTATCTGATGTCTTCGCATCTGCAGTATCGCGCCGGCCGCACGCTGGGCGACAGCGAACGGCACGCCTATCTGGAGTACGACCGCAGCCTGAACCCGCGCACCATCGCCTACGGCCAGAAGCTGGCGCAGGAAAATCCCGACCCCAAGGTGCTAGTCACCAATCTGCTCAAGCTCTACAACGCGACCTTCAGCTACACCCTGGAACCGCCGCTATTGGGCGACAACCCCATGGATGAATTCCTGTTCGACACCAGGCAGGGGTTCTGCGAGCACTATGCCGGCAGTTTCGTGCTGCTGCTGCGCGCCGCCGGGGTGCCGGCGCGCGTCGTCACCGGCTACCAGGGCGGCGAGATCAATCCGATCACCCGCCAGTTGGTGGTGCGCCAATCCGATGCCCACGCCTGGTCGGAGGTCTGGTTCGACGATCTGGGCTGGGTGCGGGTCGATCCGACTTTCGCGGTTTCGCCCCTGCGCATCAACGGCGGCATCGAGGCGGCCCTGGGCCCGGTCGGGGTGTTCAACACCCTGATGAGCGCCGACCAGCTCGGGGTATTGAAGCGGATTCGATTTTCCTGGGACGCCCTCAACAACCAGTGGAACCAGTGGGTGGTCGGCTTCAATGCCGACCGCCAACGCGGCATGCTCGATGGCCTCGGCTTGCAGAACGCGGACTGGCGTTCCATTGCCGTCCTGCTGATCGTCGGCGTGACCGTAGCGGGCGGCAGCGTGGGCGGCTTTCTGCTGCTGCGCGTCTACCGCAGCCGCAAGGAACCCCTGGTCGCCGCCTGGGACCGGCTGTGCGCCAAGCTGGCGCGTGCCGGTTTTGCCCGCGCGCCGCAGGAGGGGCCGATGGACCTGCTGAATCGCATCGACGCCACCGACCCCGCGCTGGCCGCCGAGGCGCGGCCGGTGATCGAACGCTATGTGGCACTGCGCTATGGCGCACCGCCTGCGGCATCGACTGCCGGCGGCGGGCTGCGCGAATTCATCCGCCAGGTTCGTCGCCTGCGCTTGGCCTGATTGCCGGCAAATATCCCGGCGGCGCGCCGGCCGCCGCATTTTCAGGCAAAGTAGCAGTTATAAAAACAGATTTCGCCACCGCGAGTGAGGAGCTGGGCATGCATGCAATCGCCTCGGTAAAGAAGCAGGTTTCGGCTGAAGAATGGCAGACCCGCGTCGATCTGGCCGCCTGTTACCGGCTGGTGGCGCTATACGGCTGGGACGATATGATCTTCACCCATATCACCGCCAAGATTCCCGGCACCGATCACCAGTTCCTGATCAATCCCTACGGCATGATGTTCGATGAAATCACCGCCTCCAGCCTGGTCAAGATCGACAGTGCGGGCGTGAAGCTCGATGCCGACAACCCCTATCCGGTCAATCCGGCCGGCTTCGTGATCCACAGTGCCGTCCATGCCGCGCGCGAGGACGCCAAATGCGTGCTGCATACGCATACCCCGAACGGCGTGGCGGTATCGGCGCAGAAAAACGGTGTGCTGCCGATTTCGCAGCAATCGATCTTCGTGTTGGCGAGCCTCGCCTATCACGACTATGAAGGCGTGGCCCTGAACGATGACGAGAAGCCGCGCCTGGTGCGCGATCTCGGCGGCAAGAACCTGCTGATGCTGCGCAACCACGGCCTGCTGACCGTGGGCGAGACCATCGCCGACGCGTTTTTGCTGATGTATCTGTTTGAGGCGGCCTGCATGATCCAGGTGCGGGCGCAGGCCGGCGGCGCTGAACTCATCCCGATCTACAAACCGATACTCGATGGCGCGGCGGCGCAGTCGAAAGTGGTGTTGAAGGGCGCCGGCGGCGCGCTGGCCTGGCCGGCCCTGCTGCGCAAACTCGACCGCAGCGATGCATCCTACAAGAACTGACAAGGCTGATATGGCGAATACCGATTTCGACGCGCTGAAAGACCGGCAGCACTTTGCCTCATTCCGCGAGTTCTATCCTTTCTATCTACGCGAGCACCTCAACCTCAGCTGCCGTCGTCTGCATTTCATCGGCAGCTCGCTGGTACTGGGCGTGCTGCTGGCCGCCGTCCTGACGCACGACCTGCGCTGGCTGATCGCCGCGCCCTTCGCCGGCTATGGCTTCGCCTGGGTGGGTCATTTCTTTTTCGAGCACAACAAACCGGCGACCTTCAAGCATCCGTTGTACAGCCTGATCGGCGACTGGGCGATGTACTGGGACATCCTGCGCGGCAGGATCAAGTTCTGAAAGCGATTTGATGATCCCCAAGGACGCCGCGCGGCGGCGTATTTTTTTGATGCGGCACGGCAGTGTGAGTTATTTCGACGCCGACGGCAAACCGCTGCCGCCGGATACGGCGCCGCTCAATGCGCAGGGATTCGATCAGGCCGGCGCCGCCGGGCGCCTGTTCGCCGCCCACAACATCCACTTCGACCGCGTCCTCGTCAGCGGCCTTGCGCGTACCGTGCAGACCGCCGAGCGCGTGCTGGCCGAGACCCGGCAGCCTATCGAACCCGAGATCCGGCCGAGCCTGGTGGAATTGAAGGGCGGCACGCTCTCGGCCATTCCGGATGCGCAATTGAAGGGCGCCTTCCTCGATTCCTTCGACGGCCTGGTGCAGGAGGACACGCGCTTTCTCGGCGGCGAATCGGTGGGCGAATTGCTCGACCGCGTGATTCCCGAAGTCGACGCCCTGCGTGCCGACCCTGCCTGGGACATTGTCCTGCTGGTGCTGCACGGCGGCGTCAATCGCGCCATTCTCTCCTATCTGCTGAGCGGCGAGCGCCGCTTGCTGGGCGCCTTGGCGCAAAGCCCAGCCTGCATCAATGCCGTCGATATCGGTGCCGCCAAGGGCGATGTGGTGCTGCGCGCGCTCAATATTTCGCCGACGGATTATCTGCAAACCGAAACGCGCAAGACCACCATGGAAGCCTTGTTCGAACAATATTCAAAATACCGCAGTCGATTCGGAGCCGGAATCAATGTCTGAGCAGGGATTCGAGCACTTCAAGGGCACCAAGCCGGTGTCGGGCAAGCAGCAGTTCGATAGCGCCGCGCTCGAACGCTGGCTGCAGGCCACTATCGCCGGCTTTACCGGTCCGCTGACGATCGAGCAATTCAAGGGCGGGCAGTCGAACCCGACCTTCAAGCTGATCACGCCGGCCCAATCCTATGTGATGCGCGCCAAGCCCGGGCCGGCCACCAGGCTGCTGCCTTCGGCGCATATGATCGAGCGCGAATTCACGGTGATGGCGGCGCTCGGCAGGGCCGGCATGCCGGTGCCGCGCATGCTGGCGCAGTGCACCGATGAATCCGTGATCGGCCGCGCGTTTTTTGTAATGGAGATGATCGAGGGCCGCGTGCTCTGGGATCCGGCCCTGCCCGACATGGCCCCGCCGGCGCGTGCCGCAATATTCGACGAAATGAACACCGTCATCGCGCGGCTGCATCAAGTCGATTTCAAGGCCATCGGCCTGGCCGATTACGGCAAGGCCGGCAATTATTTCGAGCGCCAGATTGGCCGCTGGACCAAGCAGTATCGCGCCTCGGAAACGGAAAAAATTCCAGCCATGGACCGGCTGATCGACTGGCTGCCGCAGCATATCCCGCCCGGCGAGGAAGTCTCGATCGTGCATGGCGATTACCGCCTCGATAACCTGATCTTCCATCCCACCGAGCCGCGGGTACTGGCGATACTCGACTGGGAACTGTCGACCCTGGGCCATCCGCTGGCCGACTTCGCCTATCACTGCATGACCTGGCAGGTGCCGCCGGATGCGTTTCGCGGCCTCGCCGGCCTCGATCTCAAAGCGCTCGGCATCCCCGAGCTGGCGCCCTATATCGCCAAATATTGCGAACGCACCCGGCGCGCCGCAGGCATTCCCAATTTCGACTACTACCTCGCCTACAACCTGTTTCGCATGGCCGGCATTTTGCAGGGCATCATGAAGCGCGTGGTGGATGGCACCGCAGCCTCGGGGCAGGCGGTGGCAATGGGCAAGGCGGCGCGACCGCTGGCAGAATTGGGCTGGAAGGTCGTCGAACGGCTCAGCAAAAAATCGTGACATGAGAACCCGGAGTTTCCAGCAATGAATTTCAGCTATTCCCCCAAGGTCGTCGAACTGCAGCAACGCATGCTGGCGTTTTTCGACGCGCATATTTACCCAAACGAAAAGCGCTTCCACGAGGACATCGAAGCCAATACCAGGCTCGGCAAGCGCTGGACGCCGGTGCCCCTGCTGGAAGAATTGAAACCGAAGGCACGGAAAGCCGGCCTGTGGAACCTGTTCATGCCGGGCGAGCGCGGCGCGGGATTGAGCAATCTCGAATACGCGCCCCTGGCCGAGATCACCGGCCGGGTGCACTGGGCACCTGAGGTGTTCAACTGTTCCGCGCCCGACACCGGCAATATGGAAGTGCTGGCCCAGTACGGCACACCTGCGCAGCAGGCGCAATGGCTGGCGCCATTATTGAGAGGCGAAATCCGCTCAGCCTTCGCGATGACCGAGCCGGGGGTGGCGTCCTCGGACGCGACCAATATCGAGACGCGCATCGTGCGTGATGGCGACGATTATGTGATCGACGGCCGCAAATGGTGGATCTCCGGCGCGGGCGATCCGCGCTGCAAGATCTACATCGTGATGGGCAAGACCGACCCTGCGGCCAAGCCGCATGCGCAGCAGTCGATGATCCTGGTGCCCGCCGATACGCCGGGCGTGAAAGTGATCCGCCCCCTGCCGGTATTCGGCTACGACGATGCGCCGCACGGTCATTGCGAGATCACTTTCGACCAGGTGCGGGTGCCGAAGGAAAACATGCTGCTGGGCGAAGGCCGCGGCTTCGAAATCGCCCAGGGTCGTCTCGGCCCCGGCCGCATCCATCACTGCATGCGCCTGATCGGCCTTTCCGAGCGCGCGCTGGAACTGATGTGCAAACGCTTGAACTCGCGCGTCGCGTTCGGCAAACCGATCGCCGCGCACAGCGTCTGGCATGAACGTATCGGCGAGGCGCGCTGCATGATCGAGCAGGCGCGCCTCCTGACCTTGAGAGCTGCGTACATGATGGATACCGTCGGCAACAAGGTGGCGAAGAATGAAATCGCCATGATCAAGGTGGTGGCGCCGAACATGGCCGCGCAAATCATCGACTGGGCCATGCAGGCGCACGGCGCCGGCGGCCTCAGCGACGATTTCCCCTTGGCCTATGCCTACACCTGGGCGCGCATCCTGCGCCTGGCCGATGGCCCGGACGAGGTGCATCGCGCCTCGATCGCCAAGCAGGAACTGGGCAAGTACCTGCCGAAAAAGGCCTGATCTTCCTCCAGACAAATAGATGCCTTTCCGGAACAATAAAAACAGAGGAGCTCCGCAATGTCGCAATCGCAACTGCAAGCGAAATGGTGGCTGAAGCACTACCCCCCCGGCGTGGCGCATGAGATTGATCCGCTGCACTACCACTCGCTGCCGCAAATGGCCGAGGAGTGCTTCGACAAGTTCCGCGAGCGCGCCGCCTTTACCTGCATGGACAAGACGCTCAGTTTCGGCGAACTCGACGACATGTCGATGGCCCTGGGCGCCTGGTTCCAATCGCGCGGCCTGCAAAAAGGAGCGCGCATCGCCTTGATGATGCCCAATGTGCTGCAGTACCCGATCGCGATTCTCGCGGTGTTGCGCGCCGGCTACATCGTGGTCAATGTCAATCCGCTGTACACGCCGCGCGAACTGGAGCATCAGCTGATCGACAGCGGCAGCGAAGCCATCGTCATCCTCGAGAATTTCGCGGCCACGCTGGAAGCCGTGATCCCGCGCACGCCGGTCAAGCATGTGGTGATGGCGAGCGTCGGCGATCTGCTCGGCTTTCCGAAAGGCGCCATCGTCAATTTCGTGGTGCGCCGCATCAGGAAAGCGGTGCCGAAATTCTTCCTGCACGGCTCGGTGCCGTTCAACGACGCCATCACCGCCGGCCGCAACATGGTCCTGGTGAAGCCGGCGCTGGGACGCGAGGATATCGCCTTCCTGCAGTACACCGGCGGGACCACCGGTGTTTCCAAGGGCGCCGTGCTGGCGCATGGCAGCATCTGCAGTGCGGCCCTGGTGTCGGAGGCGTGGGTGAAACCGGCCCTGGAAGATACGCGCAAGGGTCCGCCACCCGACCCTGCCGTCATCCTCTGCGCCCTGCCGATGTATCACATTTTTTCGCTGGTCAGCTGCATGTGGCTGGCGATCAAGCTCGGCGGGCAGAATATCCTGATTCCGAATCCGCGCGACCTGGACGGCATGGTCAAGACCATGGCCAAATACAAGTTCAATGTGATCCCTGCCGTCAATACCATGTTCAACGCCCTGGTCAACCACGCCGGCTTTCACGCGCTCGATTTTTCCAGCCTGCGGGTTTCCAATGGCGGCGGCATGGCGGTGCAGCGCGCGGTCGCGGAAAAATGGCTGACCCTGACGCATACACCGATTGTGGAAGGCTACGGCCTCACCGAATCCTCGGCAGGTGCGACCTGCAATGAAGTCCTCAATGAAGCATTCTCGAACGATGTCGGCATGCCGATGCCCTCCACCGAGGTATCGATTCGCGACGATTTTGGGGTGGAAGTCCCGCTTGGTGTGCCCGGCGAGATCTGCCTGCGCGGCCCGCAAATGATGCGCGGCTACTGGCAGCGTCCGGACGAAACCGCCAAGGTAATGACCGCGGACGGCTATTTCAAATCCGGCGACATCGGCATCATGCTCGCCAATGGCCACGTCAAGATTGTCGACCGCAAGAAGGACATGATCCTGGTGTCGGGCTTCAATGTGTACCCGAACGAGATCGAGGACGTGGTCGTGGGCTGTCCGGGAGTGATGGAGTGCGCGGCGATCGGCGTGCCGGACGAAAAATCCGGCGAGGCGGTCAAATTGTTCGTGGTGAAAAAGAGCGGCGCCGAGCTCACCGAGGCGCAGCTGATGGCGTACTGCCACCTGAACCTTACCGGCTACAAATGCCCGAAGGTGATCGTGTTCCGCGATTCATTGCCGAAATCGAACGTGGGCAAGATCCTGCGACGCGAATTGCGCGACAAATAAAACGGACGGGCAGGCGATCTCGTTTGTCCGGCTTCACGCCACAGCAGCCAGGCGCGAAAAAAACGTAGATCGCCATTTGGCGCGGCTTTCGAAGCATTTTTGCCACAAACACCGCGCCAGTGCTTGTGTTCCATTTTCTGAATCCGCATCCGCCTTCACCCGGTGGGGACCATCAGTTGCGCCGCCGCACGGTTGGCTGGGCCGCGCTGCCAAACACATGGTCCCACAGCGCGTTGCTCACGCCATAGTAGCCCGGCTGATCGGGCCGGCGGTGGTGCAGCGCATGCCAAAGCTTGCGCCGCTTCAGCCAGGCGCTGTTTGTGCGCCAGTGGTGCGTGGCGTGGTGGGTAATGCCATAGGCCAGGTAGCCGGTCATGACACCCAGCGTCATGGCGCCGGCACGCCAAAGATCGCCCAGCAATAGTGCCGGCAGGAACACCATGGTCACGATCAGCGTCGCGCTCAGGATGGTCGGCGTGCAGATGAGTGCCATCGGCCGCTGGTGATGCTCCGCATGCCAGCGGCGAAATGGCTGCAGACCATGCAGCACAAATCGGTGCAGGACGTACTCGAGGAGCGTCCAGCTTGCCAGCCCCATCAAAGTGAGGGCCGCCAATATCGGCAGCTGCGCGCGCGGTCCCGCCGCCAGCAGCCAGACCGCGGTGGCCGCTACGGCAAAACCATAGAACACGAAGTCGGCGATATATGCCGCCTTGCTTTGTTCCAGATTGAAAAGACCCATGTATTTCCTTCACCCAACTGTTGGTACAACCGTACGACCATCATTATGACCATCTTGGTCAGGAAATTTTCAGTTCGAGGTTTCATGCGGTACCGTCCCGGCTGCCGCGCAGGATTCACAACGATGCAATCCGCTCCGCGATAACAAGCAGATACCATGCCGACGCTCTGAATGCGCGTTCGGTGGCGAACATACAAAAATCAAGTGACTGCCCATACTCAAGAAAGTTTTACCCTGACCGGCAATTTTGAATGCAGTGCCGCTTCCCCAGACCATGTCCGCCCGGCGATGGCAGTGCTGGTGGCGCGGACCGGTCGATATTCCGGCCATGGCGGGGCGGTCGACAGCAGACGGAAATTCGCGGATCGCCATTTGGTGCGGTTTTCGGAGCCTTTTTGGCCGGAAAGGCCCGCCAATGCTGGACTTTGGCATTTACAAAAAAAGCACTTGACCTTGCCATGATGGGAAGGTTGAAGATACGATCCATCAGCCTCATCTGGAATGTATCGATGGTCCCGACCGGAGTTCTGCAAATGGCGCTTGCCCCGCATTACGCGATCAATATCGGCGACGCCGCGACGGCCTCCGGCGTCAGCGCCAAAATGATCCGGCATTATGAAGACATCGGCCTGATCGGCAAGGTGCGTCGCACCGATGCCGGCTATCGGCTGTATTCGCCGGACGATGTGCATGTGCTGCGTTTCATCCGCCACGCGCGCAATCTCGGCTTTTCGATGGACGAGATTGCCACTCTGCTGGGCCTGTGGCGCAACAAACGCCGGCCGAGCAGCAAGGTGCGCGAACTGGCGCAGGCGCATATCGCCGATCTGGAGCGCAAGATCGCGGAAATGCAGGCGATGAAAGCCACCCTCGGCCGCCTGGTGGAATGCTGTCGTGGCGATGATCGTCCCGATTGCCCGATCCTTGATGAACTGGCGCGCAATGAACCGCCATCGACGGCCGGCAAACCCGGCAAGTCCGGCGGCAAGGCGGTGCAACATGACTGCCACTAGCCTGGTCAGTGCTGCTGCCGTATCGACAACGTCAGCGGCGTCTGCGGCAAACCATCTCAACCTGAACCTCGACATCGAGGGCATGACCTGTGCCGCCTGCGCCGCGCGCATTGAAAAAGTGTTGAACAAGCTGCCCGACACCACGGCCACGGTGAATTTCGCCAGCGAAACCGCGCAGGTCAAGACCGGTGGCGGCATGAGCCTGGAAAAAATCATCGCGGCCGTCGAGCGCGCCGGCTACCATGCTGCGCCGAAAAAAGACGACCAGCACGAACTCGCCGCGCGCCGCGAAGCCGCTTACCGACACGAGTTGCGTCATTTCATTATCGCCGCCCTGCTCACCGCTCCTTTGCTGGCGGAGATGGCCGCGATGTTCGCCGGCCGGCAGGAGTTCATTCCGCGCGCCTGGCAATTGCTGCTGGCCACGCCGGTGCAGTTCTGGATCGGCTGGCGTTTTTATGTCGGCGCCTTCAACGCGCTGCGCGGCGGCGGCGCCAATATGGATGTATTGGTGGCGCTCGGCACCAGCATGGCCTGGCTGCTGTCGGCCGTGGTCACGCTGTGGGGTGGGCATGAGCAGCATGTCTATTTCGAAGCCAGCGCCGCGGTCATTACCCTGGTGCTGCTGGGCAAGCTGCTGGAGGCGCGCGCCAAGCGCCGCACCTCCGGCGCGATCGAAGCCTTGATCGGCCTGCAGCCCCGTACGGCACGGGTCGAACGCGACGGCGCCACGATCGAGATTGGCATCGACCAGTTGAGCGCCGGCGATATCGTCATCGTCCGTTTCGGCGAAGCCCTGCCGGTGGACGGCACCGTCGTTGAGGGCCGCGCCGCCATCGATGAAAGCATGCTGACCGGCGAGAGCATGCCGGTCACCAAGACCATCGGCGCGCGCGTGTTCGCCGCCACCCGCAATCGCGACGGCATGCTGAAAGTCCGCGCCACCGGCGTCGGCGCGCAAACGCAACTGGCGGAAATCGCCCGCCTCACCGCCGAAGCGCAGGGCTCGAAGGCGCCGATCCAGCGTCTGGCCGATAAAATTTCCGGCATCTTCGTGCCGGTGGTGGTGGCGATCGCCTTGCTCGCGTTTATCGGCACATGGTGGTGGACCGGCGCCTTTGCGACCGCCGTCATCAATGCGGTCGCGGTGCTGGTGATCGCCTGTCCCTGCGCCCTGGGCCTGGCCACGCCGACGGCCGTGATGGTCGGCATCGGCCAAGGCGCGACCCATGGCCTATTGTTCCGCAGCGCCGAAGCGCTCGAGAACGCCGAACAAATGAATGTGCTGGTGGTCGACAAGACCGGCACCCTGACCGAAGGCAATCCGGCGGTGACCGATGTGATGAAGCTGGGCGAGGTCGATCGCAGCGCGCTGCTGCGCATCGCCGCCAGCCTCGAGCAGGGTTCCGAGCATCCGCTGGCACGCGCCCTGCTGGCCGAAGCGGCGGCGGCTGGTATCGCCACGGCGCCTTTGCAATCCTTTCAGACGGTGGCGGGGTGCGGCGTCGAAGGCGACATCGACGACGCGCATTATCGACTGGGTGCGCCGTCGTGGATCGCAAAATTTGCGGCTGTCGATGCCGCCGCGATAGACCGCCTGGCGCGGCAGGGCAAGACGGTGGTCGCACTCGCGCGCGGCAATGCTGTCATCGGCCTCATCGGCATTGCCGACAAACTGCGCGGCAGCTCGCGCGCGGCCGTCGCGCGCCTCCGGGCACAGGGCATCAAAGTGCTGATGCTGACTGGTGACAATGCCAGCACGGCCGCGGCCATCGCCGCCGAAGCCGGCATCGCCCGCTTCCGCGCCGGCGTCACGCCGCAGGCCAAGGCCGCGGAAATCGCGGCGCTGAAAGCCGCCGGCAAGCATGTCGGCATGATCGGCGATGGCGTCAACGACGCGCCCGCGCTGGCCGCCGCCGATCTCAGCTTCGCGATGGGCGCCGGCAGCGATGTCGCCATCGAGGCCGCCGATGTCACGGTGATGGCCAACGATCTCAATGCCGTGGTCGACGCGATCGAGCTGTCGCGCGCAACGTTGCGCAAGATTCGCCAGAACCTGTTTTTCGCCTTTGTCTACAACGTACTCGGCATTCCGCTGGCAGCGGTCGGCATGTTGAACCCGGTCATCGCCGGTGGTGCGATGGCCCTGAGTTCGGTATCGGTCGTGAGCAATTCTCTGTTGCTCAAACGCTGGATGCCTTCCCGTCGTTTTTCGAATTCAAACAAGGAATAGAGACCATGGAAACCCTGAATATCAACGTTGGCGGCATGACCTGTGGCGGCTGCGTCAAAAGCGTCACCCGCGTACTCAGCGCCCTGCCCGGCATGGAAAAAACCGAGGTTGATCTCGACAAAGCGATGGCGACCGTGACCTTCGATCCGACCAAGCTCGATCGGGCGGCGATTGCCGAAGCGATCGAGAGCGCCGGCTACGACGCGACCTAAAAAACGTTAATCAAAGTCAAGCACTGGCGCGCTTCTACAGGAGTTTTTGGTCCGGAAGCTGCGCCAATGCTAGGGCTCAGCTTTAGGGAAAGAACTATCCGTCCAACTGATGGTCACATAGTTACCATGGCACAACTTAAAAAACGCGGCTTTTCGATCTGGGTATTGGTTGCACTGATTTTCATGCAACTGGCGCAGTCGGCTTATGCCTGCCCGATGATGGCCCAGACTGCGATCGAGCCGGCTATGGCGGCTGGCGCAAGCTCGTCTCCCGATGATATGGACATGGCGCAGCCCGGTCTTTGCCAGAACCATTGCGAGTATGGGCAACAGAATGTGAACGATGCGTCATCGCCCTGGGCGTCGTTAATCATGGCGCCTTCGTTTGTCGCATTCCTGCCGGTAATCGAACCCGTTTCCCTTCCGCCCGCATCATTTTTCCCCGCTTTAATCCGCGCTACTGCCCCGCCGATTTCCATCCGGAACTGCTGCTTCCGCATCTGATCGCCTTCCTCCATTAATTGTCCGGCTCTCCTCGAGCCCGGCTTTTATCGTTTTCGCCTGGAGGTCGCATGGCATCCCGTTATTTCTGCAGGTCCGTGTTGGCGTTTGCCGCCCCGATTGTGGGCGGCATGATCTCCGTTTTTTTGCGGTCATTCGAGTATCGCCACGGCGGCTGACTATTACTCAGGCGCCGGTGACGCGAATCAACCCGCAGCAAAGTCCCTCTTAAGCCAACCTTATTCTCGAAGGAATACATCATGAAAAAGATCTTGTCCGTTCTTGCCATCACCGCCATCGCCGCGCTTTCGCTCCCGGTACATGCCGGTCCGCAATGGATGCATCATCTGGAACTGACCAAGCGGTTCCAGAAACAACAGGCCGACGTACGTGCACAACAGGCAGCTAAACCTAACGCATCGTCGGCTGCCACTGGCGCGCAAACGGCGAAACCTGTCAAATAGCGCAATGCGCGATTGATCCGGCTCAGGGAGGCCACCATGTTCCGTCGAGTTATGACGGCAGTGATCGTTTTGTTGCTGGCGGGGTGCGCGACATTCGCGCCCCCGGTGCAGGTAGAGCGCATGCCGAAGTCGGTGCCGGTTCCGCCGGAGATTGCCGCTAAAACCCGTTGGGCGCTGGCGCTGTCCGGCGGATCGGCACGCGGGTTTGCGCACATTGGCGTGCTGCGCGTACTTGATGAGGCGGGCTTGAAACCCGATCTCGTCGTCGGCACCAGTGCCGGGTCAATCGTAGGCAGTCTCTATGCCAGTGGGCTGTCCGTGCAACAAGTCGAGGCCGCGGTGCGCGCGATGGACCGCGCGCTGTTCAACGATGTGGTGCTGCCCGGCCTGATCATTCTGCCGGGTGAAAACGGCTTGATTCGCGGCGACAAAATGATGCGCTTCATCGATGCACGCCTGATGACACGCCACATTGAAGATTTCCCGATCCGCTTTGCGGCGGTGGCGACCGATATGAAGTCCGGTGAGCCCATGGTTTTCAATAGCGGTCATGCCGCGCTCGCGGTGCGCGCCTCATCCAGCGTGCCCGGCGTATTCACGCCCGTCGACATCAATGGCCGCCTGTATGGAGATGGGCAGATCGTGAGCCCCATGCCGGTTTCGATTGCCAAGCAGCTAGGTGCACCGGTCGTCATCGCGGTCGACGTAGTGTATCCGCCGGAGCAATCGCTGCTGTCGAATCCGGTCTATGTCCTGTTTCAGGCAATAACGATCTCCGCCTATCGGCTCAAGGAAAGCGAACGACCTCTTGCTGCACTGGTGATTCGTCCAGAATTGAAGCCAACGTCGGGGCAGTTTTCGTTTTCTGATATCGATTGGGCGATACAGGCTGGCGAGGAGGAGGCGCGCAAGCTGTTGCCGGAAATTCGTGCGGCTATTGCAGCCGCGCAGTAGCCAGCGATCCCGGGCCAGTCTGGAAAAAAGCATGCGGATCGCCATTTGGCGCGCCTTTTCAGCCATTTTTGCTCCGAACGCCGCGCTAATGGCTGCATTCTGATTTCATCAGCGATCAGCGGCGCGATGGCGACTGCAGTTGCGCGCGCAGACGCGACAACTCTGCCTCGAGCCCTTGAATCTGTTCCAGCAGCATCAACGCCAATGCGGTGGCGTGGGTATCGAGCTCCAGATCGTTGCGCAGGCGATTCGCCCTGCGCACCACCACGACGCAATCGGCGCTGAAGGTCCACGCCGCTTCTGCAGGATTGAGCGGCGCCAACAGGCCGGCGTCGACAAACTCGCGAACCTCGGCCTCACTCAGGCCCGACAGTTCGACCAATTCACCGATCGACAGGCTTTGCGAGCGATCCATCCAATACGCGGCAAGGGATTGGGTTTCAGCTTGCATTTGCGGCCTCCTCGGTAAAAAAACGGCGCGGCCTGAATGTCGCGCCATCGGCCAATTCCTTGAACAAGGCTTTCTCGCGTTCATTGAGTTCGGGGGGCATGACGATTTTCACCAGGGCGAACAGATCGCCTTCGCCGCCGCCCGGTTTCGGCAGGCCGCGTTTGCCGATGCGCAATTGCAATCCACTGCTGATCCCCGCCGCCACCTTGAGATTCACCGGCCCGGCCAGGGTCGGCACTTCGATGGTGGTACCGAGCGCGGCTTCCCAGGGGGCCAGCGGCAAATCGATATAGAGATCGTGCCCATCCACGCGGAACAGGCGATGCGGATGCAGACGGATGGTGAGATACAAATCGCCATCGCGTCCGCCGTTCTGCCCCTTGCCGCCCTGTCCGCGCAGGCGCAGGCGCTGGCCATCGGTGGCGCCCTTGGGGATGCGCGCCTGGAAACTACGGTTTTCGCGCCGCATGCGGCCCTGTTCATCGTATGCCGGCATGCTCAAATCAAGCGCGACCTGCGTGCCCCGATAAGCATCCTCCAGATTGATTTGCGCGGTAACCTCATAATCCTCGCCCGGAATGGCGAAGCGGGCATGGGCCTGGCCACCGCCATTACCGCCACCGCGGTGGCGCGCAAAGCTGGCGAACAGATCCGACAGATCGATACCCTCAAACGAGGATTGACCGTCGCTGAATCGGGTATTGAATTCCTTGCCCCAATCATCGGATGGCTCAAATTCCTGGCCGGCCTGATAGCTGCCGAGCCGATCATAGGCCGCGCGCTTTTCCGCATCCTTGAGAGTCTGATAGGCCTCGGCGATTTCCTTGAATTTCGCCTCGCCCGCAGGATCTTTGGAAACATCCGGATGATATTTTCGCGCGAGCTTGCGATAGGCCTTCTTGATGTCGTCTTCGCCGGCGTCGCGCGCAACGCCGAGGATGTCGTAATAATCTTTATATTTCATAGCTCGCTTTCAGCGCCCCGCCGACTAGATGGATGCGGACTGGCCCATGCACAGCACCGCATGAATTTTCGCAGAAATTCCTGCGCCGCACAGTGGGCTGCGAGGGCGGATGATTCCATGCAGATCGCCATTTAGCGCCCATTTCGAGGCAGTTTTGCCCCAAACGCCGCGCCAGCGCTTGACTTTGTCAATCGCTCAGCGAGCTCGATTCAGTCGCAAGGCGTTAAATACGACGGATGCCGAACTCAAACTCATTGCCAGCGCCGCGATCATCGGCGACAGCAGCCAGCCGGTGAAAGGGTACAGCACGCCCGCTGCCAACGGGATGCCGAACGCATTGTAGATGAACGCAAACACCAGGTTCTGACGCATATTGCGGATGGTCGCCTGCGACAACAGGCGCGCACGCGCAATCCCGCGCAAATCGCCCTTCACCAGTGTGACCTGCGCGCTGTTCATCGCCACATCGGTGCCGGTACCCATGGCGATGCCGATGTCGGCCTTGGCGAGTGCCGGTGCATCATTGATGCCATCGCCGGCCATCGCCACCATCGCGCCCTCGCCTTGCAGCTTCGCCACCAACTCGAGTTTGTCGCGCGGCTTGACCTCGCCATAAAATTCGTCAATGCCCAGCTTGGCGGCAACGCCCTGCGCGGTGACCACACCATCGCCGGTGGCCATCACCACACGGATGCCGGCCGCTTTCAATTGCTGCAGCGCTTCCGCGGTGCTGGCCTTGATCGGGTCCGACACTGCGAGAATGCCGGCCAGCACATTGTCCACAGCGAGGTACATGACGCTGGCGCCCTCGCGGCGCAAAACATCGCCATCGCGCACCAGCGCACTGGCATCGATCCTCAGGTCCGCCATCAGCGCGGCATTGCCGAGCGCGAGTTGCTTGCCGCCGACGCGGCCGCGTACGCCGATGCCACTGGCGGATTCAAAGGTTTCCGGCTTATCCAGCGCCACACCGCGCGCCGCCGCTTCCGCCACAATCGCCTGCGCCAGCGGGTGTTCGCTGCCCTGATCAAGACTCGCCGCCAGGCGCAGCACCTCGGCCTCGTCGAACCCGCTGGCAGCGATCACGCGTTCGAACTTCGGCCGGCCTTCGGTCAGGGTGCCGGTCTTATCGACGATCAGCGTATCGATGCGACGAAAATTTTCGATCGCCGCCGCATCGCGAAACAGGATGCCGCTGCCGGCGGCTTTGCCGGTCGCCACCATGATCGACATCGGCGTCGCCAGCCCCAACGCACAGGGGCAGGCGATGATCAGCACGGCCACTGCATTGATCAAGCCGAAGACCCAGCTCGGCTCGGGCCCGAACCAACCCCAAACAAGAAATGCGACAAGGGCGATGGCAATCACCACCAGCACAAAATAACCGGCTACGGTATCGGCCAGACGCTGCAGAGGCGCCTTGGAGCGTTGCGCCTGGGCGACCATTTGCACGATTTGCGACAGCATCGTTTCGGCGCCGACTTTCTCGGCGCGCATCACCAGGCTGCCGCTGGCGTTGATAGTGGCGCCAATCAGCTTGTCGCCGGTTTTTTTCATCACCGGAATGGGCTCGCCGGTCAGCATCGATTCGTCCACCGCGCTGCTGCCTTCGATCACCACGCCGTCGACCGGCACTTTCTCGCCGGGACGCACGCGCAGCAAATCCCCGAGGTGCACATGCGTCAGCGGGATATCGTCCTCGCTGCCGTCGGGCCTGATGCGGCGCGCGGTTTTGGGCGCCAGGCTGAGCAGGGATTTGATCGCGGCCGAGGTTTGCGAACGCGCCTTCAGCTCCAGAATCTGGCCCAGCAGGGTAAGCGAAATGATCACTGCGGCGGCCTCGAAATAAACCTGTACGCGCCCCATCGCCACAAAGTTTGCCGGAAACACTTGCGGCGCGAGAGCGGCGACGATGCTGTAGAGATAGGCCGCGCCGGTGCCGAGACCGATCAGGGTCCACATATTCGGGCTGCGCGTCAGCACCGAGCGCAGGCCGCGCACAAAGAACGGCCAACCCGCCCACAGCACCACTGGTGTGGCCAGGGCGAGTTCGAGCCAGCTCTGCTGGGCGCCATGAAACCAGTCGAGACGATGACCCAGCATCGCCAGCAGCACGGCGATAATGGTCAGCGGCAAGGTCCCCCAGAAGCGGCGCTGAAAATCGGCCAGTTCCGGGTTCTCATCGTCATCGAACGTCGGCATCACCGGCTCGAGGGTCATGCCGCAGATCGGGCAGCTGCCGGGCTGCGGCAGCCGGATTTGCGGGTGCATGGGGCAGGTGTAGATGGTGCCTGCAACCGCCTTCGCAACAGTGGGGCCGCCTGTCGGGGCTGCCGGCACGTTTTTTGGTTCATGTACCTGCGCGTGCGCATGGCCATGGGCAGCGTGATCGTGCGGCGCGTTCATTGCGTACCCTTAGAGCGAGAGGTGGGAGCTAAATGGTAAATCAGGATGGGGCGACAGTCCGCAATATTGTCTGCGAAGATGCCGGATGAAAAAGTTTGACTCCGCTGCGCACTGGAAGTGCAGCGGAATCTGCGAATCAAGGGGGGAAAGCGCTCAGGGTTTGTCGCCGACCTTGCGATGAACATGCCCCCTTGGCCTCCATGACTACCGTGTCCGCCATGCATGAATAGATGCATCAGGGGGCAGGCCAGCATTATGCGGGTTGCGGAGATGCATGTTGATGGATATCAAAGCAACGGCTTTTGTGTCCGTGCGCGATGCGGATTGTCCGCTATTTCGCCGCCGCACGTTCGTAGTAGTGGCGGTCCAGATATTTTTCCGGATCGCTCAACGATTTTTGCGGCAGGCCGTATTTGCTGCGCAGGGCCAGCACATTGCGGATGCCTTCGACATCGATGGCGCCGTCGCGCTGCAGGCCGTGTTCCAGCAACTGCGTCAGCGCATCTTTCGCAAGGGCCGGCGTCATGTCGCGGATATTGGCCACCAGCAGGGCTTCGGCGATCGGCCGGTTTTTCGGCTCGTATAGCCAGTCCAGGCCGGCGCGATAGGCGCGGATGAAGCTCACCAGCGTGCCTTCGTTTTTTTCGCTCCAGCGGCGCGTGGCCACGCCCACTGTGCCCTGATAAACGCCAAGTTTCTCGCCGCTGGCGAGTATGTTCAGCCCGCGCTCGCCGGCCAGCAGATCGAAGGGCGTACGCAGCAGGGTGCCGTCGTTGTTGCCGGCAACCAGTTCGTTGTAGCGATTGGCGGTGCCGCCGGCGCGCACAAATTTGACGTCGGCTTCATTGAGACCGTTGCGGCTGACCGCTTCACGCAGCACGAAGGCGAAGCCGGTCGTCATGGCATCGACACTCAGCGATTTGCCTTTCAAATCGGCGAAGCGTTTGACCGGTGCGGCGGTGACCACCGACAGCAGGCCATTGTCGCCGCCCATGAAGACGAACATATCGGGCTTCTCGACCGGCGCCTCGCCCTGTCCTTCCTGATAGGCGATGACATTGTCGATGCTGGCGAAGGCCAGATCGAATTTGCCGGCCAGCAGATTGCTGACGAGAAATCCCGAATTGGGCGCGAAACTCAATTCCACCGCCAGCTTGTTGTCGGCGAAAAAACCCTGGCGCTGCGCCGCCCAGATCGGCAGGTTCCAGCCGCCGTCGAAAGCAATGATCTTGAGCGTGACGGGCTTGTCTGTCGACGGCGTCTGCGCGACGGCGTTGAGCGGGCCAAGCTGGGATAGCAATGAAGCCGCAGCAATAGCAACAGGCGCGGCAATGGAACGCAGATTCATCAAGTTCTCCTCTTGTTTGTTTTTGTGGGTGGCGCCGCGGTCGAGCCGCGCGCGATCAGTTCCGGTACCAGGGTAATGCGCACCGGTGCTATCGTCGGGTCACGGATCAGATCGAGCAGCAGGCGCGCGGCCTGGCGGCCCATCTCCATATGCTGGATGCGCAGCGAGCTCAGCGGCGGGTTGAGCATGTCGACCAGAGGCATATCGTTATGGCCGAGGATGGAAATATCGTCAGGACATTTCTTGCTACGACGCGCCAGCTCGTCGTAGCAGCCGAGCGCAATCAAATCGTTGGCGGCGACAATCGCGGTGACCTTGGCGTGGGCATCGAGCAATTGCCGGCAGGCGCTGGCGCCGGCCTCGCGCGTGAATTCCTCGCATTCGGTGACACCGGTTGGAACCAGCCTGCGTTCCTTCATGGCCAGCGCAAAACCCTGCGCGCGAATCGCGCCTGTGGCCAGCCGATTCGGCCCGGCCAGGTGGGCGATGTATTGATGGCCAAGATCGGCCAGATGATCGACGGCGAGACGCATGGACAGAAAATCATCGTTGACCACTTCCGGCAGATGGCGATCGTCCTCGCCGCGATTGACCAGCACCGCCGGCATGTTCTCAGCGAGGCAACGCTGCACCAGGTAATCCTGCCGCGAAGCTGTGGCGATCACCAGGCCATCGACCATATTGCCGAGCATGCGTTCGAGCAGGCGATTCTGCTCTTCGCTGCTCGGGCCGGTGTTGGCCACCAGCACCGCAAAACCGGCCTTGCTCAAGGCCTCTTCAAGGCCGCGCACCATCGGCGGAAAAACGGGGTTGGTGATATCCGGCAGCAGCATGCCGATCAGTTGCGAGCGGCCGCCGCGCAGGGCTGCGGCCGCGTTGTTGGGGCGATAGCCGAGGACCTTGGCCGAGGCCAGCACGCGCTCCACCACCGCCGCACCGAGCAGCTTGCGCGTCGCCGGATTCAGGGCGCGCGAAACGGTCGAGGCATTGACTTCCGCATGTTGGGCAACATCGCGAATGGTCGGGCGGCGCTTGGGGGCGGTGCTTGTGCTCATTGATTTTTCAGGGCAAATTTAATGCAAACGATTGCTCATTATGTCTAAATTCGGAATTTTTGACCAGACTGGATCAAGCGCAATTGACAGCGGCGGCCATTTATCCAATACTATGCACACGTTTGCATAACTTTGCATTAAACTTCTGAGCATGCCCTCCTCCCCGTCCGATATTGATCGCAGCGGTATCGTCAGCGACGAGTCGTCCCTGACGCCAATCGTGCTGCGCGCCATGACCAAGACCAGCGATCCGCGCCTGCTGGAAATCGTTGGCGCCCTGGTTCGCCATGCACATGCTTTGGTGCGCGAGACCAGATTGACAGAAGAAGAGTTCGAGCAGGGTCTCGCCTTTCTCGCGGCGGTCGGCCAGGCCACCGGCCCGAAAAAAAATGAAGCCGTGCTGCTCGCCGATATTCTCGGCATCTCGACACTCGTATCCCTGCTCAACAATCGGCGCGACGATAGTGACAACAACGGCGCGACCGCCTCCGCCCTGCTCGGCCCCTTCTGGCGCAAGAATGCGCCGCTGTGCCAGACAGGCGATTGCATTGCGCGTGGCAATACCAAGGGCGTGCCGCTTGAGGTCCAGGGCCAGGTTCGCGATATCGACGGCAAGCCGCTGGCCGGTGTCGAGGTCGATGTCTGGCAGGCTTCGCCGGTCGGCTTTTACGAGAACCAGGACAAGGCCCAGCCGGAGATGAATTTGCGCGGGCGTTTTCTGACCGATGTCGAGGGCCACTATCTCTTCCGCAGCGTACGCCCGGCCGGCTACCCGGTGCCGACCGATGGTCCCTGCGGCGACTTGCTGCGCGCCCAACAGCGCCATCCTTACCGGCCGGCACATTTGCATTTCATGGTCTCAGCGCCCGGTTACCGGACGCTCATCACACAGGTGTTTGCCGACGACGCTGAGAATCTCAATTCCGATGTGGTGTTCGCAGTGCTGAAACCGCTGGTGGGTCACTTTGCTGAAACGATGGACGCGAAAGGCAATCGCCAAGCCACGCTGCAATACGATTTCGTGCTCGAGCCGGGCGAGCAGAAATTTCCCATGCCGCCTATTCCTTAGTGCCTTGATGCTTGACTTTTTTTCGGAACATTCATGAGCGAAACAGCTGATTTGCAACGCAAGCCCCGGTCCGGATTGACGGACCAAGTCGTGGTGATTGCCGGCGGCATGGGCGCCATCGGCCAGGCCACCGCCGTGCGCTACGCCCACCTGGGCGCGCACGTGGTGGTGGTGCATCGCGGGACAGAAGCAGCGGCGATGGAATTCCTAGCCACCTTGCCCGGCAGCCATCATCAGGTGGTGGCCTCGATCACCGACAGCGCGCAACTTAAGCTCGCCGCCGACAGCGTGCGCGCAAAATTCGGCCGCGCAGACATCCTCGTCAACACGGCGGGCTTCACCAAGCCAGTGCCGGCTGCTGATCTCGAGGCGCTGACGGATGAATTGATCGACGAGATCTTTGCCGCCAACTGGCGCGGGGTGTTTGCCACCATCCGCGCTTTTCACCCCTTGCTGCGCGAGTCCAGCGACGGCCTGGTGGTGAATGTGTCGTCGATTGCCGGCGTTACCGGCGTCGGCAGCAATATCGCCTATGCGGCCGCCAAGGCCGGCATCGATGTGCTCGGCAAATCGCTGGCGCGCAGCCTGGCCCCGGCGGTACGGGTGTTGACGGTGTCGCCGGGCGTGGTCGACTCCACCTTCGTGCCGGGACGCGGGCCGGACTTCAACCAGAAGACCGCCGCCACCATGCCGCTGCGGCGCGTCGGTACGCCAGAAGATGTGGCCGCCGCCATCGAAGCCTGTGCCACCACGCTGCGCTTCTCGACCGGGAATACCATTGTTGTTGACGGAGGACGTTCGCTTTGAAATCCGGCAAAACCTTTATCACCTGCGCCGTCACCGGCAATCTGGTCAAGCCGGAGCAGACACCGCATCTGCCGATCACGCCCGAGCAGATTGCCAATGAGTGCCTCGCCGCCGAAGCCGCCGGCGCTGCCGTCGTGCATATCCATGTGCGCGACCCGCAAACCGGCAAGCCGTCGATGGATGTGGAACTGTATCGCGATGCCGTTGAGCGCATTCGCGCCCGTTCCGACGAGCTGATCATCAATCTCACCACCGGCCCCGGCGGGCGCTTCATTCCCGGCGAGGAGGACCCCAAGGTATACGCGCCCGGCACCACCCTGCTGCCGCCGCTCGCCCGCGTCAAACATATTGAATTGCTCAAGCCGGATATCTGCTCGCTCGATCTCAACACCATGAACAGCGGCCCGGATGTGGTGATCAATACGCCCAAGAACGTACGCAAGATGGCGGCTGCGATGCGCGCCGCGGGCGTGATGCCCGAGCTGGAAATCTTCGATTCCGGCGACATCAATATGGCGCTGGATCTGCTCGCCGACGGCACCCTGGCCGGGCCCGGTCTCTACACTTTCGTGCTCGGTGTCAAATACGGTTTCGCGGCGACGCCGGAAACGGTGCTGTATGCGCGCAATATGCTGCCGCCCGGCGCCATCTGGTCGGCCTTCGGCATCGGCCGCATGGAGTTCCCGATCGTCGCGCAGTCGTGGCTGATGGGCGGCCATCTGCGCGTCGGCATGGAAGACAATATTTATCTCGAACGCGGCGTGCTGGCGAAAAGCAACGCCGAACTGGTGACGCGTGCCCGCAACATCATTCGCGGCATGGGCGGCGAACTTGCCAATCCGCGCGAAACCCGCGCCCTGCTCGGCCTCGCGGCAAAAAATCGCCCGATGTCCGCCGCAGCGACTCTCACCGGAAAGTCATAAGCCCATGCCGTCATACGCCATTCGCGTTTCCGCCAAGGCTGCGTCGATCGACGCCCTGCACATTGATCTCGTCGAATCCCCGCTACCCGGCGCGGGCGCCGATGAGGCGGTGATTGAAATCAAGAGCGCCGGGATCAATCCCAGCGATGTCAAAGCGATGCTCGGCATGATGCCGCATGCGGTCTGGCCGCGCACCCCGGGCCGCGACTACGCGGGCGTGGTGGCGGCCGGTCCCGCCGGCCTACTCGGCAAGGAAGTCTGGGGCACCGGCGGCGATATCGGCATTCGCCGCGACGGCAGCCACGCAAATTATTTGCGCCTGCCCGTCAGCGCCGTGCGCGCCAAACCGGCCAATATCTCGCTGCAGGCGGCGGGCACCATCGGCGTGCCTTTCATCACTGCTTTCGAAGGCTTCCGGCGCAGCGGCATGCCCAAACCGGGCGATGCGGTGCTGGTATTCGGCGCCAATGGCAAAGTCGGCCAGGCGGCCATCCAGCTGGCGACGCGCGCCGGCGCCACCGTGTTTGCAGTGGAACGCTCTGCGCAGCCGTATCAAGGCCATGCCAATGGAAAAATTCATCTGATCGATTCCAGCATCACCGATGTTGCGCAATTCGTGCGCGACCATACCGGCGGCAGGGGCGCCGCGCTGGTCTACAACACGGTCGGCAGCCCGTACTTTGCGCAGGCCAATGCGGCGATGGCGATCGGCGCCACGCAGATCCTGATCGCCACCATCGAGCGCCCGGTGCCCTTCGACATCCTCAGTTTTTATCGCGGCCAGCATACCTATGTCGGCGTCGATACCCTGGCGCTGGATGCGACGCATTGCGCCACCATCCTCGATCAGCTGCACGTCGGTTTTGCCGATGGCAGCCTGCGCGCCTTTGAAATCAAAAACGAAAACGTCCATGCGCTGGCCGACGCCTTGCAGGGTTACAAAAAGGTCATGTCGGGCAGCAAGGAAAGGGTGATGCTCGCACTATGAACCTGACCAGAATCCAGGATGCGCCGCCGTATTTTCCACCCCACCACACCGATATGCGCTGTCTGCGCCTGCAGGGCAAGGAAGCTGGCCCGAGCGAGGCGCTGTGGCTGGGCATGTCGCAACTGCTGCCCGGTGGACATACTTCGCTCGAGGGCTCGCAGGTTGAAAAACATTATGTGGTGCTCGAAGGTGAGCTGACGATTCGCAGCGAACTCGATGGCGTGCAGAGCGAACAGATCCTGGGCAAGCTCGATTCCTGCCGCATCGCCCCCGGCGAAAAGCGCCAGCTGTTCAACCATACGAATTTGCCGGCAATGGTATTGCTGGCGATGCCTTTAGCCTGAAGCAATATTCGCAGTACAAAAAATAAACGAGGAGAGAAAAAATGAATCGATCGAACAACGCCGCGCATCGCCTGATTCTGGGTGCCATGCTGATGCTCGCCGCCGTGGCAGCACCGGCCGCCTGGGCGCAGGCCTGGCCGAACAAGCCGGTGAAAATCATCGTGCCCTTCACGCCCGGTAGCGGCACCGACATCATCGCCCGCACCATCGGTGAAAAACTGTCGACTGCTTTCGGCCAACCGTTCCTGATCGAAAACAAGCCCGGCGCGGGCGGCACCATCGGCGCCTCGCAAGTGGCGAAGTCGCCCGCCGACGGCTACACCCTGCTGGTGCATTCGGCCGGCCATGCCGCCAATGCCGCGATCTATGCCAATCTCAATTACGACACCGTCAACGACTTCGCCGGCATCAGCCTGCTGGCAACCCTGCCCAATGTATTGGTGGTGCCAGCCAACGGACCCTACAGATCAGTCGCGGAGCTGATCGCCGCCGGCAAGGCCAAGCCCGGCACCTTGAACTACGCCTCGGCCGGCAGTGGCAGCGCCACGCATATGAATGCGGAAAAATTCCGCGCCAGCGCGCAATTCGATGCGCAGCATGTGCCCTTCAAGGGCACACCCGAGGCCCTGACTGAAACCATGGCCGGGCGCATCGATTATTTCTTTGCCCCGGTGGTGTCGGCGCTGCCGCTGATCAAGGACAAGAAGCTGACGGCGCTCGCGGTCGGCTCGGCCAAACGCTCCGCGTTATTGCCCGATGTGCCGACCACGGTCGAGGCCGGCGTGGCCAATTCCGATTTCAATTTTTGGATCGGCATGCTGGCGCCGGCCAATACCCCCAAGGATATTGTTGCGCGACTGAATCAGGAAGTGCAGAAAATTTTGCAACTGCCGGAAGTGAAAGAGCGCTTCGCCAGCCTCGGCGCGGAAGCAATGCCGACCAGCGCGGCGCAATTTGATGCCTTCATTAGGTCGGAGGTGATCTCGCTCGGCGCGATCGTCAAGGCGGCCGGTATCAAGGCGAATTGATCGGTGGGACCCGTCTCTTCAATACCGGTGTATGGCGCCTGTCGCAGGTTAAAAAACGAAACTCCAGCATTGGCGCGCTTTTCCAGGCTTTTTTGCCTCGGAAGCCGCGCCAATGCTGGATCCACGTTTTCGCTCAGACCGGGTTACTGCGGCGGCAGAAACTTCAGCGGGTCTACCGGTTTGCCCTTGTTGCGGATCTCGAAATGCAGCTTGACTGAATCGGCATCGCTGGAGCCCATCTCGGCAATCTTCTGACCCTTTTTGATTTCCTCGCCTTCGGTCACCAGCAATTTTTCATTGTGGGCGTAGGCAGAGAGCCAGGTGTCGTTGTGCTTGATGATGATCAGGCGCCCATAACCGCGAATTACCGCGCTGCTGTGGATGACCTTGCCGGCGGCGGCGGCGAATACCGGCGCGCCTTTGCTGCCAGTGATATCGATGCCCTTGCTGATCTCGGTGAAAGTGGACAGCACCTTGCCTTTCACCGGCCAGGCCCAGGCAATGCTATCGCTGCTTACCGCGGGCATGATGGATGCGGCCGCAAGGCTCGGCACGGCCGGCGCGATCGTGAGCCCGGTTGCCGGCACGGCGTCAGCGCTCATTTTTGCATAGGCCGCATCCGAGTACGGCACTCTGCCCGCCTTGGGCTCCACCTTCATCAGCGCGGTATTGTCAGACGTCGCAGCCGGCGCGCTGCCTGCGGGCGTCGCCGCCGGCGTGACGGCGGGTGTGATCACCAGCGGCGTCGCGACCGGCATGCCGGGTTGCGGCAAGGCAGCCACCGGCGCATCGGGCGCGGACAGGCGCAAGGTATCGCCGACGCGAATCAGCGCCGGGTTGACGATATTATTCCAGGCGGCCAGTTCGCGAATGTCGATCCCGTTCTGGAAGGCAATCGAATACAGGGTCTCGCTGCGCTGAACCACGTGAACACGCAGACTGTCGGCCGGCTTGGCGGCTTCCGTCCCGGCCGAGGGCTCGGCCGGTTTTACCGCATCCGGTCTGGCCGCCGGCGGGCGCACATCGGAAACCGGCGCGGGGCGCGGCGCCGCGCAACTCGCCAGCAGTGCGGCGATGAAGATGGTGGAAAGCAAACGGATGTTAAGAATCTCACTCATCAAATGGTTCCCGGTACCAAGGGCACAAAGCGCACATCATGCACGGTTTTTTCCACAAAGCCATCGGCGGTGCGGTCGATGACGTAAAGCTTCTGCGCTTCATTGCCCACCGGCAGCACCATGCGCCCGCCGACCGCCAGCTGCTGGCGCAGCTCATCCGGCACATGGGTTGCGGCAGCCGTCATCATGATCGCATCATAGGGTCCGGCTTCGGCATAGCCGAAATGGCCGTCGGCATGCTTGAAGATGATGTTGAAGTACCGCAAATCGCGCAGGGTGCGGCGGGCGCGGTCCATCAGCGGCGCGATGCGTTCCACGGTATAGACCTCCTTGGCCAGCTTGGCCAGCACCGCCGTCTGGTAGCCGCAGCCGGTGCCGATTTCCAGAACTTTTTTCGGTATGCCGTTTTCGCAAATCAGCTCCGTCATGATTGCGACGATTTCGGGTGTGGAGATCGTCTGGCCGTGACCGATCGGCAGCGCCTTGTCGACTTCATAGGCGCGGCTCTCCAGCGCCTCTTCGACAAAGGCGTGCCGCGGCACCTCGGCCATCACCCGGAGCACGCGTTCGTTCTTGACGCCTTTGGCGCGCAGGGCTTCGATCATGCGCGCACGGGTGCGGTCGGAGGTGAGTCCGGAACCGGTGAACTTCGGTGCAAATTTTTCGACCGGGCCGACCATCAGCCCGCCATCCATTCGGCGGCGTATTTCATCTGGCTGTAGTGCGTGAGGTCCATTTGCAGGGGGGTGATCGAGACACGCTTATTGTCGGTGCAATAGAAATCCGTGCCTGGTCCGGCATCGGCGGCGGCGCCGGCCGCGCCGATCCAGTACACGGTTTCGCCGCGTGGATTGACCGCCTTGACCGCCGCTTCCGCCTTGTGGCGCTTGCCGAGGCGCGTCACTTCGAAGCCCTGCAGCGCCTCGCGCGGCACATCGGGCACATTGACGTTGAGCAGCGACGGCGTGGAGATCGGCGTGCGCTGATGGCGCTTGACCAGTTCGGCGGTGACCCAGGCGGCGGTTTCGAAATGGCGGTATTCCTTGCCGACCAGGGACACCGCAATCGCCGGGATCCCCAGCAGGAAACCTTCGGTGGCGGCGGCGACAGTACCCGAATAGATGGTGTCGTCGCCCATATTGGCGCCGTTGTTGATGCCGGACACGACCATGTCCGGCACGAAATCGAGCATGCCGGTGACCGCCATATGCACGCAATCGGTGGGGGTGCCATTGAGGAAAAAGAAGCCGTTCGGCGCCTGACGCACCGACAGCGGGCGATCCAGGGTCAGCGAGTTGGAGGCCCCGCTTTTGTCGCGCTCGGGGGCCACCACGGTGATCTGCGCAAGAGGCGACAAGGCCTCGGCCAGTGCGGCCAGCCCGGGGGCGAAATAGCCGTCGTCGTTCGAGAGAAGTATGCGCATGATTTATCAGGTTTTCAGTCTGAATTATGCCACAGCGCGAGGAGGCTCAAGACGGCCAATGCCATTGCCCGCGTCTGATCCGCGACAACGTCGGCACTTTGCCGAAAAGGCGGCGCCGGCCCGGCCCGCACAGGGCGCGGCACATCATCGTATAATTACGTTGCACCGCAACAATGACGGTTGATTCCCAAGGAATAAAAATGTCTTTCCTCGCCGCCCGCCTCGCTCGCGTCAAACCCTCCGCCACCATCGCCATCTCGGCCAGGGCCAATGCCCTCAAGGCGGCCGGCAAGAGCGTGATCGCGCTGTCGTTCGGCGAACCTGATTTCGATACGCCGGACAATGTGAAAGACGCCGCGATCAAGGCGATCAAGGCCGGCGACACCAAGTACACCGCGGTCGATGGCACGCCCAAGCTGAAAGAAGCCATCGTCGCCAAGTTCAAACGCGAGAACGGCCTGACCTACACGACCAGGCAGATCACCGTCGGCACCGGCGGCAAGCAGGTGCTGTACAACGCCTTCATGGCCACCCTGTCGGCGGGTGATGAGGTCATCATTCCTGCACCCTACTGGGTGTCGTATCCGGAAATGGTGCTGCTGGCCGAGGGCACGCCGGTAATCGTGCCCTGCCCGCAGGAAAGCGGCTTCAAGCTGCGTGCCGCCGACCTGGAAGCCGCCATCACCCCCAAAACCAAATGGGTGCTGCTCAATTCTCCCTCCAACCCCAGTGGCGCCGCCTATACGCGCAACGAATTGAAAGCGATCACCGAGGTGCTGGTGCGTCATCCGCATGTCTGGGTGTTAACCGACGATATGTACGAGCACCTGGTGTACGACGATTTCGAATTCACCACCCCGGCGCAGATCGAACCCGCGCTGTACAACCGCACCCTGACCATGAACGGCGTCTCCAAAGCCTACTGCATGACCGGCTGGCGCATCGGCTATGCAGGCGGCCCGGAGCACCTGATCAAGGCGATGGGCGATATCCAGTCGCAGAGCACCTCGAATCCCTCCTCGATCAGCCAGGCGGCGGCGGTGGAAGCTTTAAATGGTCCACAGGACTTCATTCCCAAAAACAATACGGTATTCAAGCAGCGCCGCGACCTGGTGGTGAAAATGCTGAACGACGCCAACGGCCTGCACTGCCACACGCCGGAAGGCGCGTTTTACGTCTATCCCAGCTGCGCCGGTTTGCTGGGCGCCAGGACGCCATCGGGCGCGATCTTGGGCAATGATGAGGACGTGATCAACTATCTGCTCGACTCGCAGGGCATTGCCGTGGTGCATGGCGCGGCCTTCGGCCTGTCGCCGCATTTCCGCGTGTCCTATGCGGCCTCGACCGCGTTGCTGGAAGACGCCTGCCGCCGCATCCAGAAGGCCTGCGCCGAACTGACCCTGAAAGAAGCGCTGGCCGCCTAGCTTTTCATCTCCATTGCAGCGGCGCCGCCGGATGCAAGTCCGGCGCCGTTTTCATTGGTGCATCTGCAGCCGCGGTCATGGCGCGATGCCGCGTTCGGCTGTCACGTTTATTTCACAAAGCGATCCTAAGCTGCTTGTATGGATCTCATTCTCTGGCGGCATGCCGATGCGCAGGCAGGCGACACCGAGTCAGCGCGCGCGCTCACCGGCAAAGGCCGCCGTCAGGCCGTCAACATCGCCGGTTGGCTGGAGAAACATCTTCCGGATTCTTCGCGCATCATCGTCAGCCCGGCCGTGCAGGCGGTGCAAACCGCCGAGGCTCTGGGCCGCAAATTCCGGATCGTTGCCGAACTGGCGCCCGGCGCGCAAAGCGCCAGCCTGCTGGTGGCCGCCGATTGGCCCGAGAGTCGTCAGCCGGTTGTGATCATCGGCCACCAGCCCTCGCTGGGGCGCGTTGCCTCCCTGCTGCTGTTCGGCGAGGAACAGGAGCTCAGCATACGCAAGGGCGCGCTCTGGTGGCTGACCAATCGTTCGCGCGAGGATGGGCACAAGGTCACGCTGCGCGCAGCCATGTGTCCGGATTACCTTTAGTCAGTTGCTGCGGCCACCACAGCATCATCCTGGCGCGCGTAATGGGAGATATTGTCGTGGAACTGCTCGGTGGCACGCGCCCAGGACAGTCGCTCGGCAGCGTGCGCTATCGCTGCACGCGGCAAGCTGAGTGCAGCAAGACAGGCGGCGCGCAAATCCACTTCGAGCATACCAGTCAGCCCGTTATCGATCACGTCCGCCGGCCCCGGTACCGGAAACGCCGCGACCGGCGTGCCGCAGGCAATGGATTCCAGCAATACCAGGCCGAAAGTATCGGTCTTGCTGGGAAACACAAACACATCCGCCGACTGGTAGTAGCGCGCCAGGTCGGGCGGCATTTTCATGCCGAAGAACGTGGCGTTACGATATTTTGTTTCGAGTTCGCGGCGTTGCGGTCCATCGCCCACTACCCATTTGACGCCTGGCAAATCGAGCCTGAGAAATGCCTCGATGTTTTTCTCGACGGCAATGCGCCCGACGTACAGAAAGATCGGTCGCTCGATGCCGTCGGTCAATTGACGATCGCGTGCGTCCGGGTGATAGATATCGGTGTCCACGCCGCGCGTCCAATCGACCGCATGACGAATACCGCGTCCGGCGATCTCGCGGCGCACGATCGGCGTCGGCACCATCACCGCGCGGCTGGGCCCATGGAACCAGCGCATCCAGGCATAACTGATCGACAGCGGCAGACGGCAGCGCGCATGGATGTATTCCGGGAAGCGGGTGTGATAAGCGGTGGTGAACGGCAGACTGCGGCGCAGGCAATAGCGGCGCGCCGCCAGCCCCAGCGGGCCTTCAGTGGAAATATGAATCAACTCGGGCCGTATCTCGTCGAGCATCTTCGCCACCCGCCGCGCCGGGAACAGCGACAGGCGGATATCTGGGTAAGTCGGACAGGGAACGGTGCGAAAGCCGTTCGGCGAAATCATCGCCACTTCATTCCCCATGCGCTCAAGTTCGTGCCGTGTCGCCTTCAGGGTATTCACCACACCGTTGATCTGCGGTTCCCAGGCATCGGTGACGATGGCGATTTTCATTCGGCTGCGGCAGGTTCGAAAGTTCGAGCCGCGACCGGCGCCGGCATCGGCGGCAGGGGCAGGGGCAGCGCTTGCGGTCGAGCCGGTATGTCCGCAGCCTGGCCGGCCGCAGCGGCCCAGTGAATCAGGCGCAACTCGCCATCCATGGTCTCGACCAAGGCCGACAGGCTTTCCACCCAGTCGCCGTCGTTACAGTAAGTGATGCCGTCGATCTCGCGGATTTCCGGCTGATGAATATGGCCGCAGACCACCCCGTCCATGCCGCGCACCCGCGCCTCGCGTGCCAGGGCGGTTTCAAACGCACTGATGTAACTCACCGCATTCTTGACCTTGTGCTTGAGGTATTGCGAGAGCGACCAGTACGGCAGGCCCAGATGTCGCCGCGCCCAGTTGAACCATTGATTGAGCTTGAGCGTGAATTCATAGGCACGGTCGCCGACGTAAGCCAGCCATCGGGCGCACTGGATCACGCCGTCAAAGCGGTCGCCATGCAACACCAGCAGGCGTTGCCCCCGTTCGGTGATGTGCACGACTTCATCTTCAATGACGATGCCGCCGAAGGCAAGGCCCAGAAAATGGCGCGCGGCCTCATCGTGATTGCCGGCGATATAGGTCACAAAGGTGCCCTTGCGCGCCTTGCGCAGGATTTTCTGCACCACATCGTTATGCGCCTGTTGCCAGTACCAACGCCGCCGCAACGCCCAGCCGTCAATGATGTCGCCGACCAGATAGAGATACTGCGAATCGGTGTGCCTGAGAAAATCGAGCAGCTTGTCCGCCTGGCAGCCGGGCGTGCCCAGATGGATGTCGGAGATCCAGATGGCCCGATAACGGGTCACGGCCGGACCGCTTCTGCCCTTCTGTTTCTTCAACCCTGCATTGCCGCTTTCGATGCCATCAAACACGATTGGCTCCCGGGACCGAGTGGGCACAAGATATGGGGTGCAGACGTCGGGCGCATGTCAGTTCGATGAAGATTCCATGACAACCGGGTCGGCGCGTGCATCGGCGCAATGTATGCGCAACGCGCATAACCTTGGCTGCGAGAGAAAAATGGCGCGGGACTATAATGCGGGCTTCATATCCAGAACCGAGTTTCCCCAATGGTAAAAATCGTGTCCAAAGCGCCAAAAGCCGCTTCCCCCGCCTCGGTCAACGCCACAAGTGTTGCCGCGAGCGCGAACGAAGGTGATCGAAAGTCCGTCCTCTGCGCCGATATCGAACGTCTGATCGACGGCAAAACCAGCGGCAGGCAGCGCGACAGCGCCAAGGCTTTCGCTGCGCGCTACTACAGCGAGATCGATGCCGACGATTTCATCGCCCGCGACGCCGCTTCCTGGAGCGCAGTCGCCCTGAACCATCTGCAGTTCGGCCAGGAATTCCAGTCCGGCGCGGCCAAGATGCGCATTTTCAATCCACGCGCGGACGAGCACGGCTGGTCGGCGGCAACCACGGTGATCGAATTCATCAATGACGATATGCCTTTCCTGGTCGATTCCATCGCCATGGAAATCAACCGCCAGGGCATCGTCACCCATTTTGTGATCCATCCGCTGTTCAAGGCGACACGTGACCAGCATGGCCAATTGACCGCGCTTGAACCGCCCGGCGAAGGCGTCAAGCTCGAGTCCTGGATCCATGTCGAAGTCGAGCGCATCTCCGACCCGGTGCGCATCAAGGCCCTGGGCGATGGCCTGGTCGCGGTGCTGAATGACGTGCGCTCCTCAGTCGAAGACTGGCCGCAGATGCAAGCCAAGGTGGCGGAAATTCTCGCCGGCATGGGCGGCGCAGCCAAAGTGGTGCCGCTGGATGAACTCGACGAAGCGCGCGCCTTCCTGCACTGGGTCGCCGACAATCACTTCACCTTCCTCGGTTATCGCGACTACGAACTGGCTGCGCAAAACGGCCAGGACATCCTCAAGATCGTGCCCCAATCGGGCCTCGGTATCCTGCGCGAGCCGCGCCTGGGCGGCGTGTCCGCCAGCTTCAACGAGCTGCCGCCGGAATTGCGCGCCCTCGCCCGCCAGCCGCAATTGCTGGTGCTGACCAAGGCCAATTCGCGCGCCACCGTGCACCGCGTCGGCTACCTCGACTACATCGGCGTCAAACGCTTCGACGCGGACGGCAAGGTGATCGGCGAGCGTCGTTTTGTCGGCCTCTACACCTCGAGCACTTATCACGCCAATCCGCAGGAAATTCCGCTGCTGCGCCAGAAGATCGAACGGGTCATGTCACGCGCGGGCTTTCCGCCCTCCAGCCATGCCGGCAAAAACCTGTTCTCGATCCTGGAGACCTACCCCCGCGATGAACTGTTCCAGATCGGCGGGGAGGAATTGTTCGCGACCGCGCTGGGCATCCTGCGCCTGGGCGAACGCGCCCGCACCCGCATGTTCCTGCGCCGCGACATCTATGCGCGTTTCTATTCCTGCCTGATCTACCTGCCGCGCGAAAGCTACAACACCGAAGTCCGCGTCAAGCTGCAGGAAATCCTCAAGCGGGTCTTCCACGGCACCAGTGCCGAGTTCAATGTGCAGCTTTCGGAATCGGTGCTGGCGCGCATTCATATGCTGGTGCGCACCCCGCCCAGCGCGCAGATCAAGATCGATGTCAAGGCGATCGAGGCGGAAATCGTCGCCGCCATCAGCCGCTGGGAAGACGGTGTATTCAATACCGTCAGCGCCTCGCTCGGCGAGGACGCGGCCAACGCCGCGCGACGCGAATTTCTGCTGCCGTTCCCGGCCGCTTATCGGGAAGACGTGAAAGTCGCGCAGGCGGTTGAGGATTTCAAGGCAAGCCGCCATTTGACGGCCGAAACGCCGATCGCAACCTCGCTATACCGCGCCGACAGCGCCGGCGCCGGCAATACCCTGCGCTTCCGTCTGTACTGCCTGGGTGCGGCTGTCCCGCTGTCGAACAGCCTGCCGATGCTGGAAAACATGGGGGTCAAGGTCGACAGCGAACGTTCCTACCGGATCGAGCGCAATGAATTGCCGGCCATTTATATCCACGACTTCGGTCTGGTGCATACCTTTGCCGCACTCGACCTGGACCAGGTCAAAAACAAGTTTGAAGACGCGTTCGGCAGAATCTGGTCCAAACAAGTCGAAAATGATGGTTTCAATCGCCTCACCCTGGCAGCTGCGCTGGCGAGCGAAGACATTTTGCTGATTCGCACCTACGCCAAATACCTGAAGCAGGCCGGTTTCACGTATAGCCAGAGCTATATCGAACAAACGCTGGCCAATCATGCCGATATCACCCGCGGCCTGGTCAGCCTGTTCCGCGCCCGCTTCGACCCGGCAACGGCCACCGGTGAAGCCACTTCCAAGGCCGTGGTTGATAACATCGAAGCACTGCTCGACAACGTTGCCAATGCCGATGAAGACCGCATCCTGCGGCGCTTCCTGTCGGTCATCCAGGCCAGCCTGCGTACTAACCATTACCAGAAAGACAAGGCGGGCAATCGCAAGCCGTATCTGTCGTTCAAACTCGACTCGGCCAAGGTGCCCGAGCTGCCGGAGCCGCGGCCGTTGTTCGAAATCTTTGTCTATTCGCCGCGTTTCGAGGGCATCCATTTGCGCGGCGGCAAAGTTGCACGCGGTGGCCTGCGCTGGTCGGATCGTCCCGAGGACTTCCGCACCGAGGTGTTGGGCCTGGTCAAGGCGCAGATGGTGAAAAACGCCGTGATCGTGCCGGTTGGTTCCAAGGGCGGCTTTGTGCTCAAGGCCGCACCGCCGTCATCGGATCGCGAAGCGTATATGAAGGAAGGTGTGGCCTGCTACCAGAACTTTCTGCGCGGCCTGCTCGATATTACCGACAACCTCGTCAAGGGCAAGGTCGTGCCGCCCCGGGATGTGGTCCGTCACGATGGCGACGACCCCTATCTGGTGGTCGCTGCCGATAAGGGAACCGCGACCTTTTCCGACTACGCCAATGCCATCTCCGCCGAGTACGGCCACTGGCTGGGCGATGCTTTCGCCTCGGGCGGCTCGGTGGGCTACGACCACAAGAAAATGGGCATTACCGCCAAGGGTGCCTGGGAAAGCGTCAAACGCCATTTCCGCGAACTGGGGCAAACCGGCATCAATACCCAGACCACCGATTTTACGGTGGTCGGGATCGGCGATATGTCGGGCGATGTATTTGGCAACGGCATGCTGCTGTCGCCGCATATCCGCCTAGTGGCCGCGTTCGATCATCGTCACATCTTCCTCGACCCGAATCCGGATACGGCGAAAAGCCTCAAGGAACGCCGGCGTTTGTTCGACTTGCCGCGTTCAAGCTGGGATGACTATGAAAAATCGCTGATTTCGAAGGGTGGCGGGGTGTTCCCGCGCGGCGCCAAAACAATCGCCATCTCGCCGGAAACAAAACTTGCACTGGGCATCGCCGCCGAAACCATGACACCGGTTGAACTGATGCGCGCCATCCTGAAAGCGCCGGTGGACCTGTTCTACAACGGCGGTATCGGCACCTATGTGAAGGCCAGCCACCAGAGCAATGCCGAAGTCGGCGACCGCGCCACCGATGCATTGCGCATCAACGGCAACGAACTGCGCTGCAAGGTGGTTGCCGAAGGCGGAAACCTGGGGTTCACCCAGCTGGGGCGCATCGAGGCCGCGCAGCATGGCGTGAAGATCAATACCGATGCCATCGACAATTCGGCCGGTGTGGATTGCTCGGACCATGAAGTCAACATCAAGATCCTGGTCGGCGCCATCATTGACGCCGGGGCACTGAAGGCCGCTGAGCGCGATGCCCTGCTCGCCTCGATGACCGAGGAAGTCGGGCAGCTGGTGCTGAAGGATAATTACTTCCAGACGCAGACCTTGTCGGTATCCGGCGTGCGCGGCGAGAAGCTGCTCGACGCACAGGCACGCTATATTCGCCATCTGGAAAAAGCCGGTCGCCTGAATCGCGCCATCGAGTTCCTGCCCTCGGACGACGAAATCGCCGAACGCAAGGCGCATAAACAAGGACTGACCTCACCCGAACGGGCGGTATTGCTGGCCTACAGCAAGATGGAACTGTTCGACGAACTGGTGAAAACGGACATCATCGACGATGAATACGTCGCCGCCGCGCTGACCACCTATTTCCCGACGGTATTGCAGGACAAATACGCGGCGATCATGCCGCGGCATCCGCTGAAGCGCGAAATCATCGCCACCGAAATCGCCAACGGCACCGTCAATCGCACCGGCAGCGTATTCGTCCACCGCATGCAGGAAGAGACCGGCGCGACCGCCGGAGAAGTGGTGCGCTGCTATATCCTGGCCCGCGATGTGTTCGCGCTGACGCCGCTATGGAGCGCCATCGATGCACTCGATAACCAGGTGCCATCCAGCGTGCAAAGCGAAATGCTGATCGAGGTCGGCCGCCTGGTGCTGCGCGCCACCCTGTGGTTTCTGCGCCGCCGCGCCGAACGCCGGCAAATTTCGCGCGTGCTGCAATTCTTCGCGCCGGGCATCGCCGCTGTTTCGCATCGTCTGCCCGCGCTGCTGTCCGCCGAGGACATGGCCGCCATCAATACCGCCGAGGCAAAGCTCACGCAACAGGGGGTGCCCGCGACGCTGGCCGGCGCGGTGGCGCGACTGGACGCCATGTACTCGGTGCTGGACATCGTCGAGGTCTCGGAAGAGAAAAAGCGCCCCGTCGATGTGGCCGCCGCGGTTTATTTTTCGCTGGTCGGCAAGCTCGGGCTGCGCTGGGTGGCGGGACAGGTGGCCGTATTGCCCTCGGACAGCCATTGGCAGGCCATGGCGCGCGCAGCGATGCGCGACGATCTGGCCAATCTGCAACGCCAGCTCGCCGCCGGCGTGCTGGTGCACTCGTCACAGCTGGGCGAAACATCAGCCCTGCTGGATGCCTGGGAGCAGCACCACGCCAAGGCGCTGGCGCGCATGCGCGAGGTGATGGCGGACCTCAAGCAGGCGCGGGAATCGGATCTCGCCATGCTGTCGGTGCTGCTGCGTGAACTTCGCGTGCTCGTCTGACTCTGAGCCCCATGTCAAATAAAATCACGCTGCGCATCTTCTTTGCGGCCATCGCGCTGGTCTGTATCGGCCTGCTGCTGACGGCCTATCAATTGCAGTACGGGCCGCAGCACCAGCAGCCCTGCCCGTACTGCATCCTGCAGCGCTATGCCTATATGGCCATTGCCCTGGTCTCGCTGGCCGCGGCCATTCATGACCCGGCACGCACCGGCACCATTGTTTACGCGCTGCTCATGGACCTGTGCGCAGTCGCCGGCGTGGCCTTTGCAAGCTTGCAGTTGGGCAAGACCGGCCTCGCCGAATCCTGCCTCGCCGACCCGGTGGGCGATTTCGTCAACACGCTGCCAAGTGCCAACTGGTGGCCGGAGTATCTGTTCGCAACCGGCGGTTGCGGCACCCAGTTCCCGCCCATCCTGGGCCTGAACGTACCGGTCTGGTCGCTGATCTGGTTCGGTGTTTTCGCCGCGATCAGCATGGGATTGCTGCTATCGGCACTGCGTAGACGCTAGATTCCCCCTTTTCTTAAGCTGGTTTCGCCAGTTCCAGCCGCAGCTTATTGATTTTCATCGCGCAACCTCACCACCATTTCGCCCACCGCAACGGCGGGCCATTGCTGGCGTTTTTTGCCACCAAACCGGGAGATTTGCAAAAAATCGTGTCTTTTCAGTAAGTTGTGACAGTTGTTAACACGGTTTGTGACCTGTAACACAAAGTAGGTTTTTCCCCTACCTTAGACTTGGTTCAAGCTTAACGGCGAGCAAAAAAATATATCTGGGCTAGCGCACCAAGGCCCGCCACCTACACCAAGACCACGGAGACACGAACATGAAAAAAATTCTACTTGCCTCAATGATTGCAGCCGCCTTTGGCGCATCGACCTCGGCATTTGCCGGCAACACGCAAACCATGGCGGTCAGCGCCACCATCACCGGCACCTGCA
>DASWEY010000028.1:0-52902 GCA_036394575.1 Usitatibacteraceae bacterium | reverse complement strand
GGAAAAAGGATTCACCGCGTTCCGGCATATGAACGGCGCGAGCCACTTTTTGCGGACCATCGCGACGCGCGAGACGGCGCTGATCGAGCGCATTTTTGCCGGCGATCCGGCACCGTTTCTGAGGCTGGATGCGCTATCGGCCTGAGGGGCGAACCTGCCCGCAAAAATGCGCGGCGCGGCTGCGTTCCCCGCCGTGGGCGATGCTATTTCTTGCGCGTGGCGGGCCTGGCTGCTGTCCTGGCGCCTGCTGGTGAACCTGGCGAAGCGGCAGCCTTGGCTTCCGTCAGCACTGTGTCCAGCTGCTCATGAACCGCGCGTTCGATCGGACCTTTCATCGCCTTGAGCAAAAAGCCCAGGGTAACTTCCAGTTGCATATCGCTGTCGCTGACGGTCAGGCGCCCGCTTACGCCGGGGCGGTCAAAATGCAGGGTGTTGCCCTGCCAGTCGCCGCTGAGGCCGAATTGTTTTTCGAGTTTGTCGATCATCCTGTCGGCGGCCGCACGGGCGCCTTTCAGGCCGAGCTGATGTGCGCGTTTCAAGCTGATGTCGGCCATGCGGTCTCCCGGAGCAGGCAATTCGAACCATGAATGCGCAGCAGTTTACACATCTGCACCGGCGGCGTTGCATTCGGACAGCAGAAATAAAAAACTGCCGGAAAGCCGGCAGTTTTTTGTCTGGATCAGCAACGGTCTGAATTTGAAACTCAAGCATTGGCGCGCCTTCCCGGGCAAAAATGCTTCAAAACCCGCACCAATGCTTGACTTTGCCAATCGGTCAATTATCGATCCTGATGTCCGCGTCCTTCACCACCTTGCCCCATTTGGCGATTTCCGAACTGATGAAAGTGGCAAATTCCTTCGGCGGTAATCCGCCGGGGGTCGCACCCTGCGATTCCCAGATTCTCTTGATGTCCGGGTCATTCAGGGCCTTTACCGATTCGGCATACATCTTGTCGAGGATCGGTTGCGGCGTGCCTTTGATGCCCCACAGGGCGTACCAAGTGGTGACTTCAAATCCCTTGTAGCCGACCTCGCCCATGGTCGGCAGATCGGGGAAAGCGGGCGAACGGGTCGCGCTGGTGATCGCCAGCGCAACCAGCTTGCCGGCCTTGATTTGGGGTGCTGAAGAACTCAGGCTGTCGAAGCAGACTTCGACCTGCCCGCCCAGCAAGTCCTGCATCATCGGACCGATGCCTTTATAGGGCACATGCACCATATCGATACCCGCGAGACGCTTGAACAACTCGCCCGCAAGATGGTGCGAGGCACCGCTGCCGGCGGAGCCGAAATTCAACTTGCCGGGATTGGCCTTGGCGTATTTCACCAGTTCATCGACGGTCTTGATGCCCAGCTTGGGATGCACCACCAGCACATTCGGCACAAAGGCGAATACCGTGATCGGTACAAAGTCTTCTTCGAGTTTGTAGGGTTTTTTCAGATACAGGGATTCGGCGATGGTGTGGTGAATGGCGCCGACGAAAAAGGTGTACCCATCCGGGTTGGCCTTGGCGGCTACCGCCGCGCCGACGGTGCCGGCGGCCCCTCCCATGTTTTCGATGTAAACGCTTTGCCCGAGCGAGGCGCCGATCTTGGCTGCCATCGGGCGGGCAAATACATCGGTGCCGCCCCCGGCCGGAAATGGATTCACCCATTTGATGGGCTTGGTGGGCCAGTTCGCTTGCGCGAAACCGGCGATTGGCGACAGCAACGCGATGGTGGCGAGCCAGCAGGCAGTGCCAAACAGGATGCGACGATTCATGTTTCCTCCGAAATGTTAAACCGCTCTACGGCGGAAGGGGTAGATCATTTGCTGCAAGGAGTAAGGCCGGGTACCGAGGGATACGCCGCAGGATTCGCTTCACCCCCGGCCAAGACAAGAGGACAGAAACGAGGACAGAAACTTGTCGGACATCGGGCGCTAGTTTGCCATAGTGCCGATCTGGCGCAATCAATCTGGATCAATTGCCCATCAGTCAAGCGGCGTGCTTCTGCAATGCGCGCGCGCCAGCCTGCCCGATGAGATAGTCCATGGCGGCCTGCGCACCGCCTTTCCGGTGCGGCACGCCGGCAACCTGCAGTCCCATTTCCACACCGGAGAGAGTGCCCATCAGCGTGAGATCGTTGAAATCGCCCAGGTGGCCGATGCGGAACACTTTGCCCTGCAGCTTGGCGAGGCCCATGCCCAGCGACATATCGAATTTTTCGAGGATGACCTTGCGCAGATTATCGGCATCGTGTCCGACGGGCATCATCACGGCCGTCAGTACCGAGGAATATTCGACGGGATCGGCGCACAGGATCTCGAGCCCCCAGGCGCGCACCGCGCGACGTGTGGCTTCGGCATGGCGGTCATGGCGGCTGAAGACATTGGCCAGGCCTTCTTCTTTCAGCATCAGGATCGCCTCGCGCAAGCCATAGAGCAGGTTGGTGTTCGGCGTGTAAGGAAAAAAACCGGTCTTGTTGGCATTGAGCATGTCTTCCCAGTCCCAGAACGACTTCATATGCCTGGCGGTCTTGTAAGCGGCCAGCGCCTTGGGGCTGAGTGCATTGAAGCTGATGCCTGGCGGCAGCATCAGCCCCTTTTGCGAGCCGCCGACGGTGACGTCCACGCCCCATTCGTCGTGCCGGTAATCCATCGAACCCAGCGAGGAAATGGTATCGACCAGGAACAGGGCCGGGTGATGGACGCGATCGATGGCCTTGCGCACCTCATGCACGCGTGAAGTCACCCCGGTCGAGGTCTCGTTGTGCACGATGCAAACGGCCTTGATTTCATGCGCCTTGTCTTCCGCCAGGCGTGCTTCGACCGCCGCCGGATCGACGCCGTGGCGCCAGTCGCCGGCCACAAATTCGGGCTTCAGCCCCAGTTTGTTGGCCATCTTCTGCCAGAGCGTGGCGAAATGGCCGGTCTCGATCATCAGCACCTTGTCGCCCGGCGACAGGATGTTGACCAAGGCAGCCTCCCAGGCGCCGGTGCCGGATGCCGGATAGATGATGACCGGGTGCCGGGTCTGGAAGATATCGCGTATCCCGGCCAGTACTTCCTTGCCCAACGCCTGGAATTCCGGACCGCGATGGTCGATGACCTGGCTGTCGATGGCGCGCAGGATGCGCTCAGGTACCGTGCTTGGGCCGGGGATTTGCAAAAAGTGGCGACCAGCGGGGCGGGGGGCAGCGGGCATAGCGAACTCCTGAACGGTAAGGGATGAAAAATGAACGGCCATCTCTCTGAAACTATGGTGTGAATGGCTTGCATCGAATTTATTTTTGTATACAATATTGAAATCGTTACAAGCTGTCAAGTTGCATTGCAGCATAAATATGGTTGGTATTTTGTATGCAAAATGATGAAGTTGTTTTAACCGATGTAGTGACCGGCACCCGTGCCATGGTGCCGACAACGGCGCAGTCAAGTGGCGTGCGCATGCTCAATGCCGCCGCCGCCGAGCGCCTGCGCGAGATGATCGTGCATGGCGTACTGGCCCCCGGCGCGCGCCTCAACGAACGTGAACTGACTGCAATGCTGGGCGTTTCGCGAACGCCATTGCGCGAGGCCACGCGCATGCTGGCCAGCGAAGGCCTGGTCGATCTGTTGCCGAACCGCGGCGCGCGCGTGGCTGCGCTCAATGTTGAAACCGTGCAGCACACCCTGGCGGTAATGGGGGCGCTGGAAGCTCTCGCCGGCGAACTTGCCTGCGCCAAAGCCGGCGACGCGGCGATCGCGGAAATTCGCGCCACGCATTACGAGATGCTGGCCGACCATGCGCGGCGCGACCTCGATACCTATTTCAAACATAATCAGGCCGTGCATTTGATGATCATCGACGCGGCCGGCAATCCGGTGCTGTCGCAGCTGTACCGCTCCCTGAACGACCAGGTGCGGCGGGTGCGTTATATGGCCAATCTTTCGCAGGCGCGCTGGGACAAGGCCATCGCCGAGCATAACGACATCATGGCCGCGCTGGACCAGCGCGATGCCGGCCGACTGAAGGCGATGCTGGCCGATCATCTGGCGCATAAACTCACCGTGTTGTCGCAGACGCTGGCCGCGACGGCGGCCCCCAACGCCAAGGCAGACAAGGCAGGCAAGGCATGAGCGCCCAGCCGATTCAATTCATTCCCAATGCGGCCATCAAGCATCCCTTGGCCGAGCGGCTGCATCGCGAAGTCGATGGCGAGGTGATGTTCGATGCCGCTTCTCGCGGCCGCTATTCCACCGACGCCTCGATTTACCAAATCATGCCGGTGGGCGTGGTGGTGCCACGCACCATGGATGCAGCACTCACCGCCATGCAGATCGCCGCCGAGCAGGGCGTACCGATCCTGCCGCGCGGCGGCGGCACCTCGCAATGCGGACAGACCGTGGGTGCGGCCCTGATCATCGACAACTCGAAGTACCTGAACGGCATCGTGCATTTCGACCAGGCGGCGCGGCGCATCCGCGTGCAGCCGGGCATGGTGCTGGATACGCTAAATGCCCGGCTGAAGCAGCACGGGCTCTGGTATCCGGTCGATGTGTCCACCTCGGCGCAGGCCACCATCGGCGGCATGGCCGGCAATAATTCCTGCGGTTCGCGTTCGCTGTTCTACGGCAATATGGTGCACAACGTCGCCGCCATCGATGCGGTTCTGGCTGACGGCAGCGTCGAGCATTTCGGTGAATTGCGGGAACGCCCGGAGTCCGGGCGCTCGCAACGGTTTCGCGACATTCTCCACGGCATTCAAGCCATTTGCGAACGCGAAAAGGACGAAATCGCGGCACGGTTTCCACCGTTGCTGCGCCGTGTAGCCGGCTACAACCTCGATATCTTTGCGCCGCGCGACCCCCTGGGCTACAACACGCCGGTGCCTAATCTTGCCCATCTGCTGGTCGGCTCCGAGGGTACGCTGGCGTATTTCAAATCGCTGGAACTGAAACTCTCGCCCTTGCCCAGACACAAGGTGTTGGGCGTGGTGAATTTCCCGACTTTCTATCAATCGATGGACTTGACCCAGCATATCGTCAAGCTGGGGCCGGTGGCGGTGGAGTTGGTCGATCGCACCATGATCGATCTGTCGCGCAACAACCCTGCATTCAGACCGGTAATCGATGCCGCGCTGATCGGCGAACCGGAAGCGATCCTGCTGGTGGAATTCGCCGGCGACGAGCATCTTCCGCAGCTGAAAAAACTCGAAGAGCTCGCGCAGCTGATGGGCGAGCTGGGCCTGCCGGGCAGCGTGGTGAAGATGAGCGATGCCGGCGCGCAAAAAGCGCTGTGGGAAGTGCGCAAGGCCGGTCTCAATATCATGATGTCGATGAAGGGCGAAGGCAAGCCGGTCAGCTTTATCGAGGACTGCTGCGTGCCGCTGGAACATCTGGCCGAATACACGCGCCGCCTGACGGAAGTGTTCGAAAAAAACGGCACCCGGGGCACCTGGTACGCGCATGCCTCGGTCGGCACCCTGCATGTGCGGCCGATCCTGAATATGCGTGCCGATGGCGCCATCAAGATGCGCGCCATCGCCGAGGAGGCCGCCGCCCTGGTGCGCGAATACAAGGGCACCTATTCCGGGGAACATGGCGACGGCCTGGTGCGCAGCGAGTGGATTGCGCCGTTCTTCGGGCCGCGCTTGACAGCCGCACTGGGCGAAATCAAGACGCTGTTCGATCCGAAGGCGTTGATGAATCCGGGCAAGATCGTCAACCCGTCGAAGCAGGATGATCGAACCCTGTTCCGTTTCAAGCCCGGTTATGCGGTGGGAAAAATCGACACCGTGCTCGACTGGCGCGAGTGGGGTGGCGATGGCAAGAATGCCACTTCGGGCGCCGGCTTCGCCGGCGCCGTCGAGATGTGCAACAACAACGGCCATTGCCGCAAATTCGATACCGGCACCATGTGCCCCAGCTATCGCGCCACCGGCGACGAGCAACACCTGACCCGCGGTCGTGCCAATATCTTGCGCCTCGCCATCAGCGGGCAGCTGGGGGCGAATGCGTTCACCTCCGATACCGTCGCCGAGGCCATGGATCTCTGCGTGGGCTGCAAGGGCTGCAAGCGCGAATGTCCGACCGGCGTCGACATGGCGAAGATGAAGATCGAGTTCCTGCATCACTACAAGGCCCGCCATGGTCATGGCTGGGCCGACAAGCTGGTGGCCTTCCTGCCGCACTACGCGCCGCTCGCATCACGTTTTCACTGGCTGATGAACCTGCGCGATGTAATTCCCGGCGCGGCCTGGCTGAGCGAAAAAATGCTCGGGCTTTCTGCCCGGCGCAGTCTGCCGAAATGGGCCGCGCGTCCATTCAAGGCGGCGGCAGCAGAAGGCGAGGGCGTGTCAGGGGAAGTGGTGCTGTTCGCCGATACCTTCAATACCTGGTTCGACAGCGACAATGCCTACGCCGCGCAGCGTGTGCTGCTTGCCGCCGGCTATCGGGTGCATATGATATCCGCTGCAGATGATGCGCGGCCGCTGTGCTGCGGCCGTACCTTTCTCGCCACCGGCATGGTCGATAAAGCCAAGCGCGAAGCGCGCCGCACCATCGATGCTCTGAAACCGTTTATCGAACGCGGCGTGCCGGTGGTCGGCCTCGAGCCATCATGCCTGCTGACCCTGCGCGATGAATTCAAGGCCATGCTGCCGGGCGCCGATGCCGGCCTGCTTGCCGCCAATGCATTCCTGTTCGAGGAATTCCTGGTGCGCGAAAAACAGGCCGGCCGGCTCAAACTTGATCTGCAGGCCATTCCCGCCAAGACCGCGTTGCTGCATGGCCATTGCCACCAGAAAGCATTCGGGGTCATGAACTCCGTGGAAGAAGTGCTGGGCTGGATCCCCGGACTGGACACCGGCACCATTGAATCCAGCTGCTGCGGCATGGCCGGCGCCTTCGGTTACGAGGCGAAGCATTACGAGGTGTCGATGAAAATGGGCGAGCTGTCCCTGTTGCCGGCGGTGCGCAAGGCCGGCGCCGCCACCCTGATCGTCGCCGACGGCACCAGCTGCCGTCACCAGATCGCCGATGGTGCCGGCCGGTCCGCGCAGCATGTCGCCGTCATTCTGGCGCAGGCCCTGGTGTAGCGCGAAAGGCAAAGTCCGCGTCCAGCTTGCCGTTCGGGGCATTTTTACCCGGGAAGGCGCGTCAAATGGCGTTCTGCACATTTGAACTGGCCATCGGCCACGTTGGTCCCCATCGGCACTGCCCATCACGGGGCCGGCGCGAAACCGACCCTGCCCGAATGGGTGGAAATATATTCCGCTGTGCGTCTGCACGCGGCAGCCCGGTTAAGCTATGCAGCGATGCATTTTCTGCCTTTTGCCTGTGCGGCGCGCAGCGCTTGCATGCATAATCGCGTCGCAACCATCAACGCTCATCCCCGGAATGAAAAAAGACTTTTACGAACTTCTGGATACCCCCGAAAACGCCTCGGCAACCTGGGTTACGCGCGTTTACGAGCAACGCGTGCAAGCCATCGAATCCGACGCCGCCCTTGACCAAAAACAGCGTGCAGCCATACTTGCCGACCTTGGCGCAGCCTATCGCGTGCTGTCCAGCCCGGTACGACGGGCGGACTACGATGCGTTACGCGCAAAGCAGCGCGAAGGTGCAGCGCTTGCCGCGGCGAAGCGTGCCTTCCTGCGGCGTTTTATCGTGCTGGCGGGCATACCGTTGCTGGCCGGTGGCGCCTACCTGAGCTATGCGCATCGGCAGACGCAACGCGCCGAGCAGGAACGGTTGCGTGAGGCCGCCGAGCAGGAGGCGCGGCTGGCCGATATCAGGCGCCGAGAGGAAGAACGCCTGGCGGCCATCGAACGCGACCGCCTGGAGGCGAAGCGTCTTGAAGAAGAGCGTATCGAGCGCGAACGGCTGGCTCACGAAGTGGAGTTGCGCGGGCGGCATTATGAAGCCGATACGACGAGCTTCAAAACGCCCCAGCAACTGGCCCGCGAAAAAGCCGAGCAGGAACAGGTCCTCAGAAAACAACAACAGCAGGATGAATTGGACCGCAACCGCGCGCTGATGGAACTGGAACGGCAAAAACGTTTTTTGCGCGAGTCGGCGCGACCATAGCTGGAACGCGCGGCGCGGTGTTGATCAGGGCGCGACGGATTTCCTTGCCGGGCGCCGACGCTCTTCGAAAAAACCAGCCTTGCGGTTCTTGCGCACATTGTCCCACTCGAAATAGCGCCCGTTCATCGCCACATAAACACCTGCCGACAGTACCTGCGCGTAGGCCAGTGCGCTGCCGAGATTGAACAGGCCGTCGGAGGAGCCGAATTTATACGGCACCATCGCCCCCGTCAGGATCACTGTCTTGCCCGGCACCCTTGCGGCCAGATAGCGCGCGGTGTGTTCCATGGTGTCGGTGCCGTGGGTGATGACGATGTTTTTTTCCTTTGCCGCCTGACAGGCCCGCGCGATCAGCGCGCGGTCGGCGTCGGTCATCAGCAGGCTGTCCTTCATCATCAGCGTGTCGATGCGCGCCGGCACCAGGGAACGGCCGATGCCGAGCATGTCCTTGACATGGGTTTTCTTGAAAAACAGTTCGCCATTCAACTCGTTGTATTCCTTGTCGAAAGTGCCGCCGGTAATGAAAAGCGCGATGCGCATGGAAAGTCCTTTCGCCAAAGTGGGGTGGTGCGCGGCGCGCGCCATTGCGGTCGCCGACCGGCGCGAGGATAACCGGTTTGTGACTTGCAGGCAAAACACCTTGCATCGCGTGACACAGGGGTTTGCGGCATTGTAATGAAGCTTCAACGGGTATTGCCGGGCGAATGCACCGCGAGCCGCATTACCGGTCCTCAGTCAACCCACCAGGAGATCCCATGAATGCGATCCTGCCCGCCATCGCTGTACGCCTTCACGCCAGCGACCGTGATCGCGTACAGGCGCACTTCCTGCAGTTGAACGCCGACGACCGGCGTTTGCGCTTCGGCAGCGCACGCTCGAACGAATCCGTCATCGCTTATGTCCAGGCAATCGATTTCGTGCGCGATGGCATTTTTGCCGTCACCGACGACGATTTGCGGCTGATCGGGGTGGTGCATATCGCCCATGGCGATCATGCCGGCAGCGCTGCCGAACTGGGGCTCTCGGTGCTGGACAGCGCACGCGGCATGGGCATTGGTAACGCCTTGTTCGCGCGCGCCACCATGCACCTGCGCAATCGTGCGGTGCGCGAAGTGATCATCCATTGTCTCAGCGAAAACGCGGCGATGCTGCACCTGGCGCACAAGCACGGCATGCAATTGCTGCGCGACGGCACCGACAGCGAGGCGCGCCTCACCCTGCCGCCTGCCACCTCGGAAACCATCATGCTCGAATGGCTTCAGGATCAGCAGGCAAGCTACATTGGCACCGTTCGCGAAAATGCCAAGTTGGCGCGCTCCATGCTGTCGATCTTCCAGGCGCACGCGGAGGCAGCCTGAAAAGTGACGGCCAACGCCGGGCACGGTGCCGCAACGGCAAATGTGCCAATGTCGATCGCAGCGATGAAACATTCAAGAAATAAAACACCAATAACATAAAAAGATTCCGTTCCGAAAGGATGAGAACGCCCTTTACCTTTATCCACCTTGCCAATCTGTCCATTCTGCTGCAGAATTTTTGGCAGAAATCTATTCTGCGATCCGGGGCAAGAAAACGCACAACGTCTTCGATGCCCCCTTGCCGCTCGCTGCAGGATATGCACAGCAGGCAAGCCAAGCCCTGTTGTCGGGAGCACATCCGCCGCAAAACACGACAGGAAAAAACCATGTAATGAATGACGACGAGCGGAGGAGAATCGTCATAAAACGCCGCGGACAAAGACATCAGCGATGTGCGCCGGTACAGGGATGCCGCGGTATCCCTGCAAAAAAATCTCCTTACACAGGCCGGCATGGCGGGCAATTTCACCGTTGCTTCAACTGTGCCCTGAGAAACCGATAATGAACAAAGCGAGACTATGAGCGATAACGAACGAAATGCATCTGGTGCCAACAATTCCACGCCGGCTCAAGCGGATGGTTGGGCTCCAAAACCGGACAGCCTGCAGTCGCGCCGCAGCTTTCTCAAGGCATCGGGATTGATTGCGGCGAGCGGCGTCGCCACAGCGGGCGCGCTTAAGCCGGCCGCGGCAGCCGAGACGGCCAGCCAGGGATTGAAGCTGCCCGCCGAATTTGGCCTGGCGGCGCAAGCACCTGCAGAGGTTCCCCAATTACCCATGAACGGCGCAAAACTGTTTGCGAGCGCCTGCAAGGCCGAAGGGCTTTCGGCAATGTTTTGCTGTCCAGGCAATTACACCGTCACGCATGCGATGGCCGATATCGGCATTCCGGTATATACCGGACGCGACGAACGCTCGATGACGCATGCCGCCGATGCATTCACGCGGGTGACTGGCGAGGTGTCCGCCACATCCGGCACGGAGGGCCCCGGGTTCACCAATTTGATTTCGGGGTTGGCCAACGCCAAGGCGGCCCGCACGCCGATCCTGGTATTGTCCAGCAACAAAAGCGTCAAGGAAGAAGACACCGAGGCCGCGATTCAAGTGATGGAGCAGCAAAGCGTGACGCGGAACATGGTCAAGTGGCAGAAGCGGCTGGTCAACCCGCATCGCAATCATGAATATGCCGCATACGCGTTCCGGCAACTCAAAACCGGCGTGCCGAGCCCGGTGCATCTGGATTTCACCGCCGAAGCCGCCGATGGAAAGCTGACCAAACCGAGCGACATCGTCTTTAACTTCGACAAGAATCACTACCGCACCGACGCCAAGCCGAATCCCTCCCCCACGCATGTGGCGAAAGCGATCGCGCTGCTCAAGCAGGCCAATCGCCCGATCATCGTTGCCAGCGCCGGCGTGTTTTACAGCCAGGCCTGGGATGCGCTGCTGCGCTTTGCCGAGAAGACGCAAATCCCGGTGGTGGAGTCGGGGCCGGTGCGCGGCCAGTTTTCGGACGATCATCCCTTGTCTGCGACTTGCGCGCCGGATGCGCTGGCCAGCGCCGATGTCGTTGTGCTCGTCGGGCAGTATTGCATGCCCGGTGTCGGTGAATATGCGTTTGGACCGGACGCCCGCTATATCCGCATCGACCCGGCGGCGGAAGATATTGGTCGAAATCTTCCGATCGAGGTCGGGATCGTGAGCGATGAAAAGGCGGCGCTCGAAGTGCTCTATCGCGATGCGCCGGCAATGCGCCACGATGCCTGGGTCGGCGAAATCGCGGCTGCACGCAAAAAATTCGAAGCCGACAATGACGCGATGTACAAGCAGGGTGCCAGCTATGAGGATGCCGTGCATCCCGTGGTGATTGCGAAAGATTTATCGGATTTCCTCTATCGCGGCAGCTTGCCGAAAGAGCAGACGCTGGTATGTTCAGGCGGGTTCGGCATTGCCCGCTATACCAGGCGCTGGCTGCGCGCGTATCGGCCGGCACAAATCATGAACGGTCAATACCAGTTCGGCACCGTCGGCTCCGACGTTGGTTACAGTGTCGGCGCAGGTATCGCGGTCAAAGAAGGGTATGGGGTGCAGGCGCCCTATAAGGGACATCCATTCGTGACCATCATGGGCGACGCCGCGTTTGGCTACTCCGGCATGGAGATGGAAACCCTGGCCAAATATCGGATCCCGGCGATCATCATCGTGTACAACAACAACGCCTGGGGTACCTGGTATTTGCAGGACGATGAGCCGCGCCGTGTGCCGATGCACCTGTTCCAGGAAAACATCCGCTACGACAAAATGGCCGAAGCGCTGGGCGCCAATGGCATTTATGTCACCCGTCCGCAAGACTTCCTGCCGGCATTGAAACGCGCCTATAAAACCGCGGCCGACACCAGCATGCCCACCTTGATCAATGTGCAGGGCAAAAAGGAGTTCTGGCTGCGCGAGAAATATCCCCCGGGCTTCCTCGGCAAAATCGAGCCGGGCGTCATGTCCTATTACCACTAATCACCAGGTCACTACGGCATGGACAAGCATACTCAATTCGCGGCGGACCTCGGGCCTGTGGCAGCGCCGCTCGTCATCAATGCCGATACCGTGTCTCAAGCGCTTCCGCCCAGGGATGCACTTGAGACGGTCGCCGAGGTGTTGGGCGCGTATGCCAGCAGGGGCGTGTTCCAGGACTACCGGATGGTCAAACGCAAGGCTGATATTGCCGAGTTCCATTTCAGCTGGCTATACAATCAACCGTTTACCCTGACCTGCGACCTCAAGCGAAAGCGCCTGTCGTTGCCGGACCTGCTGCCCCGCATCGAGAAAAACTCCCTGATGTACAAGGAGTTGAAGGCGTTTTTGAAGGCGCGCAGCGATCCCGGCCTGCCCGATCACCGGCGCGTGGATTCGCAGCTTGCAACGGTGGAGAGCCGGCTGCGCGGCGGCCTGGTATCGATCGAATTGTCGCTGCTCGGCGACGATTATGAACTGGGCACGAGAAAGCTGGTCAACGTGGTGCACGAACTCTTTCTTTTTATGAACGAGTATTGGGCCGACTATATGTGGGAAAACTTCCGCTTAAATATGGAGTAACGCACGATGTTGAAAAATTCAACGATATCGCAATTCGTGGCAAAGGCCACCTTGGCCATGGCTGCCGGACTGGCAGCGCAGCTGGCATTCGGCGCATCATCTGCTGACGATCCATCGCCGTTTCCCCCGGGGCCGAATGCGATGCTGGTCAAACAGACCTGCTCCCAGTGCCACACTCCCAATGTGGTGGTCACGCAAACCTTTACTGAAAAGTCGGCGCGCAAAATATACCAAAAAATGCTGGGCGAAAGCCCCGATACCGAGCGCGGCAAGAAGATTGTGGAATACCTCAGCACGGTGATGGGCGAGAAAGAAGAAAAATAACGCTTGCGAGGGTTCCCGCAGCGGTGTCCGGCTGCCGAGCTCCGGCGGGCCGTGCTCCTGATATCCAGATTGCGCGTGGGAACGCGCAATCCACTAGCGCTTTCGATCGGCCACGAGGTTCTGAAGCGGCGTTTTGTATTGCGCATCAGCATCGACTACCGTCCCCGAGGTCCAGCCTTCGACCCCGTGCCGCAAGGGAAAGTCAAGCGTCGCCATTTCTATCGGGTGCAATTCGTATCCGGCACCAGCACTGCATGCGCAGATGGCTGCCGTATGTGACCCAAGCGCTTGCGTCAGGGACCGGGGTTTTGTCGGGGTACGCATTTATCATTGCAGGACTCCGCCAAAGAATGGGTATTACGGGCGCTCCCGCGCTGTTTTCTGTTTGACCTGTCTGGCGTTTTATTCGCCTGCGTTGCGATAGCCGGATATTGCGATATGCTTTGCGCCGCATGCGCAGTTCACAAAAATTTGACAAATATTTGAGGCGACGGTTAGATACCAAACAACCCGTCGATGGGAGAAACCACGTCGATTGGGAAATTTTTTTGTCAAGCGATATTACGTGCAATTACTTATCAATATTCATGGAGGATTCATGTTCAGTAGAGCTTTGGTTACGGCGATCGGTATTGTGTTGGCAAGCGCACCTGCCTGGGCGGTTGACCCGGTCAAGATCGGCTTCGCCGGCCCACTGAGCGGTGGGTCGATCGATAGCGGCGAAAGCATGCGCAACGGGGCGCGGCTCGCTGTCGAACAAATCAATACGTATCAGGGCGGTGTGCTTGGCCGTCCGATTCAGCTGGTCGAACGCGATGACGCGACCAACGCCGAGGTTGCGCTTAGCGTGACCAAAGATCTGCTGCAAAAAGAGAAAGTGGTGGCCGTTATCGGCTTTTCCAATACGGGTCCGACGCTTGGGGTCTTGCCTGAATTCCAGGCAGCCAAAGTCCCTCTGATCGTCGCCACTGCCACCGGTGCCGAGATCACAGCCAAGTTCGCCGGGCCGGACAATTATATTTTTCGCGTCGCCCTGAGCGATGCCATTCAGCCACAGCTGATTCTCAGCGATATTGTCGACAAGCGGAAGCTCAAGAAGATCGCGATCTTTCACGACGCCAGCCCGTATGGGACGCTGGGCCGTAACGACGTGCTGAAATTGATGGAGGCGCGCGGCATCACGCCGGTAGTGGTCGAATCGTTCAAGGTCGGCGACAAGGAGATGGCCGCCCAAGTGGCACGCGCCAAGGCGGCTGGTGCGGAGGTGGTGCTGTCTTACTGTCTGCCATTCGAAGGCGCGGTGCTGGCCAATGAAATTGCCAAGGCGGGCTGGAAAGTGCCCCTGGACGGCAGCTGGGCATTGTCGCATCGAAACTTCCTGCGAGGTGCAGGTAAAAATGCCGAGGGTGTCAGGATGCCGCAGACCTTCGTCGCTGCGTCGAACAATTTCACCCGTAGCGCGTTCCTGAGCGGTTATTACACCAAGTACAACACCTCCACCATCCCCGCCGCAGTATCGGCGGCGCAGGCTTACGACGCGATGCTGCTGCTGGCTGCCGCCATCAACCAGGCCAAATCGCTGGAAGGCCCGGAGATCAAAAAAGCGCTGGAGTTACTGAAACATACGGTGTACGGCACCATCACCACCTATCAGCAGCCGTTCTCATCGAGCAATCATGAAGCGATCACCGCGCAGATTGCATTGATGGGCGAGGTTCGCAACGGCGAGGTGACCTTCGCATATAAAGAAGACGAACAGGATCGCTTCCGCAAAAGATAACTTTTTCGCAGCAACCGACACCTGTGCACACTGAACCCGCGCGTATGGGGTTATTGTGCGCGGGTTTCATGGGTCTCATGCAAATCGGCCGGGACCAGTACTCTCAAGTACTGGTCCCGGCCGATTTGCATTGACGTAGCGGTACTTGCCGGGTAGCTAGCGGGCAGTGGTGCCCGTGCTGTTGCCCATCAACATGGCGTCGCGCCGCGCCTTGAATTCAGCCCCGGGTTTCCATTGCGGATAGTTGCTGCCCTGCGCTACGTCAAGGCCGACCAGAAACAGCATTTGCACGTCTTCCACCGCACCGCTCAGATCCCAGTCCGGGCGCACTGTATCGGTCACTTTGTGATAACTGTGCGCCACGAAATCGTCGGCCTTCTCGGCCGCGTAGTTGGCAGGCTTGCCGATATAGCTGTCGCTGCTCTTGGCATAGACCACAGGTACGCCGACCTTGGCGAATTCAAATTGATCACTGCGATAAAAGCCGCCGCTCTCGGGGCGCGGGGCAGCCACCACGCCGCGGCCCTGACCGGCAGCAATGCGCGTCACCACATCGTCGGCCGTCGATTTGCCTAATCCGACAATGGCGACATCCCGGGTGCGGCCCCAGGTGTTGATGCCATCCATATTGATATTGAGCAGGGTGCGCTGCAATGGGTAGAGCGGATGCTGCGCATAGTATTGCGCGCCCAGCAGGCCGCGCTCCTCAGCCGTCACCGCCAGGAAAATAATGGTGCGCTTGGGCGCCACCGGCAGTGCCTGATAGGCCCTGGCGATCTCGAGCAAGGTGGCGACGCCGGAAGCGTTGTCCACCGCGCCGTGATAAATCTGCTGGGTACGCGGGCCGGGCAATGTCTCGTCGATGCCGAAATGATCCCAGTGTGCGGTGTAGACGATGTACTCGTTTTTCAGCAGCGGATCGCTGCCCTCGATTTTGGCGATGACATTTTTCGAGGCCACATCCTGCCAGGAATTTTTTACCTCGAAATTGGCGACGGCGCCTAGTTTCACCGGCTTGAAGTCTTTCGACAGGGCGGCTTTTTTCAGTGCATCAAAATCGAGGCCGCCGGCGCGAAACATTTCCTTGGTCCGATCCAGCTGCATCCAAGCCGGCACCGCCGGAAAATCCGGATGGACGCCGGCCATCTTTACCGTAAAGTTCTCGCGCCCCCAGGAATTGCGCACCACCTCGTAGGGGTAGGAAGCCGGCTTGGTCTCGTGCACGATGATGGCCGCAGCAGCGCCAAGCTTGGCGGCCATTTCGTATTTGTAGGTCCAGCGACCGTAGTAGGTCATGGCATTGCCCTGGAACATGTTCGGGTCCAGCTGGTTCGCGTCTTTGGGGTCGGGAATCGCCGGGTCGTTGATCAGCATCACCAGCGTCTTGCCGCGCAGGTCCATGCCTTTGTAATCGTCCCAGCCGTACTCCGGCGCAACCACGCCGTAGCCGACAAAGACCATTTCCGAATTCTTGATGCTGACGGTGGATTCGAGTCGCGGCGACCAGGCGACGAAATCATCGCTGGGCTTGAGCGTCACCGTTTTGCCGGCCACCGAATAGCTGAGCGAGGCCTTAGACAAGGTACCCACCAGCGGCACATTCTGGAAGTAACTGCCGTCGGGATTGCCGGGTTTAAGGCCAAGCTGAACGAATTGTCGGGAAATGTACTCCGTCGTCATCGTCTCGCCGTGCGTGCCAGGGGAACGGCCCTCGAACTCGTCGGAAGCGAGGGTGGTGATGTGCCGCAGCAGGGCTGAGGCAGTGATTGTCCTGGCGGCAAGGGCCGCGGCAGCCGGGGTCTCAGGGCTGGATGATGTGGCCGGACCCGTGGATACGGCGCAACCATTACCCAAGGCCAGCGCAAGGGTAAGCGCAGTCAGAAAAAATTTACGCATTCGAGCTTCTTTCTTGAAGGGCACGCGGTTTGCAGCATGGGCTATGAAATGATGCACGGCCGCGATTGTTTGAGGAATGCGTCAATATATCCGATTCGCGAGTGTCAATTACTTTGAAACGCCGCGGCTGACGCCGCTGCATGTTTCCGCTGGATATTGCGGATCGACATAAGTCGGCGTTTCCAGATGGACATACACCACCGCTTGGTCGCCGCTCTTTGTTTTCTGGCAAGGCTCAACCAGTTTTACCTTGCTTTTGCTGTAGGTATAACTGCTGCCATCGCGAATGCTGTCCACAAACGCCGAGGCCTGCTTTTCGGCGCGCACGCAGGCAGCCTCAAGCGTGTACACCGGTTCTTCATTTTTCACAGGGCGGTAATAGATCAGCGAAGTGAAATATTCGCGCGACGGACACAAGATGGTTTTCCGCGCTTCGTTCGGCGAATTACCTGCCGTGGATGCGGGGGCGGCAACGTTCGCCGGCGACACCGGCGCAGATGAAACGAGTCCGGAAGACGTACTCGTCGCGACTGTCGTACTGTATGCAGCTTGCGGGTTTCGATTTGCGATAGTCGCGCGTTGATCAGCAGCGGTTTTTGCGGCGTCGATCGCGCTCTTTTTTTGCGCCTCGCTCAGCGCGTCGCGTTCCCGACGTTGTGCAGCAGCAAGATCGCGATGCTGTTGGGCAGACGCTGTCGATCCTGCCGTGGGCTCGGCGACGCGTGAAGCGCTTGCAACCCGCGTATTGCTTGCCTGCATCTGCGCCTGCTCTCGAGCCTGTCGGGCGGCAAGAATCTGCGCCCGCTGCTCGGCAAATCGTTGCTGATCCCGCGCGATACCGGCCTTGACCTCGGCCTGCATCTTATCGAAGGCGGCTCGGTTGGCGGCGCTGGCAGCGTTTTTTGCAGCCTGATTTTGCTGGTATTGGCCGGCAATTGCCGAGCCGAGCTGAAGCAGCTGGCTGGCCGTGCTGGGGCCGCTGTCTTCCGCCTCGGCTGCCCGTGCGGCGCGCTCGGCGCCCGCCTCCGCCTGTCGCATGCGTTCCTCGGCCAATGCAAGCTGACGATCTTCCTCGGCCCGTTGTCGGGTCTCTTCGGCCATCTGCGCTTTTTCACTGGCCATATTCTGGCGCGCCGCCAGCAAGGTCTGCTTATCGCGCGAACTGCTTGCCGACTTGGATGCCTTGGCAAGTTGTGCCTCGGTGCAGGCGAAATCGCGCGCACGGGTGCAGGCGTTGGCCTTATCGATTGCTGCCATGAAGTCCTGCTTTTCGATGCGGTCGAGTTTTTCGGACATCTCTAGTAAGTCTTCAACGCCGGCGCTTGCTGATGCGGAAATTGCGATTACTTGAAGGAACAGAATCAATAAAGCAGCTGCATGCGATGGGGTTTTCACAATATTTTTTTTGCTGGTTTTCCAGATCCGCCTTGTTTTGGTGATCAACGATTTATTCGGGATCATTATTTGTCCCCATTTATGAAGCAACCGGATGGCTCGTGCCACAGCAGCCTGCGAACCGACTGGTACAGTCCGCCTTGTATTTTTGTTTGCTCCAGACAGGTCACCGGCTGTCCTTTGGCGCCGCCTTGCGCCACGCGCGCTTCGTCTACCGCCGCACAGCTCAGTTGCGCCGAATAACTTGTCTCCGCGGCGCCGGTGGATTTGACGGTATAGGCGACCGCGAAGCGGATTCCCGACTTTAGCGGAAAGGGTTGGCCAAACAATTTTTCAATGCCGGTGAGCAGCGAGCTGTTGTTTTTGAACAGACCGTAACTGAGCTTTGAATCCAGCGCCAGCAATCCGCCCAGGCTGGCGACGGTTTCGCCGGTCGCCGAAAAATCGGTCGAGGTCGATTTGCTGTCGATTTGAAAAAAACGACCGTTTCTGACGCAAACAATGCTGTTGTGCATTGTTTGCGAGTTGGCCCCATATATGACGTCATTGTTCCATGCGATTTTCTGGCTGTCGCCAGGCACGGCAAAGAAGGGATCGCTAGTGACCAGGGCGCGGATCTTCTCCGCAGAGTCGGCAGTGACGCTGCGCACCTCTCCCAGGGGCAGTGCAAGCAATTTCAACGCGGCGTCCACATCCGCCTTCTTGCCGGCTTTGTACAGATCGCTCAATTTGAAGGCAGCGACCGCATTCCCGGCAGCAGCAGCCTTTTCATACCAGCTCTTTGCGCGCGCTTCGTCCTTTGCGACCCCATTACCCGCTGCATACCGGTCGCCCAGCGCCATCATGGCGGTACTTTCCCCGGCCTCCGCAGCTGCGGTTTGCTTCAACAGCATTTCTCCATCGCGCTTTCGCTGCTCGGTAAGTTCCGCCTGTCTGGCCGCCTCGCGTTTTTCGGCCTTGATGCGTTCGACCAGCTGCCGCTGATCCTCGCGCTGCTGCGCTTCTGCATTCAGCCTGGCTGCGGACAGCTGTACTTCAATTTTTTTGATTGTGCCTTCGGCAACGCGAATATTTTGTTCGAACACCCGCTCGCTTTGGGCATCAATTTTCTTGACGGCACGCAAAACCAACATGCCTTCGGCGGCCTGAATATCGACCGGACATTCGCCCTTGAACTTTCCGTTGATAAACACTTCCGCGCCAACGTCGTCGCCTTCGCAGCTAATCCGTAACAGGGCGCCGGCAGCGTTTGCGTCAATTGTGATGGCGCAAAACATGGCAAGCATTGCTGAATATCTGATCAATCTCACGGTTTTCTCGATATGGATGACGGAAAAGGTATCCGGTTGGTGGCAGATGCGGGTGTGCGAATTTATTGCAGCCCGCGTTGTTTCAGCTCGGCAGCGGCGGCCGCAGAACCTTTTTCGGCGGCCGCACGGAACCAGCGGACAGCTTCTTCCTCACTTTTTTCCACTCCCTTGCCGGCAAGATATTTCCTTGCGAGGTTATTCATGCCTGTAGGGTTGCCGGCCTCGGCGGCCTTGCGAAACCAGAAAACGGCCTGCTCGTCGCTTTGCGCAACCCCTCTGCTGTTTGCATATTGCACGCCCAAATTGTTCATCGCCCCGGTGTGGCCGGTCTCGGCAGCCTTGCGATACCAGAAAACGGCCTGCGCATCGTCTTTCACCACGCCTTGGCCGCTTGCATATCTCGACCCAATATAGGCCATTGAAAAGACGTTTCCCGCCTCGGCGGCCTTGCGATACCAGACCATCGCCTGCTCATCGCTTTTCGGCACGCCTTTTCCATCGAAGTACATCACGGCAATATTCTTCATTGCATCAGCGTCGCCCGCATCGGCCGCCATGCGGAACCAGACAAGCGCTTGTTCATCGCTCCGGGCTACTCCTTTGCCGTTTGTATAGTGGGCTGCCAGATTGTTCATGGCGCCGATATTGCCGCCCTCGGCAGCTTTCAAGTACCACTGGACTGCCTGGGCATCGTCTTGCACGACGCCCTGGCCGTTTGCATATCGCCAACCGATGGCGCCCATTGCGGCGTTATCTCCTGCTTCAGCAGATTTAAGCAGTTGCTGTGCCTTGGCTACTTCTTGACGCCTGGATTTTTCAAGCACAACGGCAGCGCGTTGCTGGGCGTCCGCGCTCATTTGCGGCGCCGAGAGCTTGATCTCGACTTTCTTGATGGTCCCGTCGCCGACGCGAACGTCCAGCTCGAACGCCCGCTCGTGCTCGGCATCGATTGCCTTCACCGCCCGCAATTTATGTGTGCCCTCGGTTACTTGCACATCGACCGGGCATTCGCCCTTGAACTTGCCGTCGATCTGCACTTCCGCACCGGCATCGTCGCCTTCGCAGGCCACGCGCAACAATGAGCCGGCGGCGTGCGCATTGCCAGTGGCCATGAGGGCGGCGACGAGCATGGCTGTGCTGTAGAACAATCTCATGGAGGTCCCTGGTGAGTCGGCGATAATCGTGTGATACGACGCTGCTTTGTCGTCAAAACCGTGAGGCGCGCAGGTCTGTTGTATTTATTTGTTGCCAATTTATTCTATCGAACAGGCCCGCTTATGCATAGGGCGGCAGCGCAAAAAAACTGGTGTGGATCAAGTCTCAAAAAAACGGGGGCAGTCGCCCCCGTTTTTTTGATGCCATGCATAAGCGGTCGGCCATCAGACTGCTTTCTTCACCCGGGCGGCCCAGTACAGGAAGCCAATCAGCAAAGCGTAAGGCAGCAGCGACAGAAGATCGGCATTGGGGCCTTCGAAGAACGGATTGCTCTTCGTCGCCCAGTCGGTGACCGATTTATCGAAGTCGGTCAGCACGCCGGCGGTGAAGGCGATCAGAATGCCGGCCAGCGCACCACCGGCGATGTAGCCGGAGGCCAGCAATACGCCGGGGCTGCGGTCGCCGGCGGCGGTGCGTTCTTCAGGGGTTGCGTTGACGAACTCGGCGGTTTGGTTGCGGCGGCGATCGACCAGCCAGCGCACCATGCCGCCGATGAAAATCGGCGCGGAGGACGACAGCGGCAGATACACCCCGACCGCGAACGGCAGCGAGGGCACGCCGGCCATCTCCAGCACGATCGCGATCATCACGCCGAAGATCACCAGCGCCCAGGGCAGTTGCTGATCGAGAATGCCCTTGATGATGTACGACATCAGCACCGCCTTAGGCGCATCGTATTTGCGCACCTCCGAGCCGTCCGGGCGTTTGTTGAACGCGCCGTTGATGCCTGGGTCGACCAGATAAACAGCCGCGCCGGAGTCGTCGACCAGATATTTGCCGACCGGGCCGCCGGCGATATCGGCTTTATGCCAGACGCGATAGCGCTTGCTGTCCGATGCGGCCTGCGGACCTTGCAGGGCGGCGGTTTCGGTAAGCTTTGTCGGGTCGGTTGTCAGACCGGGCGCGACCTGCGCGACTGGTACATAGATGGTGGCGGCGTCGTTCAACTTCAGCAGAATCGGTCCGAGCATGATCGCCGAGGCCAGCGCGCCGATCAGGATCGAGTATTGCTGTAAACGCGGGGTTGAACCGACCAGGAAGCCGGTCTTCAAATCCTGCGAGGTGGTGCCGGCGTTGCTGGAAGCAATACAGACAATGGCGCCGACCGAAAGCGCGGTGACGTAGTAGGGGCCGCCGGTCCAGCCGACCAGCAGGAAGATCAGGCAGGTGAACAGCAGCGTCGCCACCGTCATGCCGGAAATCGGGTTGCTGGATGAGCCGATCACGCCGGTCAGTTGCGAGGACACCGTCGCGAACAGAAAACCGAAGATCAGGATCAGCAGGGCGCCGAGCAGATTCATATGCAGCGGCGTGGCCAGCATGATCACCACCACGATCGCCAATGCGCCCACCAGCACCCATTTCATGGGGATGTCCTGGTCGGTACGCTTGGCGTCGTTGTTGCCGGCGCCGCTGAAGCCCTTGAGGCCGTCTTTCAGGCTGTGCCAGATGGTCGGCAGGGCGCGTGCCATGCTGATAATGCCGCCGGCCGCCACGCAGCCCGCGCCGATGTACAGCACATAGGCGCCGCGGACCTGGTTGGGGCTCATATCGTGAATCAGCTTGACGCCCGGCGCCAGAGGGGCTGCCAGTGCGTCGCCAAAAAACCTGATCATCGGAATCAGCAGCAGATAAGCCAGCACACCGCCGGCACACATGATCGCCGCGATGCGCGGGCCGATGATGTAACCCACACCGAGCAACTCGGGTGAAATTTCCGCGCCGACCGAGCCGCCCTTGAGCGGCTCGCCGAATACCTTTTCCGGAACATCTTTCCAGCCCTTGAAGGCGACGTTGATGGCTTTATAAACCAGGCCGATACCGAAGCCCATGAAGATCACGCCGGCGCCGCTGTTCTTGGCGGCAGCGACGTCGCCCTTGGAGATCTCGGCGGCTTTCAACACTTCCGCGCAGGCGGTGCCTTCCGGATATTTGAGCTCGCCATGGCGCGCCACGATCAGCGTGCGGCGCAACGGAATCATCATCAGGATGCCGAGCATGCCGCCGAGCACCGCGACCAGCATCACGCGGGCGATTTCCAGGTCGAAGCCGAGGATCAGGATTGCCGGCATGGTCACGCCGAGGCCGAAGGCGATCGATTCGCCGGCCGAACCGGCAGTCTGCACGATATTGTTTTCGAGGATGGTCGAATCGCGCCCGCCGGTTTTCGAGTACAGGCGGAACAGGGTGATCGCAATCACCGCCACCGGTATCGACGCACTGACGGTCAGGCCGACCTTCAATACCAGGTAAAGCGAGGACGCGCCGAACACCATGCCGAGCAAGGCGCCCATCACCACCGCGCGCACGGTGAATTCGGCGATATTGGCGGAGGCGGGGATAAACGGCTGGTGTTCAGTGACAGGGACGCTGGCCATATTGTTGTTCTCCGTTGTGATTTAACGTGACTGCGAACGTGGTGCGCGGCTCGCTTTGTGGGCCGCCGCGTCGGTGTGTGGCGTACTATCGCACAGAAGGCTTGATCGTTGAAACGCCGCGTATTCTACCCGTCATTCTGCCGCTTATTGCAGACAGCAAGCCTAGCGATAAAAATGCAAGCTCCAGCATTGGCGCGCTTTTTGGGGCAAAAATGCTTCAAAAGGCGCGCCAATGCTGGAGTTTTGTTTTTTTGCGCAGGGTGCACGCAGGGCCCAATACGGCAGGGCACTGCGCCGGGTGAACCGCCATCAGCGAATGAATTTTCCCGCTTTGGAGATGATCGACAAATCCACAAACTCCGAGCCGGAACGATTGCCGGGACCGAAGTTGATGGTGAAGCCGCCGAGGTCGTAGTTGCGCAGGGATTCGAGCGCATTGGTGACTTTCTCCGGCGTCGGGTTGGGGCCGGCCCGCTTGAGCGCTTCGACCATCACCTTGGCAGCGATCATGCCTTCCATGGTGGCATACGAGGGTTCAAACTTTGCCTTAGTGGCGAGTTCACGCAATTCCTTGCCCGCGCCGGAAGCTTCGGAGCCCGGGTACGGAAACACCTGGGTCACGATCACGCCGTGCGCGTTTTGCGCCAATTCCTTGATGTAGGAATTGGAGCTGGTATTGGCCAGGGACAAAAAGGTGCTGTTCACGCCCTTTTCACGCATGGCCTTGACCAGGGCCGCGCAGGCCTTGGCGATGCAAATACCCACGGTAGCCTGTGGCTTGGTCTCGGCCAGTTTGTCGACGGCCGCGGCCACATCGGTGGAGCCGCGCGGGATGGTGGCGCGTACCAGCGGTTGGAGATTGTGCGCCGCCAGGGCCCTGTCGAAGCCCTGCACCGCGTCCTTGCCGAAGGCATCGTCGGTATACACCACGGCCAGCCGCGTCATACCCTGGGCATTCAACTGCACGATCGCCTTGTAGGCCTCGGTCTGGGTTTGGGTACGCAGGTTGAACAGGTAACGGTTGGGCGGCGAATGCATGGCTTGCGAGCCGCCGACCGGTCCCAGCAGAGGTATTTTGACTTCCGTGAGCACCGGCAGCAATGCCTCGGCATTGGCCGTGCCCCGGGCCAGGATCAAGGCGACCATGGCCTTGTCCGCGGCCAGCGTCCTCACGTTTTCGACCGAACGCTTGGGATCGAAGCCGTCGTCGAGGCTGCGCAGTTCGATCTTCCTGCCGAACACGCCGCCTTCGGCATTCACCTTGTTGAAATAGGCGATCGCCGCCGCCGTGGTTTCCTTGACGGCTGCCGCCTGCGGCCCCGAGTAATCCGCAGTCTGCCCGAGCAGAATGGTGCCGCTCTGCGCGTGCGCGACGCCGACGTACGGCGCTGAAAAAGCCAAGGCAAGGGTAACTGCTTTCAGAAAACTGGCGCGATGCCGCATACATTCCTCCGGTTTATTTTTTTGGCGCGCCATTATTTTTTGACGCGTTGCTACGCGAACATTTTTATATGCTTTCCTCTACTTTCCTACATGTAAGGCATGAATGCGCGGAAGTCACAAAATTTTACAGGGCGACCCATGGCCCGACGTGGCCCGAGCCGGCGGAATGGATGGCTCGGCACGGAATCCCGGAACGCCGAACAGTGCCGCGATGGCTATTCACCCCGCCAGCGCCTCCACCCACTTTGCGATCGCCATCCACGTCGCGGTGGTGCTGATCGGCATGCTCAGCAATTGCATGGCGAGCAGCGCGCCGCCGCCGATCAGATAGGCCGGATGCGGCCGGCCGCGCGTGCGCCAGTCGTAGACAATGGCCGCGACGATCAGCAGATCGACAAAAATCCCCGGCGGGATGGAGACAAAGACCGGCGGCGGGCCCTTGGCGTCCGGAGGCGCGAACGCCGTCATGAACACGCGCGCCATCGCCGCGTGCACCAGGGGAATCATCGCCAGCAGCATCAGGCGTTTGTGCAATTCCTTGCGGTGGACATTGATGATCGCCAGCGCAATGAAGGTCGCGAACATCGCCACCGCGCTCAGCGAGACGATGGTGAAGCGCCGCGCCTCGTCGCCCATGCCGATGGTCGTCGCCACCTTGATGGAGTTGATGGCGGCAAGCACCACCGTGATCGCCATCGCGGTGGCCAGCGAAATCCCGGCCAGGCCCCAGCTGCGGTGACTGGGCGTGCGCCCATTGGCCACCAGCCAAGTCTGCGCGAAAAAGAACAGCGTCCAGGTAAAGAACAGCATGCCGTGGATATGCAGGATCGGCGCGCCCCGGAAACTGCCCGTCGCCAGCCTGGCCCAGTAGGTGGGAATGAAGCCGCCGAAAGCGATCAGCACGAAAATACCGGCCATCCAGATGTAGAAACGGCGCGTGTCGCTGCGTGTGCTGGTGGGCAGGGAGGTGATGGTGGCGCTCATGTTTCCCGCCCCCGCACATCGAAGCCGGCTGCGCTCAAATTATTTTTCGCTGGTTTTTTCACGGTTTGCTCCATCGCGTTTTTACGGGAAAGCCCGCTGCCAATGCCGCGCCAGCCCGGCACGGTATGCAGAACTTAGCCGCTTGAGGGCGTTTCAGCCATACCGCGACCGCGCTAGTTGGCGTCAGCCGTGTGGGCACAAAAAACGCAGAACGCCATTTGGCGCGGTGTTTGGGGCAAAAGTGGCCGGAAAGGCGCGTGGATGCTGGAGTTTTCCATCTTTCGATCACGCCGAAAATGCGGCTAAGGAAATTGGATCAGGGGACTCGCATGGGCGTCAACTGCTATAGTCTCGCGGCCATTTTGAATCCATTCAATTCCATTTCATCGATCAACAAAAAAATCATGCGTGCCTTATTTCTGCTGCTTCTCGTCTTGCTTGTGCAAGGATGCACGGCCCCGAAAACGACCTATTCCATTGCCGGTGGTCCGCGCATGACGGAAAGCGAAATGCAGCGCGCGTACTACCAGACGCTGCTTGCCAGGCAAATCAGCCCGTCCATTGATTCGCCATTGAAACTTCTGGCCATGGTGCTGCCGGACTATCCTCAGTCATCTCGTCGAGCGGGAATACAAGGCCCGGTAGGCCTGAGATTCGTGGTCGACAAAGAGGGCACGGTGAAAACCATCTCCATTGCCAAATCGTCATCTTCCTTGCTGGGCGAAATTGCCCGCAATGCCGTTCAACAATGGCGATTCGAACCCATCACGAAATCTGGCCAGCCGGTGGCCCAGGGGTTCTATATCGAATTCCAATTCAAATTAACCGACTGAGGGCCACAGCCCGGCAGATGTTTGTCCTTGCCTGTGGCTACAGCACACCCGCCACCACATTTACCGTAATGGCGATGATGATCACGTTGAAAAAGAACGCCACCACGCTATGCAGCATCACCAGGCGCCGCAGCGGCGATGAGGTCACCGCCACATCGGAGGTCTGGCAGCACATGCTCAGCACCAGCGAGAAATAGGTGAAGTCCAGGTAGTCGGGACACTCGGTGCCGGGGAAAACCAGCTGGTGAGGCGTCAGGTAAAAGCTGTGGGCATACTGCTGCGCGAAGATCACCGCCACGAACAGCCACGACAGGAAAATGGTGCTGCTGGCCAGCACGATATCGGCCGGCGATTTGTCCTTGGCGGCGTGCAATTCATGCGAAAGCGCGAACAGCACGATGGCCGCCACGCACAGGCTGAATATCAGCACCGTCCACTTGCCCTCATCCTGGATAAGGGCGCGATTGTGCATCGTCGACACCGAGGCGCGAAACATCAGCACCATCATCAACATCAGAAACACCGCCGCGCCGATGTCGAAGGCGATCAGCAGGGCGCGGGCCGGCGGGAAGGTGGTCGAGAGCAGGGCGAACAGTATGGTGGCGAGCAGGGCGGAGGTCAGCAAGCGCGGGCGGCGGATGCTGCGTTTGAGGGCGTGGGTGAAGGACGACATTCGTTGACCTTGTTAGAGATTGTTGCGATCGAGTGAGAAGTACTCGTCGATTGCTTAATGCGATGGGTGGCGAAGCGGATTGTAAGCGGTTGTGCGGCGGCAGCCTATATAGGGCGCAATAACCAACGGGCATTGCGCCGTATGTCAGTCCGCATAAGCCAATAAATCCGCTGTCCCATCGCCAGCCCAATCCAGCGGATAAACGCCTTGCTCGACCAAGCGATGAAACGTTGAATGTGGCCAATCCACAACCCGTTTGACCAAGCCATGCTTGACCGGATTGATGTGAACGTAATCCATATGCGCGCGAAAATCCGCTTCGTCGCGAATCAGGTGCTCCCAGTAGCGGCGTTGCCAGATGCCGCGTTCCCCACGCTGCAGTCGAATTTTTGATCGCCATTCCGTCGGGGGCAATGCCTTCGAGAAATTTGCTTTGATCAATCGCCAGCGCAGTGGGAAGTTTGTCTCTCCCGGCGGAAATTCGAGGACGCAATGCAAATGATCGGGCAACACCACCCAGCCGCGGATGATGAAAGGGTGCGCTTTCTTCACATAGCTCACTGATTCGCGAAGCAGATCGATATGCCGCGTCAGCAAATTGTTGCCTGCACGCTCCAGCAGATTTACCGTGAAGAAATAGGTGCCGCCCGGATGCCAGGCGCGACGATAGTCGGGCATGTGGAAAGTATGCTGAAGGTCGACATGCGGCGCAATGCCCGTTGGTTATTGCACCCTACGGGCTGATTCTTGCGCAGAGAACGCTTAACCGAGTGCCATGAGTGTCTGACCTCAATTATTCACCAATTATTCAATTAATCCTTACCCCAATTATTCCAATTATTGTATTGAAAAAGGGCCGTAAGGCTCTTTTTTGTTGTGTTAGGCTTTTCGGATGTCAGAAAAATCGTACACACAAACCTCGCATACCTGAATGCTTGGCACTTAATTGCGGGAGAGGCATGATGAATTGGGACACAACAAAAATAATTGCGATTTACGCAGCTGTCCTCTCATCTATTGTCTTTCTTTGGGACATCTTTAAATGGCGTTCAGCTGGTCCGAAATTACTGTTTATCGTTCTATCAGGAATGAAGAACGCTAATTCATTAAGACTCCAGGACAAAACAGTAATTACAGCTACGGTTTCAAATACAGGGGATCGCCCAACTACGATTACTACGATGGGCTTTATTCATTACAGCTCTTGGTGGTCATATATTCGAAAGAAGCCTGACCGAGCAATGGTCGTAGTTCACCCTAATGAGTATGACCGATTGCCCGTCGTCCTCAAATTGGGTGAGATTTGGAGAGGTTTTAACGAACAGGATAGTGAAATGGTCGAAATGGCGGCAAAAGGGCGGTTGTACTGCTATATCTCACTCTCTCACACGGTTGAATTAGTTAAACGCCGTGTCAGGATTAGTCAATAAGATCGTCATGCGGCGCAATGCCCGTTGGTTATTGCGCCCTACGAGCTGCTTATCGGCGCGTCCGCTCTCCAACGCGGGGTTAGGAGTCCTACAGCACACTAGTCGCTCCCACAACGAGCAGGAGCATCCCGAGCCCGAACGTGATTAGCCCTAAGATGCCGAGAATCCAGTTGGCCCACGTGGTGACTGAGTGCCAGACATCTTTGCGCGGGGCATGAACGTAGATCATCTTATAGGCTTGTACGACCAAGCCCGCTTTCACCAAAAGAAAGGCGATGATGGAAGACAGCAAGAAATACCACGACAAAGACACAAGGCACTTGGTGGCAGCGGAAATGGCTGGGTGATCCTTTCCGAGCAGGACGGCAATTGAGACAGAGAGGGCCCCTCCAGCAACCAAAAATAAGGCGCTAGCAATTGAGTCAACCCTGCCTCGAATTTCTTTCCATGCCTCGAAATCGGACTCGGCCACGTTGGACTCCTAACTTAAATTTAAACGACAGTTCTGCCGTTTAATACCGGCAAACTGTCCGCTTAATTCGGATTGGCCGAACAAGAATAATTGCATATCAAATAAAATCTTATCATTTGTTCTGCCGTTTAATTCAGTATTAACAGGACGGGCAAATTCATCAGCCTTTTGTGCGAACACCTGGCCCGTCAATTGGGATATCTGACTGTCCTTGATGCTCACCGCTGCCAAGACGCCAAAGAATCACTCCCCGCCACCTCATATTTCGCCAGCGCCTTTTCCAACACGCTCGCTTCAATCTTCCCCTCGTCAAACAACGCCCGCAGCGCCGCAATCACAATCGAATTCCTGTCCACCTCAAAAAATTCCCGCAGCGCCTTGCGCGTGTCGCTGCGCCCGAAGCCGTCGGTGCCGAGCGTCACATAGCGCTGTGGCACGAAAGCACGGATGAGTTCGGGAACCGCGCGTACATAGTCGGTGGCGGCCACAACCGGCACCTTGTGCTTGCCCAGGCATTGCGCGACATAGCTGGGCTTGCCTTCGCCGGTTGAGAGACGAGCGGCGCGTTCAACCGAAATTCCGTCGCGTTGCAGTTCGGAAAAACTGGTCGCGCTCCAGACGATTGCGTGTATGCCCCAGTCGGCGGCGAGCAGGTCGCGGGCGGCGGTGACTTCGGTCATGATCGCGCCGGCGCCGAGGAGTTGTACTTGCGGTTTCTTTTTGCTCGATGGCAATTGATAGAGGCCGCGCAGAATACCTTCGCGGATTTTTCCCGAGGCATCTTCCGGCATCGAAGGTTGCGCGTAGTTCTCGTTCATCACCGTGACGTAATAGAAAACATCCTTCTGCGCTTCGAGCATTTCGCGCATGCCGTGCTCAACGATGACGGCGAGCTCATAGGCATAGGCCGGGTCGTAGGCACGGCAGTTGGGGATGGTGGAGGCCACCAGATGGCTGCTGCCGTCCTGGTGTTGCAGGCCTTCGCCGCCGAGAGTCGTGCGGCCGGAGGTGGCGCCGAGCAGGAAGCCGCGTGCGCGCTGGTCGGCGGCAGCCCAGATCAGGTCGCCGACGCGCTGGAAGCCGAACATCGAATAGTAGATGTAGAACGGCAGCATCGGAAAATCGTGCACGCTGTAACTCGTCGCTGCCGATACCCAGGAAGAAATCGCGCCGGCCTCGGAGATGCCTTCTTCCAGAATCTGCCCGCTTTTTTCTTCGCGGTAGTAGAGCATCGAGCCCAGGTCTTCCGGCTCGTACATCTGCCCCAGCGGCGAATAGATGCCGACCTGGCGGAACAGGTTGGCCATGCCGAAGGTGCGTGCTTCATCCGCCACGATCGGCACGACGCGCGGGCCCAGCGTTTTGTCTTTCACCAGGGCGCCGAGCATGCGCACGATGGCCATGGTGGTGGACATCTCCTTGCCGTCGGCCTCGAGGGCGAATTTGGCAAAGCTGTCGATGCCCGGCACCGCGACACCCGACGATGCGGCGCGGCGACGGCGCGGCAGATAGCCGCCGAGCGCCTGGCGACGTTGATGCAGATACTTCATCTCGGCGCTGTCGTCGGCGGGTTTGTAGAATCGCAACTGGTCGAGATCGTCGTCGCTTAAGGGCAAGCGGAAGCGGTCGCGGAAGGCTTTGAGATCGTCGATCTCCAGCTTCTTCTGGCCGTGCGTGGTCATCTTGCCCTGGCCGGCGGCGCCCATGCCGTAACCCTTCATGGTCTTGGCGAGGATCACCGTCGGCTGGCCGCGATGCGTCATGGCGCGCGCATAGGCGGCGCAGAGTTTGACGGCGTCGTGGCCGCCGCGTTTCAAGCGATCAATATCGCCGTCGGTCATATTGGCGACCAGGGCGGCCAGCTCCGGGTCCTGGCCAAAAAAGCGTTCGCGGTTGTAGGCGCCGTCATTGGCCGAGAAGGTCTGGAACTGGCCATCGACGGTCTTGCTGAAGGCGCGTTGCAGCACGCCGGTGATGTCGCGCGCGAACAGCACATCCCAGTCCGAGCCCCACAGCACCTTGATCACATTCCAGCCGGCGCCGACGAATTGCGCCTCGAGCTCATCGACGATGCGGCCATTGCTGCGCACCGGGCCGTCGAGGCGCTGCAGATTGCAGTTGATGACGAAGATCAGGTTGTCGAGCTTTTCGCGCGCGGCCAGCGAGAGGGCGCCGATCGATTCCGGTTCGTCCATTTCGCCGTCGCCGAAAAATCCCCAGACCTTGCGTCCTTCGGTGTTGAGCAGTTCGCGGTTCTGCAAATAGCGCATGAAACGCGCCTGGTAAATCGAGTTGATCGGGCCGATGCCCATCGAGCCGGTGGGGAACTGCCAGAAATCCGGCATCAGCCAGGGGTGCGGATAGGAGCACAGGCCCGGCCCATTGATCTCTTGCCGATAATTGGCGAGCTGCTCTTCCGTCAGATGGCCTTCGAGAAAAGCGCGCGCATAAACGCCGGGCGAGGAATGCGGCTGAAAGTAAACGAGGTCGCCGCCATGGTTGGCAACATCGTCGGCACCGGCCGCGCGAAAAAAATGATTGAAGCCGACTTCGAACAGGTCGGCCGCCGACGCAAAGCTGGCGATATGGCCGCCGAGTTCGCCGTAGGCGCGATTGGCGCGCACCACCATCGCCAGCGCATTCCAGCGCATGTATGAGCTGAGTCGTTCTTCAATGTCCAGGTCGCCGGGGTAGGGCGTTTGCTGTTCGACGGGAATGGTATTGGCATACGGCGTGTTGCGCAGGCGTTCGGATTTGACGCCGCGCTTGTCGGCGAATGCGGCGAGCCGGTCGTAGATGAATTGCGCGCGCTCGGTGCCGGATTCACGCACCAGGGATTCGAAGGCTTGCATCCATTCGGAGGTTTCGAGCGTATCGGTATCGATGCGCTGATCTTCGATCGGCAGCGAATGGATGGCAGTCAACGAGGGTTTGGATAGGTCGTTCATGATGGTGTGGCCGTAGTTTGATAGGCGAATCATCGCATGAGCGCGAAGGGCTTGCCGTGAGCGCTCGATTTGGCCATTCGAGCCCCAGGACGCGCAGCCAACCTTTTGTATTTCTTGGAATATTTTAAGAGGCCTGGGCGACCCCAATAACGAGGCGTCGCCGTAAGAAGACAGTAAGGTATTTCGCAGTTTGCTGTGCTAATTTTTTCATCCGCTACGGTGCGTTAAGCGCGACAACGTACCGAGCTTTGCGCATTTCCTGCATAAGCAGCGCTGATGGCAATCGTTGTGAATCGTTCAGCGTGGTTATGCAGGCGGTCGTTCATTCCAATCGCGCCCCTTGTCATCATTCGAATCAACAGAACCCGGCTTCTGAAGGAGGCAATATGAACACCTGCGCGCAAAAGATTTTCCTGGTGATGGTAACGGCCCTCACGACCCTATTGGCTGCCTGCGGCGGCGGTGGCGGTTATGGTGGTAACAGCGGATCGGGCGGCATGAGTTACCCCGGCACGCTCGGTGTGTCGATGACCGATGCGCCGGCTTGCGGTTTCGACGCCGTCAATGTGACGGTCAACAAGGTACGTGTGCATCAAAGCTCGACGGCAACTGATACCGATGGTGGATGGGCCGACATCGCGCTCAGTCCCGCCCGCAAAATCAATCTGCTCGATCTCACCAATGGCGCGCTGGACCAGCTGGGGCAAACCTCGCTGTCCTCCGGGCACTATACGCAGCTGCGGCTGGTGCTGAATGCCAATACCGGACAGACTGTTGCCAACTCGGTGGTGCTGTCCGGTACCACGACCGAAATCGCCCTGAGTACACCCAGCGCCGTGCAAAGCGGCATCAAGCTGATCAACCAGTTCGATGTCCCCTCCGGCGGGCGCGTGGACCTGGTGCTCGATTTCGATGCCTGCAAATCGGTCGTCACCATGGGCAATGGCGCTTATGCCTTGAAGCCGGTCATCCAGGTCATTCCGACGGCGCTGAACGGCATTGATGGTTTCGTCAACCTCGCCGTGCTCACCGACCATGTTGTCGTTTCTGCCCAGCAAAATGGCACCGTGGTGCGCTCGACGGTGCCGAGCTTGACCGGCGAATTCTTCCTGGCGCGCCTGGCGCCGGGCAACTACGATGTGGTGATCACCGCCGACAACCGTGCCACCGCCGTGATCGCCGCCGTTCCGGTGGCCACCACGACCAGTACCACCATGGTCAGCACTACCGCCGCGCCGATCAATCTGCTGGCCGCCACCTCGCCACCCGGCTCGATCAGCGGCACTGTGACACTGAACCCGGTGAGCACCACCGAATTTGGCGATCTGGCCGCGCGCCAGACGTTCTCGGGCGGTCCCACGGTCACGGTTGGCGCACGCACCGCCGATGCGCTCAATGGCAGCTACACCCTGGCCAACCTGCCGACCGTTGCCCCGCAACTCGGCACCTACAGCGCCACCCTGCCGATCGCACTGACGACGCAGACCAATACCACACCCGGCACCGGCAAATACGCGGTGAGGGCATCGGCAACCGACTATACGGCGCAGACCAATGCCTCGGTGGATATCAGCACAGCGAATCAGACTGGCATCAACTTCACGCTGATTCCATAAGCTCGCAGCAAGGGCTGGCGATCTTGCCGGCCCACAAATGAAACGGCGCACATGGATGGCAAATGTGCGCCGTTTTTTGTTCTGCCCTGTATGACAGGGCGAATCTCATGAAGCTTTGCAATACGTCAGGCGAACAAGTCGTGTCGATGACCGAGTAAGGTCTAGGGCGCGGTGCCCGTCTGCAGAGGCGACAGCGTCGAATTAATATTGACAGATCGGTCCATAACTGATATCTTTAAGCCATGGTTAGACCTAGAGAGTTCGATCGAGACGAAGCACTGGACCGCGCTACGCGCGCTTTCTGGGCGAAAGGCTACGCCTCGACTTCTACCGGAGATTTGCTCGCTGCCATGAACATCGGGCGACAGAGCCTCTACAACACATTCGGGGACAAACGAAAGCTCTACCTTGAAGTGCTGAAGCGATATCAGCAGGCAAGCAATGCGGGTCACCTGGAGCGTCTGAATGGCGGTGCTTCGCCACTACAGGGAATTGAGGCGCTTATGTTTGGCCTCATTGCCGAAGACGACAGCGTTCGTGCACTCGGATGCATGGGTGTCAACGCTGTCTGTGAATTCGGGACTGCGGACCAAGACCTTGTGATGCTGTGGAGAAAATTGACCCCATGGCTTTTCAAACGCTTGGTCAAACGCATCCGTGAGGGGCAGGACTGCGGAGAGGTTGACCTCACCATCGATGCATGCGAAGCCGCGACCTTCTTGCAGATGACAATGCAGGGCATTCAGCTTGGCGCCCGCGCAGGTGGAGAAGCCAAGAGTCTGCGGGCACAGGCCAGATTTGCAATCAACCGATTAAGACCGCGCTAGGCAGGAAGCTTGGCGTGGATGCTGCTCATCCAATTATGGACTGATGTGTCAAAAATGGAGGTGTTAATTGAACGAGAATCATGAACTGATCGAAAAGGTTGCTATTGTCTTTGGTGGCTCGCGAGGCATTGGCGCGGCCGTAGCAAGGCGTCTGGCAAGAGAGGGGGCCAATGTCGCGATAACCTATGTTTCGGCGCCTGTGCGGGCGGCCGAAACGGTTGCAACAATCGAAGCCAGCGGGCGAACTGGCCTTGCAATCAAGGCCGACAGCGCGGACCCAGCAGCTATCAAAGCAGCTGTCGCGCAGACCGTGGAGCACTTCAGAAAACTGGATATTGCGGTTGTCAACGCGGGCATCTTGCTGCATGGCGACGTCGCGACTGTGAGCGTGGAAGATCTCGACCGCATGCTCAATATCAACGTGCGTGGGGTCTTTCTCGCCATCCAGGCCGCGGCGGCGCGTCTCACTGAAGGTGGCCGGATCATTACGATCGGCAGCAACACGGCAGTGCGAAGCGGATACCCGGGCGCGAGCGTTTACTCAATGACGAAGGCTGCAGTTGCCGTCATGGTGAAAGGTATTGCCATTGACCTGGCCAGCCGTGGCATTACAGTCAACAACATTCAACCTGGGCCAACTGTAACGGACATGACGGTCGATCTTATCGAGATGATCAAGCCGCTTATTCCGCTTAAGCGCGCCGCAGATCCGGACGAGATTGCCGGTCTGGTCGCCTATCTCGCCCGCAAGGAGTCCGGCTACATGACCGGCTCCAGTCTCACCATCGACGGTGGTCTGGCGCTATGACTGTCCGGTGACCTGATTTATCGTTTGGGTCGGCATTTTAGGCATTTTTGCCCGGGAAGGCGCGCCAATGCTGGACTTTGCCTTTTTAAACGAGGTGCGGCTCAGCCCTGCTTGAGCGCCCCCGCCAGTTGCGGGAGCACGCGTGCTTTCAGTTCGGCGCGCGTGCGGATCGCCTCGGCGGTGCGTTGCGCTTCGCGCAGCGCATCCGGCGGCAGATTGGCTTTGACCCAAGCTTCAAGGTCGTCGGCGATCGCCACTTCGTTTGCGCTGCGGACGATGGCCGCGAAATAGCGGTTGCGTTCAAAGCCGTTGATCGAGTTCAGCAAGGCGGCGCCATTCTGCTTGGCGAAGACCCAGGCCATATCGACATGCTCGCTGCCGGCGACTTCGGCGAGCACGCGCGTGGTGACTAGGGGAGGCAGGGTGGTGGACAAGGACAAGGGCAGACTCTGCGCGGCCAGCTTGGGATCGGCGGCGCTGTTCATGGCCGCAAAATAGCGGAATTTTTCTTCGCTGCTGATTGCTTTCGCCGCGAGCTGGCCGAGCGCGTCATAGGTCGCCTGGTCGGCATAGCGGCCGGCAATGCGCGGAACCACATCGGCCAACGACGGCGGCAGGCTGGCCGGGTCTGCCAGCAGGCGCTGGAATCGTGCGCGCGCTTCGACGATCACCGCTTCGTCGCCGAATTCGCCGAGCGTGCGCAGGATCCTTGAACGCAGTTGCCGGGTTTCGATGGTATCGCCGCCGCGCTCATCCCAGCCCAGTTCCTTGAGCTTGGGCTGCAGCAGGCCGATGGCGAATTTGCGCAACTGCGGGCGCACCGTCTCGCCGGCACTCAGGCGATCGAGCGAATTCAGATCGTCCAGCATTTTGTCCCAGATCGCGAGCCGCGGCTCGTCCCCCAGCTTGGCGATCAGGTTCAGGTAGCTTGCCACCGGTAGGCGATTGCCGGCCACCATCGCCCAGGTATCGGACAGCACTTTAAGGCGCGCGGTATCGGCAAGTTTCGGCAATTGCGCCGACAAGGCATCGAACAAAGCGGGTGCGTATTGCACGCGGTAATAACCAACGCTGAGCGGATCGACCAGCAGCGTTTCGGCGCATCCGGGGCGAGTGACAGTGGTGCTACGCGTTTTCAGCAATACGTAATCCGCCTTGCCGGCGGCGGAAGCATCGGCCGCCGCATTGACCGTGCCGAGTTGCACGGGGATATTCCACAGGCGCTCGCCGGGCTCGTCGCCATCGATTTTGAATTGCTCCTGCGTGAGCGTGATCTTGCGCATGCCGACGCCCTTGGCCCCCTTGGTCATTTCGCAACGCGCATCGATTTTTACCACTGGGAAGCCCGGCTGCGTGATCCACATCGAGGCGATGTCGGCGACCGGCTTGCCCGATGCATTGGCCAGCGCCGTCCACAGGTCGGCGGTGGTGGTGTTGGAATATTTATGCTTGGCCATATAGGCGCGGATGCCGTTGCGGAAGGTATCTTCGCCGAGGTAGGTTTCGAGCATGCGCAGGAAGGATTGCCCCTTCTGGTAGGTGATCGCATCGAAGGCATCGGTGGCCTGGCTTTCGTTGGCGATATCGCGCTGGATCGGGTGCGAAGTGCGGCGCGCGTCGAGGTTCATCGCGGTTTCGCGGGCGCCATTGGCGCGCAGCCAGACATTCCAGTCCGGGTTGAATTTGGCGGTCGCCTTGGTCGCCATCCACGAAGCGAAGCCTTCGTTCAGCCACAGATTGTCCCACCAGGCCATGGTCACCAGGTCGCCGAACCATTGATGCGCCATTTCGTGCGCGGCGATGCCGAACGAGCGCTGGCGCGTGGCGTCCGGGCTTTTCTTCGGGTCGTAGAGCAGGGTGGCTTCGTTGTAGACGATGCCGCCCCAGTTTTCCATCGCGCCGCCGTAACCGCCGGGTGTGGCGATCTGGTCGAGTTTGGGCAGCGGGAAAGGCACGTCGAAATAATCGTTGTAGTAATGCAGCAGATCCTTGCTCGATGCCAGCGCGTAAGCGGCCGCGTCCTGCTTGCCCTCGGTGGTGACGATGCCGATTTCAACCCCGTCCTGGCTGCCGACCAGGCGCTCCAGCTCGCCGGCGACCAGCACGATCAGATAGCTCGCCATCTTCGGTGTGGTGCCGAAAGTGGTGCGCTGCAGGCCGCTCGCGAGCATTTCCTGTTTGCGGATCGGCGTGTTCGAATACGCCTTGAAGTTGGCGGGCAGATCGACCGAGAGCGTGAACTTCGCGCGGAACACCGGCTCGTCCCAACTCGGCAACATGCGACGCGCATCGGCGGCTTCCATTTGCGTACCGAGCAGCACTTTTTGCCCCGAGGCTGTCGGGTATTTGTCGTAGTACAGCCCCTTCGGCCCGCGATTGATGAGGCCGCGATAGCTGAGGCTCAGCGCGTATTGGCCCGGTTTCAACGGCGCGGCCAAGGTAAAGCTGAGCGTCTGCTGGTCCTTGTCGATCATCGGTGTCAGCGTCTGGCTGGCAATGCCCTTGCCGGCAAGCGTGGCTGCATCGACCTCGATGTTCAGGGTGTTCATCACCAGTTTCGAGGTCGTCTTCAGCACCTGGATGTTGATGGTTTCCTGGCCGCTCAAGGTGAAGTTGACGATATCCGGCACCACATGCACGGTGTAGTCGATGGGCACCACGTCCTTGGGCAGCTTGCCGGGGGTGGCGGCGAAGGAAAACGGGGCTTCGGCCTGCGCCGCCGTGAGAGCAAACGGCGCGGCGGCAAGGATAAGAACCTGGACAAGAATCGACAGCGGGCGATTGAGACGCATCATGATGGCGGGCTTCCCTGTGGTCGGCGAGGTTTGCAGATGAATCAGACGGCAGGCAGCGCACTGGCCAGCTGCGGCAGGACCCTGGCCTGCAATCTGGCGCGGGTGCGGATCGCATCGCCGGTGCGTTGCGCCTCGGTAAGGGCGTCGGGCGGCAACTTGGCTTTGACGAAGGCTTCCAGATCGTCGGCCACTGCGGCATCGACCGAGGTTTCGACGATCGCGGCAAAGTAGCGATTGCGTTCGAAGCCATTGATGGTGCCCAGCAGAGCCGTGCCGTTCTGCTTGGCAAAAGTCCAGGCCTGATCGATATGTTCATTGGCGGCCACGACGGAGAGTACGCGATTGGTCACCAGTGGCGGCAGGGTGGTCGACAGCGAGAGCTTGAGCGACTGTTCCGACAGCTTGGGATCGAGCGCCGAACTCATGGCAAAGAAATAGCGAAATTTCTCTTCACTGTTGAGCGCCTTGGCGGCCAGCGCGCCCAGCGCATCATAAGCCGCCTGGTCCGCATAGCGGCCGGCGATATGGGTCACCACATCGGCCAGCGCCGGCGCCAGGCTGGCGGGCTCGGCCAGGAAACGCTGGAAGCGGCTGCGGCCTTCGGCGATCACGGATTCATCGCCGAAGTCGGCAAGCACGCGCAGGATGGCGGTGCGCATCTGGCGGATCTCGGTCGAATCGTCCGCACGCTCGTCCCAACCGAGCTGCCTGGATTTGAGCTGCAGCAGATTGATGGCGTAGCGGTGCAGTTGCGCGCGGGCCGCGCTGCCGGTGCTGAGCCGGTCGAGCGAACGCAGATCTTTGAGCAGTTCTTCCCAGACTGCGAGGCGCGGTTCATTGCCAAGCTGGCCGGCGAGTGCCAGGAAGCTGGTGACCGGCAGGCGGTTGCCCGCCACCATCGCCCAGGTATCGGACAGCAGCTTGAGGCGGGCGCTATCGTTCAGGGTCGTAAATTGTCCGGTGAGCGTGGCAAACAAGGCCGGCGAATACTGCACGCGGTAATAGCCGACACTATCGGGATCGATCACCAGGGTGTCGCTGCAACCGCGCCGCGTAATGGTGGTGCTGCGCGATTTCAGCAAGACGTAGTCCGGCTTGGCCGCGGTGCTGCCGACGGCGCCGATCTGCACGGGAACGTTCCACAGGCGATTGCCGGGTTGCTCGTCGCCGACCTTGAACTGTTCCTGGCTGAGCGTGATCTTGCGCTGGCCTGCTGCACAGATCGCATCGACTTTTACCACCGGGAAACCCGGCTGCGTGGTCCAGTCCGAGGCAATCTTGCCGACCGGCTTGCCCGATGCCTTGGCCAGGGCCGCCCATAGATCGGCGGTCGTGGTATTGCCGTACTGGTGCTTGGCCATATAGGCGCGGATACCCTGGCGGAAGGCGTCCTCGCCCAAATAGGTTTCAAGCATGCGCAGGAATGATTGGCCCTTCTGGTAGGTGATGACATCGAAGGCGTCGGTGGCCTGGCTTTCATTGGCGACCGACTGCTGGATCGGATGCGTGGTCTTGCGCGCATCGAGGCTCATCGCCGCTTCGCGCTCGCCATTGGCGGCCAGCCACACGCGCCAGTCGGGATTGAATTTATCGGTGGCCTTGGCTGCCATCCACGAGGCGAAGCCCTCGTTCAGCCACAGGTTGTCCCACCAGGCCATGGTCACCAGGTCGCCGAACCACTGATGGGCGGTCTCGTGGGCGATGATGGAATAGGCTCGCTGCTTGGTCGAGTCCGGGTTCTGCTTGGGGTCAAACAACAGATTGGCTTCGTTGTAGACGATGCCGCCCCAGTTTTCCATCGCGCCGCCGAAGCCGCCTGGCGTGGCGATCTGGTCGAGCTTGGGCAGGGGGAATTTCACCCCGAAGTAATCGTTGTAGTAGCGCAGGATCTGCTGGCTGGCGCTGAGCGCATAGGTGGCTGAACCTTGCTTGCCCTCGGTGGTGACGATGCCGATTTCGATACCGTCCTGGGTACCGGTCGTGCGCTCCAGTTCGCCGGCCACCAGCACCAGCAGATAGCTCGACATCTTCGGTGTGGTGGCAAAGTCGACGCGCTGCAGGCCGCCGGCCAGCTTCTCCGTCTTGGTGACGGGCGTATTCGAAAACGCCTTGAAGTTGGCGGGCAGATCGACCGATAGCGTGAACCGGGCACGGAACACCGGTTCATCCCAGCTCGGCAGCATGCGGCGCGCGTCGGTCGCTTCCATCTGCGACCCAAGCAGCACTTTCTCGCCCGTGGGCGAGGGGTATTTATCGTAATACAGGCCCACCGGGCCGCGATTGATCACGCCGCGATAGGCGATGTCCAGGGCATAACGCCCCGGTTTCAGCGGTGTGGCGAGCGCAAAGCTGAGCGTCTGCTGATCCTTGTCGATCACCGGCGTCAATTTCTGTTCCGCGATGCCCTTGCCGCTGAGCGTGGCGGAATCGATTTCGATCTCCAGTACATTCAGCATGATCTTCGAGGCGGTTTTCAGCACCTCGATGTTGATCGTTTCCCTGCCGCTCAAAGTGAAATCGGCGAGGTTGGGTACCACATGCACGGTGTAATCGAGTGGCACCACATTTTTGGGCAGCTTGCCGGGGGTGGCCGTGAACGAGAACGGCGCTTCGGCATGGACTGCCAGCGCAGCGGCAGACAATGCGGCGGCAAGAATCAGACGGCATACAGGCATCATGGCGAGCGGCTTCCGGGGAGTTTAAACAGGGCCAAAGGCAGGAAAAAAGCAACCGGCAGTGTAATGTATTCGGCGCTCAGGTTTGCGGGCGCTGTGTAACGACTCGTGTCTGCTGCAGGACCACCAGGGCGATCCCGCCGATGATGGCGGTCGCGGCGATGGCGAGACGCAGGGTAAGCGCCTCGCCCAACAGCAAAATGCCGCCGAGGGCGGCGAGCATCGGGACGCTGAGTTGCACGGTAGCGGCCGTGGTCGCGTCGAGGCCCCGCAATGCGGTGTACCAGATCGCATAACCCATGCCCGAGGCGACAGCGCCCGAGGCAATCGCATAGGCGATGCCGGCGGCATCGACCGTCGTCGAGCTCAAGCTGAGAACGCTGACCAGCAGTGCAAACGGTACCGCGCGCAGAAAATTGCCGGCCGTCACTGTCGTTGCATCGCCGGCGCCTTTGCCGCGCAGCGAATAGACGCCCCAGGCGATGCCGGCGGCAATCATCAATCCTGCACTGCGCAAGGGGGGCGCACTCAGTCCGGGCAGGAGCAGACCGACCAGGCCCAGCAAGGCGCAGAGCAGCCCCAGTATTTGCAGCGGGCGCAGCCGTTCGCCTTTGTACAGGCCATAGCTGATCATGCTGGCCTGCACCGCGCCGAACAACAACAGGGCGCCGGTCGCCGCCGATAGCTGAAGATAGGCAAACGAAAAGCAGGCGGCGTAGGCGAACAGTGCGAAAGCGGATATCCAGTTGCCGGAGGCGCCCACCGGCGCCTGCCGCAAGCGCACGATCCACCACAGCACCATCGCGCCGCTGACGAGGCGTATCGAAGTAAAGCTGGCGGCGTCGATACCGCTCTGTTTCAGCGCGGCGCGACACAGCAGGGAGTTGCCGGCGAAAGCGATCATCGCCAGCAGGGTCAGCAAGGCGATCCGCGAGCGGGACATCATGCCCGCACCGGGCCGCCTGCCACTTCCGGAATCAATGCGGCGCCGTCCCCAAGTGCTTCGCAAAAAAGGCTTCAATCATGCGATCGCGATGCATCTTGTTGGCGCGGGTGGCGAAGCCGTGTTTGGCGCCGGGGTAGGTCATCAGTTCAAACAGCACGCCGCGCGACGTCAGGTCGCTGATCAGACGGGTGGAGTTGGTAAACAGCACATTGTCGTCGGCCATGCCATGCAGCAACAGCAAAGGTGAACGCAGGCCGCCCAGGTGCGCGAATACGCCGCTTTGCTTATAGCCTTCGGCATTTTCCTTGGGGTCGCCGAGGTAGCGTTCGGTGTAGTGGGTGTCGTACAACTGCCAGTCGGTAACCGGGGCACCGGCCACGCCGGCGGCGATGCGGTCCGAACCGGCCGCCAGCAGACTCACGGCCATATAGCCGCCGTAGCTCCAGCCGAATACGCCGATGCGCTTGCCGTCGACAAAACGCTGCTTGTTCAGCCAGTCGATGCCGGCCAGTTGATCGTCGACCTCGACGCTGCCGAAGTGACGATACAGGGCGTCGGCAAAGCGGCGTTCGCGTCGCGCTGAGCCGCGGTTATCGATGCTGAACACGATATAGCCTTGCTGTGCCATGTACTGTTCAAACAATCCACCCCATTTGCGCGCCACCACCTGCACTGTCGGGCCGCCGTAGACGTAGACGAACACCGGGTAACGCTTGGCGGGATCGAAGCCGGCGGGCTTGATCATCGAGTACTGAAGCATCTGTCCGTCCGCAGCGGGCAGGGTGCCGAATTCCATGGGCAGATGCGTGGCCAGATACGGTGCATAGGGATGCTGGTCATTGAGCTCGTTATGCTCAAGCCAGGTCAGCAGTGTCCCGTCGGTGCGGCGGATGCTGACTTGCGGCGGCGTGTTCGGATCCGACCAGGCATCGACATACAGCTCGCCATGTTCGGCGAATTTCGCGTCGTGCCAGCCATCGGCCTGGCTGATGCGCCTGGGGCGATCGGCGCTGCCGCCATCCAGGGCCAGGGCATAGATCTGCTTGTCGATAACGGCATCGCGGTTCGAATGCACGTAGACGCGGCCCGCCTTCTCATCCACCGCAAGGAGATTGTCGATTTCCCAGTCGCCGCCGGAAATGGCATGCAGCAGTTTGCCGTTGAGGTCATACAGGTAAAGATGCTTGCGCCCGCTGCGTTCCGAGGCCCAGATGAAGGCGTCGCGTTTCTCCAGGAAGCGCAGATCGGCATTGAGATTGACCCAGGTCTTCGAGGTTTCGCTGAGCAGGATGCGCTGCACCAGCGTGGCGGCATCGACCGACACCAGGTCCAGGCGCTGCTGGTTGCGGGCCTCGCGCTGGTAGACCAGCTGCTTCGAATTCTTGCTCCAGTCGGCGCGCACCAGGTAGATGTCGCTGTCCGGGCCCAAGTCCACGGGTCGGATGCTGCCATCGGCAAGTGCGACGATGGCCAGCGATACCAGCACGTTCTTCTCCCCGGCATAGGGGTAGCGCTGCTCGACGACCTCGGTGCGGTCGGCATAGATCTCGAAGCGGCGCGCGACCGGCACCGGCGCCTCGTCGAAACGCTTGAAGGCAATGGCGGAATCGTCCGGCGCCCACCAGTAACCGCTGGTCTGCGCCATTTCTTCCTGGGCGACGAATTCGGCTTCGGCATTGTGGATGGTGCCGGCGCCGTCCTTGGTCAATTGGCGCTCGACGCCGGTCGCGATATCCACCACGTACAGGTTCTGGTTGCGCACGAACGAGACATACCTGCCCCTGGGCGATACCTTGGGGTCGATCACATTACCGGTCGCGATGCGCCGTCCCTTGTCCGACTGCGCAACATCGACCAGGTAAAGGTCTCCGGCCAGCGGCACCAGCAGGCGCTTGCCGTCCGGCGACCAGCTGTAATCGATAATGCCGCGAAAGCTAGCGGTGCGTTCGCGTTCGCGGCGTGCCTTTTCCTGATCCGAAATCTGCTCGCTCGGCTTCAGCAGTTTTGAATCGACCAGGCGGCGCATGGCCTTGTCGTGCAGGTTGAACTCCCACAAGTCGAGCTGGAATTGATCGTCGTCGCGGCCGCGCAGAAATGTGACCCGGGTTCCGTCCGGCGAAATCTTTACCTTGCGCGGACTGGCGCCGGAAAGTGCGGGATCGGCGTGCAGCCGTTCAATGGTCAGGCGTTCGGCGAAAGAGGGCGGGGTGGCGATAAGCAACAAAGGCAGGAGCAATGAAACGAACAATGCGCGCATGGAATTTTCGATCGGTTGTGATGCGTGGGAAAGGGGTTCGGTTGCAGCGACTGCAGATTATGAACGTAAAAAACCCGCGGAAGAATCCGCGGGTTTTTTTACCATGAACTGCCGGACGCTTACTTGAAGGTATAGGTTGCGGTGGTGTAAATAAAACGTCCGCGTACATCCGTGTAGCTCAGGTCATAGCTGCCGACAAAGCCGGCGCCGTAGTTGGTATACGGCGGATTCTGGTCGAACAGGTTCTTGATGCCCAGCGTGAGTTTCAGCGCCTTGAAGCCCGTATACACGAGCTGCGAATCATAAGTTTCATACGGCGCCACTTGACGCGGAGTCACGCTGGCGGGCTGAAGGCTGGTGCGCAGATCGTCGTAGCCCACCTGGAAATTTTCCGACACGCTGGCGATCCACGGGCCGGTTTCCCAAACCACGCTGGCGGTATGGCGCCAGCGCAGAGCCACACCGATTCCCAAGGCGGATGGACGGTTAATGGCGGACGTGTAAGTGCCGTCAAGGTTTTGTTGATCGTAGCGAGTGAGATACGTTCCGTTAAGCCGCAAGGTAACCTTGTCTTCTGCGGTGTTGAGGATGCGCCCCCTAATATCGAGGTCAATGCCCGCCACATTGGTTTTGCCAAGATTGGTCAAGGACTGATCAATGCCGATAATCGGGCCGACACCGCTGGGATTGCCATCCGGTGGTCCGCGACGGATATAGCTTGCGTATTTGACGGGATCGCCCAGAATAGTCGCGGTCGAGATGCCGGTGCGAATCACGTCCTTGACTTCAACAGTCCAGAAATCAACGCCAAGATAGAAGTCCCTGGTGGGCTCAAACACAAAACCCAGCGTTGTCGATTTGGATTTTTCCGGCTTCAGGGAAGAATTGCCGCCGCCGATGGTGACAAATTGCGTGCTGCAATCGATGAGACCCGTCGTACCGATGGGGCAACGAATCAAGTCGCGACTGCCATTTGTCGTGATACCGCGTGCTTCGGGTTGGTAAAGATCAATCAGGGTTGGTGCACGGAACCCGGTACCGATTGACCCGCGCACAAGGAACGTATCCGTCGCGGTCCAGCGAATTGAGCCTTCCGGATTGACGGTGTTGCCGACGCGCTGATAATTGTCATAGCGGACTGCTGCGTCCGCTTCGAGGTTCTTAAGAATCGGTATGTTTACTTCCGTATATGCAGATTCAACGTTTCGCGTGGCGGAAACAGGGACGCCGGCAGCGCCGAAACCAGACACCAGGAATTGCTTGTTCGCATCGGAGGGCGCCAGATCAAGTTTTTCCTTGCGGAATTCCGCACCCAGGGAAATCGACATCATCCCGGCAGGCAATTGGTAAAGCTCGTGCGTGCCTTTGGCGTAGGCGCTGGTGATCGAAGTCTTGTTGACGAACCACGGCCCATTGTAATTGCTGGCCATGGCGGCTGCCAGGGCGTTTGGATCAGTCGTCGGGCCGAATGGGTTAATTACACCGGTATTTAGCAAATTGAGATACTGATTGGTCAGTGCCCAACCTTGCTTCAAGGTCTCGGTGATTTTATTTTGGGAGTAGAGCACGCCGCCATCGTAATCCCAGCCCATGGCATCACCGCGCAAACCGGCAACGACGCGCGAATTGTCGGCGACGTCTTCAGTCTTCCTCACGCCAGTCGGGATGGAGCGAAAGAGAAGTACGAGCGGCTGTCCGGTGAGTCCATTGGCGGTGGCAAAGGCAGTTGGATAATAGGGACTCGAAGGAGGCAATAAGGCCCAAGCACCGCCAATCAACGGATTAAGCTGGGCAGTAAAGGCGGGATACTGCGTATTGATGAGATTGGTAAGTGAAGCAATATAGGGATGTCCCGCCGGCAACGCCGCACCATTGATCAGCACATGCTGGGTTGTATTGAGCGTTTTATTGCGCGTAAAGTTGCTCTCGACATAACCTTCAACTGCGCTGGAGATGTTTATCCGCCCATTGAACGATACGTTTGCCTGTTTGCTGTCCGGCTGCAGGGCAATATAGGGCGCATTGTCGTAGCGGCAGAGACCTGTCGGACCGCTGGGCTGCAGGGGCGACACTTGCGAATATGGACCGCAATTGGGGAAGGTGGGGCTCCGCAGTGCGCCGCTGGGTAAGCGTACATTAGCGGGGAACGATGTTGTACTGAGTTTATCGAGTTGTTCCCCCACATTCAGATTGCGTGCGAATGAACGATCTGAACCAAAAATGGGTTTGGTGTACTGATAGCCCGCACCAAAGTTGACGTTGTAACGATCCTTGGCCATATCGCCAAAGCCGGCAAAAATTGACGCCTTGCCCTCATCACCGCCACCTGGACGTGTTGGCGCACCGTAGGTTCCGCTGACCTCCACACCCGTGTAGTCCTTGCGCAGGATGAAGTTCACCACGCCGGCAACAGCATCGCTGCCGTAAACCGCCGAGGCGCCATCTTTCAGGACTTCAAGTCGGTCAATGGCATAGATGGGAATGGTATTGATGTCGACCGCCGACGAGCCGCCGGATGGCGCGCCGCGGCGTCCATTGATCAGAACCAAGGTTCTTGCAGAACCCAGACCGCGCAGCGAAATCAAGGTGGCCGAGCTGGCGCCACCCTGACCACCGCCGGCACCACTATTGGCTACGCTGGAACTGCCGAGAGCAGAAGTGGCAGAAATCGACCTCAGCAATTGTTCTACGTTGGATGCACCCGTACGTTCGATATCGTCTCGCTTCAGTACCAGCACCGGCAGGGCAGTTTCGCCATCGATGCGCTTGATCGACGAGCCGGTTACTTCAACTTTTTCCAGTTTCTGCGGTGCAGATTCCGCAGTCTGGGCAAATATAGGTGTCGCCAGCAACAGCGAGGACGACAGGCCGCCACCGAGCGCGAGCGCCAGTGCCTTTCTCATGGGTTTTTCCGCAAACATAGTTTTACGCCTCTTGGTGGATGGAAGAATGGGCAAGTATTTTTTTGATTTAGGCAATTCAACCCCGAGCGATTACTCTGACCGGCGAACAAAAAGTCGTCGCGCGTAAATTCCGGTGAAAAGGTCCAGCGAAAAAGGAAATGATTTGAAGCGACGGGGAGTGCAAGGCCCCCGAAGAAAATCAGATTTTTTATTGTTGGCGCAGCATTACAAAGCAGCAACATTTATGCCATATGCCGGCAATATTCAAGTTTGACTTAAGTCAATTTTTCGAGGACTGTTGCACAGATAAAACAGCTTGTTCCGCCATGTGGTCCGAATTGCCAAAACCAGGGTGGGTTGCTGTTCATTGGCAGCCTTAAATGGAAGTCGGTTGGCATGGTTGCGCTTCAAATTCGATGGTTGCCACAGTTGTCCCGCCGATTGGTTCCTGAATTTGGTCACGCGCTATACTGGAACAGGGAGTTTCTTAAATGACTCGCCGGTTATAAAGCTGCCAAGCGCAATCAAGACAAGAAAATTGGCAAACATGAAGGCGCCCTTGCGCGGTTGAATGCAGTGCGCATAAAGCGCGCGGAAGGGTATGTTGAACGCAAGCGAATGTTGCGGCTCGAATTCGCACATGCAAACATCCGTTCTATTGGCGGCGTTCGTTTTCGCAGTCGGTTCTCGTTGCCGGAACAATGACATTTCAAGATGTAACATTGATTTAGATACAACTGTGTTTCTATATAATTTGCGCCGACGTTTGCGCTCCGTGGCCGCCAACAGCGGGAACGTGTTCCGCGTTGCAGATGTCTCTATATTGATGTGCGTTGGGCGATCGATGAAACAGGCAAGGGCTCTTGGATGAAAAAGAAGGTAATTTACGGCGCTATTGCCGTGTTCGCGATTGGCGGTACTGGCTGGCTGATCCTCGCGCGCAGTGCCGCGCAGAGCAGCAGCGGCAGGGAGGCGCCGCCCGTGACGGTGACGACGACTATCGTGCTGAAGCAGGATGTGCCGGTAAGCCTGGAGGCGATCGGCACGGTGGCCTCGCTGAATGTCGTCGATGTGCGGCCGCAGACCAGCAATATGATCGCCACCGTGCACATCAAGGAAGGACAGTTCGTACGCAAGGGCGATTTGCTGTTTTCCCTGGATGATCGTGCCGACCGTGCCAACCTCGAGAAGGCGCAGGCGCAACTGGTGCGCGACCAGGCAACGTTGAGCGATCTGGAACGGCAGCTGAAACGCAGCCAGGATTTGCTTGCCAAGAATTTCATCTCTCAAAGTTCGCTCGATACCGTGTTCAGCCAGGTCGAGGCGCAACGTGCGGCGGTCCAGTCCGATCGCGCGGCGATTCACGGCGCCGAAGTGGCCCTGAGTTACGACACCATTCGTTCGCCGCTGAGCGGCCGCGCCGGCGGCATCGCCATTTTCGCGGGCAGCGTCGCGCAGCCCGCCACTACCCTGGTCACGATTGCGCAGATCGACCCCATCGCCATCAGCTTTACCCTGCCCGAGGCGCAGTTGCAGCCGGTGCTCAATGCCAACCGCAAGGGCGTGGTAACGGTGAGCGCATTGATCCCGGGAGTGGCGGTGCCATTGCAAGGCCGCTTGAATTTCATCGACAACACGGTGGACCCGACTGCCGGTACCGTCCGCGCCAAGGCCACTTTCGCCAATGCCGATATGGCGTTGTGGCCGGGCCAGTACGTTACCAGCCGCATCAACGTCGGCTCGATCGAGGGGGCGATGGTGGTGCCGCAGGCGGCGGTTATCACCAATACCACCGGCAAGGTGATTTACCTGGTCGATGCTGCGGGCAGCGCGCAACTCAAGAAAATCGACGTGATTCATGAATTCGACGGCAGCGCCGTGGTCAAGGGCGTTACTGCCGGTGACCGCGTGGTGGTTGAGGGCAAGCAGAACCTGCGGCCGGGACAGAAAGTTCGCGAGGCGCAAAGCGCAGGCGCCGCCACGAAGGGCGGGAAGGACGGGAGCAATCCCGCAGCGGCTGAGAAGCGTCCATGAACATTTCCGAGCTGTGCATACGCCGCCCGGTAATGACGGTATTGCTGAGCATTTCCCTGGTGGTGGCGGGGGTGCTGGCGTATTCGAAAATCCCGGTGGCGGCCCTGCCGAGCTATAACACCCCGGTGATCAATGTCAGTGCGCAACTGCCGGGCGCCGCGCCCGACACGATGGCCTCGTCGGTCGCCTTGCCGCTGGAAAAACAGTTTTCCACCATCGCCGGCTTGAACGTCATCAGTTCGACCAACACGCTGGGCAACACCTCGCTGACGCTGGAGTTCGACCAGTCGCGCGATATCGATGCCGCGGCAGTCGATGTGCAGGCGGCGCTGCTGCGCGCGCAGCGCTCGCTGCCGATCGAGATGACGCAGCTGCCCTCGTATCGCAAGGTCAATCCGGCCGATGCACCGATCCTGTTCCTGGCGATGACCTCGCCGTCGATGAAACTGTCGGAACTGAACGACTATGCCGAAAACCTGATTTCGCCCAGTCTTTCCACCATCGACGGCGTGGCGCAGGTCACCGTCAACGGCCAGAAGCGCTTTGCGGTGCGCATCAATGCCAATCCGGACTTGCTGACGCAGCGCAACCTGACTTTCGAGGACCTGGCCAATGCGGTGCGCAATGCCAATGCCAATTCGCCGGTCGGGGTGCTGGACGGACCGCGCCAGACCCTGACCATCCAGGCCAATGCGCAAATGGCCTCCGCCGCCGAATTCGCCGACATTGTGATCGCCAGCCGCAACGGCGCGGCGGTGCGCCTGCGCGAAGTCGCCACGGTGGAGGACAGCTTCGAGTCCGTCAAAACCGCCGGCAGCTATAACGGCGAGCGCGCCATTGTGCTGCTGGTGCAGCGCCAGCCGAATGCCAATACGGTTGCCACCGTCGATGCGATCCGCAAGCTGATTCCGCGCCTGCGCGCGCAGATGCCGACATCGATCAATCTCAACCTGGTCAACGATCGCTCGGTATCGATACGCGCAGCCCTGCACGACGTAAACATCACTCTCGGGCTGACCGTAGTGCTGGTGGTGCTGGTGATTTTCATGTTCCTGCGCCGCGCCGCCGCCACCTTGATTCCGGCGGCGACGCTGCCGATCTCGATCATCGGCGCGCTGTCGCTGCTGTACTGGCTGGGCTACACCATCGACAACGTTTCCCTGCTGGCCATTACCCTGGCGGTCGGGTTGGTGGTCGACGACGCCATCGTGGTGATCGAGAACATCGTGCGCCATATCGAGCTCGGCGAGTCGCCGCTATCGGCTGCGCTGCTGGGCGCGAAGGAAATGGGCTTCACCATCATTTCCATCTCGGTGTCCCTGGTCGCGGTGTTCATTCCCATTTTCTTCATGCCAGGTGTGATCGGCCTGTTGTTCCATGAGTTCGCGGTGGTGGTCTCGCTGTCGGTGCTGGTGTCCGCCGTGGTGTCGCTGACCCTGGTGCCGATGCTGTGCAGCCGCTTTTTGCCTGCCAGCGGCCATGGCGAGGAAGGCCGCATCGGTCATTTTTTCGAGGCCGCTTTTCTCAAGCTGCAAAACGCTTATGCGCGCACGCTCGATGTTGCGCTTGACCACCGGCCCGTCGTGCTGATCGTGGCCATCGGTACCCTGATCCTGACCGCGCTGCTATTCGTGAATATCCCCAAGGGGTTTTTCCCGCAGGAGGATATCGGCCAGATCAGCATCAGTACCGAAGCCGCAGAGGACATCTCCTTCCCGGCCATGCTGGCCCTGCAGGACCGCGTGGCCGAGGCCATTCGTGCCGACCCGAACATTGCCGACGTCACATCATTTACCGGCGGTGGCGGCAATACGCAGAATACCGGTCGAATGTTCGTGAACCTGAAGCCGCGCGGCGAGCGTGTATCCATGGATGAAGTGGTCAACGGCCTCAGGCGCAAGACCGGCACCATCCCCGGCATCGCGGTGTACATGCGCCCCATCCAGAACCTGCAACTCGGCGGCAGACCCAGCAAATCGCAATACCAGTACACCCTGCAAAGCGTGTCATCGGATGCGCTCAGCGACTGGGCAGGGCAATTGCAGGACCGCCTGCGTGCCGAGCCGCAGTTCCGCGACGTGACCAGCGATTCGCAGAATCGCGGCCTGCAGGCCAGCCTGCGCATCGACCGCGACAAGGCCAATTTGCTCGGGGTGCAGATGCAGGATGTGCGTACCGCCCTTTACGATGCTTTCGGCGATCGCCAGGTATCGACCATTTACTCGCCGGCCAACAGTTATCAGGTGATCCTGGCGGCGCTGGGTGAATACCGGCAGTTCGAAGCCGCCCTGGGCAAGATCAATTTTCGCGGCAAGAGCGGCGCCCTGGTGCCCATGTCCGCCTTTGCCACGGTGGATCGTACCGTCGGGCCGACCGCCGTGAATCATCAGGGCCAGTTGCAGGCCATCACGCTGTCGTTCAATTTGGCGCCCAATGTTCCACTGGGCAATGCCACCAAGCGCATCGACGAAATCAGCCGTGAGATGAAAATGCCCTCATCGATCATCGCCAGCTATGGCGGCGACGCGGCGGTGTTCCAGGACTCGCAATCCGGACAGGCCATCCTGCTGGTGGTGGCGATCCTGGTCATCTATGTACTGCTCGGCGTTTTGTATGAAAGCTATATTCACCCGCTGACGATTCTTGCCGGTCTGCCTTCGGCGGCGGTCGGTGCCTTGCTGACGCTGACCCTGTTCGGCAAGGATCTGACCCTGATCGCCACCATCGGCATCCTGATGCTGATCGGCATCGTCAAGAAAAACGCCATCATGATGATCGACTTCGCCTTGCAGGCGCAGCGCAACGAAGGCATGGCGCCGGCCGAGGCCATTCGCCAGGCCTGCGTGCTGCGTTTCCGGCCCATTCTGATGACGACCCTGGCTGCACTGATGGGCGCCTTGCCGATCGCGCTGGGACTCGGCGCCGGCGCGGAACTGCGCCAGCCGCTGGGACTGGTGGTCGTCGGCGGCCTGATTTTTTCTCAGGTCATCACGCTCTACATCACGCCGGTGATTTATCTGTATCTGGATCGCTGGAGCGGCCGCGGGCCGCAGGTGTTGCCTGGCGACATCGAAGAGCCTGTGCAGCAGCCGGCGACAGTCCCCAAGGCGAAGAAGCATCTTGCGGCGGCCGAATAAGGTATAGATAAAAGGTACAGATAAGGTACAGATAAAGGCCGAGGCCTGATATCGTAGAACGCCATTTGGCGCGCCTTTCGAGGCAAAAATGCCTGGAAAGGCACGCCGTTGCTGGTTCTTCATTTTTGCGGATATCGGTGACGGCGCCGCAACGCAATTTGTACTGGCGCTTTCCAACGCCGCTAGAACGAATAGGTCAGCGTAACGCCCGCGCCCCAATTCGGGCCGCCATCGGTGAAACCCTTGAGCACATAGAGTTGTGTTTTCCAGGTCTTCGCATAAACGTGGTTGTAGAAAACCGTTGCCTCACGGCGCGCCTCGCCGATGTCCGAAGCGCGCTGATGGTAATCGAACAGCACGCCCGCAAGGTTGGCATCGTCAAATTTCAGGGATACGCCGGTGTTGGCGTTGAAGACATTGTTCAACTTGATGTATTGCGAGGCCCCCATCTTTGTATAGCCGGCGCCGCCAAACAGGGTGACGCGGTCGAACTTCCTGTACATATCGACTTCGGCGCCGTAATCATTTTCACCGGTGCCCAGGCCCTTGTCGGCATCGGCCGTCCCGAACTTGATGCGGCCCGCCACATCGATGCCGAATTGCGCGGCGGCATCGCCATACACATTGAAGGACGCGAGGGCGATCACATCGCCCAGCCCGCGCGCGCTGCCCGAGGTTAGCGTCGCCGCGGTTGTGGCGGTGGTACCCGGGCCACCGATCGGCAGGCCCAGCGAACCGATACGGGTGCGCAAATTGGTATTCCTGACGGCACCCACGCCAGGAATCACGTTCGGCGGGCCGGACACATCAAGGTACGGAATGGTCAGATTGAGCCTCCACGCGCCGGCATCATAGCCAAGATCCAGCGGTATCGAGCGGATTCGGGTGGTTGCTGTCGTGCCGTACTCGCCCGATGAATAATTGAAGCCCGAGCCGATCGATAATCTTCCTTCATCAGCGGGCGCTGCCGGAGAAAAAGGCAGCAGCAGTGCCGATACGCCCACGGCGACGATAGTCTTGTTCACGGCAATCCCTCCATCAAGAATGAATGTCGGCGCATATGAACGCCGGGCTGTCCCCGGCGTTCATGGCACTCAACGGCAAGCGGTGACGAATCAGCGAGCCACGGATTCCGTCTCGGCATTGCCCTTGGCCGCGGCGCGTTGCTGGGTCGACAGGTCGCCGGCACGCCTGGTGTTCATTTGCGCGCTGCCGGTGCCGGTGACCGATGCGTCGGTATGCGCCGAGGTCGAGCGGCTGCTGTTACGTGCGGCGGTTGCCGTGTGCTCGACGCGGGTCTTGCCGTCGCCCGCCGTGTTTGCGGCACTTT
>DASWEY010000027.1:0-8068 GCA_036394575.1 Usitatibacteraceae bacterium | reverse complement strand
TATCGAATGCCGTCACCTGCCGCATCTCACCCTGGCGTCAAATATTAAAGTTATATGACAATTGCGTAATCCCCATGGCGCTGCCATGCTTTCACTCCGCTTTGGCCGCACGGTTATGGCGATTTGCCCCGAAGGAGCAAGCGTGAACAGGATCAAGAAAGCCGCGAGATACATCTACAAAAACCCGACGGCGCCCGGCGCCAAGGCCCTGTCGGTATTGGCGGTGGCTATCGAAAACGGCGCGCCCTATACGCTGGGCGAATTGAACGAGCTCAATCACGAGGAGTTCGAGTTGGCGATCGGCATGATCAAGGACTGGCGCGTCGACCGGCATTATCTGTCCAAGCTGCGCATGCTCGAAATCGCCGAAATGGACATGGATCTGCCGTCTCCCTCCTGAAGCCCTCCTGCCGTTCCGCCCGGCGGTACTCCACTTGCGTCAATAAACCGCATTTGTTTTTGTTGCACAATGTGCATTCGCGCGGCAACCTGCGCGCGCGTTCCGGCAACTGCTCCATGCTGCGGTGGCCAGGTAAACCAAAAATGGAGGAATCGGGAATGAACGACAAGCAATTGATCAATCGCCGCACGGCGCTGAAAACCGGAGCTGCCCTGTCGCTGGGTGCGGTCGCCGGTTGTGCCACCAGTGCGCAGACCACAGGAAACCAGCCTATGGGCAAGGTAATTTTTGAAGTGGCCGACGTCACGATTCCCATCGTCGGCGGCAACGACGCTTTTCCGGTCAGGCGCATTTACTGCATCGGCCGCAACTACGCTGCCCATGCCCGCGAAATGGGTTCGGACCCGACGCGCGAACCGCCGTTCTTTTTCCAGAAACCCACCGATGCCATCCAGTTCGTGCCGATCGGCGAGCGTATCGATCACCCCTATCCGTCCCTGACCAAGAACTACCACTACGAAGTCGAATTGGTCGCGGCGCTGAACAAGGGCGGCCGCGATGTGCCCATCGACAAGGCGCTGGACCTGGTTTATGGCTACGCTCTGGGCCTCGACATGACCCGCCGCGATTTGCAGCGCGGCATGGGCGACCAGAAAAAACCCTGGGAAATCGGCAAGAGCTTCGATCACGCCGCGCCGATCGGGCCGATCCACCCGGCCGACAAGCTGGGCCACATCAAGGACGGCGCGATCTGGCTGAAGGTGAACGGCGAAACCAAGCAGAGCGCCAATCTGAACATGATGATCTGGAGCGTGGCTGAGCAGATCAGCAAGCTTTCCGAAGCTTTCGAGCTGATGCCCGGCGACATCATCTATTCCGGCACCCCGGAGAACGTCGGTCCGGTGGTCAGGGGCGATGTGATCGTATGTCATATCGATAAGCTGCCGGAGTTGTCGATCAAGATCGTTTAATCAAGCGATTCGTATCGCCGGGAGCTGCGGTCCGGCATCCCAAATGGCCGGAGAACCAATATCCATGCGGTTCTCCGGCCGTTTGCATTTCAGTGATTGAAAAAATTCATGCGCATCGGCATCCAAACCTGGGGCAGCACCGGCGATGTCCGCCCCTTTGTGGCGCTGGCCGCCGCACTCAGCCGTGCCGGGCACCATGTTCATCTGGTCGTGACCGATATCGACCAGCGTGACTATCGGCATTACGCCGAGGAATATGGTTTCCGCATTACGCAGGTTGCGACGCCGGTGATTGCCGATGCGGCCCAATTGCACGAGATCGGCCGGCGCTGCATCGAGGCGCGCACGCCGGCCGCGCAGGGCCGCATCATTTATCGCGAGACGTTCCTGCCGGTGGTGGAGGCAATGGCGGTGGAAGCCGCGCAGCTGGTCGCGAGCAACGAAATTCTGATCGGCCATTTCTTTTTGCATTTTCTGCGCGCCATGGCGGAGAAAGCGGGCAAGCCCTATGTCACGGTGGCGCTGGCGCCGTTCCTGTTGCCTTCACGGCTGGTGTATCCCAGCGGCGCGCCCAGGCTCGGTGCCTGGTTCAATCCGCTGTGGTGGACGCTGGCCGGCATGGTGATCAATCGCCTGTTCCTGGGCGACAGCAACGTCTGGCGCGCGCGTCTCGATCTGCCGCCGAAGCGCGATCAGCTGCGCGAAATTTTCCTGGGCGCGGATCTGGACCTGATCGCCTCCAGTCCGCAATTGTTCCCCGCGCCGGCCGACTGGCCGGCGAGTTACCGGCAATGCGGATTTTTTGATCTGCCGGAAGATTCGCGCGGCGATCCGATTCCCGCCGAGGTGGCAAACTTCATCGCCGCGTCGGCCGCGCCGCTGTTCATCACCTTCGGCAGCCTGATGCCGATGGACGCCGCCACCCTGAAGGCGCACCTGGCGATTTTCACCGCGGCGCTGCGGCTAACCGGCCGCCGTGCGATCGTGCAGCTGCCGGCGCGGTGGTCCGGCGCCTTGCCGCAGAGCGATCATATATTGATGGTGCGCTTCATCAGCCATCGACGCGTGTTTCCACGCTGCGCCATGATCGTCCATCATGGCGGCGCCGGCACCACGCACACGGCGATGCGCGCCGGCGTACCTTCGATCGTCATCCCGCATCTGGCCGACCAGTTTTTCTGGGGCGAGCGCTTGTTTCAACTGGGTGCAGCCCCGCGGCCAATCCCGCTGCGCAAGCTGAATGCGCAGCGTCTCGCGACGGCAATTGAAGTCGTGAGCGCCTCATCCGCCATGCGCGAGCGGGTGCGCGGCCTGGGCGGGGCGATGCGCAAGGAAAACGGCGTCGGCGAGGCGGTGGCGCTGATTGAAAATATGCGCGCGGTTCAAGCCGGCAAGGCGGCGGATTCCTCTGCCGCCAGCCGTTCGATATAGGCCGCAAACGCCGGGTCTTCCCCGCGCAGCAACTGCGGCAGGCGTTTGCGAAAATCCTCGCGGCGACACCATTCGCGCATGAAATCCTCCCAGGAATTCCAGCGCCGCGCCTCGTCCGGCGACATGCGCACCTGAAACGCCACCAGGTAAGCACGCTCGAACAGCGAGACCAGCATGTCGAAAATCACCAGCATGCGTTCTTCCTGCTCGGGGGTCAGGTCGGGCGTTGAGGTGCTCGAACGCAGGCGCAGGTCGGGATTGGCCAGCACCACCTTCAGGAAATCGGTATAGGCATCCGACAGCAGCTGGTATTCCGCCTCTTCCTCATTGCGGCGCTCGCGGCGTTGTTCGTACAGAAAGATGGCGATGGCGCAGGGCAGGCCCAGGGATGTGACGATAAAACTGAGCGGCTCCCAGAATTCGCTGCTGAACATGGCCTCCCTCCCTCGGGTATGCGCTATCTTCGCACGGCCGGGGTTTCGATAGTCAGCCCCTGCGCGCGCCAGGCCAGGAACAGTTCCAGCGCGATCAGATCGTCGGAGCCGAACGCCGGCAGCTCGGCGCGAATGCCGTAAAAGCAGGCGCGCAAGCGGCGCTGCAGCGAACCCATTTTCTGCCAGTCGAGGCGATAGGCCGGGTAGCCGTTGCCGTGGCCCTGCGTGATCGGCTGGTTGAGCAGGCTGCGATCGAAGTTCTGCTCATGACAATGATTGCAGGCCAGGTTCAATTGGCCGATGCGCTGGTAGTAGAGGGCGCGGCCGGCATCGAGCACCGGCCGCGCAGCGCCGTCGATCGAGACCGCCAGCGGCATGCCGCGCGATTGCTGCGCCACGAAAGCGGTCAACCCCAGCAATTCATCGGACTCGGCAGGAAATGCCGCAGCGCCCTGATAGTTGACGCGGCAGCTGTTGATGCGCGCCTCCAGATCGAGCACACGGCTCTGCGATTTATCGAAGGCGGGATAGCGCGTCGCCACGCCCTTCATCGACATGGCCGCCTGCTGATGGCAGTTGGCGCAACTTTTCTGCTCGCGGCCAGCCGTGGTGGACCAAAGTTGCTCGCCGCGCGTGACCCACAGCAGACCGGGGTTGGAAAATTCATCGGCCTGCAATTGCCTGACGCTGTCGGTCTGGAACTCGATGCCGGATTTGAGAACATCGAGTTTGCGTTCCGGCGCCTGCGCGCCGGCCTGCGCGATGGCGGCCATGCCGAGCAACACCAATGTAACGTTGGCGGCGCCGCGCATCAGCTCACCGTGATGGCGGCGCGCGCCTGGCCCTTGTCGCCGGCGTCATCGATCCAGTCGATGGCGATCTCGCCGCTGGCCTCGGCCCTGGCGAAGAATTCGAGATAGGGGTTGGCGGCGATGCCGCTGGACAGTTCCATGCGCAGCACTTCGACGCCGTTGTAGCGGCAGGCGATATCGTGAATCACGTTCTTGGTATAGGCCTTGCCGGCGGCATCGAGGCGAAAACCGGTTTCCATCGGGTGCTGGATGATAAGGCGAATGGGGACCAATTCGCCGCGCTTGGCGGTGGTGGGGACGGAGAGACGAAAATTGCTCATGCGGCGGACATGTCGAGACAGGCGGAGGAGGTGACTTCGACCGGCGCGTTGGCCGAGGCGAAGCTGCCGTCGCTGAAGGCCGCGACGGCCACCAGGGTCTGGGTGCCGCCGAGGCGCACACGGGTGACGACTTCGGGTTTGCCGCTGGCGCTGCCGAAGAAAACGTTGGCGACATTGGGGCGCGGATTGCGCGGCGCGAAGACATGCAGGCTGATGACGCTGCCGGTGGCCGCGTCCGGTACCGACACACGCAAGGCGACCGCCTGGCCGTTTTCCACCAGCAGGGGGATTTCCATCTTCACGCGGCCCGGCACGATCGGCTTGCCGCCGGACAGCGTATTCAGCAGGGGCGTGATATCGGCCTCGAAGCGCGCGTTCTGTGCTTGCGCCGGCAGCATATTGGCGATTGCCAGGACAGCGGTGCCTTGCAGGAATATTCGTCGCGGCAGCGGATGGTCATTGATGGGCGGCATGGTTCTATCCTTCGGGTTCAATTCTTTGGGGTGGCCTTCAAGGTGGCAAGATAGGCCACGACATCTTCAACCTGCTGCGCGTTCAGTACCGGCTGATCGCGATACTCCCCGGCGACGCGCTGCAGCCCGCGGCTGCGATGAAACGCCGGCATCACCGCCTGCGGATTCACCGCGGTGATGTCCACCACGCGCTGGCGCAGCTGCGCCACCGTCAGGCGGCTGCCCACCCCGTCCAGCGCTGGCGCCACATTGCCGAACACCTTGACCTCGTCGGCCGGCAGATGATGGCAGAGAATGCAGTGGCCGCCTTCACGCGAAATCACGATCGTTTTGCCGCGCGCCGCATCGCCGGGTGACGACGTCAGCGGCTTGAAGATGGCGTCGGCTGCTCCCGCCTGGTGTACGGCTGCAATTGCCAGTACCGTTATTGCATATGTGAAAACCCGTATCACCGTCTGTCCGCCTTCAATGCGCTGGGAGTCCATGGGAAATATTCTACCGAATAAGCTTCAGACGCCGTGGCGCTATTTCGGTTCCTGCGGCGCCTGCTGACGATCGAGCATTTCTTCCAGCGTTTCGGCCCCGGCCGCGGGTGCGGCCGGGGCCGGACCGGCGCTCAGCGCATTGTCGCGCCACAGCATGCCGGGCCAGACGAGGACCGCGGCCAGCACCAGCAGCTGGGCAGCGAGCCAGGGCAGCAGGGCGCGCACCAGCCTGCCGGTATGCAGATGGTGCGCGGAGCGGTTGCGCACCATCATCACCGCATAGCCGAAGGGCGGAATGAGAAAGCTGGTTTGCAGGATCAGCAGGGTCAGCACCGCCACCCAGACGGCGTCGGGAATCTGCATCAGCAGCGGCGGGATCACCAGCGGGATGACGACGAAGATCATTTCGAAAGCGTCGAGCACGAAGGCGCAGGCGCCCAGCACGGCCAGCACAATGAACAGCAACAGCCGGGGATGATTGGCGAAACCCTGCAGCTGTGCGGCGATCCAGCGGTCGGTGCCGAAGGCGCGCACCACCAGGGTGAACATGGTGGCCGCGATCAACAAGGCGAACAAGGCGCCGGTGACGGCCATGGTATCGCGCAATATTTCGGTCAGCAACGGCCGGGTCAGGGTGCGCGTGGCCAAGCCGAGCAGGAACAAGGCGACCCCGCCGGTGGCGGCCGCTTCCACGGCGTACAGATAGCCCAGCGCCACCGCCGCCAGCAGGGCAATGATGAAGGCGCTGGTGGCGACGGCGAGGCCCCAATCGCCGGCCGCGATTGGTGTGGCGGCATTCGGGCCGGCGTGAATGCCCGCCGGCAACACGGCGGCGGGATTCAACGGTTTCGTCCGGCCGATTATCCAGGCGATGAGGGCGCACAACGCCAGCACCAGCGCGGCGGGCACCAGCGCGCCATGAAACACGTCCTGGGTGTTGATGATGCGCGCGCCTTCGCGCAGCGGACCGCTGGCATTGGCCGCCTCGGTGTGCGCGCGCAGCATCGCGTCGCCCAGCAGGATCAGCACCAGCGAGGGCGGGATCACCACGCCCAGGGTGCTGGCCATGCAGGTGAGCGCCGCGCTGCGTTCGGGCGGCATGCCGGCGGCGTCCAGCTTGGGCTGCACCGCGCGCGTCAGCATCGCCACGCCGGCGCCCACCGAGCCGTTCATCGGCGCCAGCAGCACGCCGAGGCCGAGGCCGGCCAGGGGCATGCCGGCGCCCGTTGCCCGCCCGCCGCTGAAGACGCGATTGGCAACGCGAAACAAAATCTCCGCCAGCGGCAGCCGGTTGAGCATGGCGCCCATGAGTACATACAGCGGCAGCGCCTGCAGCAGATCCTGCTCGAGCAGGCCCAGCAGGCGCGCGGGCATCGCGGTCAGCAAGGGCAGGGTGAAAGCGCCGGCCGCGAGGCCGCCCAGGGAAAACAGCAGGGCCACGCCGATCAGCAGCATCCATGCCGGCAGGCCGGTGGCGATCATCAGGATCGCCACCGTCGCGAGCATGAACAGGCCGGCGGTCGGCATCATCTTGTTGGATCGCCCGCTGTGCCGCGCGGTGGGGGCGCGCGAAACCCGTCGAGCAGGGCCTGCGCGCAAACCAGCAGGGCCAGCAGCCAGATGCACAGCTTGATCAGGAAATAACCGGGGTTGAAGGTCTCGGGAAAATGTTCCCATTGCGCGAGCGCGCTCCATACCGAGTTGGCGCCGGCGTAGACAATGAACAGCGACCAGGGCAGCAGCACCAGCAAGGAAGCGATGCGCAGCAGTGCCGCGCGTCGCGCAAGGGCATAGTGCCGCGCCACGCTGTCGGCGGCCAGATGCGTGCCCTGCCGGGTCGCATAGGTGATGGCGAGGCTCACATAAAACGCGAACAGGATCTGGCCGAGATCATTGGCCTCGCGCGAATAGCGGCCGACTAGATCGCGCAGCGGCCATTGCAGGAACAGCAGCAGGGACAGCGGGATCACCAGCGGCAGCCCGGCCGCGATGATCAGGCCAACCAGGCGATCGAGCGCATCGGCAATAGCGTGCAGGCGGCGCTTTCGCATACTGCTCTTCCACTGGTAACGCTTCATATCGCGCCGGCTTTGTTCAGCAGCTTGGCGACCTCGTCGGCGATCACGCCGTAGCCCTTGGCATTGGGATGCACCAGGTCCGACTTGAGCTCATTGTCTGTCAGCACCCTGTGCAGCACGCTGTCGTTGAACGGCAGCTTGAATTCCTTGGCGATGTCGGCGTAGAACGCGGGCGGCGACACCGACAGGCCCGGCTTGGGCGTGGCGATCAGCAGCACGCCGATGCCGCGATCCTGCGCCAGCTTTACCATCGCGCGCACATTGGTCGCGGCCTGGCGTTCGTCCAGCTTATGCAAAAAATCATTGCCGCCGTGGCACAGGATCAGCAGCTTCGGCTTGGTTTCATCCAGCGTTTCCGGCAAGCGCGCCAGTCCGTCGGCGCTGAGTTCGCCAGGAACGCCGGCGTCGACCACCTTGCGGGCAATGCGCAGCTGCAATTGCGCGGGATAGGATTCGGCCGGTGAGGCGCCGGTGCCGAAGGTGAGGCTGTCGCCGAAGGCCAGCACGGTGGCGTCGGCGTCGAGACGCGGGAGGGGCGGGGTTTTGCTGCAGCCGGCGAGCGTAAACAGAAGGGCGATGAAAAGCGCCAGCGCCAACGAGCGTCCAGATTGAAAAACGTAGAACGCCATTTGGCGCGCATTCCGGGGCAAAAATGCCTGGAAAG
>DASWEY010000026.1:0-72794 GCA_036394575.1 Usitatibacteraceae bacterium | reverse complement strand
TAGTAAGCCTGCAAGGTGAGGCTGGCCCCGCCCTCGAGGCGATGGGTCCAGCTCGAGGTCAGGTTCGCGCCCGACAGCGGGATTTCGCTAAACGCCAGCTTTACCGTTGAAATTGAAATCACGCCCGGCAGGGGCTGGGCTTCCGCGCCGCGATAGGCATTGCCCTGCAGCATGATTTGATCGTCCGCATGGGCCCAGTCGGCCCTGAAGCCCGTCTGCCCCATGTACCAGCCGTCGTCCACCGCACCGCCATTTTCCTTGGCAGTGTGATCGCGATCGAAATATTTGCCGTAAACGCGGAAGCTGCCGTGATCGCCCAGTTTCCCGCCGTAGCGCGCGGCGGCGCCGGTTTCCCGGTTGCCGCCACCCGCCGCAACCATCACGCCCTGCGTGTCTTTCGCGGAACGGGTGATCACATTGATGACGCCGTTTACCGCATTGGTTCCCCATAGCGTTCCGCCCGGACCGCTGATGACCTCGATGCGTTCAACGTCCTCCAGCACCACATTCTGCACATCCCAGAACACTCCCGAGAACAGGGGCGTGTAGACCGAGCGGCCGTCGATCAGTACCAGCAATTTATTGGCGGAACTGCTGTTGAATCCGCGCGCCGTGATCGAATAACCGCTGGACTTGGTTTGCGCAACCTGCAGATTGGGGGCGAGACGCAGCGCATCGGGCAGGCTGGTCACGCCCGAACGCCGGATATCTTCCCCGGTGATGATGAACACGGAGGCCGGAGCGTCGGCGAGCCGCTCGGCCCGCTTCGAGACCGAAGTGATCTCGATGTTGCTCAATTGCTCAATGGTGAGATCGTTAAGGGAATCCATCGGCGAAGGGGCAGCGCGGGCATCCGCGCTCATCAGCGCCGTCCCTGCAATGGCCAGCGATAAACCGCCGAGCGCACATTGCCTGGCGAGCAATGCTGTTCGCACCAAAAAACGGAAATGAACCGATCGAATCACGCGTAGTGGCGATGAATCTGCATTCATATATACCCCCCCGGTGTTTCTGATTTCTGCGCAGCTATGGCGTGTGAAACGCCATCAAACACGGTGTCTTTCGGCTTCCTGCGCTTCTTGTTGCATTTGCGGAAGTCAAGAACAGCGCTAACAGTAACAAGAAAATGTCGGCAGCGCGATAGCGTAATCGATGAATTTAACAGCGACGGAACGGGGCAGCGAAATATGATTGGTCCACATGACAACCGGAGTCGCATGGACCCAAAACATCGGGCTGCATTACACCCGTCTCTTGTAGCATGCCGCAGTAGGCAATGAACCTACCTGCGCAGGTAGGATTCGCTAAGGGTTTCACCTATTTTTCAGGCGGCCCATCGGCATGAAAGAAAAATTTGAATATGCAGATCACCATTTACCGTGCTTTCCAGGGCATTTTTGCTCTGGAAAGCGCGATAAATGGCGTTTTGTATTTTTCGCCCCGCCTGGGCCTGCAAAATTATCCCTCAGTAACCGACATCGTCACCCATCACGGCCCCGCCACCTTGAAGTCAGGCAAGATGCATCAAGGTAATCAGGCGAACCGACCTGATTTTTCACATTACGGAACCCAATGAATATCATTCTCTTCGGCGCGAGCGGCATGGTCGGACAAGGCGTTTTGCGCGAATGCCTGCGCGATGCGGATGTGCAAAACGTACTCATCATCGGCCGCAGCACGAGCGGCCGGCAGCACGCCAAATTGCGTGAAATCGTGCACGCGAATCTGGCGGACTATTCCGCCATCGCCAGCCAGCTTTCCGGCTACGACGCCTGCTTCTTCTGCCTCGGCGTTTCCTCGGCCGGGATGCCCGAGGCGGAATATTCGCGCATCACTTACGATTTCACCATCGCCGCCGCCGAGACCCTGGTCAAGCTCAACCCCGGCATGACCTTCATCTACGTCTCCGGCGCCAGCACCGACAGCAGTGAGCGCGGCGGCAGCATGTGGGCGCGCGTCAAGGGCAAGACCGAAAACGCGCTGTTGCGCCTGCCATTCAAGGCCGCCTATATGTTTCGGCCCGGAGCGATCCGGCCGCTGCACGGCATCAAGTCAAAGACGCGGTCCTACCGGATTTTGTATGGCCTGATGGCGCCGCTGATGCCGGCATTGAATGCCTGGTTTCCGAAGTACGTGACGACGACGGAGAAGTTGGGGCGGGCGATGTTGCGGGTGGCGAAGGTTGGTTCGAACAAACAGATTCTTGAAAATTTGGATATTAATCGGGTTTGATTTTCGCCCAATCGCAATTGGGGGAAATCGTCACTGACCCCGAAGGTTCGTTAAGCCGCTTGCCCTCGCTTTACACGAGCCTTCAAGCAGCTCGAAATCAACGCACCACCCATGGCAGCCGGGATCGGCGCCAAAAAATTTGCCCATGAAAGGACGACGAGCCAGAAAGACCCCAAGCCCCGGTGCGGAAGCGAATTAAGCCCGCCAACCATGCCCGCTGCCAAAATGAAGGTTGATCCAAGAAGCAAGCCACCGAGTACTGCGGTGCGGCGATTGCCAGCTATAACCCCCAGTATTCCTCCACCCACAAGAAAAGACATCACGAAGGGTGCAGCAGAGATGAGAAGCACAAAACGGTCAAGAGAAAGTCTGGACTCTTCGCCGTCAATGTCTGGCAACTCAAACGCAGATAGCCACAAATAAAGTTGCATTCGCAACATCACCGTGGTGACGAATACTGCGACAAAGACGGCGACACTGAGGAGCAGCTTAGTCCGATTTTTAGTTATCATGATTCGTCGAGGCTCGTAGACCAATCACTCTGGCACGCCAAGGCGCTCGGCAAAGACTCCACCACGGCGGACGGTCCCTCTACGTCCCACATCACGACGCAACATCCGCAACCACCGCCATCAGATACGTGAGTCAGGAGAGTGGCGTTCTGCTGAATCCACGCTTCTGCCATTGAAACCTCTCCGGGCTGGTGGACGTCGGCGCAAATGGTTGCGCGCTTCATAAGCGTGTTTCCTGATGTTTGTTAATGATGTCCGACGTTATTTTTGCACTCGAAATTCTTGGGAGCTATTCGTGGCGGGGACACTCGCCACCAGCGGATGGCCGATTGGAGGGGGATAGACTATTGGCTGCTCAAATATATTCAGCCACGGGCTTGAATCGAATTCAGCAGAGTTTTTCGCAACGCCCGCATCGACGACGTAAAACATATTCCAAAGACGAGTATAAAACTCACATTTGTTGGAAAATTCTATTAAATCCTGTGCCGTGATCATCGGCATTTCCGGACTAATACCCCAATAGGCGGGAGGCTTCAGAGTGACGAGTGACGTTACTTCTCCCGCCGCATCTGTGCCTACCGTATTCATCGCATTCCAATGAACTATCGCATTGCGATCTTTATCAATGGGGCGGATTTGTTTTAGGAAGGAATTAAGGAACAAGTTGTACTTCGTTCCAAATTTCATCTTGAAAAGTTTTTCCAATATCTTACTTCTCGCGTCAGCGCTAGTTATCTTAAAGAAAATTGTGCCAGCTACAATCGGAGAAATACTACCAAGGTGGCCGAACAATGTGCACAAAGCTTGCTCCAGAGCAGCGTAGGCTTGAATGGCCTTTCCCCGAGTGGCCCAAATGGGGTCGTCCTCGGCTTTGCGCATTGCGATGCCCAAATCAATTAGCCCCGGCATTCTTTCCTCACACGTAGTGGCCCAAAGTGTTCTGTAACTTAAATTTATACAGCAGCTTTGCCGTTTAATACCCACAGTCTATCCGATTAATTCTGAACAGTCGGCCAGGCTGGAAGCCGCAGGCAGATGTATCGGGTACGGAAGGCAGTTGAATTAAGGGGCACGGGTTATTTTCTCCAACACCACACCTGTTGAAATGACAATTTGTGTGCGCTGTTTATCGTAGTCCCGATTGCGCCAGAAAATACCCGGCCCCGTCACAGGTCCGACTCACACCGAAATCAGCCGACGCCAGGAGGAAGGACCGCCCCTCCGGCAATCACCGCGATCGGGATGGCAATCACCGCCACTAAGATGGCGAGCACCACGACAACGGTTGCAGCGACACTACCTGCCAAGCCCGTTCTGCAAACTTCCAGCCGCCCCAAATTGATGGCGGCGAGCGGCACAAGGGGAATGATCGCCGCGCAGGCAATCGCCACGATGCCGACCGCGATACTTCCCGCCCACGGCAAAGCGGAGACAGCAAGAACAATAATGCCTGCCGCCACGAGCGCGGTAATGCTGAGGAAGATGCCGGCCAGGAAGGCGCGCAATAATTCTCCTGTCGTGCCGCATGCGCCAGTGCCGGTGCAAGGGCCGCAGGCCGCAATGGCCGCACCTATTGCGGTCTGCGCAACCCCAAAGAACACGAGGGCCACAATCACCAGGGCCGGCGCTAAAGGAGAGGTGAATGGGTTGGTGCCCAAGCCCACGGCAAGGCCCAACGGAATGAGGGCGGCAATGAGCGCGGATTCTGCTGCGATCAGCAGGCCGTAAAGCAGTGGGATATTGCACATTGGGCGCGCCTTTCGTTGGGCTAAGGTATGACACGAGCAACCAAGGAAGGGCGTAGCCCGGAGTTGGTCGGCTCGATAGTCAAGCCACAGCTTAGGTAAGGTTGGCGGGGGCGTCTCCTACCTGCGGATGTGGGATCGGTAGGTTCGGGCAAGATGGCCGATTACTCAATTCAGCGGAGGGCCGCATACCACTTGCGAAAATTGGACCCCGGACTGAATCCGGGGCGACGGCCCTCTGTACGACCGACGCCTCACTGATTGCGATTACGAAAAAACGTAGAACGCCATTTGGCGCGGATTTCCAAGTATTCTTAGCAGCACCAAGGGTCGATTTATTTTCAAATACGTATTTCATCACCCACCACCCCCGATTTCAAATGCCAAAAAACGGGTTCGTTTGATGGCTTAGTTCAGCAGACAAATCGACTCCGACCCTGAAGTCCCAACCGAGGTCCCCGAGCGACATGAGGCACAGACACCATTAAATTTCCCGAAAATGAAGCGCGTCGATCTTCATTTGATTTTTATTGCCGACGCCCAAACATGCACGTGCGAAAACTCCGACGCAGTTGACTCCACATAGTCATCAATCAGCACTGCATTTCCACCGACGGTGCAGGTTTTTTTTCGAAGCTCGGCATAGGCCTCATCTTCCAGCGTGGCCTTGCCACCAAAGAAGAAGTTCTTCTGAACGTGCGATTCAATTTTGGCAAGCATTTCGTAAGTCGAGTCCGGCTTGGCGTTTCTGAAGAACTGGACGCTGCAGGATGCTGCCGCCTGTTGCTCAGGCAGCTGGTATTTGTCGTTTACGACCGCCACTGCGGTGTTAGTGGCGCAGGCGGTAAGAAACAAAGCTGCTCCAGCTGCTGCCAGGCCCAGGAATCGCGCAGGTCTCAAATTTTTCATTTCATATGCCCTGTTGATTCCTCAGAGAGGCTCCCTTCCACTGCGCATGAAAGGGAGCGAGTGCGACTTACTTCGCGACCATCTTCACCATTTCATCGACAACCTGACAGGACCAGGCCTTTTGTCCGGCGCCACCGACAAAGCCCGTCTTCGTTGCTACCGTCACAAAGGTTTTCTCGGGGGTGATGGACTTCCAGTTAACAAGCAATTCCTCGCCACCACTGCCGACCAACAGGCCGATGTGCCGGTTTCTCTGGGCCGAGATAGAGTCTGCCGTCTCCTTTTCGACCGTCGCATCAACGGCGGTAATTACCTTCCTGGAAACGTCCTTTGTTCGCTCAATATTCGCACCCAGAAGGACTGATGCGTCATAACATCCGTCCGTTTTCTTCGGCACATTGAGTTTGTATTGATCATCGTAAGTCAGTCCGCTCGTCGCCACGCCAGCACAGCCTGAGGCCAATACCAAAGAAAAAACAATACCTATTTTATTTAATGCATTCATTTGAGCCTCCAGTGAGAAAAAATTGATTTTCAAATTAAACAGCGGTTTCACTTCCCCAAACCCAGCGCGGGAGTCTAGGTCAAGGTGACGACGGCGTCTACTACCTGTCGATGTGGGATTGGCAGGTCTTGGCATGCTGGCCGATTACTCAATTCAGCGGAAGGCCGCATACCATTTGCGAAAATTGGGCCCCGGACTGAACCCGGGGCGACGGCCCTCTGTACGACCGGTGTCTCACCGATTGCGATTATGAAAAAACGTAGAACGCCATTTGGCGCGGCTTTTGGAGCAGAAATGCTTGGAAAAGCGCGCCAAATGGCGTTCTACATTTTTCAATCAAGCGCGCCCTCTTCCTTCGCCGGCAAATCCAGCCAGTACCGCCGCCGCTCATTCCGGTACGCAGTGACCACTGGTTTTCCCTTTGCATCCACTGAAAATTTCAAGGTCAGCGCGCCCATTTCGTCGGTGCGATAGGTGGTGATGCCGCGTTCCACATACCTGGCCATCACCTCCTTGTTGGGATGCCGAAAGCGATTGCGGTAACCCACGGGAATCAGTGCCACCTTGGGTTGCACGGCATCGAGAAAAGCTTCAGTCGATGAGGTCTTGCTGCCGTGATGCGGCACCACCATCACATCGGCTTTCAGGTCGGCGCTGGCGCGCTCCATCATTTCGATTTCACCCTTCTTTTCCACATCCGCCGTGAACAGGATTGAGCCGCCGGGTGCTGCGATCTTGAGCACGCAGCCGAGATCGTTGATCTTGCGATTGCCCTCGCTGTAGTTGTCTTTCACTGGATGGATGATGTCGAAGTTCACGCCATCCCATTGCCAGTCGTCGCGATCGTCGCAGCGCAGCACCTCATTGGCGCCGGCGAGGATGTCACGATCTTTTTCCAGCGAGGTCAGCACCCATTTGGGATTGCGCGCGGCGATGATCGATCGGGCGCCGCCACTGTGGTCGTCATCGTCATGGGTGACGATGAGGGCATCGAGTTCGCGGATGCCTTCGCCTCTGAGATACGGCACGACGATGCGGTTGCCGGAATCGCTGTCGGGGTTGTAGCTGGGGCCGGTGTCGTAGACGAGGGTGTGATGTTCAGTGCGTACCACGGTGGCGAGGCCCTGGCCGACGTCGAGCAGGGTCACCCACAACTCGCCGGCCTGCGGTGCGGGCGGCAACACAAGGAACATGGGCAGCACGAAAACAAAACCAAAGCTGCGTGTGCTGAGGCCGCGCGGCAGCAACAGCCAGGCGCAGCCGATCAAGGCGAGCGCCACCGTCCACAGCGGCGGCGCATGGCTTTGCCAGACGGCATTGGGTGTGGCGGCCAGCCATTGCAGGGCGAGGTAGCACCAGGACATCAGTTCATGCGCCAGCAACAACAGCCAATCGAAGGGCAGCACCGCGCCCAGCAAGGTGATCGGTACCACCACCAGGCTGATCAGAGGAATGGCGAAGGCGTTGGCGATGGGCGAGACCACCGAGACTTCCTGAAACAGCGCGAGGGTCATCGGCAGCAGGCCGAGCGTGACCGCGAGCTGCGTGAGCACCGCACCCTTGAGGGACGACATCTCGCCGGTGCGATGCGCGGTGACGTAGAAAATCGCGGCAACCGCGCCGAAGCTGAGCCAGAATCCGGGCGTCAGCACGGCCCAGGGGTCGAGCAGCAACACCGCGCACAGCGCCCAGCTCAATACCCGCGACGGCGAGGTGGCGCGGCCCATCCATAGCGCCACCGCGACGGCGGAGAGCATGAACAGGGTGCGCTGCGTGGGTACGGAAAATCCGGCGACCAGAGAATAGCTCAATGCCGCGACCGCGCCCGCCAGCACGGCGGCACGTTGCGCGGGCAGGCGCAATGCGAGCGCGGGAATACGCGCCCAGATACGGAACGCCAGCCAGTACAGCAGGCTGGCCACCATAGTGATATGCAGGCCAGAAATCGACATCAGATGGCCGACGCCGGTGCGCCAGAACACGCGCCACTGCTCGGCGGGGATCGCGTTCTGTTCGCCGATGGCCAGCGCCACCAGCACCCCGCCATAGGGTTTGTCCTTGAGCACCGCGTTCATGCGTTCGCGAATCGACAGGCGCAGGCGGTCGATGTGCGTTCCGATGCCGCCGGCATGGCCGCCCAGTAACTGGTTGACGCCTTTGCTGCGCACATAACCCGTAGCGCGGATATTTCGTTCGAGAGCCCAGGCCTCGAAATCGTAGCCATGCGGATTTTGCGTGCCATGCGGGCGGCGCAGGCGCAGCGTCAATTGCCAGCGCTCGCCGGGTTTGATCTCGAGCGGGGGTTTGGTCGCCTCGTCTTCTTTTCCGCTTTTTCCTTGATGCGCCAATTCGACATACCAGGTGATCGAAATATGCGGCGGCAGTGTGGCTTCCGGCGTCAGTGTTTTTTCAATATCGAATTCGAAACGCGTACCGCGTTCGTTCAGCGTGGGCAGGCTGGCGACGATGCCGACGACCTGCACATCGCGGCCTTCCCATTCGCGCGGCAATTCATCGGCCAGGCGCAGATCGGCGCGCCAGTGCGCATAGCTGAAACCCAGCAGGCTGCCGGCAAGTAAGATGGTCACGACCCCGGCGCATTTCGCGGCGATGCCCTGCTGGGCACGGCGCGCCGCAATCCTCGCCAGACCGATGTAGGCAAGCGCAACAAGGGCGGCAAGGGCGGCGCCTGCCGTCAGCCACCAGCCGCTGCCGTCCAGAGGGAGGCTGGCCATGCCTTGCAGCAGGAATGCCCCAATCAGCAGGCCGAGGGTCAGGGAGCGCACGTTATAATTCTTCTGGATTTCCCGGCAATGGATTCGGTAGTCAAATTGGCGTGAAGCGCAGTCCAATCGCTTCGCCGGCCAGCAGCCGGCACCGGCGCCCCCGGCCTAACGCAGTCCCCTTCGTCTTTGACGACATGAAAGCAGCGCCCGGCACTGCCGGCTGAGCCATGAAACGTTTCCTCCGCGACAATCTGCCCAAACCGGAATCCATCACCGGCAATAAATACCTGCGCTTCCTGACGCCATGGCTGGGGCATCCGCGACTCTGGCATATGCATCGGCGCGGCGTGGCCCTGGGGATCGCCATCGGCCTCGTCACCGGGCTGATCCCGGGGCCGGTGCAAATGCTGGCGGCGCTGCTGATCGCCGTTCCGCTACGCGCCAATATCCTGGCAGCCATGTTCGCCACCTGGTACACCAATCCGCTGACCTTCGTCCCCCTCTACCTGCTGGCGTACCAGATCGGCGCGCTGGTCACGGGCGAGCACGGCAATATGCTGCCGCCGCCCGAATTCAACTGGACGCTGAACGACATCTGGAACGTGCTGCCGCAGCTGTTCCACTGGTTTATCTCGCTGGGCGATACGCTGCTGATCGGCCTCGCCATCCAGGCAACCATCAGCGCCATCCTCGGCTATTTCGGCACGCTCATCATCTGGCGTTGCGCGATCTCGAAAATGTGGAAGAATCGCCAACGCCGATTGGCGCAAAAGAACGCCCTCAAACACGCTCTGGACAAACCATGACTCCCGACTACTGGCAGGAAGCCTGCCGCGATCTCTCCAAGCGCTGCAAGCTGATGCGCGGCCTGGTCAAGCAATACCCGGCCGCCAATCTGCGTTCGCGCGGCAATGCCTTCTCGACCCTGGCGCGCGCCATTGTCGGCCAGCAGATTTCGGTGAAGGCCGCGCAATCGGTGTGGAATCGCGTGGTCGAGGCCGCCGATGCGATCTCACCGCCGGCCATCCTCGCCATGGAAGTCGACGCGATGCGCGCCTGCGGCCTTTCCGGCAGTAAGGTGGTCTATCTCAAGGACCTGGCGCGCCATTTCGACGACAAGCTGGTCAACACGCGCCGCTGGCCGCATATGAGCGACGATGAAGTGATCGAGGACCTGGTGCGCGTCAAGGGCATCGGCCGCTGGAGCGCGGAGATGTTCCTGATTTTTTACCTGATGCGCGGCAATGTGTTTCCGGTCGACGATATCGGCCTGGTGCGCGCCATCGAAAAACACTTCCACAATGGCGAGCGACTCAGCAAGGCCGAAGTGGTGGCCTATCAGGAACGCTGGGCGCCCTGGAACACGGTGGCGACCTGGTATCTGTGGCGCTCGCTGGAACCGGTGCCCTCGGTTTACTGACGGCGACAAAATGGTCGCTGCCAAACCAACCGTCGCGCAAAAATACGCGCAGATCTACGCCGTCATCCGGAAAATCCCCAAAGGCAAAGTCGCCACCTATGGGCAAATCGCTGCCCTCGCCGGCATTCCGCGCGGCGCCCGGCAAGTCGGCACCGCCCTGCGCAACACACCGGACAATTTCAAGCTGCCATGGCAGCGCGTGATCAATGCGCAAGGCCGTATCAGTTTGCGGCTGAAGGATTGGCAATCCGGCGGTGACGATTATCAGAAGGTACTGCTGGAAAACGAAGGGGTTGCGATCAGCGCCGAGGGCAAAATCGATCTGAAGCGGTTTCGCTGGCAGCCGGCGGATGTGTATGTGGGGAAAGTGAAACTCTAGTATTGGCGCGGCTTTCCAGGCGTTTTTGCCTCGAAAGGCGCGCCAAATGGCGTTCTACGATTTTCGTTCGGCGACCAATGAGGCAACCTTCAACCCTTCACGGTCGCCCCGGATTTAGTCCGGGGCCCAATTTAGTTTGCACTCGCGTGGTTGCAAAAATTGGATCCCGGACTAAATCCGGGATGACAGTGACGGTTTGGAGATCGCCTCGATTGCTGGCAGAAGAGCGGGGACCTACCCCAACTTCCCATCCGAAATCACCAGCCGGCGGCTCATCTTCGCCGCCAGCTGCGGATCATGCGTCACCATCACCAGGGCGGTGTGGTATTTCGCGTTCAGCCGCATGATCAGCTCGAACACCTGGTCCGCCGTGCCGCGATCGAGATTGCCGGTGGGCTCGTCGGCCAGCACGCAGGCGGGATGCGTCACCAGCGCGCGCGCCACCGCCACCCGCTGACGTTCGCCACCGGAGAGCTCACCCGGCTTGTGGGTCAGGCGATGCGCGAGGCCGACGTCATTGAGCATATCGGCGGCGCGCGCGTGGATATCGGCTGGGGACTCGCCGCGTTCATGCGCGGCGATCCACAGCGGCATCGCCACGTTTTCCAGCGCGGTGAATTCCGGCAGCAAATGATGGAACTGGTAAATGAAGCCCAGCGCCTTGTTGCGCAAATGGCCCTGGGCCACCGCCGACAATTGATCCATGCGCTCGCCCAGCAGCGATACCTCGCCCGCAGTCGGCGCATCGAGCCCGCCCAGAATATGCAGCAAGGTGCTCTTGCCCGAGCCGGACGCGCCGACAATGGCGATGGTCTCGCCGGGCCCGACGCTGAAATCGATGCCGCGCAATACCGGCACATCGACCGCGCCCTGATGAAAGGTCTTGACCAGATTGCGGCAAGACAGCACGGCGGCCTCATTTACCTTACTCATAGCGCAGCGCCTCCGCCGGGTTGACTTTCGAGGCGCGCCAGCTCGGGTAAAGCGTTGCCACCAGGGCCATCGCGAACGCAATCAGGGCGATGAAGCCGACATCGTCCCAGTGCAGATCGGACGGCAGTTCGGAAATGAAATACACGCCGGGATCGAGAATGTGAAAGCCGAACAGATGCTCGATGCCCGACACCACCGCCGATACATTCAACGCCAGCAGCACACCGCCGATCACGCCGATGGCGGTGCCGATCATGCCGACCATGGCGCCCTGTACCACGAAAATTTTCATGATGGTGCCGGGCGAGGCGCCGAGGGTGCGCAGGATGGCGATATCGGGATGCTTGTCGGTCACCACCATCACCAGGGTGGAAACGAGATTGAAGGCGGCCACCGCGATGATCAGGGTAAGGATGATGAACATCATGCGTTTTTCGATCTGCACCGCGCGGAAGTAGGTCGCGTTCTGCTGCGTCCAGTCGGTGATATAGCCATCGACGCGCATCGACCGCGCCAGTTCGCGCGCGATCAGCGGGGCGCGATCGAGGTCCTTCACTTTCAGGCGCACGCCGCTGACGTTGTCTTCCAGGCGGTACAGCACCTGCGCATCGCGGATGTGGATCAGCGCCAGGTTCAGGTCATATTCGAAGTGGCCGGAGTTGAAGATGCCAACCACGGTGAAATTGCGCATGCGCGGCACCATGCCCGCCGGGGTCACGCTGCCCTGCGGCACCACCAGCTGCACCTTGCCGCCCATTTGCGCCTGCAGGGCGCGCGCCAGCTCGGAGCCGAGCACGATGCCGTACTCGCCCGGCTTCAGCGCATTGATGTCGCCGGCGCGCATATCGCGGCCGAGATCGGCGACTTCATTTTCCTGCGCGGGTTCGATGCCGCGAATGCCGACGCCGCGCACCGTCTGACCCAGCACCAGCAATCCCTGCCCCATCACGAACGGCGCCACGCCGACCACCTCGGGATGCTTGCGCGTGCTGTCCATCACCTCGCGCCAGTTATGCAGGCCGTCCTCGAAACCGTTGATCTGGATATGCGCGGCCACGCCGAGGATCTTGGCGCGCACTTCCTTCTGGAAGCCGTTCATCACCGACAACACGATGATCAGCGCGGCGATGCCCAGGGCGATGCCCGCCATCGACACCAGCGAGATGAAGGAGATGAAATTGTTTTGCCGTTTGGCGCGCAGGTAGCGGCGGCCGATGAAAAGCGAGAGTGAGCGCAAAGCAGATTCCGAATAAACACAACAGGCGGGGAGTTTGCCACAAACGGCCATGTAAAATTGCCGCATGAAACTTACGATACTTGCAGCAGACCTGATTCCTCCCGAAGCGTTCATTTCCCGCCGCGATCTGCCGGCCATGCCCGGCTTGCAGACCCTGCTCGCGCAATCGACACTGGCTCGCTCCGGCGGCCGTTTCCTCGAGGAAGCCTGCCTCGGCGAACTCGGCCTGAAGGTGATTTATACCAACCCGATCGCCCCGCTCACCTTGCTGGCCGATGGCGGCGAGCCGGGCGAGGACACCTGGCTGCGCGCCGACCCGGTGCATTTGCACATCAGCCGCGACAATGTGCAATTGATGGATTCGCATGTGATCGAGCCGACACTAGAGGAAGCCGTTGCCATCGCTGCCACCCTGAACGCGCATCTGGCCAACGATGGTTTAAAAATTGAAGTGCGCGATGCCGCCCGCTGGTATCTGCGCGTCCCCACCGACGAGATGCCGGAAACGACGCCGCTGTGGAAAGTCAGCGGCGGCTCGGTGTTCGAGCACCTGCCTCAACACGGCGGCGGCAAGATCAACTGGCGCGGCCTGCAGAATGAATTGCAGATGTTGCTGAACGACCATCCGGTGAACACGGCGCGTGAGTCTCGCGGCGAATTGCCGATCAATGGCATCTGGTTCTGGGGCGCCGGCAGTTTTGCGGCCCTGCGCAGCAACATCAAGCCGGCCAATCCGGCGCGCATGCTCGGCGTGCAAAATTCGCGCAACGAAATCCGCCCGCCGCGCCTGACGCCGCCGCCGAAAAATCCCAATCGCCATGAACTCGTGGTCGCCAAGCTCGCCCTGGCGCGCGGCCTCGCCATGAAAGCCAAGCTGCCGCTGAACAATCTGCCATCCGGCTATTCCGGCCTGCCTTTCAGTGAGCTCAACACCCTGGTCGTGCTGCACAGCGCCACCAGGGCGCTGCGCGCCAACCAGCGCCACGACTGGATGCTGGCGGTTGAAGCCATGGACCGTGACTGGTTCGCGCCGGTGCAGGCGGCGTTCGCGCGCAAGACCATTACCGGCCTCACCCTGTTGCTGCCCAACGAAGCAGCAACCTTGAGGGCGACCATCGAGCGCCCACCGCAGTGGAAAGTCTGGAAGCGATTCAAGTCCACCGCAAAACCCCTGGCCGACTACCTGCATGGTTGATATCGTCACGCGGGTGCGCGATGAAGCCGCCTATGCGGCCCTGATCGCCGGCAAGGTCGAGCCGCGCATGGCGCGCCTGTTTGCGGCGCGCCATGTGAAATCGGCGGCCGAGCTCGAAACCAGCATGACCGCCCTGCTGGCCCCGGCGCAGCTGGCGCATATCGACGCCGCCGCGCAATTGCTGGCGGAGGCTATCGCTGCCGGCAAGAAGATGCTGATCGTGGCCGACTACGACGCCGACGGCGCCACCGCCTGCGCGGTTGGCATGCGCGCGCTGTCGGCGATGGGCGCGCGCATCGAATACGTGGTGCCGGACCGCTTCAAATACGGCTATGGGCTGACCCCGGAAATCGTGGCATTGGCCTCCGGGCGCAATCCCGATCTCATCATCACCGTCGATAACGGCATTGCCAGCGTCGATGGCGTGCGCGAGGCCAATCGGCGCGGCATCCAGGTGCTGGTCACCGATCATCATCTGCCCGGCGAGACGCTCCCCGATGCAGCGGTCATCATCAATCCCAACCAGCATGGCGACGCCTTCGCCAGCAAGAACCTGGCCGGCGTCGGCGTGATTTTCTATGTGATGCTGGCCCTGCGCGCCCTGCTGCGCGGCCAGGGCTATTTCGCCTCGCGTCCCGAGCCGAACCTGGCGGACTATCTCGATCTGGTGGCGCTGGGCACGGTCGCCGATGTGGTACGGCTGGATCACAACAACCGCATTCTGGTCGAGCAGGGCCTGATGCGGATTCGCGCCGGACGCATGAGCGCCGGTATTCGCGCCCTGCTGCAGGTCGGCGGCCGCGATCATCGCCGCGCCGGCACCTATGACCTTGGCTTTGTGGTCGGCCCGCGCCTCAATGCCGCCGGCCGCCTGCAAGACATGTCCCTGGGCATCGCCTGCCTGCTGGCGGACAGCGAGGCCCTCGCCTATCCATTGGCGACCAGGCTCGATGAATTGAACCGCCAGCGCCGCGGCATCGAAGCGGATATGCAGAACGAGGCGCTGACCTCGCTGGCCGATATCGACGTCGGCCAGCGCTATTCGCTGGTCATCTTCGAGCCGGGCTGGCATCAGGGCGTGGTCGGCATCCTCGCCTCGCGCATTCGCGAAAAATATCATCGCCCGGTGATCGCCTTTGCCGCGGACGGGGACGGCAATCTCAAAGGCTCGGGCCGCTCGATCCAGGGGCTGCATCTGCGCGACGCCCTCGATCTGGTCACCAAGCGCCACCCACAACTGATCAGCAAGTTCGGCGGCCATGCCATGGCGGCGGGGCTGACTATTGCGCAAACCGCCCTGGCCGATTTTTCCAAGGCCTTTGAGGCTGTAGTGCGCGAACTGCTATCGCCGGCCGACTTGCTGGAGCGGATCGAAACCGACGGCGCGCTGGCAGCCGATGAGCTCAGTTTCGATTTTGCCCGCGCTATCGAGGCTCAGGTCTGGGGCCAGGGCTTCGCCGCGCCCGCCTTCACCGGCGCCTTTCGCGTGCTGGAACAGCGCGTGGTCGGCGAAAAACATCTGAAACTGAAACTGTGGATGGGGACAGGGACAGGCGGCGCGACCTTCGAGGCCATGCGCTTTGGCTCGGCCGATGCCCTGAACCCCAGCATTGACGCGGTGTTCCGGCCATCGGTCAATGAATTTCGCGGCGATGCGACCCTGCAATTGCTGCTCGACCATGTAGTCTGATTCAGTTGTATTCAGCAGCCCGCCCGATGAACTCCGCCTTGGCAGGTGGCATCTGCATGTCACCGTGCTTTCCAGCGCCGATCACTTCTTGCCGGCCTCGATAACGGGCAGTACATTTGCGAAGCGGATGTTCATCGCCCGCAGCGCCTCTTTGCCGCGAATCGTCAGATCGGTGATGAACTTGAATTGTTCGCGGCTTTCCTTGACGTAAGCCTTGAGCTTGTAGTGGGTACCCCAGGGCTTTTCCTCCACAATGACGCTTAGTTTTGTTTCCGGCTTGCGCCACGAACTTGTTTCCCCGATTTCCTCGAGGCACCGCATTACCGCCTGGCCCTCATGGTCGGGGTGCAGGTAGAAATTCGCCACGCATAGCAGGCTTCTGCTGCCGCTGGTCGCGTTCGAGATTTTCTTCGACCAGAACTGGTAATGCGGGATCATCACCACGTTGTCGTCGGTCGTCACGATATGCACGGCACGCGCGCCGATAAACCTGACCTCGCCGTAAACCCCGTCTATCTCGATCCAGTCGCCGGGCTGGTAGGCGTTTTCCAGAACCGTCACCAACCCCGCCGCCAGGGCGCTCGCATAATCCTTGAGCGCAAAGGCGACCGCCAGGCTGACGCTGGCCAGCAAGGCAACGACATTCTGAAAAGACGGCCTGACGATGACCGACACGATCACGGCGGCGGCACCGATACCGATCATGAGGCGTACCACCGGCACCACCCGCAGGATCGGGAGTCGCAGGCGCGGTGTCACTTTTTCGGCGATGCTGCGCAAGGCCCATCGAAGGACAGCTGCCACAAGCCACGCCAAAACCAATACTGCTACGACGCGCAGCAAGTCCGACGAATCGAGCTTCCGCAAAATCTCCAGATTACCGATGCCTTCGTTCATCATGCCTCCTCATAACATCAAAATTCCTGGGCAGACGTCACCGGCGCGGATGATCGCCGCAACAACTTATTGGCGATCAGCGACTGCGCTGTTACCGGGATAATACGCTGTAGGTGATATCCAGACTGCCGTGGCAGTTCTCCACATAGGTTATCGGCCATGAATTGCCCAGTGCGCTTGTCGCCCTGCATAGGGGCAAGCCATCCAGCGCCAGGGCCCGATTGCGCCACGACAATCTCCGCTGCGAAATCCTGCTCGATTGCCCTGAATTTCCTGGCAGGGCAAATTTGCAACCGGCGTGTCCTCTATAATGGCGGATTACGAAACTTGAACTTGAAAAAGAAGACCCCGCACCATGGAAGCCGATCAAATCAACCTCATTGCCAACAGCCTTGCCGACTTGTCCGCCCGCGCGACCGAGTTGCGGAGGTATCTTTGACTTCGACGGCAAAGTAGCCCGTCGCGAGGAAGTCTCGAAACTGGCCGAAGACCCGGCCATCTGGTCCGATACCAAACGCGCCCAGGAACTGGGCCGCGAAAAAAAATCGCTCGATAGCGTGGTTGAGTCGCTGATTCATATCGACCAGACGCTCAAGGATTCCCAGGAAATTTTCGAGCTCGCCAAGGATGAAGGCGATGAATCGACCCTGATTGCAATTCGCGACGACGCGGCGGCCGTGGAAAAAATGGTCGCCGATATGGAATTCCGGCGCATGTTCTCCAATGCCGCCGATTCCTTCAACTGCTTCCTGGATATCCAGTCCGGCGCCGGCGGTACCGAGGCACAGGATTGGGCGTCGATGCTGCTGCGCCAATACCTGCGCTACGCCGAACGCAAAGGCTTCAAAGCGGAAGTGCTGGAGCAATCCGACGGCGAAGTGGCGGGCATCAAGAGCGCCACCATCAAGATCAGCGGCGACTATGCCTACGGCTTCCTGCGCACCGAAACCGGCGTGCACCGCCTGGTGCGCAAATCGCCCTTCGATTCTTCCGGCGGTCGCCATACCTCGTTTGCCAGCGTGTTCGTGTATCCGGAGATCGACGATTCCATCGAGGTCGAGATCAATCCGGCCGATCTGCGCATCGATACCTACCGCGCCTCCGGCGCCGGCGGCCAGCACATCAACAAGACCGATTCCGCGGTGCGCATTACGCATATGCCTTCGGGTATCGTGGTGCAGTGCCAGAATGACCGTTCCCAGCACCGTAATCGCGCCGAAGCGATGACGATGCTGAAGGCAAAACTGTACGAACTCGAAATCCGCAAGCGTCAGGCCGAACAGGACAAACTCGAAGCCAGCAAGACCGATGTGGGCTGGGGGCACCAGATCCGTTCCTATGTGCTGGACCAGAGCCGTATCAAGGATTTGCGCACCAATGTCGAAATCAGCGCCACGCAAAAAGTGCTGGACGGCGACCTCGACCCCTTCATTGAAGCCAGCTTGAAGCAAGGCGTTTAAAAAACGCATTCAGCAGCAGAATTTTCACCGGGAATGACCATGAGCGAACAACCGCAAAACCCCGATCACAGCGCTGCGCCCATTGATGAGAACCACGTCATCGCCGAACGCCGCCACAAACTGGCCGCGATCCGCGCCAAAACGGCACAGGCCTTTCCGAACGATTTTCGCCCGGAGCATGATGCCGCCGAACTGATCAAGGCCCACGGGGAAAAAACCAGAGAAGAGTTGGACGCTGTACCGGTGATGGTGAAAGTCGCGGGCCGCATGATGCTGAAGCGCGTCATGGGCAAGGCGGCCTTCGCCACCATCCAGGACGCCTCGGAGCGCATCCAGCTTTACATCTCGTTGCAGGATGTCGGCGAGGCGGCCATGGAAGACTTCAAGCATTACGATATGGGCGACATTCTCGGCGCCGAGGGACGCGTATCCAAAACGAACAAGGGCGAGTTGTCCGTGTTCGTGACCTCGCTGCGCCTGATAACCAAGGCGTTGCGCCCGCTGCCGGAAAAATTCCACGGTCTGACCGACACCGAGCAGCGCTACCGCATGCGCTATGTCGACCTGATCACCAACCCGGAGGTGCGCGACACCTTCCGCGCGCGCTCGAAAATCGTGCAGGCGATCCGCGATTTCATGGTCGGCGCGGGTTATCTGGAGGTGGAGACGCCAATGATGCATCCGATCCCCGGTGGCGCGGCGGCCAAGCCCTTCATCACCCATCACAATGCGCTGGATATGCAGCTGTACCTGCGCATCGCCCCCGAGTTGTACCTGAAACGCCTGGTGGTGGGCGGTTTCGAGCGCGTGTTCGAGATCAACCGCAATTTCCGCAATGAGGGCATGTCGGTGCGCCACAATCCGGAGTTCACCATGATGGAGTTTTATATCGCTTGGCGCGACTACCATCACCTGATGAGCTTCACCGAAGAGATGTTCCGCGATATCGCGCAAAAAGTGCTGGGCAAAACCCGGTTCGCCTATGGCGAATACGAGATCGATTTCGGCAAGCCCTTCGACCGCATCACCATGCCGCAGGCGGTGAAGAAGTACTGCCCGGAATATGCGGCCAGCAATCTCGACGACCTCGAAACGGTGCGCGGCCTGCTGGAAAAGCGGCATGTGGACACCAAGCCCGCCCAGACCCTGGGCGAGTTGCAGCTGGTGCTGTTCGAGGAAACCGCCGAGGCGAAGCTGATCCAGCCGACCTTCATCGTCGATTATCCGGCCGAGGTTTCGCCGCTGGCGCGGCGCAACGATGCCAATCCGGCCATTACCGACCGTTTCGAACTGTTCGTGGCCGGCCGCGAGCTGGCCAACGGTTTTTCGGAACTCAATGATCCTGAAGACCAGGCCGAACGCTTCATGTCGCAAGTAAAGGCCAAGGACGCCGGCGATGAGGAAGCCATGCACTATGACGCCGACTATATCCGTGCGCTGGAGTACGGCCTGCCGCCGACGGCAGGGGAAGGCATCGGTATCGACCGGCTGGTGATGTTGCTCACCAACAGCCCCTCAATCCGTGATGTAATCCTGTTTCCACAATTGAAAGCCAGCGACGTATTGCGTTAATTTTTATCCTGTCGTCGCTTTGGCCAGCGGTTGCGTTAGTAGTTTGCAATAAGTCGTCGGGGATCCGTTCAATCAAGGAGTTACAACCATGAAATACTCAAAATTCATCACTTCCGCCATTGCTGGTCTGGTGTTCGCCTGGGGCGGCGCAGCCTATGCAAAATGCGATAACTGCGGCACCGTTACCGATCTGAAAACCGTCAAGCAAAAAGGAGAAGGCTCCGGTGTCGGCCTGGTTGGCGGCGCCGTACTCGGCGGTGTGCTCGGCCACCAGGTTGGCGGCGGGCGCGGCAAAGACCTGGCTACCGTGGCTGGCGCCGGCGTTGGCGCCTATGCCGGCAATGAAACCGAGAAAAAGTTGAAAGAAAAGACCGTCTATCAGGTGGTCGTTAAACTTGAAAACGGTTCAACCCGCACCTTCTCGTTCAACGCTGCCTCGGCATACAAGGTGGGCGACAAGATCAAGGTCGTCGACGGCAAGCTGGTCCGCGACTGAATCAAGGCCTCATGATCCGGAAAAAAGCCCGCTGATGCGGGCTTTTTTCCGGGTGACGCTATCATGGGTACATGTATTCGCGGACAAAGGGGTAGCTCGTTTGCGCGCCGTGGAGCGTGCGCACCGCCACCTTTCCGTCTGGCCGGGTCGAAAGCATTTGGTGCAGCGAGATCCAGCCCTGCTCGAAGCTCATCGCCGATCCGGCAAGGTACAGGCGGTACGCCCGCAGCACGCGCTCGGCGTTGGCTACTCCGCTGCTGCGTGCCAGCACGTCGCGCGCCAGATCGAGTTGCGCCTCCAAGGCATCGGACCAAGCCCAGAGTGTGCGGGCGTAGTGTGGCCGCAGATTTTCGGTATCGACCATTTCGAGGCCGGCGGCGGCTGTCTCTCGCAGAACCTTGGTGACATGCAGCAACTCGCCGCCCGGGAAGATGAACTTCTCGATGAAGTCGCCCATACCGGCGCCGAGCTGATGGTAGTCGAGCCGGCCGGAGGTAATGCCGTGGTTCATCACCAGCCCGCTAGGCGCGAGCAATGAATAAATCTTCTTGAAGTAGGGTGCCATGTTGGCACTGCCGACATGCTCGAACATGCCGACGGACGCAATCTTGTCGAAGGGCTGCCTGATATCCAGTTCGCGGTAGTCGCGCAACTCGACGCGAACCCGGTCTTGCAGACCTTTTTCCTCGATCAACTTCGTCACATGCGCATGCTGGTTCTTCGACAGGGTGATGCCGGTCGCATCCGCCCCATAGTGCTCGGCCGCCCACAGCAACAAACCGCCCCAGCCCGAGCCGATATCAAGAAAGCGCTCGCCTGGTTGCAACATGAGCTTGCGGCAGATATGGTCGAGCTTGGCTTCCTGCGCTTGGGCCAGCGTCAGGTCCGGCGTTTTGTAGTACGCGCACGAGTAGACGCGCTGCGGGTCCAGCCAGAGTGCGTAGAAGTCGTCGGAAACATCGTAATGAAACGCGATCTGCGCAGCGACCTTGCCCGGCGTGTGCGACCTGCGGGACTTGGCCCGCAGCATCAGCCGGCCCCAAAAGCCGGGATAGGTTTCGGCCGGATTATCCGGCAAGAGACCAACTGCCGCGCCAATCAGGTCGCGCATCGCGCCTTCGATCTGCAAGCGGCCTTCGACGTAGGCCTCGCCGATGGCGCCGATCTGTCGTGTCGTTAGCTTGGTCAGCATGGACCATTCGGTGAACGCCAGGGCGACGCGGAACCCCGGCCGGGCGACGCGCCGGCCATCGGGGAGTTGCAAGGCGATGGGAACCGGCAGCGTTGCCAGCTGGGATTCAATTTTGGTGATGAGGCTGTCCATGTATTACTCCGCAGTAAATGCAGTCGTCATGGCGAAATGGAGCCGAGCCACCAGACCGGTGCGATGCCGCCGGGATTAGCTGGGCGATGACCAGTTGATCGGGGCCGGATACGCCATGATCCCATGGTTAGCCCTCAAGCGGCCCGGTAGTCGGGTAGTCAGTAGTCCGGGCAAATTTCGCGCTAGATTGCCCATGATGCTGTCGCAGCGGGCTAGTTGACTCGGACTGCGCCCTGGCGGTGTCGAGACCTCATTGGCCACGCCAAACCAGCGGTAGCCGATAGGTTCTCATACGGCGAACCGTATCGATTCCCCCGAATTTGGCAGGGGCTCTGCTACCTGATAGTGCCGGGTAATTGCAGCACAAGCGACGATCAGGCGACCAGCTCGGCGCGCAAATCGTGCTCGGTAGTGTCGGTCACGCGTACTCTCAGGATATCGCCCGGCTTGATGCCTTTGGCCATGGTCCTGGCGGCATGAATATGGACCTGGCCGTCGATTTCCGGCGCATCCGCCGCGGAACGCCCGACCGCGCCGTCCCGGCTGACCAAATCGATCAGCACATCCATCTCGCGACCGATCTTTTGCTTCAACTTGGCCGTGCTGATTTCGGTCTGCACTTCCATAAATCGCCGGCGACGCTCTTCGCGGACCTCATCGGGCACATGATCGGGAAGATCGTTGGCCGCCGCGCCTTCAACCGGCGAATAGGCGAAACAACCGACGCGATCGAGTTGCGCCTCACGCAGAAAATCGAGCATTTCCGAAAACTCCGCCTCGGTTTCGCCGGGAAAACCGGCGATGAAGGTGGAACGGATGGTGATTTCGGGACAAATCCTGCGCCAGGCATTGATGCGGTCCAGGGTTTTTTCCGCGTTCGCCGGCCGCCTCATCAGCTTGAGGATGCGCGGATTGGCATGCTGGAACGGCACATCCAGATAAGGCAGGATTTTGCCTTCCGCCATCAGCGGCACGACCTCGTCGACATGCGGGTAGGGATAAACATAATGCAGGCGCACCCACACGCCCAGCTGCCCCAGCGCCTCGCACAATTCGGTCATGCGTGTCTTGAGCGGGCGGCCCTGCCAGAACCCGGTGCGGTACTTGATGTCGACGCCGTAGGCACTGGTGTCCTGTGAAATGACCAGCAGTTCCTTGACGCCCGATTTGACCAGGTTCTCCGCTTCCTGCATGACATTCGCCACCGGGCGGCTGACCAGGTCGCCGCGCATCGAAGGAATGATGCAGAAGGTGCAACGATGATTGCAACCTTCGGATATCTTCAGATACGCATAATGGCGCGGCGTGAGTTTGATGCCGGCGGCAGGCACCAGATCGATAAAGGGATCGTGCGGTTGAGGCAGGTGCGCATGCACATGCTGCATGACTTCTTCCTTGGCGTGCGGTCCGGTCACAGCCAGCACCTTGGGATGCGCCTGCCGCACCAGGTTCTCACCGCCCTCGCCTGCCTTCGCGCCCAGGCAACCGGTCACGATCACCTTGCCGTTTTCGGCCAGCGCCTCGCCGATGGCGTCCAGGGATTCCTCAACAGCCGAGTCGATAAACCCGCAGGTATTGACCACCACCAGGTCGGCGCCCGCGTAATCCGGTGCGATATCGTAGCCTTCGGCGCGCAGCTGGGTGATGATCTGCTCGCTGTCGACCAGGGCCTTGGGGCAGCCCAGGGAAACGAAGCCCACGCGCGGCGGGCGAATTTGCGTCTTGGCGATCTTGATGGGACGAACGATGGAATTCATTGCTTCACTTGAATGGCCGCGTGGATGGCGGCGTCGATGGTGCCAGGACGATGATCAGATTTGGTGATGACTACGCGCTGCGTTTCTTTTTTGCGCTGGGCTTGGCGGCTGCGGATTTCGCCTTGCCGGCGACGGCGCCCGCATCCGACTTCGCCGACGACATGCCGCCGGCAGCCATCGGCGAATAGGGAAACGAGGAGAACATCTGCATCGCCTGCTTGCGCAGCTCGTCCTGCATGCCGATGACGCTGCTGGCGCTTTTTTCCAGGTAATCGTTCATGATCGCCGGCATCGGCGTTCCGGCGCCGCCGACTAGCTTGCTCCAGGCATCGGGGGTAAAGGCGGGTGCGGCGCCCAGCACCGAAGTGGACTGCTCCTGGAATTTTTTCTGCGCCTCGTGAAAAGCGCCGATGCTGCGCTCCAGATAGCTGCCCATCAGGCCCTGCATGGCGTGACCGTAGTAACGAATGATATTGGCCAGCATATCGGAGGAAAACATCGGCACGCCGCCGCTTTCTTCCTCGAGTATGACCTGCAACAGGATGCTGCGCGTGAGATCCTCGCCGGTGCGCGCATCGTGCACCTCGAACTGCTGGAGATCCAACACGAACTGTTTCACATCAGTAAGCGTGATATAGGCGCTGGTCTCGGTATCGTAAAGACGGCGGTTGGGATATTTCTTGATGATTCTGGCCATGTCGGACTCCTCAGAGCAATTGGGCTTCGATACACGGAGCTGCCATGCTTGCCGCATTTCGCCGGCGGAAAACGGACTTGCTGCAACACACAAAAAATATCGCGTCCAAGCCCTTAATTACGCCGGCATCTCTGCTGGTATTGAATATTAGATGTTTGATTATTCTAGCATTTTTAGCAAAGAATTGCGCCCTGTCAACAATTTTGTGCATTGCAGCAAAAAATGCTTGACTTTGGTTTGCCACGCTCATATTATTCTCTTTGTGCAGTGCACCATTTTTGATAAAGCTGGTCGGAAAATCCGGTCGTGTCAGGTGTTCTGCTACGCAATCTGCGTACATAACCCCGTAAAAATTAAGGAGCCACACCATGACCACGACCAACGTTGCCGCCGAACAATTCGGCGATTTCTCCAAAGCCATTGTCGATGCCGCCAACAAATTCGCCAAAGTTTCTTTCGACAGCGCGGAACGCCTGTTTGCGCTGAATCTGGAAGCTTCCAAAGTCGGCCTCGACGAAACCTCCAAGAGCGCCAAGTCGCTGTCCTCGGTCAAAGACGTTCAGGAATTGAGCGGTCTGCGCACCAAATCGGCTGAAACCGGTCTGGAACTCCTGATGGGCTACTCCAAGAATTTCTACGAAATTTCCACCGCCGCCCAGGCGCAATACACTGCGCTGGTTGAAGAGCGCGTCGGCCAGATCCAGAAATCGGTTGCCGACAGCCTCGACAAGGTGTCCAAATCCGCTCCCGCCGGTGCCGACGTCGCCATCGCCGCGCTGAAATCGAGCATGGCCGCCTCGACCGCCGCCATGGATTCCCTGAGCAAAGCTTCCAAGCAATTCACCACTTTCGCCGACACCGCCATCAAGACCGCTTCGGAAACCACCACCAAGGCAGCGGCATCCGCCAAGCGCAAGTAAGCTTTTAACGTCTCCTCCTCCTTTATTCGCATTCCTCAAGAATCGATAAAGGATTCAACCCCGAGAGCCTGGCTCTCGGGGTTTTTTTATGCTGTTTTGCGGCAGAATGGGCGACCTTTCCAATGCGCACTGAACGATCCCTTGCCCCATGAATAAAAAAATCGCACTCATCACCGGCGGCGTCGGCGGCATCGGCACCGGCATCTGCAAGCGGCTCGCGGCCGATGGTTTTTTCGTGGTCGCCAATTATGTCATCGAAGGCTCGGACCTGAAATGGCGCGAGATGATGGCGGCGTCCGGCCTGGGCGACGCCGACTGCGCCTTAGCCTTCGGCGACGTCTCCGATTTCGACGCCAGCGCCGCCATGATCGAAGACATAGAGACGCGACACGGGCCGATCAGCGTACTGGTCAACTGCGCCGGCATTACCCGCGACGCCTCCCTGCGCAAAATGACCGCCGCGCAATGGCATGCGGTGATCGATACCAATCTGAACAGCGTGTTCAATGTCACCCGGCATGTGATCAACGGCATGTGCGACCGCGGCTTCGGACGCATCGTCAATATTTCCAGCATCAATGCCAGCAAGGGCGCCTTCGGCCAGACCAACTATTCCGCCGCCAAGGCCGGCATTCTCGGTTTCACCAAATCGCTGGCCCTGGAAGTCATCAAAAAGGGCGTCACCGTCAACGCGGTCTCGCCGGGTTTCATCGACACCGATATGACCCGGGCGATGCGCGACGATATCCGCGAGGAAATCATCGCGGCCATCCCCGCCGGCCGCATGGGCGAACCCGACGATATCGCCAATGCCGTCTCGTTCCTGGCCTCGGCGGCCTCCGGCTACGTCACCGGCACCAACCTCAGCGTCAACGGCGGCGTACACCTGTACCAGTAATTGCGGCGGACAACGCACGGCAATAAAAAAGCGCCTCAAGGCGCTTTTTTATTGCCTTCAACATCCATCGACAATCTTCAGAACATATGCTGGCCGCCGTTGATGGCGATATTGGCGCCGGTGATGAAGGCCGCCTCGTCCGAGGCCAGATAGGCGCACAGGCCCGCGACTTCCTCCGGCTTGCCGAGTCGTCCGATCGGAATCTGCGGGATGATTTTCGAATTCAATACGTCTTCCGGAATCGCCATCACCATCTTGGTGCCGATATAACCCGGCGAGATGGTATTGACCGTCACCCCTTTTTTCGCCACCTCCAATGCCAGCGCCTTGGTGAAGCCGTGCATGCCGGCCTTGGCGGCGGAATAGTTGGTCTGGCCGAAGGCGCCCTTCTGCCCGTTGACCGACGAGACATTGATGACCCGTCCCCAGCCGCGCTCGACCATGCCGTCGACGACCGGCTTGCACATATTGAACACGCTATCCAGATTGGTCGCGACCACGGCGTTCCAGTCGACCTTGGTCATTTTCTTGAAGGTCATGTCGCGGGTGATGCCGGCGTTGTTGATGAGAATATCGACGGGGCCGATCTCCTGGTGGATTTTGGCGATGGCGGCGGCGCAGGAATCGTAGTCGGCCACATCGACGGCATAGCCGTGAAAATGAAAACCGCGCGCGGCCATGTCCTTCAGCCACTGGTCGGCGGTCTTGTTCGACGGCGAAAATGTCACCACCACATTGACGCCCATTTTTTCCAGTTTGGCGCAGATCGCCTCGCCCAGTCCGCCCATGCCGCCGGTTACCACCGCTATCCTTTTTGTACCCGCCATATGCTTCTCCTCGTTTATTGTTGAATTTTATTTGCCCTGCCTGCCGCCATTTCTTGCATGATGAACCGCCAACCCCGGCGGGCGCAAGCGAGCTGCATCCTGTATCTGTGCCCGGATTGGATGAACCGTGTGGCATGTCCTGCAAATCAGATGTCCTCATCGGCCGATAACGCCGCCCGGTTACGCTTTCTCCTTGACGTAGCGCCCCGGCGCCGGCTCGCCGGGCGGAAAGGCCGCGCTACCCAGCTGGGTGCGCGCCGGAATCATCCTGCCGCTATGCGCCTTCAGCCATTGCGCCCAGTGCGGCCACCAGCTGCCCTCATTTTCCCTGGCCGCTTCCAGCCAGTTATCCGCATCGGCGGGGCCGGCGGCAGGATTGGAGCTGCCGGACCAGTAGCTGCGCTTGTTCCTGGAAGCCGGATTCACCACGCCGGCGATATGGCCGGAAGCGCCCAGCACGAACTCGACCTGGCTGCTGAAGTAGCCGGCGCTGGAATAGGCGGTGCGCCAGGGCACGATATGATCCTCGCGCGCGGCAAACACAAAGGCCGGCATATCGACGTAACTCAGGTCCAGTGACACGCCGCACATGGTCAGCTTGTCCGGCTTGACCAGATTGTTTTCCAGGTAGGTATTGCGCAGGTAATAGCAGTACCAGGGGCCGGGCAAGTTGGTACTGTCGCCATTCCAGAATAGCAAGTCGAATGCCGGCGGCTTCCTGCCTTGCAGATAATTGTTGACGACGTAATTCCACACCAGCTCATTGGCGCGCAAAGATGAAAAGGCGAAGGCCAGCTCGGCGCCGTTGATGATCCCGCCCGCCCCGACCTCACGCTCGCGGCGCGCCACAAAGGCTTCGTCGACATAGGCGGAAATTTCGCCCACATCCGAGAAATCGACAAAGGTGGTCAGGAAGGTGCTGCTTTCGACCACATCGTGGCCGAGACGGCGCAACACTGCCAGCGCGCTGGCCAGCAGGGTGCCGCCGACGCAGAAACCCAGGGTATTGATCTTGTCCACATTGCTGATCAGCCGCACGGTGTCGATCGCCTTGATCACGCCGTTCGCAAGGTAATCGTCCCAGCCCAGACGGCCCTGCCCGGCCTTGACATTGCGCCATGACACCACGAACACGGTAAAACCCTGCTGCACCGCGTATTCGATATACGAATTATCCGGGCGCAGGTCGAGAATGTAGAACTTGTTGATGCAGGGCGGCACCATCAGCAGGGGCCGCAGGTGAACCTGCGCCGTGCCCGGCGCGTATTGCAGCAACTGGAAGATTTCATTTTCAAACACCACCCGCCCGGGCGACATGGCGACATTCCTGCCGACCTCGAATGCCGATTCGTCGGTCATCGACAGATGGCCTTTTTCCATATCGGCCTGCAGATTGACGAGGCCTTCGCGCAGGGTTTCGCCCCCGGAATCCACCGCCGCCTTGATCGCTTCCGGATTGGTCAGCAGAAAATTGGCCGGCGACATCGCATCCGCATACTGTTTGGCAAAAAAGCGCATGCGTTGCTTCAGCGTCGCATCGACCTCGCTGGCCTCGATACTCTCGATCAACAGGCGGCAACTGGTGAGATAGGATTCCGCCAGATAGCGGAATGGCGCGGCCTGCTGCCACAGCGGGCTGTTAAAGCGCCTGTCTTGCGCGCTCAGCAAATCGTTTCCCGCGTTTTCCGGGTGCGACATGACGCCCAACAACCGCCGGTGCTCGTCGCCGAAGCGCTTTTGTATCGCCGCCAGTTTTTCCGGTTCCTGCGATACCGCCGTCACCCACTCTCGCCAGGCCTCGCCGAAGCTGGCCGGCGAATGTGTCGTCCCCAACTCGCGAATCAGGCGCGTGCTCGATTCCTGCATGCCGGAAAGGACTTTCGCAAAATCGAACGCGCTGCTATGTTGTGGCATATATCCACCATCTGTTTCGGAAGCCGTGGGCAAGCCCGCGACCCGGCGGGAGCAAGCATTTTGTATATTGTGGCGATTGCCTGGCTGTATGTCACGCTGATGATGGCGCTGACCGAAAAAAACCTGGTCGCCGGGGCGCTCACCTTCGGATTCTACGGCCTGGCGCCCTGTGCATTGTTGCTATGGCTGCTGGGCACGCCTGCCCGGCATCGGGCCCGCGCCAGAAAGAGCCGACAGGCGGCCGCAAGCGCCGAGGCGCCGCCGGCGACGCTAGTGGACCAGCCAGTTGACCAAAACGATGGTGACGATACCCAGCGCCATTAAGCCGATTTGCAGCAGGCTTTCACCAACGGCAGCGCGCTTCTGCAGTCCCGGCATCAAATCGGCGATGGCGACATAAATCATGCTGGAAGCGGCAAGGCACAGAAAAATCAGCGCATAGTCTTCCAGGCCGCGCAAGGCAGCATAGGCAAGCAGCGCGCCCAGCAGGGTGGCCAGGCTGGACACCAGATTCCACGCCAGGGCGCGCATCTTGCTGAAACCTGAATGAATCAGCACCAGGAAATCGCCCAGCTCATGCGGCAGTTCGTGGGCGATGATCGCGATCGCAGTCGCCACCCCCAAGCGGAAATCGGTGACGAAGGCGGCGGCAATGGCCAGACCGTCGGTGAAGTTATGAAACGCATCGCCGATGATCACCATCCATGCGCTGGCCGTGCGTCCCCGGCCTGTCGCATGATGGTGATCGTGATGGTGGGCATGAAGGGGCGGCGTTTCGTCTTCGTCGTTGCCGGTATGCTCGTGGCCATGCCGCCACAGCACGAACTTCTCGAGGATGAAAAACAGCAGGATGCCGGCGAGCAGCCAGGCTGCGGAGGCCTGTGCACGGGCGCCCTGTTCGAAGATATGCGGCAGCAAATCCAGGAAGACCACGCCCAGCAGGGCGCCAACCGCATAGCTCACAAACACCGGAATGAGTCCGGCGCGAATGCGCCAGGCCAGCATCGCGGCCAGCAGGGCCGATAGTGTGCTGCCCAGCAGACAGGCGATGAGGATATGAACGAGGGTCACGTTGCTTGTTTGCGCGGGTGACGGCAGCCCGTGGCGGAGCGCCGTAAACGATATTGATATGTTTTTAATGCAACCTTATTGCATTTGCACAAGTTTACCATGCCCGGCGGCCTCGCCGGCCGCGACTACCCGGGGCGCTACCCGGTCCGCCAGATCAGCGCTGCCATGCGCCCGGTGGTCTTGTCGCGGCGATAGGAAAAAAATCGCGCTTCCTCGCTGACGGTGCAGTAACCGCCGCCGTACACCCGTCCGAGACCGGCGCGCGCGAGGCGCTGTCTGGCCAGCAGGTAAATATCGGCGAGAAATTTTCCCGCCGACGGCAGCGCGGTGAACGCCGCAGCGGCATTTGCATCCATCGCCATGAAAGCCTCACGCACTTCGCCGCCGACTTCGAATTTTGTCGGGCCGATGGCCGGTCCCAGCCAGGCCAGCAGCGAATCCGGTTCTGCCCGCATCGCCGCCACCGTATTTTCGAGCACCCCCGCACATAGCCCGCGCCAGCCCGCGTGCGCGGCCGCCACCTCGGTCCCGGCCCGATCGCAGAACAGCACCGGCAGACAGTCGGCCATCATCACCGCACAGGGCAGGTCGACGGCCGCGGCATGCGCCGCATCCGCGTCGATCTCTGCTGCGGGCAGGGTGTCGATCCAGTCTTCCGCGCGCAGTACGCGGGTACCGTGCACCTGGCGCAGCCATAGCGGCACGCGCGGCAGCACGGCTGTCAGGCGGCGCCGGTTTTCGGCCACTGCCGCCGGATCGTCGCCGACATGCAAGCCGAGATTGAGGCTGGCGCAGGGGCCCACGCTGACGCCGCCGTGACGACTGGTGGCCAGCGCCTGGATATTGCCGGGCGCCGGCCAATCCGGAACGATCAATTGCATGTCTGCCGGCAGCAATCAGAGCTCCGCGACAAAATCGATCAGATCCTGCATATCGTCCGGCAAGGGGGCCTCGAAAGTCCTGGGCTTGCCGTCGAGCGGATGATCGAGGATCAATTTGCGCGCATGCAGGGCTTGCCTGCCGAAGGACTGGAAGGTTTCGCGCACATAAGCTTCCATCGCGGTCGCCGGCGGCCCGTAGACCGGATCGCATTCCAGCGGAAAGCCGATCGACTGCATATGCACCCGGATCTGGTGGGTGCGTCCCGTCTCCAGCTTGCACTCCAGCAGGGTATGCCAGTCAAAACGCTCCAGCACCTTGTAGTGCGTCACCGCCGGTTTGCCGCTGCTGGCCTCGCCGTAGATCAGCGGGTTGACCACGGCCATTTTGGTGCGGTCACGCGGGTGGCGGCCGATCGGCGCATCGACCTTGCCCGCGCCCGGCACTTGGCCGCGCACCAGGGCCGTATACACGCGGCTCATGCTGCGCGATTGCAATTGACGCACCAGGGACAGCTGCGCCGCCTCGGTCTTGGCCGCCACCATGACTCCGGTGGTGTCCTTGTCGAGGCGATGAACGATGCCGGCGCGCGGCAGATTGGCGACCTGCGGATTGCGGTACAGCAAGCCGTTGAGCAGGGTGCCGTGCCAGTTGCCGGCCGCCGGATGCACCACCAGGCCCGCCGGCTTGTCGATGACGATGATCGCCTCGTCTTCGTGAATCACCGCCAGCGGCACATCCTCGGCGACAAAGGCGGTTTCCTCCTCGCGCGGGCGCAACCGGGCGTCAATGGTTTCACCGCCCAGCAGCTTGGTTTTGGGCTGCACTGCCTCGCCGTCAAGCAGTATCAAGCCGTCCTTGATCATGGCCGTCAGGCGGCTGCGCGAATAGTCCGGCAGCAACGCCGCCAGCGCCTGGTCCAGGCGGCTGCCGGCCATGGCGGCGGGCACGGCAAGTTCAAGGGTTTTTTCCCCGGCGACATTGGGGGGCGCCATGTCGCTTGGGCTATAATCTTCCTCTTCGAGATCCACAGGTATCATCGCCAAAGTATGACACGAACCCGTCGCAGCACCCTTCGTCCGATACCGTTTGTCCGCGCCCTCGCCGCCTTTTTTTGCGCGACATTGCTGCTGTCGGGATGCTCTTTCAGCGACAAGCTGGACCCGAAGAAAAACTGGACGGTGGAACAGTTCTACGAAAATGCCAAGGGCGATCTCGACAGCGGCAACTATCCGGGCGCCGTCAAGGGATACGAGGCGCTGGAAGCCCGCTACCCCTTCGGCCGTTATGCCCAGCAGGCGCAGCTCGATACCGCCTATGCGCAATACAAGGACAACAATACCGCCGAGGCCGTGGCCGCCTGCGACCGCTTCATCAAGCTGCACCCCAATCACCCGAATCTGGATTACGCCTTGTATTTGAAGGCGCTTGCCTATTTCAAGCCCGACCTCGGCGTGTTCGGCGACCTGCTCAATCTGGATCCCTCCGAGCGCGACCCCAAGGCGCTGCGCGAATCCTTCGACGTGTTCAAGGATCTGGTGACGCGCTTCCCGGACAGCAGCTATGCCCCGGACTCGCGCAATCGCATGGCATATCTGGTCAATTCGCTGGCCAAGCACGATGTCACCGTGGCCCGCTACTACTACAATCGCGGCGGCTATCTTGCCGCCGTGAACCGTTCGCAGAATGTGCTGCAGCGCTACCCGCAGGCCCCCGCCATCGAGGAGGCCCTGGTGATCAGCGTGCTGGCGTACAAGAAGATGGATATGCCCGATCTCGCCGAATCGTCGCGCCTCGTGCTGGAAAAAAACTTTCCAAACAACAGCATGATCACGCAAAACCGCGACGGCAACGGACCCTGGTGGAAATTCTGGTAGCCGGCCGGGCGCTCGCACGCTAGTCCGGCAGCGCCAGCAGGGCCAGCAATTCTTCCTGCGCCACCTTGCGCACGCCGCGCGCACCGCCGGCCGGCTTGCGGCGCGTATAACCGCCCTCGCCGTCCATTTCCCAAGTCTGCGCATTGTCCCGCAGATAGGGCGTCAGCCCTTCGCCGATCACGCGCTTTTTTAGCCTGGCGTCGAGAACCGGGAAGCACAGCTCGATGCGGCGGAAAAAATTGCGCTCCATCCAATCGGCGCTGGACAGCATCACGCGCTCCTGGCCGCCGTTGCGGAAATAGAAAATCCGCGAATGTTCGAGGAAGCGGCCCACCACCGAGCGCACGCGGATATTCTCCGACAGCCCCGCAACGCCCGGACGCAGGGCGCAGACCCCGCGCACGATCAGGTCGATTTTGACGCCCGCCGCCGAGGCGCGGTACAGCGCTTCGATCACTTGCGGCTCAAGCAGGGAATTCATCTTGGCAATGATCACGCCGCGCTTGCCGGCCTTGGCGATCCTGGTTTCATTGTCGATGGCATGGAGCACGCGTTCATGCAGGGTGAACGGCGCCTGCCAGACATGCGCCAGCTTGGTCGCCTTGCCCAGCCCGGTGAGCTGCACAAACACATCGTTGACGTCGGCGCAGATGCCTTCGTTGGCCGTGATCAGGCCGAAGTCGGTGTAGAGGCCGGCGGTGCGCGTATGGTAATTGCCGGTGCCCAGATGCACATAGCGCCGCAGCACCCGCTTGCCTTCGTCACCCGAGGCATATTCGCGGCGCACGATCAGGGCCATCTTGGCGTGGGTCTTGTGGCCGACCACGCCGTAGACCACATGCGCCCCCACTTCTTCCAGCTTGGCCGCCCAGTTGAGGTTGGCCTCTTCATCGAAGCGCGCCATCAGCTCGACCACCACGGTCACTTCCTTGCCGCGCTTGGCGGCGTCGATCAGGGCCTCCATGATCACCGAGTCGGTGCCGGTGCGATACACCGTCTGCTTGATCGCCACCACCAGCGGATCGCGCGCCGCCTGCTGGATGAATTCGATCACCGGTGTGAAACTCTGGAAGGGATGATGCAGCAGCACATCGTGTTTTTTCAGCGTCTCGAATATGTCCTTGCCCTTGGCCACCTTGATGATCGGCTTGGGCACGCCGGGAACGAACGACGCATACTTGAGATCGGCGCGCGCGACTTCATCCGGCACGCTCATCAGGCGCACCAGGTTCACCGGGCCGTTGACGCGGTACAGATCGATTTCCTGAAGCTCGAATTGCGCCAGCAGGAAGCTCTCCATTTCCGGCGAGCAATTGTCGGCCACCTCCAGCCGCACCGCATCGCCCAGGTGCCGCTGCGGCAATTCGCCCTGCAAGGCCAGGCGCAGGTTCTTGACCTCCTCCTCGTCGACAAACAGATCGGAGTTGCGCGTCACGCGGAACTGATAGCAGCCCAGCACTTCCATGCCGGCGAACAGTTCGCCCACATGCGCGTGCAGCACCGAGGTCAGAAAGATAAAGTCGTTGTCGCCGCTGCTCAGCTCGCGCGGCAGGCGGATCACCCGCGGCAGCACGCGCGGCGCCTGCACGATGGCGCGCAGGGAATCGCGGCCGAAGGCATCGCGGCCGCTGAGCTCGACCGCGAAGTTGAGCGATTTGTTGAAAATGCGTGGGAACGGGTGCGCCGGATCGAGCCCGATCGGCGTCAGCACCGGCATCATTTCGCGGAAAAAATAACCCTTGATCCAGGCCTGCTGGGCCGCCGTCCATTGCGCGCGGCGCACAAAACGGATGCCCTGCGCGGCCATCGCCGGAAACATCTCGTCGTTCAGCAAGGCGTACTGGCGCGCCACCAGTTGATGCGCCTCGTTCGCCACCACCTTGAAGGTTTCAAGCGCCGAGCGGCCATCGGCCTCGCGCGTCACCGAATTGAGCTTGATCTGCTCCTTCAGGCCGGCGACGCGGATTTCGAAGAATTCGTCCATATTCGACGAGACGATCGACAGGAACCTGAGCCGCTCCAGCAGCGGAACGGTCCGGTCCTCCGCCTGCGCCAGCACCCGCTGGTTGAACGCGAGCAACTGGATTTCGCGGTTCAGGAAGCGGCTGGGTTTTCGGGTGGCGGCCATGCGACTCGGCGTTTTTGATTTGTGTTTCACCATACCCGCAGCTTATGACATTTCCATGACGTGCGCTGGCCGTGCAGTGGATGTGACATACTTCCGCTCAAGAAAATTTCCGCTCATTGCGCCGCTGAAATGCCCCAACACACCCTCGCCGCCGTCGATCTCGGCTCCAACAGTTTTCATCTGCAGATCGCACGCGTGGTGGACCACCAGCTTTATCCGCTGGACAGTCTCAAGGAAACCGTGCGCCTGGGCGCCGGCGTAACGCCCGACAAAAAGATCGATGGCAAAACCGCCGAGCGCGCGCTGACCGCGCTGCGCCTGTTTGCCGAGCGCCTGCGCGGCTTGCCGAAAGATGCAGTGCGCGTGGTCGGCACCAATGCCCTGCGCGTGGCCAAGAACGCGGATGCCTTTGTGCGCGATGCCGAGGCGGCGCTGGGCTACCCGATCGAAATCATCGCCGGCCGCGAGGAAGCGCGCCTGATCTATGTCGGCGTCGCGCAAAGCCTGCCGCCGGCCAATCACAATCGCCTGGTGGTCGATATCGGCGGCGGCTCCACCGAGTTCATCATCGGCCACCGCCTCAAACCGAAGGTGCTGGAAAGCCTGTACATGGGCTGCGTGACCTATTCGGAGCGTTATTTTCCCGGCGGCAAGATCGATAAGAAATCCTTCAAGGACGCGCAGTACGCCGCCGCGCGCGAACTGGAATCGATCACCACCGCCTTCCGCAAGGAAGGCTGGCGCGATGTCTATGGCTCCAGCGGCACCGCCAGGGCGCTGGGCATCATCCTTGTCGAGAACGGCCAGAGCCCGCACGGCATCACCCGCGCGGGCCTGGAATGGCTCAAGGACAAGGCGCTGCGCGCCGGCGATTTCAAATCGCTGGACCTGCCCGGCGTGAAAGGCGACCGCCTGCCGGTGCTGCCCGGCGGCCTCGCCATCATGAGCGCCATCTTCGCCGAACTGGGCCTCGAGGAAATGGCGATCGCCGATACCGCGCTGCGCGACGGCGTGCTCTACGATCTGCTCGGCCGCGGTTTTCACGAGGACATCCGCGACGCCACCGTGTCGCAGTTCGGCAAGCGTTATCACATCGACCATGCGCAGGCGACGCGCGTGGAAAACCTGGCGATGCGTTTTTTCAATTCCGTCAACGATGAAATCGACGAGGAGCGCAGCTTCCAGGCGCGGCAGACACTGGGCTGGGCCTGCCGCCTGCACGAGATCGGCATCTCGATCGCGCAAGCCGGCTTTCACAAGCACTCGGCCTACATCATCAGCAATGCCGATATGCCCGGGTTTTCAAAGCGCGAACAGGCCGCGCTGGCGGCGCTGATCCTGGCGCAGCGCGGCAAGCTCGCCAAGGTCGCCGCCGAGCTGTTGCGCGACCGTGCCTTCGCCGCGCGCGTGCTGTGCCTGCGCCTGGCGGTGCTGCTGTCGCGCAGCCGTCGCGCGCTCGACGGCAAGCCCTTGTCGGTGTCGCGCATCGGCGAAGTATTCAAGCTGGATGCCGATCCCGACTGGCTGGCCGGCCACGACCTCACCGATTACGAGCTCCGGCAGGAAGCGGCGGAGTGGGCCGGCATCGGCATCAATGTGCTGCTGTCCGGCGCCAAGGCAGTGTAGCGGCCGGTACCCGGACTGCAGCACCGGCTCTACATCATGATCGATTCCGGCGTGGCCATGGCGCGCAGCACGGTTTGCGGTTTGCCATCGCGCCGGCGCGATTCAAACCACCAGATCGCGCCCTTCTTCACCGACACATAACCTTCAGCGCCGTTGAGCAGTTGCGCGGCGACCATGCCCAGCGTCGGCTGATGGCCGACGACCAGCACGTTTTTTAGCGCATCCGGCCACCCTGCGACGGCAATCATCGCGGCGGAACCATTGTCCGGCGCAATCGCCGGCTCGGTGGCAAAGTGCAGTTCGAGCGCAGCCGCGGTCTGCTGCGTGCGCACCGCCGGGCTGGAGATGATGCGCCATTGCGCAAGATCGCTATCCACATGCTGCTTCAGCCAGCGCGCCATGGCCTCGGCCTGCTTCTGCCCCTTGGCGGTGAGACGGCGCGCCAGATCGTTCGGGGCGTGGTCCTCGGCCTCGGCGTGGCGCCATAAAATGATTTGCACTAATCGCCCCCCTCTGCCGCAGGTTCCAACACCGTCGCGGTTTTGCGCGTGGTCAGATAGATGCCCAGCAGGATCAGCGCGATGCCGGCCAGATGAAACCAGTACAGGCGCTCGTCGAGCAACAGCCAGGCGAGCAGGCTGCCGAATACCGGCATCAGGTGCACGAACAAGCCCGCCACATTCGGGCCGACCTGTTCGACGCCTTTATTCCAGAATACATAACCGAGGAAAGAAGGAAATATTCCGAGATACAAAAACGCACCGGCCACCGGCCACGACCACACGATCGATTTGCCCGCCGCCAATTCCCAGGCATACACCGGCGTCATCGCCACCACGCCGACGATGCCACAGGCACAGAGGAAGGCAATCGGCGGAATGCCGGCCGGCCGCCATTTGAGCAACAGCGTATAGATGGCCCACAGCACCATCGAGCCCAGCACGATCAGATCGCCAATATTGAACTGGAACGTCGCCAGGGTTTCGAGATGGCCCTTGGAAATGATCGCCAGCACCCCGAACAGCGACACCGCCACGCCCAGCATTTGCAGGGCCGTGGTGCGCAGGCCGAAGAACAGCATGCCGATCACCACGATCAGCACCGGGATCGCCGAGTTCAGCATCACGCCATTGGTGGCCGTGGTGTAGTTGAGGCCGACGTAGGAAAACATATTGTGGAAACCGGTGCCGACCATGGCCAGCAGCACGGTGATTTTCCAGTGGCGGCGAATCAGCGGCCAGTGCGCGCGGATCTGCGGCAAGGCCAGCGGCAGCATGATCAGCACCGCCAGCGACCAGCGCCAGTACGCCAGCGCCACCGGCGGCACGCGGCCGACCACGGCGCGCCCGATCACCCAGTTGAGCGACCAGAACAGCGAGGTGAGAGAGAGCAGCAGATAAGGCGACAGCCACCAGCGGTGGACGGAGGGCGAGGCGTGCGAGGACATGGGGCGATTATAGGCGGTGCGTCAAGCCGCGGCCTTGATACCGGCTAAAGATCGTGGTGCTTTAGGCGAATACAAAAAGAATTCCGTCATTCCGGCGAAGGCCGGAATCCAGTCCTTCGTATATTCAAACATTTGGACGGACTGGGCCCCGGCCTGCGCCGGGACGACGAAATTCTATTTAACCAGAATAGCGAACCCAAGCATTGGTGCGGTGTTTGAAGCATTTTTGCCCCAAACACCGCACCAATGCTGGAGTTTGGCATTTCATTTTTCGCAAAACAAAGCCGCCACGTTTTGCCGCAGAATACCGGCTGAACCAATGCCACCAATCAAAACCACCCAAGAAAAATAATCCCGGAGGACTCTCAATATGCAACGCAGAAAATTTCTCACCGCCGTCGGCGCCGGCATGGCCGCCGGCGCCCTGCCCGCCGCCAGCTTCGCGCAATCAAGCGGTGCTTATCCGAACAAACCGATCAAGTTCGTGGTCGGCTTCGCCCCCGGCGGCGCCACCGATCTCATCGGCCGCCTGATGGCCAAGAAGATGGGCGATGCCCTGGGCCAGCCCGTCATCGTCGAGAACAAGGGCGGCGCCAGCAGCAATATCGGCGCCGACGCCGTTGCCAAAGCCGCACCCGATGGCTACACCTTCTACGTCAACGCCATCACGAATGCCATCAACGCTTCGCTGTTCGCGAAGCTGCCTTTCGATTTCGAAAAGGATTTCGAGCCCGTCGCCCTGTTCGCCCTGGTGCCGAATATCCTCGTCGTGCATCCCTCGGTGAAGGCCAATACGCTGCAGGAATTCATCGCCCTCGCACGCGCCAATCCCGGCAAGCTGGCCTACGCCTCCAGCGGCAACGGCACCTCGATCCATCTCTCCGGCGAACTGTTCAAGATCATGGCCAAAGTGGATTTGCTGCATGTGCCCTACAAGGGCAGCGCCCCCGCCGTCACCGATCTGCTCGGCGGCCAGGTGCAATGCATGTTCGACAATATGCCGTCCTCCTTACCGCATGTGAAATCCGGCAAGCTGCGCGCGCTCGCCGTCACGACAAAGGAACGCTCGCCCTCCGCACCCGAGGTGCCCACCGTCGATGAAGCCGGCCTGCCCGGCTTCGATGTCAGTTCCTGGTTCGGATTGATGGCGCCGAAAGGCACGCCGAAAGAAATCGTCGCGCGCATGAACGTCGAAGCCAACAAGGCGCTGGCTTCTGCCGAGATCAAAAAAGGCTTCCTCGATCTCGGCGCCGTGCCCGCGCCGCTGTCGCCTGAAGCCTATGGCGAATTCATACGCGTCGAGATCAAGAAATGGGCCGAAGTGGTGAAGGTGTCGGGGGCGAAGGCGGATTCTTAGAGAGAGGCTTTTCTCTGCGCGGGAAATAGCTCGGATTTAATGCCACAGACTTTTCTGACTGGAGATTTATTTGGGAAATTTTGTATCTGGGTTAATTGCTGCAGGAGCCTTTTTCATGGGCGCTATTTCAGGTGGCTTTGGTGCGGGCCTGATTTCTGGTGCCGTATTGGGATTAATGGCGTGGCTGGCATTTGGATGGAAGCCAAATTCACCAGCTACATTAAAAGACCCATCCGGTATCACGGTTAGCCCACAAGATATCAAAGAAGAACATTTGGAATATTCGAGCACCGAGGGTCAGCAACTTAGTCCCACAGAGTATGGCCACTGGCTAATTGGAATGGCGCACGACAATGCCTGCAACCATATTGACAATTTTTTGTTTAGCCCAAAATTTTCCGGTTTTAGGCTGGCAGACAGAATTCGCGAAAATAAATTTCCCGCGAATCTGCAATTCCTCGCTCTTTACGCAGCAATTTATTGGCAATTTGCAGCTATCGTACTTCGCGCCACAGCTGAACAGCAAAAAGAGATTGCTAAAGGGATGGCAGGGGCCTTTGACGCCATACGACCTCCGAATGGCTTTGATATCACTGACACCTTCAACAGGTCATTTCGAGATTATTGTCAATCAATCGCCGAAGACCTGAATAGTGATCCAGAAGTTGCAAACCCAGATGTCAGCAATTTATCTGCTACGTCACTTCAACATATCTGGCATTACTACCCCGCTGACGAAACGGATGTACCCAATCAACTCCTAGGCCAGCTTTTGATGTCTGAATTCGTTGCAGACATGCTCTTCGACATATTTAAATTACTTAGGGAATCAAGGATTTCATTGAAACATGAGTTTTAGGCCCATACAATCCGAGAAATAATGACCACAACAATGCCTTTGTAACTAGCAATGCTGAATTATCGATTGCTACTAACAAAAAATTTCAAAGCCCCCATTTCAATCTTTTCGCCGTGGTGCAGGATGAAGAAACAGCTCGAAAAAGCGAGCTGCTTTTTTATGGAGAATCCTATGAACACCCGGCAAATCAGAAGGCAAAACCTTGAACTCCTGCGCACCTTCTATCGATCTCAGGCCGCTTTGGCCAAAGCTATAGGCGAAACGCTGAGTCCACGGACTATTAGCTCTATCCTAAATGGCAAGCAGCCATTGAATGATCTCGAGGCTCGGCGAATCGAACGTATCCTCAAAATTCCAAACTATTTTCTGGACAATGACCGAGTAAGAAACAGTTGGTCACTTGTGCAGAAATTTCGCAAATGCGACGAAGTTTCGCAGAATTTGATCAATGATTTGCTTGCGTGTGGCCATCAATGCGGTATGCCCCGAAGTTAACTTTCACCTGCAAAAACATAGTTAATTCTAGTACTGGCGCGCCTTTCCAAGCATTTTTGGCCTGGAAGGCGCGCCAATGCTGGAGTTTCAAATACTCAAGCCAATGCCCGAATCGTCGCCAGCGGTGAAGAATTCACCGCCTTGCGCGTGCCGAGCAGGCCGGCAATGGCCACGCCCGACGCGCCACCAGCAACACCAATCAGCGGTATCCACCAGTTGATCACGTAGGGCACATTCAGCACTTTGTCGGATAGCACCATCGACAGGATCATCGCGCCGGCGCTGGCGATCAAGCCCGACAGCACGCCGATGGCGAGGAACTCGGCGAGCTGCACCACCACCATCTGTTTGCGGCTGGCGCCGAGGGTGCGCATGATGGCGGCGTCGAATACGCGTTCGTCCTGGGTACTGGCGATGGCGGCGTACAGCACCACCAGTCCCGCCGCGAGCGCGAACAGGAACACATACCCAACCGCATTGGCGACCTGGTCGGTGATGGTGCGCACCTGGGTCATGATCGCGGAGAGATCGATCACCGATAGATTGGGGAAGCGCTGGATGAGGCCGTTGACCACCGCTTCATTGCCCGGCGGCAGATGGAAGCTGCTGATATAGCTGGCCGGGTAATCCTCGAGCACGCCGGGGCTGGCGATGACGAAGAAATTGGCACGGAAGGAATCCCATTGCACCTTGCGCAGGCTGGTGACCGTCGCAGTAAATGATGAGCCGGCGATATCGTAGGTCAGCGTATCGCCGAGATTGATGCCCAGCGTCTTGGCCACGCCCTCTTCCACCGAGAATTGTTTTTCCTTGGTGTCGGCATCCCAGAATTTGCCGGCCAGAATTTTATTGTCCACCTGCAGTTTTGCCGCCCAGGACAGGTTGAATTCGCGCTCGACCGTGCGCCGCGCGCGCTCGTCCTTGATCTCGGCGGTCACCAATTTCTTGCCGTTAATTTCGACCAGACGACCGCGAACCATCGGGTAGAGATCGGGCGTTTCCATCTTGCGCTCGGCAAAATAGGCACGCACCGCCGCCAGCTGATCGCTCTGGATATTGACCACAAAGCGGTTCGGCATATTCACCGGAAAGGTGCCCTGCCAGCGCGAGATGAGATCGGTGCGCACCAGGGTCAACATCAGCATCGCCATGATGCCGAGGCCCAGCGCCATGATCTGCACCAGGCTGCCACCGGCGTGGCGTTTCATGTTCGCGATGCCGTAACGCCAGGAGCCCGAGGTCGCGCCGCGCAAACTGGCGGCGAGACGAATCAACACCCAGCCGGCGATTGCCGCCACCGCCAGTGCCGCGGCAAATCCGCCGACGGCGATGGCACCTAATTTCAAATCGCCGGCACGCCAGATGATCAGGCCGGCGAGTGTGGCGAAGCCGAGCAGATAGGCGAATGAAGCACCGGCATCGAAGGGATCAAGATCGCGGCGCAACACGCGCAAGGTCGGCACCTTGCGCAGGGCCAGCAGCGGCGGCAGGGTAAAGCCGAACAACAGCACCATGCCGATGGCGAGACCCTGCAGCGCCGGCAACCAGGTCGGCGGCGGCAAGGCGACAGTGAACAAGCTGGCGAGGCTGGCGGCGAGGCCGCCTTGCGCCACATAGCCGGCTATGCTGCCCAGCACGCAGGCGGCGAGGCCCATCGCCAGGAACTGCCAGAAATTGAGCGCAAAAATATCGCTCGCGGTGGCGCCGAGGCACCGCATCATCGCCGCGCTATCGAGCTGGCGCTGCGAGAAACGGCGCGCGGCCAGCGCTACCGCCACCGAAGCCAGCACCACCGACAACAAGGCCGCAAGGCCGAGGAAATTCTGTGCACGCTCCAGCGCCACGCGCACCTCGGCGCGCGCATCGCGCACACTCTCGAGGCGCTCGCCACGCGCCAGATTGCCTTTGAAGGTGGCGAGGAAAGACTGCACCGCGGTCGGCGGCCCGGCCAGCAGCAGGCGATAGCTGACGCGGCTGCCAACCTGGATCAGCTTGGTCGCGTCCAGGTCCTGCCGATTCATCATCACACGCGGGGCGATGCCGAAGTAATCGAGCACGCTGTCCGGCTCCTTGGTGATGAGGGCCACGACCTTGAGTGAGATGGCGCCGACTTTCAATTCATCGCCAACCGCCACCTTCAGCCGCGTCAACAAGACCTCGGGCACCCAGATGGTGCCCGGCGTGGGCACACCTTCGGCGATATGGTCGGGCTGACCGGGCAGGTCGGCAATGCGGATCTTGCCGCGCAGGGGAAAGCCGGCGGTGACCGCCTTGATTTCGGCCAGATTGACGCCCTGCCCGCGGCTCTCATCGCCCGCAACCATGCTCGGGAAGGTGATCGATTCGGCGGTATCCAGTTTCAGGCGCGCGGCTTCTTCGTGGAAGCGCGCCGCCACCGGCGTATTGGAGGCCACCACTGCATCGGCGGCGATCAGTTCATTCGCCTGGCGATTCAGCGCTGATTCCACGCGATCGGCAAAGAAGGCCACCGTGGTCACGCTCATCACCGCGATGAACAGAGCGACCAGCAATACCCGCGCTTCGCCGGACTTGGCATTGCGGCGCAGCATGCGCAGGGACAGCAGCAGCTTGTTCATGCGGATCACATCGCCATTTCGGCTTGATGCTCTTCGGTGCTGACCACGCCGGCATCGATGGTCAGGCGGCGGCCGCAACGCCCGGCGAGATTCAGATCATGCGTGACCAGAATCAGGGTGGTGCCACGCTCGCGATTGAGTTCGAACAGCAGATCGATCATGGCGCGCCCGGTTTTGGCGTCCAGATTACCGGTGGGCTCGTCGGCGAACAGCAGCTTGGGCTCGGTGACAAAGGCGCGCGCAATCGCCACCCGCTGCTGCTCGCCGCCGGACAGTTGCTTGGGGTAATGCTTGACGCGCGCCGCCAGGCCGACGCGGCCCAAGATGGATCTGGCGCGCGCCTCGGCATCGGCGACACCGGACAGTTCCAGCGGCAGCATCACGTTTTCCAGCGCGGTCAGCGAAGGCAGCAGCTGGAAAGACTGGAACACGAAGCCGACCAGGCGGCCGCGCAGCTTGGCGCGGCCGTCTTCATCGAGCGCGAACAGGTCCTCGCCATGGATGCGCACTTTTCCGCTGGAGGGCTGGTCCAATCCGGCCATCAGCCCCAGCAAGGTCGATTTTCCCGAGCCGGAGGCGCCGACGACCGCCACCGCTTCGCCGGCGGCGACGCTAAAATGCGCCTTGTTGACGATGATCAGCACGCCATCGCTGGTCGTCACTTCCTTGCTCAGGTGTTCAACGCTGATGATCGGCACGGCCGCAATGGCATCATTGGCAGCGCTGTCCGGCAGGCTGCGGGCAGTATTGTCGGGCATGGTGGGCTTATTGAGTGGGCGATTGAGTAGGATCAGTGAGCGATCGGAGGGTAGATGGTATGGTGCTTTCACTTGCAAAAACCTGCATCGAGCAGATTTATAGCACCGAAGGAGTCATTTTGAAGTTTGTGGGTGAAAACCGGTTTTCAAGGGTAACAAAGGTTTGGCGCGCCGCCGCAAGGTGTCTGGCGCTATTGCTGCTGACCATGCTCGGGGCGCTATCGTTCCCGGCGGCGGCGGATTCTCTCGCCCCGGCAACGAAACCCACGCCCGCGCTTGATCGCATCATGGTCTATGGCGACAGCCTCTCGGCCGCCTATGGCCTCAGCCCTGCCGAGGGCTGGGTGGCCCTGCTCGAGGAGAAAATGAAGGCACGCGGCGTGGCCGTGGTCAATGCCAGCATCAGCGGCGAAACCAGCGGCGGCGGCCTCAATCGCATTCGCGCCGATCTCACCCGGCAAAAGCCGACCATCGTACTGCTGGCCCTGGGCGCCAATGACGGCCTGCGCGGCCTGCCGCTCACCGAGATGCGCAAGAATCTGGAGGGCATCATCAAGGCGGCCCGCGCCGCCAAGGCCCGGGTGGTGATCATCGGCATCCAGATCCCGCCCAATTTCGGCATCGATTACGCGACCGGTTTCCGCGATATGTACCCGGCCCTGGCCAAGCAGTATCAATTGCCGCTCGTCCCCTTCCTGCTCGACGGCGTGGCCGACAAGCTGGAACTGTTCCAGGCCGATCGCCTGCATCCCATCGCGGCCGCACAGCCGAGAATCCTGCAAAATGTGCTACCCGCCGTCGAAAAAACCCTGAAGGCCAGGGCCAAAAAATGAATGCCCCCGATAACCGCTTCGTCGCGGCCAGCCGCGCGGGCGTGCAGGCGTTGCCGCTCAGTTACGCCGAGTTGCAGCAGTTCGATGCCATCATCGATGCGCGCACCCCGGCCGAGTTTGCGCTCGACCATATCCCCGGCGCCATCAATTGCCCGGTGCTGGACAACGAACAACGCATCGCGGTCGGCACTCTGTACAAGAGCTCCTCGTTCGCCGCCAAGAAACTCGGCGCGGCGATGGTGGCGCGCAATATCGCCGACTGTATCGATGAACAATTCCACGACAAGCCGCGCAACTGGAAGCCCTTGATCTATTGCTGGCGCGGCGGCACGCGCTCCGGCGCCATGGCGCATATCTTTCGCACCATCGGTTGGGGCGCCATGCAGCTCGACGGCGGCTACAAGGCCTGGCGGCGCCAGGTCGCGCACGACCTCACGGTGCTGCCGGCGCAGTTCAGCTATCACGTGATCTGCGGCCGCACCGGCTCGGGCAAAAGCCGTTTGCTCGACAGCCTGAGGGCACGTGGCGCCCAGGTGATCGATCTGGAAAAGCTGGCCGCGCACAAGGGCTCGGTGCTGGGCGATTTGCCGGATGCGCCGCAACCCTCGCAAAAAAGTTTTGAAAGCCGCATCTGGCTGGCGCTGTCGCAGTTCGATCCGGCCCGCCCGGTGTATGTGGAAGCGGAGAGCCGCAAGGTCGGCGCCCTGCGCGTGCCGCCGGCGCTGATCGAGCAGATGTGGCTGGGACGCTGCTTCGAGCTCATCACCCTGCCGGCGCTGCGCCTGAAGCTGCTGCGCGAAGAATATGCGCATCTGATCACCGACCAGGAACTGCTGTTCTTCAAGCTCGACTGCCTCAAGGCCCTGCATTCGAAGGACGTGATCGACCAATGGAAGGCTCATGCCGCCGCCGGCGAATGGGACGCCTTTGTCGGCGATATGCTGGTGCGCCATTACGACCCGGCCTATGAACGTTCGATGTTCAAGAACTATGTGCACGCGCCGATCGCCACGCCCATCGCCCTGCGCACGCTGTCGGCGGCCGGCTTTGCCGAGGCCGCGAAGACGCTGCCGATATGACGCCCGCACGTGATCCCAGCACGATTTCCCACCCGACCGGGTAGGTTCGATCCCGGCACCGTGGTCGATCACATGACCAGGGGATGAAAAAGCCGCCGACTGCGGCGGGCATGCGCTAGAATCCCCCGAAGCGAAACGAGCTCGCCTGCAACCGTAAAATCCGCATCGGCAAAGAGGCCAAAAAATAAATATGTCAGGGCGTCCCACCAAGATTGGCAAGTACGACATCCTCTCCGAGCTGGGACGCGGTGCCACTGCCGTGGTTTACCTGGGCGAGGACCAGTTCAACGACCGCAAGGTCGCGATCAAGGTTCAGGTCAAGGACGAAAGCGCCGGCCCCGAGGAGGCGCGCCGTTTCGAAAAACTGTTCATGAACGAGGCCGCCCTGGTCGGCAAGCTGTCGCACCCGAATATCGTCGCGGTGTACGACGCGGTGATCGAAGACGATATGCAGTACATCGTCATGGAGTACGTGGGCGGCGGCAGCCTCAAGAAATACTGCACCGAAACCAATCTGCTGCCGGTGCGCCAGGCGGTGCTGGTGATTTTCAAGATTTGCCGCGCGCTCGACTACGCCTTCCAGAACGGCGTGATCCACCGCGACATCAAGGCCGCCAATATCCTGCTCGACGAGCGCGACGACATCAAGATTTCCGATTTCGGCACTGCGCAGATTTCCACCTCCACGCACACCCAGATCGACGGCTTCGTCGGCTCGCCCGCCTATATGGCGCCGGAAATGATCAACGAAGAGCCGCCCAGTGTGCAGAGCGATATCTACTCGCTGGGCGTAACCATGTATGAACTGCTGGCCGGACGCCTGCCCTTCCAGGCGACAAACTCGGTGGCGATGATCAACAAAATCCTGAATGAAGAACCGACACCGCTGAAATCGATCCGCCCGGACCTGCCGGAGAAGCTGGTCGAAATCGTCGAAAAGGCCATGGCCAAGGATGCCGCCCAGCGCTATCCCGCCTGGTACGCGATGGCACGCGAACTGGCCGAAACCTTCCCGCAACTCGAAAAATATTCCTTCGAAATATCGTCTGCCGAAAAATTCAACTCGCTGCGCAAGCTGGAATTCTTCAAGGACTTCCGCGATTCCGAATTATGGGAAGTGCTGCGCGGCGCCATCTGGGAGAACCATTCCCGCGAGCAGAACCTGCTGCTGGAAGGCGATGTCGGCCGCGCCTTCTTCATCGTCGTCTCCGGCCAGGTCAAGGTGATCAAGGACGACAAGCTGCTCAACGTGCTCAAGGACGGCGACTGCTTCGGCGAAATGGCCTATCTCTCCGGCGACCGCGCGCGCCGCACTGCATCGATCATTTCCGTGTCGGAAGTGCAACTGCTGAAAATCCAGGACGTGCAGCTCGATCAACTCTCGGACTCCTGCCAGTTGCGCTTCAACCGGCAGTTCCTGCGCACGCTGATCGATCGGCTGGCGTGGACGAGTACGGTGTTGGCGCAGGTGAAGAAGTAGCGTTTGAAATTTACGGCGCTTCTAGCACAAAACGCCGTCGTCCCAGCGAAGGCGTGAAAGCATGCCTTCATCCCAAGTCCACCGTAGGTTTTGAGTAAACAAAGGGCTGGATTCCAGCTCAGTTACCAAAATGAGCTGGAATGACGACTGTTTTGCTTCGCGAAAAATATTGCGGCCAAAGTCCAGCATTGGCGCGGTGTTTGAGGCATTTTTGCTCGGGAAGCCGCACCAAATGGCGATCTGCGCTTTTTTTGCTCAAACCTGGGTGGCATAGAAGAGCAGTTTGATAGCGCCCTTGCATGGGTGCAAGGGTCGGCAATTTGAATTTTCTTTCTGCACTATATCTGTTGCATCAGCTTCTTTAAGAAGCAAATGGACTGCCCATTCAATCGGCCAGCAACAAACAAACCGCCTCCGCCGCAATCCCCTCGCCCCGCCCGGTAAATCCCAGCTGTTCCGTCGTCGTCGCCTTCACATTCACCTGCCCCACATCCACGCCCAGATCGACGGCAATATTCTTCACCATCGCCGGAATATGCGGCGTCATGCGCGGCATTTGCGCGATGATGGTGGCGTCGATATTGCCGACTTTCCAGCCGCGTTCGCCGATCAGGGCGGCGACATGTTTGAGCAGGGTGCGGCTGTCGATGCCCTGGTAGCGCGCATCGCTGTCGGGGAAATGCCTGCCGATATCGCCCAGCGCCGCCGCGCCCAGCAGGGCATCGCAGATCGCGTGCAGCAGCACATCGGCGTCCGAGTGTCCCAACAGGCCGCGCTCGTAGGAAATCTCCACCCCGCCGATGATGCATTTGCGGCCGACCACCAACTGGTGCACATCGAAGCCCTGGCCGATTCTCATGGTATGGCGTCCTCCGTCAAAAGCATGCGCGCCAGTTTCATGTCGTGCGCATAGGTGACTTTCAGATTGGCGCTGTCGCCCATCACCAGCCTGGGCGCATGGCCGCCGGCTTCGATGGCCTGGGCCTCATCGGTGGCGTCGACAAAATCGCGCAGGGCGCGGCTCAGCATGCCGTAGCGAAACATCTGCGGCGTCTGTGCGCGCCAGATGCCTTCGCGGGAAACCGTCTTTGCCACCCGCAGCGCGCCGTCGTCCCGCTTGATGGTATCGGCCAGGGGCAATGCCAGCAGGCCACCGATCGGATCATTCTCAAGTTCATCGATAAACTGTTCCACCAGCTCAGTGCGTATGCAGGGCCGTGCGGCATCGTGGACCAGCGCCCAGTCGTTGGCGGTCATTTCGGCGGCGATCGCCTGCAAGCCATTGGCGACGCTTTCACCGCGCGATTTGCCGCCGACATTGACGACGGCAATGCGCTCGCCCAGCAGCGCCCAGTCCGCTTCGAATTCGCGCCAATGCCGGTCGTCGGGCGACAGCACCACCACGATGCGGGCAATGCGCGACACCCGGGCCAGCGCCGCCAGGGTGTGAAAGATCATCGGCTTGCCGTTCAATGCCAGGTACTGTTTGGGCAGGCGGTCGCCCAGACGCGTGCCGGTGCCGGCGGCGGGCACCAGCGCGATGATTTTCGTAGTCATGCCGAATTTTCGTTATTGATTTGTCGCTATTTGCAGACCGGGATTATCCCGTTAATTGCCGTCCGTCGGCAATTCCCCTTAAAGCCGCCCGTCGGCAATCGCCGCGAAAGGAAAAAGCAATATGCCATGCTACCCTTCCAACCTGCCCGCGCGACTTTTGAGGAGAAATAATAATGCGAGCCGTGCTCTGCCAGCAGTGGGGCCTGCCCGACCAGTTGATCGTCGGCGAAGTGCCCCCACGCGAACCCAAAGCGGGCGAAGTCCGGATCCGCGTCAAAGCCGCCGGCGTGAATTTTCCGGATGCCCTGATCGTGCAGGGCAAATATCAGTTGCAACCCGCCTTTCCGTTTACACCCGGGGCCGAAGTGGCCGGCGAAATCATCTCGGTCGGTCCCGGCGTCAAGCATCTCAAGGCGGGCGACCGGGTTGCCGCGTTCTGCGGCGTCGGCGGCTTCGCCGAGGAAGTGGTGGCGCCGGCCGCCGTGGTCATGCCCTTGCCGTCCGGGATGGATTTCTCGCTGGCGGCATCATTTTCGCTGGCCTATGGCACCGCCTGGCATGCGGTGCGCGATCGCGCGCAATTGCAGGCCGGCGAGACCATGCTGGTGCTGGGCGCGGCCGGCGGCGTCGGCCTCGCCGCGGTCGAAATCGGCAAGGCGATCGGCGCGCGCGTGATCGCGGCGGCCTCTTCGCGCGCCAAACTCGATATCTGCAAACGGCATGGCGCCGATGCGCTGATCCATTACGACAACGAGGATTTGCGCGAAGCGGTAAAACGCCTGACCGAGGGCAAGGGCGCGAATGTGGTGTTCGACCCGGTGGGCGGCGCGTACGCCGAGCCGGCCTTTCGTTCCATCGCCTGGCGCGGCCGTTATCTGGTAATCGGTTTTGCCGCCGGCCCGATTCCAGCCCTGCCCTGGAACTTGCCCCTGCTCAAGGGCGCTTCGATTGTCGGGGTGTTCTGGGGCGAGTTCGCCAAGCGCGAGCCGCAGGCGAATCTGGCCGGCATGCGCGAAATGCTGGGCTGGATGGGCGAGGGCAAAATCCGTCCGTTGATATCGCGCACCTATTCCCTGGCGGAAACGCCGCAGGCGCTGAACGATCTGCTCGCGCGGCGCGTCACCGGAAAACTGGTCATCATCCCCTAGGCCTCGCCGCGAACCGGCGCCAAAAAAATGAAACGAAAACGCAAGCTCACCATTGCGCTGATCATTCTTGCCGCCATCCTTGGCGGCATTTTGGCGTTGGTACTGGGCCTGGGCATGCAGCAGGGCAACTACGCGCCGCAGTGGCTGCGCCTGCCGCTGAAGGCGCCGCGCGTATCCGGCGAGATTGTCTTTCTCACCCTGCGCGGCCCCACCACCACCCAGAATATTCCGCGCGCCGGCAAGAGCGGCGACGATTCGGAAACCGGTTTCGAGCATGATCTCGCCGTGTTGTTTGCGCGTGAGTTGGGTGTGGTGCCGAAATTCGTGGTCCTGCCGAGCTATCAGAAATTGCTGGAGGCCCTGCGCGACGGCCGCGGCCATATCGCCGCCGCCGGAATGGCACCGACGGTCGAGTTGCGCCAGCAGTTTGCCTTCAGCCCCAGCTACAAGATCATCCAGAACCAGTTGATCTATCGCAGCAATGAGGCCAAGCCGCGCAGCATGAAGGACGTCGAGGGCAGGCATATCGCGGTGATCGCCGAAACGCCCGGCCACGATCTGCTGCGCGAACTGACCGGCGATTTTCCCGGCATTGCCATCGATGTACTGCCACAGGATGCAGACCCCGATGAACTGCTGAAGCGCGTTGAAACCGAGCAAAGCGATTTCGCCCTGACCGACAACTACGCCTTTCTGGTCGGCAAACGCGTGCATCCCGATCTCGCCATGGCCTTCAGCGTCGGTCGCGAGAACAAGCTGGCCTGGGCCTTTGCGCCGCAGGTCGACTACGATCTGCAGCAATCGACAGTACTGTTCTTCGACAAGATCCGCAACAACGGCACCCTGGCGCGCCTGATCGACCGCTACTACGGACATACCAATCGCATCCAAGCCATCGACTCGGAGGAAATCCTGTCGAAAATGCAGACCGCCCTGCCGAAGCTGCGGCCGTTCTTTCATGAGGCGCAGCAGGTCACCGGCATCGACTGGCGCCTGCTGGCGGCGGTGGGTTATCAGGAATCGCACTGGGATGCACTGGCCACCTCGCCGACCGGGGTGCGCGGCCTGATGATGCTGACCGAAGACACCGCCGACCGCATGGGCGTCAAGAACCGCCTCGATGTGCGCGAATCGATCCGCGGCGGTGCGCGCTATCTGCTGACGTTGCGCGAGGTGGTGCCCGATCGCATCCAGGAGCCGGACCGCACCTGGCTGGCGCTGGCGGCCTACAACCAGGGCTATGGACACCTTGAGGACGCGCGCATCCTCACCCAGCGCATGAAACTCGATGCCGACTCCTGGCTCGATGTGCGCAAGGCTTATCTCCGCTTGCGCGAGCCCGCTGTTTACGACACCCTCAAGCACGGTTTCTGTCGCGGCGACGAGGCCGTGCAGTTCGTGGAAAACATCCGCAACTATTCCGACATCCTGACCAAGCTCGAGAAGCCGCTGGAAATGGACAGCCGCTTCGATCTGCTGCTGGACGATACCGATTTTGCCGCGCCCAAAAAAGCCATTCCGGCGGAAGCCGCCGCTCAGACGCCTTCCGCCGTCATCGCGCCGCGATAGTCCCGCAGATGCGAGATATCGCCCCAGGTCTCGATCTGCCAGCGGTCCGCTGAAACGCGGATGCGGTTATAGCCCAGGTTGGGAATGTCGATCAGATGCGGGCTGGCAATCGGCAGATCGTTCAGCCAACGATAGACGGCGCCGAGCACCCCGCCGTGCGTCACCACCAATACACGCTTGCCGGCGTGATCGGCAGCAATAGCCTGCAGTGCTGCGGTGGTGCGTTGGTGAAATTCAGCGCGCGTCTCTGCACCGGGAATGGCGTAATGCGGATCGGTTTCACGCACTCGCGAAAACAGCTCCGGATATTCCGCATCGAGTTCGGCATAGGAGCGGCCCTCGCCGATGCCGAAGCAGCGCTCACGCAGGCCGGCATCGAGGCTGACCGGCAGGCCGATGGGCGCATTCAGGATTTCCGCCGTGTGCCGGGTGCGCCCCAGATCGCTGGCGACCAGATGATCGAATTTTTCCCTGCCGAGCCGCCGCGCCCCCGCCTCGGCCTGGGCCACGCCTTCGGGCGTCAGCGCGCTATCGGTATGCCCCTGGATGCGCGCCTGCCGGTTCCACTCGGTTTCGCCATGGCGGATCAGTACCAGTGTGGTCCGCATGCCGCTACTGCGTTGGACTCAGTGCGGTCACGCCGCCCATATACGGCACCAGCACCGGCGGAATCGTCACCGTGCCGTCGGCGTTCTGGTAATTTTCCAGGATCGCCACCAGGGTGCGCCCCACCGCCAGGCCGGAACCATTGATGGTGTGCAGCAGTTCGGTCTTGCCTTGGGCGTTCTTGAAGCGCGCCATCATGCGCCTTGCCTGGAAGGCTTCGAAATTCGAGCAGGATGAAATCTCGCGATAGGTGTTCTGCGCCGGCAGCCATACTTCGAGGTCATAGGTCTTGGCGCTGGAAAATCCCATATCGCCGGTGCACAGCAGCATGGTGCGATACGGCAGCCCCAGCTTTTGCAGAATCGTTTCCGCATGGCGCACCAGTTCCTCATGCGCCTCGGTCGATTTTTCCGGATGCACGATCTGCACGATCTCGACCTTGTCGAACTGGTGCTGGCGGATCATGCCGCGCGTGTCCTTGCCGTAGCTGCCGGCCTCCGAGCGAAAACAGGGGCTGTGGCAGGCGAACTTGAGCGGCAATTCCTTCGCATCCACGATCGAGTCGCGCACGAAGTTGGTGACCGGATATTCCGCCGTGGGAATCAGGTACAGATCGCGGCCCTCGATCTTGAACAAATCTTCCTTGAACTTGGCGAGGCTCGACACGCCATCGGCCGACTCGGGCCCGACCATATAGGGCACATAGACCTCGGTGTAGCCATGCTCCAGCGTGTGCGTATCGAGCATCAACTGCGCCAGTGCGCGATGCAGCCGCGCCACGCCGCCTTTCAACACGGAAAAGCGTGCGCCGCTCAGCTTGGCGGCGGTGTCGAAGTCGATGCCGCCCAGTGCCTCACCGATTTCGACATGGTCGCGGACTTTGAAATCGTATTTACCGGGCGTGCCCCATTTGCGCACTTCCACATTTTCATCGGCTGATTTGCCGACGGGAACTTCGGCACGCGGGATATTGGGGACGACGCGCAGAAAGCCGTTCAGCGTTTCCTGCAATGCGGTTAATGCCGCTTCGTTCGCCTTGACGGCGTCGCCGATGCCGGCCACTTCCGCCATGACGGCGGCCGTATCCTCGCCCTTGCCTTTGAGAATTCCAATCTGTTTGGACAGCGAATTGCGTTTGGCCTGCAATTCCTCGGTTTTGGTCTGCAGCTGTTTGCGTTCGTCCTCGAGCTCGCGGAATTGCGCCTCATCGAATGCGTAACCGCGCCGCGCCAGTCCTTCCAGCACGGTGGGCAGCTCTTTACGGAGTTGTTGAATATCAAGCATGGTGAATCCTGTAGAGGGTATTTTTATTGCGCCACGGCATCAGGGCCGCGGCAAATTGGGTCCGGCAAGGCCGGAAAGGGAACGCGAGGAACGCCCGCCTAGCGGGATCGCGAGGAGGAGAAGGGGCTCGGCAACAGCCCGACAATGCGCGGATTCGTTTTCATTTGCGGTATTTTGAATCAAGCTCGCGCATCCGGGCAAGTTTTTCGCGAATCTTCGCTTCCAGGCCGCGATCCGTCGGCCGGTACCACTGCGGGTCGTCGATGCCGTCCGGCAGATAGGTTTCGCCGGCGGCATAGGCGCCCTCTTCATCGTGGGCATAGCGATAATTCTTGCCCATGCCCAGATTCTTCATCAGCTTGGTCGGCGCATTGCGGATATGCATGGGCACCGGCCGCGACTCGTCCTGGGCGATATGGGCGCGCACCTCGTTATAGGCCTGGTACACCGCATTCGATTTGGCCGCCACCGCCAGGTACACCACGGCCTCGGCCAGGGCCAGCTCGCCTTCGGGCGAGCCGAGCCGCTCGTAGACATTGGCGGCGGCCACCGTCATGTCCAGTGCGCGCGGATCGGCGAGGCCGATGTCTTCGGTGGCCATGCGGATCAGGCGCCGCGCCAGATAGCGCGGGTCGGCGCCGCCGTCGAGCATGCGGCAAAACCAGTACAGCGAGGCATCGGGATCGGAGCCGCGCACCGATTTATGCAGGGCTGAAATCTGGTCGTAGAAATTGTCGCCGCCCTTGTCGAAGCGACGCGCCGCCCGCGTCAGCACGGTCTCGACAAACTTGGTGTCGACCTTGTCGATGTTCATGCTGGCCACTGCGGTGGCGAGTTGCTCGATCAGGTTCAGCAAACGCCGCCCGTCGCCATCGGACATCGCCGCCATCTGCGCTTTGGCATCGGCGGCAATCGCCACTTTCGGCAAAGCCACCGTCGCGGCGCGCTCGAACATCTGCGCCAGTGCGGCATCGTCCAGCGGCTTCAGCACATAGACGGTGGCGCGCGACAGCAGGGCGTTATTCAGTTCGAAAGACGGATTCTCCGTGGTGGCGCCGATGAAAGTGACGAGACCCGATTCCACATGCGGCAGGAAGGCATCCTGCTGGCTCTTGTTGAAGCGGTGCACCTCGTCGACGAACAGGATGGTGCGGCGCTTGAGATTGTCGCGATTGACAGCGGCGCGCTCGATGGCCTCGCGAATTTCCTTCACGCCGGAAAGTACGGCGGACAGCGCGATGAAATCCGCCTCGAAAGCGGTCGCCATCAGGCGCGCGATGGTGGTCTTGCCCACCCCCGGCGGGCCCCACAGGATCATCGAATGCGGTATGCCGCTGTCGAAGGCGATGCGCAGCGGCATGCCTTCGGCAGTGAGATGGTCCTGGCCGATCACCTCGGCGAGCACACGCGGACGCAGGCGCTCGGCGAGCGGCGCATTGTCCGGCGGCGCAGCCAACTTGTCGGGGACGGTTTCAAAGAGATCGTTCACGCGGCAATTTTACGCGAAGCGGATCGTCGGCCTTTGACTATCGATGTGCGGCGGCGATCAATATTCAATCTGCCAATGCCTCAATGAAAAATTCAAACTCCAGCATTGGCGCGGCTTCCCGAGCAAAAATGGCTGAAGACGCCCGCCAAATGGCGTTCTTCTGTTTTTATCGACGCCCGGCGCGACCATGAAAGGTTACAAATTTGCCATTGCAATCGAACCCGCGGCACAGGCACATCGGCTAAACTCACGCTGCTTCTGCGCACAGGATGTCACTCGGCGCAGCGCCCTCCTCGTCTTAATCCAAATTTCAATCCGGGAATCCCATGACGCTCAGCCGCCACGCTCGTCCCTTTGCATTTACTCCCTTTGCTTTCACCCTGTTTGCCACGCTCGCCGCCTTGTCATGTGCCATGCTGGCATTGGCGCAAGATCAGGCACCGAAAACCTACGCGGAGCTGCCCAGCGAAACCCCGGCCAAGTTCGAGGCGCCGACGGACCGTTTCGATTATGTGAAGCGCAGCGTGATGATTCCGATGCGCGACGGAGTGAAATTGAACACGGTCATCATCGTGCCGAAAGGCGCCAAGAGCGCGCCGATCCTGCTGACGCGCACCCCCTACGACGCCGCCGAGCTGACCAATCATGCCGAAAGCGCCCACCTGGGCCCGATCCTGCAGGGCTATGACAATGCCACCGACACCATCGTCGAGGGCGGCTATATCCGCGTGGTGCAGGACATCCGCGGCAAGCATGGCTCCGAAGGCGATTATGTGATGAACCGTCCGCTGCACGGGCCGCAGAACGCGACGCCCGTCGATCATTCCACCGACACTTACGACACCATCGACTGGCTGGTGAAGAACATTCCGGAAACCAATGGCAAGGTCGGCATCCTCGGCATTTCCTATGACGGCTTCCTGCCGCTGATGGCCCTGGTCAATCCGCACCCGGCGCTGAAAGTCTCGGTGCCGATGAACCCGATGGTGGATGGCTGGATGGGCGACGACTGGTTCCACAACGGCGCCTTCCGCCAGGAAAACATGGATTACATCCTCGAGCAGGTGGCGACGCGCAAGAACGAGGCGAAGTGGTTCCGCGATCATTTCGACAACTACGATATGTACCTGCGCGCCGGCTCGGCCGGCGAACTCGGCCGCCAGCGTGGTCTCGAGCAGGTCGGTTTCTGGCGCAAGCTGCTGGCGCATCCCGGCTATGACGCGTTCTGGAAAGACCAGGCCGTCGACAAGATTCTCGCCGCGCAGCCGCTGCAGGTTCCCACCATGCTGGTGCACAGCCTGTGGGACCAGGAGGACATCTACGGCGCCATCGCCGTCTACAAGGCGATCAAGCCGAAAGACACCGCCAACGACAAGGTGTTTCTGGTGATGGGCCCGTGGTGGCATGGCCAGGCGATCGGCGACGGCAGCGCGCTGGGCGCGATCAAGTTCGATGCCGATACCGCCCTGCAATTCCGCCGCGAAGTGCTGCGTCCTTTCCTCGACCAATATCTGAAGGACGGCGCACCGAAAGCCAATATCGCCAGCGTTACCGCCTATGAAACCGGCACCAACACCTGGCGCCGTCTGCCGGCCTGGCCGGCGGGTTGCAGCAGCGGCTGCGCCATCAAGCCGACCCCGCTGCACCTGCTTGCCGAGCAAAAGCTGGGCTTTATCGCTCCCAAGGCCGGCGATTCCGCCTTCGATGAATACATCTCCGACCCGGCCAAACCGGTGACCTATCGTGCGCGTCCCCACCAGCCGGTCGGCGGCAAGTTCTCGACCTGGCGCCAATGGCTGGTCGACGACCAGCGCAATGCCGCCAGCCGCCCCGATGTGCTCGTATTCACCACCGAGGTCTTGACCACCCCGCTGAAAATCAGCGGCCAGCCGATCGCCAACCTGATCGCCTCGACCAGCGGCACCGATTCCGACTGGGTGGTAAAACTGATCGACGTCTATCCGGATGAAGTCGCGCATGATCCGCAGATGGGCGGCTATCAGTTGGCCGTATCGATGGACATCTTCCGCGGCCGCTACCGCGAGAGCCTGGAAACGGCCAAGCCGATTGCGGCCGACAAGGCCCTGTCGTATCGCTTCGCCATGCCGACCACCAACCATGTGTTCCTGCCCGGCCACCGCATCATGGTGCAGGTCCAGTCGAGCTGGTTCCCGCTCTATGATCGCAACCCGCAGACCTTTGTGCCCAATATTTTCTGGGCCAAGCCGGGCGATTACAAAAAGGCCACGCAGCGCATTTTCCACACGCCCGGCCAGGACAGTTTCATCGAGTTGCCGATGGTGGTGACACCCTGAGACTGAATGACGGGATGGCGACCACTCTCTTGCGTGCGCCGTCATCCCGGTAATGCGGGACAATACGGTATGCCAAAAATATCAACCCGCTCCGCTTCTGCCAAACCCGACGGCAAACCCGGCATCGCCTACGATCTGCGCCCCGGCCAATCTCTGGAGCTGCTGAAGGAGCTGCATATCCTGACGCGCGACGGGCGCATGAACCAGGACAGCCAGCGCAAGCTGAAACAGGTTTATCACCTCTACCAGTTCATCGAACCCTTGCTGCAGGACATTCTCACAGACCATGCGGATATCCAGCTGGTCGATCATGGCGCCGGCAAATCCTATCTGGGCTTCATTCTCTACGACCTGTTTTTCAAGGCACTGGCCGATCGCAGCCATATTTACGGCATCGAAACCCGCGACGACCTGGTGCAGAAGTCGCAGGCGCTGGCCGAAAAATTCGGCTTCGCGCGCATGAGCTTTCTGAATTTATCAGTGGCTGAATCGATCGCCTCAAACGCCTTGCCGGCAAATATCGATATCGTCACGGCGCTGCATGCCTGCAACACCGCGACCGATGACGCGATCCGTTTCGCACTCGCCCACCGTGCGAAATTCATGGTGCTGGTGCCCTGCTGCCAGGCCGAGGTCGCTTCGGTGTTCAATAAAAACAAGGGCGCCTCAGTTGGCAACAGTGTGGGCAAAAGCGCGCTCAGTGAAATCTGGCGTCACCCTCTGCACACCCGCGAATTCGGCAGCCAGATCACCAATGTATTGCGCTGCCTGCAACTCGAAGCGCATGGCTATCAGGTCAAGGTTACCGAGCTGGTGGGCTGGGAGCACTCGATGAAAAACGAGCTGATCATCGCCAGCTTCAAGAACCTGCCGCGCAAGCGCCCCACCGAACGTTTGCATGAGGTATTGGATACCTTGGGACTCGGCGAAATGCGCGAACGGTTTTTTACGCCGGCCTGAGAAGAGATAACAAGGCAACTCGAGGAACGCCGTATGAAAATTTCCGCCACTTGCGCCTTGATGCTGTTGACGCTGACCACGCTCGGCGTCGGCGCACAAACTCCTGTAGCACCGGCCGACCCGGCCGCGGCAGCGCAAGCCGTCCGCGTGCCGCCGCCCACGGTTGACCCAGCGAAGGAACTGAAGGGCACAGCCTTGGTCGAGGCGCTGCGCAAAGGCGGCTATGTGCTGTACATGCGCCACGCCGAGACCGGCACGGTAACCCCGGTTTGCACCCAGGGCAACCTGACGGCAAATGGCGAGGAGATGGCCCGTACCGTCGGCGCGGCCATAGGCAAATTGAAGCTGCCGTTCGCCGCGATCTACGCCTCGGAACTGTGTCGCGCGCAGGATACGGCGCGTTTGCTGGACCTGGGACCGGTCAGCATCACCCCCGACTTGAATCCGCCCGGGGTGCATCCCGGCGTCGACGTAGCAACCTTGCGCAAGAAACGTCTTTCCGAAGTACCGGCTGCGGGCAGCAACACCCTGCTGGTGGCCCATATGGTCGGCGCGCCCAAATTCGAGGACTGGATCCATATGGAAATGGCCGAGGTCGCGGTATACAGGCCGGATGGCCATGGCGGCAGCGAGCCGGTGGCGAGGATTCCCCTGGCCCGCTGGGAAGAACTGATCAAAGCAGCTGAAAACAACGCCAGCCGCTAGCCAGCCCTGTTACTCGCTGACCACGTCCGCGCCCTTGGGCGGCACGAACACGAATTCCTTGGCGTCGATCTTCGGGTTGCGCTCGAACTTGCTGAAGTCAAGGCGCGTACGGTTGCCGAAGGCGTCAAACAATTCCATCGCGGCAAGCTGGTTTTTGGCAAAACCCAGCCGCACTTTCTCAATGCCGGCGTCCTTCGATTTCGGCTCGGCGTTCACCCATTCCATGCCATCGCTTTCGCCCCCGGCGACCAGAATGAAGGCCGCCTCAACTTCGCTCTTGCCGGCCAGCAGGGCGGCAGGTGTCGAGGCAAAAGCTTTCTCGAGCTTGCGCACCGTGACCTGATTCAGGTCTTCATCGAAAAAAGAGACGCGGCTGCCATCGCCGACAATCAGCTGCGCCGGCTTGATGTAGGTCCAGCGGAATTTGCCGGGACGCAGGAACACCAGCCTGCCCTTGGCCTGCTGCGTCATCTTGCCCTTGGGGTCATAGACGGTCTGCGAAAAATCGGCACGCGCGGATTGAGTGCCGGACAGGAAGGACTTGAAATCATCCATGGCGGCTGCATGGACGGCGCTGGCGGCGACAAGTCCGGCGGTCAGGAGTAATGCAAATAATTTCATGGTCTGTGGTTTTCTGCCGGGCAAGTCCGGCGGCTGATTAACGCAAGGCGAGGTGAAAGTGCCGACAGGCTATTCACCCCAATCATTCACCCCGATTAGGCGCGATGATTTCGCGATTGCCGTTGGACTGCATGGGCGACACCAGGCCGGCTTTTTCCATGTCTTCCAGCAGGCGCGCAGCGCGGTTGTAGCCAATGCGCAAATGACGCTGCACCAGGGAAATCGAGGCACGCTTGTTCTGCAGGATCACGGTGACCGCCTGGTCGTACAGGGGATCGCTTTCGCCGCCGGCGCTGCCACCGCCATTCACCCCGCCGAGCTCGCCCTGCGCGTCTTCGGGAGAATCAAAAATGCCTTCGATATAAGCGGGCTCGCCCTGCTTCTTCAGCGCGTCGACCACGCGGTGCACCTCGGCATCGCTGACAAATGCGCCATGCACACGCAGCGGAATACCGGATCCGGGCGGCAGATAGAGCATATCGCCCTGCCCCAGCAAAGCCTCGGCGCCTTGCTGGTCGAGGATGGTGCGTGAATCGATCTTGGACGAGACCTGGAAAGCCACGCGCGTCGGCACATTGGCCTTGATCAGGCCAGTGATCACATCCACGCTGGGCCGCTGCGTGGCCAGCACCAGGTGAATGCCGGAGGCGCGCGCCTTCTGCGCCAGGCGTGCGATCAACTCTTCAACTTTCTTGCCGACCACCATCATCAGGTCGGCCAGTTCGTCGATCACCACCACGATCAGGGGCAAGGCCTCCAGCGGCTCGGGCGTGTCCGGGGTCAGTGAAAACGGGTGCGGCAGCGGCGCGCCTTTGTCCTTGGCTTCCTTGATCTTGCTGTTGAAGCCGGCCAGATTGCGCACGCCGACCGTGCTCATCAATTTGTAGCGCCGGTCCATTTCGGCCACACACCAGTTGAGCGCGTGCCCGGCGTACTTCATATCGGTTACCACCGGCGCCAGCAAATGCGGAATGCCCTCGTAGATCGACAGCTCGAGCATTTTCGGGTCGATCAGGATCAGCCGCACTTCGTTGGCAGTGGCCTTGTAGACCAGGGACAAAATCATCGCATTGATCGCCACCGATTTGCCGGAACCGGTGGTGCCGGCCACCAGCACATGCGGCATCTTGGCGAGGTCGGCCACCACCGGGCGGCCGGCGATATCCTTGCCCATGGCGATGGCCAGCCGCGAGCTCATATCGCCGTAGACGGTGGAGCCGAGAATTTCCGAGAGGCGCACGATCTCGCGGCGCGGATTCGGTATTTCCAGGCCCATATGCGAGGTGCCGGGAATGGTCTCGACGATGCGGATCGAGGTCACCGACAGCGCCCGTGCCAGATCGCGCGCGAGGTTGACGACCGTGGAGCCCTTGACGCCCACCGCCGGCTCGATTTCATAACGCGTGATCACCGGCCCCGGATAGGCAGCGACCACCTTGACCGCCACATTGAAGTCCATCAGCTTGCGTTCGATCAGGCGCGAGGTGAACTCCAGCACTTCGGCGCCGGGGCGCTCGATGGTGGCGTCGGGCGGGTCGAGCAGGGAAATCGGCGGCAGCGGCGAGTCGGGCAGATCGGCGAACAGATTGGCCTGCTTTTCGCGCGTGGCGCGTTCCGATTGCGGAATCTCGGTAACGGTATGCTCGATGCGGATCGGCGGATGGTCCTCGATGATGCGCTTGAACTCTTCGACCTTTTCCTCACGCTCGATCATGGCCTGTTCACCGGCGGCACGATCGCGCTTGGCATCCATGCGCGTCTTGGCGGCAAAAAACAGCCATTCGATACCGCCGCCAATGCGCTCGGCAAGGCGGATCCAGGACAGCCCCGAAAATACGCTGAGCGAACCGGCCACCAGCGCCATCAGCAACAGGGTGCCGCCGGTGAAGCCCAGCATTTTCTCGATGCCGCCGGCCAGCAGGCTGCCGACGACGCCGCCGGCCCCATTCGGCAGCACCGCCTTGATGGAATGCAGGCGCAGGGCCTCCAGCGAACTGGAGGCGATGAGCAGGATCGCGAAACCGCACAGGGCGACGGCCAGGTTGCGGTGATCGAATACGCTCCAGGTCTCTACCCGGCGAAACAGGCGCATGACCACAAATATGGCCAGGCCGACCCACCACCAGGCGGCAAGGCCGAACAGTCCGAACAGAAAATCGGCCACCCAGGCGCCGGTCAGTCCGCCCTTGTTGACGATGATGGCGCCTTGCCCGCTGAAAAAATAGCCTGGATCGGCCGCCGAGCGCGTGGCAAAGATCAATGCCATGTAAATGGCGATAGCGAGGGAAGCGATCCAGCCGGCTTCGCGCAGCAGGCGCGACAGCTTGGTGGCGGAGGGCGACTGCGCCTTCGATGGCGATGCGGCGGCGTCGAACATTTCCGGATCGCCGGACTGGCGGGATGTGGTGCTCATGCCGCGATTATAGCCTCGTCGGGCAACGGCCCGACGCAAGGCCCGCGGGCCGCTAGAACGATGGCGGCAGCTTCTGGTCGTGAATGGTGATTTGCTTGGATTCCACCGAGATATAGCCGCGCTCGCTGAGGTCTTTCAGGATCCGGTTGACCATTTCGCGCGAGGCGCCGACCATATTGGCGATGTCCTGCTGCGACAGTTTCTCGCCCACCACCAGCTTGCCGCCGTCCTCGATGGCCAGATCGAGCAGGGTGCTGGCGACGCGGCCGTAAACATCCATCAATGCCAGGGTGGAAATCTTGCGGTCGGCATCGCGCAGTCGCTTGGCGAGCGACTGCATCACCAGGGTGGCGATGCGCGGCGCGCGCAATAAACATTGCTCGAAAGCCTGGTGAGACAGCACCTTGAAAGTGCAGGCATCGAGCGCGGATACCGAGGCGGAGCGCGGTTCGCTGTCGATCATCGACATTTCACCGAAAAAATCGCCCGGGCCGAGAATTTTCAGGATGATTTCACGCCCCTCCTCGTCGCCGATGAATACCTTGACGCGTCCGTGGACAATGGCAAACAGGGAATCGCCTACCGCGCCCTCGGTCAGAACCACGGTGCCCTTGGGCACCTGTTTTTCGATCGCGAGGTCATTGATCAACACCATATCGGCGTCGCTCAAATCCTTGAACAGGGGTATGGAACGTAACATCTATCCTCCGAGCGGCCGTTTTGTCAGGATTTCAATATAGGCGCACCTGATGTTGGGGGGCATTCTCGCACAAGTTCCCATGCAGAAACACGCCGTGCATGCCGCCATTGCGGTATCGCGGTGCGCGCTTGATTTTATGTTCCCGCAACACCACCTGCTTCCGTAGCGCACAGCGGGTCTACGTTAAAATAACGCCCTGCACAATTCAAACCTTCGAAAGTCCAGCATGTCCAACCAACATCATCGCCTCATCATCCTCGGTTCCGGACCGGCCGGTTACACGGCAGCCGTCTATGCGGCCCGCGCCAATCTGAAACCGGCGCTGATCACCGGCATCGCCCAGGGCGGACAGTTGATGACCACGACCGATGTCGAGAACTGGCCGGCCGATGCCGAAGGCGTGCAGGGCCCCGAGCTGATGGATCGTTTCCTGAAACACGCCGAGCGCTTCGATACCAACATCATTTTCGACCATATCCACACCGTCGATTTCAAGACCAGGCCCTATACGCTGACCGGCGATTCCGGCAGTTATACCTGCGATGCGCTGATCATCGCCACCGGCGCCTCGGCGCAATACCTGGGCCTGCCATCGGAACAGTTATTCATGGGCAAGGGAGTTTCAGGCTGCGCCACTTGCGATGGCTTTTTCTATAAAAATCAGGATGTTTGTGTGGTCGGTGGAGGCAATACCGCGGTCGAAGAGGCGCTCTATCTGTCGAATATTGCCAGGCATGTGACGGTGATCCACCGCCGCGACAAGTTCCGCGCCGAGAAAATCCTGCAGGATCGCCTGCTCGCCAAGGCCCGCGACGGCAATGTCACCATCCTGTGGAATCACACCCTCGATGAAGTGCTGGGCGACAAGACCGGTGTGCTCGGCGTGCGCGTCAAATCCGCTGCGGACGGCGGCACCCGGGATCTGGGGCTGAAGGGCTGCTTCGTCGCCATCGGCCACAAACCCAATACCGAGATTTTTGACGGCAAGCTCGAGATGGTCAACGGTTATATCGTCACCAGGGGGGGCTTGCAGGGCGATGCCACCGCGACCTCGGTAGCGGGCGTCTTTGCCGCCGGCGATGTGCAGGACCATGTTTATCGCCAGGCCGTCACCAGCGCCGGCACCGGCTGCATGGCCGCACTGGATGCCGACCGCTATCTCGAGAGCCTGCACTAGGCGACCTTCCCCGCGAGCGCCGAAGGATGGCAGACAAGCCCGAGGAAGAAGACCTGTTCCGCGCCGAAGTCGCGGATGTGGCCCCGTTGCGCGGCAAAGCGCGCGCCTCGCTGCAAAAACCACGTCCCAGGCCGGTGCCGTTCAAGCGCATCGAGGACGATCTGGCCATCCCCGGGGAACTGCTGGCCGACACTTCGGGCTGGGATCTGGATATCGAAACCGGCGATCTCATTACCTTTCTGCGCCCCGGCCTGCCTAGCGACATTTTGCGCAAACTCAAGCGCGGGCAATGGGTGGTGCAAGCCAGCATGGACCTGCATGGCGCCACTACCGCCATGGCGCGCGCCGAACTGGCGCAGTTTCTGGCCCATGCCCGCCATAACGGCATCCGCTGCGTGCGCATCATTCACGGCAAGGGCACGCGCTCGCCGAACAATATCGCCTTGCTGCGCAACAAGGTCAGGCTGTCCCTGTCGCAGCGCGAAGAAGTCCTGGCCTTTTGCGACGCGCCCCCGGCCGACGGCGGCAGCGGCGCTGTGATCGTATTGTTGCGCGCCTCCTGATTCCTGGCAGCCGCCGCCCCCATCGGCGGCAGAATCCCGGGGTTTTCCCGGTACAATTCGGCTCTCCTGATGATGGATCGCGGTCCATCGGCGTCTTTCGCAAAGAATTCCAATATGATCTTTCTCCGCCGCCCGCTGATTCTCGTACTGGCGCTGCTGATCGGGCTGCTTGCCCTGAGCGAACTGGGTTATCGAAAGCTCGCCAATCCCGACGAAGGACGCTACTCCGAGATTGCGCGCGAAATGGCCGTCAGCGGCGATTTCGTCACGCCGCGCCTCAACGGGCTCAAGTACTTTGAAAAACCGCCCATGCAGTACTGGGCAACCGCGGCTGCGTTTGCCGTCTTCGGCGAAAGCGAATTCAGCGCGCGCCTTTACACTTTTCTGTGCGGCATCGCCTGCCTCCTGCTGATCGCGTACACCGGTTCGCGCCTGTTCGATCACGAGACCGGCGCCCTGGCGGCCCTGGTGCTGCTGGCCTCTCCCTATTTCATGATGCTGTCCGAAATTGTCACTCTGGACATGGGATTGACGTTCTGGATGACGCTGGGGGTGTGCAGCTTTTTGCTGGCGCAGGCTACCGCCTACCATCATGAACGGCGGCGCTGGATGCTGTGGGCCTGGGCCGGCATGGCAGTCGCGGTGCTGTCCAAGGGTCTGATCGGCATCGTCTTTCCCGCCGCCGCCATATTTCTCTACTGCGTGGTGCAGCGCGATTTTCGCCTGCTGCTGAAGCTGGAGTGGCTGCGCGGTCTGCTGTTGTTTTTTGCCATCGCCGCGCCCTGGTTCATCGTGGTGTCGATACGCAATCCCGAGTTCGCGCACTTCTTTTTCATCCATGAGCACTTCGAGCGCTTCCTGACCACCAGTCACCGCCGCGAGGCCGCGTGGTGGTTTTTTGTGCCGATCGTATTCGCCGGCTTCCTGCCCTGGATGATCGCCCTGCTTCCGGCGCTGGTCAGCGGCTGGCGCACCCCATCCCTGTCCAAGGCTGACGGCTCAACCTTCGCGCCGCTCAAATTCCTGCTGCTGTTCAGCGCTTTCGTCCTGCTGTTTTTCAGCAAGTCCAGCTCCAAATTGCCCGCCTATGTGCTGCCGATGTTTCCGATGCTGGCATTGGTGATTGCCGTCTTCCTGAAGAAAGCCGCCGACAGGACCCTCGCCTGGCTGGTGCTGCCGGTGCTGCCGCTGGCCCTGGCCGGCGCCTATGCGGCATGGATCGCGCCCCTGCAGCGCGCCGGCGACGACTTCGCCCGCCGGCAGATGTACACCGAGCTGAGCGCCTGGGTGATCGCCGCCATGCTGCTGATGGCGCTTGCGGTTGTGGTGGCCTTCACCGCCTTGCGAACGGGACGGAAATGGCTGGGGCTTATCATCGTCTCCGCCGCGGTGCTCGGTATGATCGAGCTGATCGAGCGCGGTTATGAAACCATTTCCCCGCTGCAGTCCGGGCATGCGGTCGCGGCTTCGATTGAAAGTCGCATGAAGCCGGACACACGTCTTTATGCCGTCAAGATCTACGACCAGTCCCTGCCCTTTTATCTGGAGCGCACCCTGACCCTGGTGGAGTATGTGGATGAATTTGAAATGGGCGAGAAAGCAGAGCCACAGAAATTCATTCCCCGACTGGCCGACTTTCCAGCTGCCTGGAACGCGCCGGGCCCGGCCATCGCTATAATTCAGCCTGGCGATATCGAAGCGATCCGCGCCCTGGGCGTGGCCTTCGAGGTGATCCATAAAGATGCGAAGCGCGTCGCCATCCAAAAACCCTAGATCCACTTTCTGGCGACCCCTTTGAACTTTGTCAGTTTTTCCCTGATCCTGACCGGCGTGCTGCTCAATGCCGCCGCGCAACTGCTGCTGAAGGCCGGCACCACGCGCATCGGCGAATTCCAGTTTTCGCTGGAGAATATCGTGCCGATCGGCATGAAGATCGCCACACAGTGGCCGATTATCGGCGGCCTCGCCTGCTATGGCATCAGCGTGGTGGTATGGATCATGGCCCTGTCGCGGGTGCCGGTAAGCCTCGCCTATCCGATGCTGTCGATCGGCTATATCGTCAATGCCTTTGCCGCCTGGTGGCTGTTCGGCGAATCGCTTACGGCGCAGAAGCTGATCGGCATCGCCGTCATCATCGTCGGTGTGTGGCTGGTGGCCAAAGCGTAATCTGACCGCTGCGTCCTAAAGAACAGGTTGAATCGAATATGAACTACATCAAATTTGCCGGTCCCATCATCGATGAAAGCATGGCCGAGGCGGTCAAGCAGCAGCTGCTGTCGCATTGGCTGACCAGCGGACCGCAGGTGCAGGCTTTCGAGAAGGCATTGTCGGTCTATCACGGCGGCCGCCCCACCCGGGTGTTCACTTCAGCGACGGCGGCGATGGAAGTCGCGTTTCATATTTGCGGCATCGGTGCCGCAGGCGGCGGCAGCGCCGATGATGAAGTCATCACCTCGGCCATGACTTTTTTTTCGGTCGGCAATATGATCGAGAAGGTCGGCGCCAAAACCGTGTTCGTCGACTGCGACCTGAAAACGCGCAATATCGATCTTGACCAGGTGGAACGCGCCATTACCGCCAATACGCGGGCGATCGTGCCGACGCATTTTTCCGGCCTGCCCTGCGAAATGGACCGCCTTTACGCCATCGCGCAAAAACATCAATTGCGCGTGATTGAAGACGCGGCGCTGGCGATCGGCTCCAGCTGGAAGAGCGCGAAAATCGGCGCCTTCGGCGATATCGCCACCTTCAGCTTCCATCCCAACAAGAATATGACCACCATCGAAGGCGGCGCGGCCATGTTCGCCAGCGAAGCCGAGGCCAAGCGCGCCGAGGCGCTGCGCTTCCACGGCATCAGCCGCTTGCCGGACGGCACCCGCGATATCGCGGTGGCCGGCGGCAAGTTCAATATGTCCGATGTTTCGGCACGCCTGGGGCTGGAACAACTCAGCCATCTGGACGCCTGGAACGTGCATCGCCGCACCCTGGTGCAGCATTATTTTGCGACGCTCAAGCCGCTCGCCGCGTCCTTGCATCTCGACTTGCCCGCGCCCGCCTGGCCGGGCGAGGACGACGGGCACAGCTGGAACATGTTCTGCATCCTGCTGCCGCTGCGGCAGCTCAGCATCACGCGCAAGCAGTTCATGGACATGATGCACGCGCAGAATATCGGCATCGGCGTGTCCTACGAGGCCATGCACCTGACCACGCTGTTCCGCGGCAAGGGCCATCGCGAGGGCGAGTTTCCGAACGCCGAGCGCATCGCCCGTGAAACGGTCACCCTGCCCCTGCACGCCGGCATGAGCATTGCCGATGTCGACCGTGTCTGCACCACGGTGGCTGAGGTGCTGCGCACCCATTTGCGCAAGGCGGCCTGAGATGAATGCCGCCATGAACAGCGCACCCAACGTTTCCGTGGTTATCCCGGTATATAACGAGGAGCTGGGACTGGCCGCCCTGTTCAATCGCCTTTACCCGGCACTCGATAAACTGAACATCGGTTACGAGATCATTTTCATCAACGATGGTTCCTCCGACCGCTCTGCCGCCCTGCTGCGCGAACAATTCCAGAAGCGTCCGGAGGTAACACGCGTGGTGCTGTTCAACGGCAACTACGGGCAGCATATGGCGATCATGGCCGGCTTCGAACGCTGCCGCGGCGATCGCATCATCACGCTCGATGCCGATCTGCAGAACCCGCCGGAGGAGATCGGCAACCTGCTGGCGGCCATGGACCAAGGCCATGATTACGTCGGCTCGATCCGCAAGATGCGCCAGGATTCCTGGTGGCGTCGCACCGCCTCGAAGGCGATGAACAAGACGCGCGAGCGCATCACCAGCATCAAGATGACCGATCAGGGTTGCATGCTGCGCGCCTACAGCCGCGGCATCGTCAACGCCATCAATCAGACCCACGACACCAGCACCTATATTCCGGCACTGGCGTATTCCTTTGCGCGCCATCCGGTGGAAATCGAGGTCGCGCACGAAGAGCGCTTCGCCGGCGAATCCAAGTATTCGCTGTACAAGCTGATCCAGCTGAACTTCGACCTGATGACCGGTTTCTCGACCGCGCCGCTGCAACTGTTTTCGCTGATCGGCATCGTCATTTCGATGCTGTCGATCGTTTTCGTGATTTTCCTGGCGATCCGCCGCTTGATTGTCGGACCGGAGGCCGAAGGCCTTTTCACCCTGTTCGGCATCGCCTTTTTCCTGATCGGCATCACCCTGTTCGGCATCGGTCTGCTGGGCGAATATGTGGGCCGCATTTACGAACAGGTGCGTTCGCGCCCGCGCTACATGATTGAAGCCGTGCTGGAACAGAAGAGCGATCAGGAAGGCGCCCAATAAGTGGCCAGCGCAGTTGTCTTTGCCTATCACAATGTCGGTGTCGCCTGCCTGCGCGTATTGCTGGCGCAAGGCATCGACGTCAAATTGGTCGTGACGCATCACGACAATCCGAATGAAAACGTATGGTTCGACAACGTGGAAAAATTGGCGCGTGAGAACGGCATTCCGGTGGCTATTCCCGACGACCCCAATACGCCCGAATTCATCGCCGACGTCGCCGCGCTGAAGGCCGATTTCCTGTTCTCGTTTTATTACCGCATGATGCTGTCGCCGGCGATGCTGGGCACCGTGACGCGTGGCGCTTTCAATATGCATGGCTCGCTGCTGCCGAAATATCGCGGTCGCGTGCCGATCAACTGGGCGATCATCAAGGGCGAAAGCGAAACCGGTGCGACGCTTCACGAAATGGTCGAAAAGCCGGATGCCGGACGCATTGTCGATCAACAGGCGGTCGCCATCATGCCCGACGAAACCGCGCTCGAGATATTCATCAAGGTGACCGATGCCGCCGCCGGCGTGCTGGCGCGGGCACTGCCGAAACTGGTCGATGGCAGCGCGCAATTGAAAACGCAGGATCTCAAGGCCGGCAGCTACTATGGCGGCCGCAAGCCGGCGGACGGCGTCATCAACTGGCACGACAGCGCGCAGAACATCCACAACCTGGTGCGCGCGGTGGCCCCGCCGTACCCCGGTGCCACCACCACCATCGCCGGCAGGCGCGTCACCATTCACAAGACCAGCATGGCGCCGGCGCATTTCACCCACGCCAACCCCGGCTTTTTGAATCTCAGTTCGGCGCGTGCCATCGCCCTGTGCGGCGACGGGCGCATGCTGCGGGTGCTTGAAGCCGAAATTGATGGGAAAATACACGATGAAGCCGCATTGGCCGGTGTGTTTGGCATTGGCCTGCATCCCATGGGAATCTATTGATGAGCGAAACGACCTTGGCCGGCAATGGCATGGGCAAGCATCGGCTGGAAGCCTTGACCGACGGCATCTTTGCCGTCGCCATGACCCTGCTGGTGATCGAACTCAAGCTGCCTGAAACCATTCATCACGCCAGCGCTGCCGAACTGGCCCAGGCGGTCGTCGATCTGCTGCCGAAGTTCATTTCCTGGCTGATCAGTTTCTTTGTACTCGGTATTTATTGGTACAGTCACCAGCGCATGTTCCGCTTCGTTCGCCATATCGATGGTCGGCTGACTTCCCTGTCACTCATTTTCCTGGGCCTTGTGTCCCTGCTGCCTTTCGCCTCGGCCCTGTCCGGCCAGGCGACCCGCGCACTGCTGTCCCAGGTCGTCTATTCAAGCGTGATGCTCCTGATCGGCGTCGCCTCGCTGTGGTCGGCGCGCTATGTGTACAAGCATCCGGAACTTTGCGGCAGCACGCCGATGCCGACCGCCACTTTTCGCGCGGCGCGTTTCCGTACCCTTGGCCTCATGTGCATTGCCATCGTCGCCGTCGTCATCGGCAAATTGCTGCCGGGCGCCGGCAATATGGCCTTCAGCCTGATGGTGTTCATCTCCATCATCGGCCGCAAAATGGAAGCGGCCGGCATCGAAGCACCAACCCAGAATTCAATTCCCTCCGAAAGCACGCCCCCATGAAAAAAGTTCTCATCCTCGGTGTCAATGGTTTCATCGGTCACCACCTGTCCAAGCGCATCCTCGAAACCACCGACTGGCAGGTGTTCGGCATGGACATGAACAGCGACCGCGTTACCGCCTTCATGGACAACCCGCGCTTTCATTTCTTCGAGGGCGATATCACCATCAACAAGGAATGGATCGAGTATCACGTGCGCAAATGCGATGTGATCCTGCCCCTGGTCGCGATCGCCACCCCGGCCACCTATGTAAAGCAGCCGCTGCGCGTGTTCGAGCTCGACTTCGAAGCCAACCTGCCAATCGTTCGCCAGTGCGTGAAATACGGCAAACGCATCATCTTCCCTTCAACCTCCGAGGTCTACGGCATGTGCACCGACGGCGAATTCGATCCGCATGAATCGAACCTGGTGCTGGGCCCGATCGAAAAACAGCGCTGGATCTACTCCTGCTCCAAGCAGCTGATGGACCGCGTGATTTACGCCTACGGCTCGATGGGTCAGCTCGACTTCACCCTGTTTCGCCCCTTCAACTGGATCGGTGCCGGGCTCGACAGCATTCATACCGCCAAGGAAGGTTCCAGCCGCGTGATTACGCAGTTCTTCGGCCATATCGTGCGCGGCGAGCCGATCAAGCTGGTCGACGGCGGCGCGCAGAAACGCGCCTTCACCTATATCGACGACGGCATCTCGGCACTCCTCAAGATCATCGCCAACGAGGGCGGCGTCGCCAGCGGCCAGATCTACAATATCGGCAATCCGAAAAACAATTTCTCGGTGCGCGAGCTGGCACATATGATGCTGGAACTGTCCAAACAGTATCCGGAATACAAGGACTCGGCCGCCAAGGTCAAGCTGGTCGAAACCACGTCCGGCGAGTACTACGGCAAGGGTTACCAGGATGTGCAGAACCGCGTGCCGAAGATCGACAACACCATGAAAGACCTGGACTGGACGCCGACCGTGACCATGGCCGATGCGCTCAAGGGCATTTTCGACGCCTACCGTCGCGAACTCGACGACGCCAGACAACTCGTCAATTAGGCCGGCACATGTTCGGAACCCACGATCTGGCGCTGTTCATTCTGGCCGGGCTGCTGCTCAATATCACGCCGGGGCCGGACATGGTCTATATCGCCAGCCGCACCGCCTCGCAGGGTTTTCGCGGCGGAGTGGCGGCCATTCTGGGCATCAACGCCGGATGCCTGGTGCATACCCTTGCCGCTGCGATCGGTTTGTCGGCCCTGCTGATGACCTCGGCCAAGGCCTTCATGATCGTGAAGCTGATCGGGGCCGCGTACCTGTTTTACGTCGGCGTATCGATGCTGCTGGAGCGTACACGCAATGGTGATGCCGCGGCGCCCGAGACCTTGCCGGTGACCGACAGCAAACGTATTTTCTGGCAGGGTTTCCTGACCAATGTGCTGAACCCCAAGGTCGCGCTGTTTTTCCTGGCCTTTCTGCCGCAATTCATCGCTGCCGACAGCGCGCAGAAGCCGCTCGCCTTCCTGTTCCTGGGCTGCCTGTTCATTTTCAATGCCACCTTCGTGGTGTTGGCCTTTGCCTGGATGGTCAGCAAGGCGCGCGGTCGCGTCAGCCGTTCGTCGCGCATCGCGGTCTGGCTGAACCGCGGTTGCGGCGCGCTGTTCGTCGGCGTCGGCATCAAACTCGCATTAACGGAAAGAGCCTGATGAGTAATCTGCTGGTGGGCGTGGTAATGGGCTCCCAATCGGACTGGGACGTGATGCAGCATGCCGCGCAGGTGCTGAAGGATTTCGGCGTGCCCTTTGAACATAAAGTGGTGTCGGCGCATCGCACCCCGGACGCCATGTTCGAATATGCCGAGACGGCGCGGGCACGCGGCCTCAAATGCGTGATCGCCGGCGCCGGCGGCGCCGCCCATCTGCCCGGCATGATCGCCAGCAAGACCACTTTGCCGGTGCTGGGCGTACCGGTGCCCTCCAAGCACCTGGCCGGTCAGGATTCCCTGTATTCGATTGTGCAAATGCCCAAAGGCATCCCGGTCGCCACCTTTGCCATCGGCGAAGCGGGTGCCGCCAATGCCGGCCTGTTCGCGGTCAGCCTGCTGGCCAATAACGATCCGGTCCTGGCCGAAAAACTGGCGCAGTATCGCGAGAAGCTCAAGGACCAGGTCAGCGCCATGCAGTTGCCGGAAATCCTGTGATCCGACACCAACATCCATGATCCTGCCCGGCGCCACCCTCGGCCTGATCGGCGGCGGCCAGCTCGGCCGCATGTTTACCATGGCTGCACGCAATATGGACTACCGGGTGACGGTGCTGGACCCGGATCCGCTGTCGCCGGCGGCCGAGTTCGCCAGCGGCCATCTGAACACCGCCTACACCCACCCGATTTCGCTCGAAGAGATGGCCACCACCTGTGCGGCCGTCACCACCGAATTCGAAAACGCCCCGGCCGAAGTGCTGATCGAACTGGCCAAGCGCACTACCGTCCGCCCCAGCGGCAATGCAGTCGCGGTGGCGCAGGACCGCAGCGCGGAAAAAGGTTTTTTCAAGGCGCATGGTTTTCCGGTCGGACCGTTCGCGGTGATTCGTGGCGCCGCGGACATCGACGCGGCCCTGGCCAATGTCAAACTGCCGGCGGTGCTGAAGACGGCGCGCTTCGGTTACGACGGCAAGGGCCAGGCGCGCATCGGCAATCGTGCCGAACTTGAGTCGACCCTGGCGCAATGGAAGTTCGCGCCCTGCGTGCTGGAAGAATTCCTGCCGCTGAAACTGGAAATTTCGGTCGTGCTGGCCCGCGCGGCGAGCAGCGAAATCTCCGTGTTCCCGGTGGCAGAAAACCGGCATGTGAACGGGGTACTCGATATCACCATCGCGCCGGCACGCATCAGCCCTGCCTTGGCCGCCCAAGCCACCGATACTGCCACGCGCTTGGCGCATGCGCTCGATTATGTGGGCGTACTGGCGGTGGAGTTTTTCATCCTCGCCGGCGATGTGCTGTTGATCAACGAAATTG
>DASWEY010000025.1:0-55827 GCA_036394575.1 Usitatibacteraceae bacterium | reverse complement strand
CCAATTTGCAGATCCGCGAAATCGCCGCCGCCAATCCGCCGCATATCCTCACCGGCCTGGCCGACGCCGGCCTCACCTCGCGCGGCGCCGGCGCCGACAATATCCGCAATATCACCGGCTCACCGACCGCCGGCATCGATGCGCAGGAACTGATCGACACCCAGCCGCTGTGCCGCGAGATGCATCACTACATTCTCAATCATCGCGAGTTATACGGCCTGCCGCGCAAATTCAATATCGCCTTCGACGGCGCCGGCAAGGTGTCGAGCGTGGACGATACCAATGACATCGGCTTTTCGGCGGTGCGGATCGCCGAGGGCAAGTCGGTGCCGGCCGGGGTGTATTTCCGCATGCGTCTCGGCGGTATCACCGGCCATCATGATTTCGCCATCGACGAAGGCGTGCTGCTCAGGCCCGAAGAATGCGTCAAGGTGGCCGATACGGTATTGAAAGTGTTCATCGAACACGGCGACCGCACCGACCGTAAAAAGGCGCGCATGAAATATGTACTCGACAAACTCGGCCATGCGCGTTACCTGGAATTGATCGAGGAAAAACTCGGCCGCAAGCTCCCGCGCTTTGCACTTGCCGATTGCGAGCCCCGCCCGGCGGTGGCCAAGCATGGGCATATCGGTTTTCATGCGCAAAAACAGGCGGGTCTGTTTTATGTCGGCGTGGCCTTGCCGGTGGGCAAGATGATGGTGACCCAGATGCATGGCCTTGCCGATATCGCCGACCACTACGGCTCCGGGTCGATCCGCCTCACCGTCTGGCAGAACCTGATTATCAGCGATATTCCGCAGGATGACATCGACATGGTCAAGGCGGCCATTGAGACGCTGGGCTTGGCCTGGCAGGCCTCATCAATCCGCGCCGGCCTGATTTCCTGCACCGGCAACAAGGGCTGCAAATTCTCGGCCTCCGACACCAAAGGCCATGCCATGCAGGTCGCCGATTATGTCGAGCCGCGCATTACGCTCGACCAGCCGATCAATATCCACCTCACCGGCTGCCATCATTCTTGCGCCCAGCACTACATTGGCGATATTGGCCTGATCGCCGCCAAGGTTGATGTGGCAGGCAGCGATGATCAGGTCGAGGGCTATCACCTGCTGGTCGGTGGCGGCTACGGCGAGGAGCAGGCGCTGGCCCGCGAAGTGTTTCGCGACATCGCAGCCGATGCGGTGCCGCCGCTGATCGAACGCATGCTCGCCAGCTATATGCAAAAACGCAGCGGCACAGATGAAACATTCCAACAGTTCACCAAACGCCAATCGGTCGAGGAACTCAACGCATTATGGGCGGCCGCATGATGAACCTGCTTCCCGAAACTGCGCCGTTCTCGGCAGAGCAACGCGCCTGGCTCAATGGCCTGATCGCCGGCATGATGAGCCTGGACGCTGCAACCTCGGCAACACCGGCGCCCGCAGTTACCGCGACGGAACCCGAAGACACGCCCTGGCATGATCCGGCCTTATCACTGGAGGAACGCATGGGCATGGCCGCAACCAAGCCGCTGCGCCTCAAATTGATGGCAGCGATGGGCCAGCTCGATTGCGGGCAATGCGGCTATCTTTGCGACAGCTACGCTGCCGCAATTGTTTCCGGCGCCGAGAAAGATGTCGGCAAATGCGTGCCCGGCGGCAAGCCCACCAGCAAGATCATCAAGAAGCTGCTGGCGGAAAATCCCGCAGCGGAACAAAGTCAAACTCCAGCATTGGCGGGCATCGCAGGCCAAAATACCTTGGAAATCCGCGCCAATGCTGGAGTTTCAAATTCAGATGCCGAACCAACACGAGATCGTCCAAGCAAACTCAAACTGCTGCGCGGCGATGCGCTGAATCACGCCGAGGCCGACAAGGACACGCGCAGCATCGTGCTGTCACTGAAGAATTCCGGGCTCGCTTACCAGGTCGGCGATTCGCTGGGCATTTGGCCGACCAATAACCCGGACGAGGTGGAGCTGATCCTCTCCATCCTGCGCGCCAAGGGCAGCAAGACCGTCACGCTCGACGGCGAGGCGCTGAATGCACGCGAGGCCCTCACGCGCAAAGTGAATCTGCGTGAAGTCACCGCCGAACTGTTCGCGCTGATGGCCGAGCATGCGACGCTCGACTTCGAAGCGCAGCGTCTGGCGATGCTGGCCAAAAACGATGAACGCGCCGCCGAGTACGGCATCCACGATGTATTCGACACCCTCGTCAAATTCCGCTCGGCGAGGCCACCCATCGGCCAGTTCGTGCAGACACTTTCTCGGCTGCAGCCAAGGTTGTACTCGATCGCCTCCTCGATGAAGGCGCACCCCGAGGAAGTGCATCTCACCGTCGGCGTGGTGCGCTACGACCTCAATGGCCGTCGCTACCAAGGACTGGGCTCAGGTTTCTTCGCCGACCATCTGCAGGCCGGCCGGCCGGTACCCGCCTTCGTGCAGAAATCGCATGGCTTTCGCCTACCTACCGATCAAAGCAAACCCGTGATCATGGTCGGCCCCGGCACCGGCATCGCCCCCTTCCGCGCCTTCCTGCAGGAGCGCGCGTCGACAAAATCGCCAGGCAAGAACTGGCTGTTCTTCGGCGCACAACATGCGGCCACCGATTTTCTGTATGAAGCAGAGTTGAAAAAATACGCAGGCGACGGCGTGCTCACCAAACTGACGCTGGCCTTCTCGCGCGACCAGTCCGAGAAAATTTATGTGCAACACCGCATGCTCGAAAACGCCGCCGAGATCTGGGCCTGGCTGAATGAGGGCGCGTATTTTTACGTCTGCGGCGATGCCAAGCGCATGGCGGCGGACGTGGACCATGCGCTGACGGAAATCGTTATGGCCGAGGGCGGGATGTCGGCAGAGGTGGCGAAGGCGTGGATGAAGAGGCTGGCGGTGGAGGGGCGATATTTGCGGGATGTGTATTGAGACCGTCTAATTCAGCTGAAATGGATAAACTACTCCCAGCCGGAGAATCAGTGTCAACTCATCCAGCGCCCTGCGACATTCAAGCAGCAACTGCGGATCAGCCAAATCGGCATCGGCCAACCGGTCACGGTAATACTTTTCCACCCAAGCCGTGAGCTTGCTATACAACGCATCGCTCATCAGCACACCGGGATTGACGGCGCGCGCTTCGGCCTCATTCAACTCCACGCGCAAACGCAAACACGCCGGCCCGCCGCCATTGCGCATGCTTTCGCGCAGATCGAAAATCAGCAATTCCTGGATGGGCGTATTCATCACCAGCAGCTTTTGCAAATACGCCCAGACGCGCGTATTGCTGCGGCATTCCTCCGGCAGCACCAGCAGCATCTTGCCGTCTGCACGCGTCAGCAGCTGGCTGTTGAACAAATAGGTTGAAACTGCTTCGGCAACGGTGACATCTTCATCACCGACTTCAATCACCATGAAATCCGTGCCGAATTTTTCACGCAGCTCGGCATAGGTGACAGCCTGATTGAGGAAAGCCTGTTGGTGGCAGAACAGCACATTGCCATTGCCGACGGCGATCACATCGTTGTGGAACACGCCGGCGTCGATCACGGCGGGATTCTGCTGCGCGAACCCGCTGCGCGCAGCGGGCACGCCATGCAGGCGCGCGACCGCCTGCGAGGCTTCCAGCATTTGCCGCGCCGGATATTTTTGCGGGGCGGGTGCGGCGGTATTGAAGCCAGTGGCGCCGTAGACGAACAACTCAACGCCCGGTTCGCCATATGAACTGCAAATGCGCGTGTGGTTGGCGGCGCCCTCATCGCCCATTTGCGGGCAGCCCGGCAAAGCAGCGTGATGGGCAAAATGCTTGCCGCCGGGAAACATCGCTTTCAGCAAACGACTGGTGGTCGGATGCTCGATGGAGCGATGAATCTTGTTGTTGAGATTGGCGGCGGTGAAATGCACGCGGCCGTCGGTGGTATTGGCGCTGGGGCTGACGGTGGCGGCATTGGCGGCCCACATTGAAGAGGCGGAGTTGGTGGCGCCCAACAGCAGGGGCGCCTGCTGGGCGACCGTCTGGACAACCTCGGCATCGCTGCCGGTGAACCCCAGTGCGCGCAGGGTGGCGATACTCGGCCGCTCCTGCGGCGCCAGCACGCCCTGCTTGAAGCCCCGATCATGCAGGGCCTTCATTTTGGCGAGGCCTTGTAGCGCCGCCAATTTCGGATTGGCGACCGCGCCCTGGTTAATACTGGAGGCGATGTTGCCGAACGACAGGCCGCTGTAGTTATGCGTGGGGCCGACCAGGCCGTCGAAGTTGAATTCAGCAGCGTTCATAGGCTCAGTCCGGGGCTCAGTTTGTCGGGTAACACCATGGTCTCGCTTTCCAGCGAGGCTTGCGGATAGGCGCAGTAATCGGCGGCGTAATACGCGGAGGCACGGTGATTGCCGCTGGCACCGACACCGCCAAAGGGTGCGGCGCTGGAGGCGCCCGTCAGCGGGCGGTTCCAGTTGACGATGCCGGCACGGATATGGCGTTCGAACTCTGCGTATTGCGCACGGCTGTCGGAAAGCAGACCGGCGGCGAGGCCATAGCGCGTGGCATTGGCGATGCGGATGGCTTCATCAAAATCGTGATAGCGGATCACCTGCAACAGCGGGCCGAAAAACTCTTCATCGGGTAAATCCGCAATGCCGCTGACGTCGATGATGGCCGGCGACAGCAGTGCAGTGCCTTCAATCAGCAGCTTCATCGCCAGCAATGCCTTTGCGCCGCGCGCCAGCATGGCGGACTGCGCACTGAGCAATTTCTGTGCAGCCGCTCTATTGATGACTGCGCCCATGAACGGCGTCGGCTCGGCATCGAATGCACCAACCTCGAGGCGCGCTGCGACATCAACCAGTCGCGCCAGCACGGCATCACCGCGCGCACCTGCCGGCACCAGCAGGCGTCGCGCACAGGTACAGCGCTGCCCCGCCGAGATAAATGCCGATTGCACAATGTGATGCACGGCCGCATCGGTATTGCCCACCTCGCCAACAATGAGCGCATTATTGCCGCCCATCTCCAGCGCCAGGATCTTGTTCGGCTGGCCGGCAAATTGTCGATGCAGGGCGTGGCCGGTCTGCGAGCTGCCGGTGAAAAACAGGCCGTCGATTTCCGGATGATTGGCCACGGCCACCCCGGTGTCGCGTGCACCCTGTACCAGATTGAGCACGCCGGGCGGCAGCCCGGCTTGCGCCCACAGCTCGATCGTGGCTTGTGCGCTGGCCGGGGCCAGCTCGCTCGGCTTGAAAATCACCGCGTTGCCCGCCAGCAGCGCCGGCACGATATGGCCATTGGGCAAATGCCCGGGGAAATTGTAGGGCCCGAACACCGCCACCACGCCATGCGGACGATGGCGCAGCACGGCGGCACCATCCGGCTGCGGCGTGGATTTATAGCCGGTGCGCTCGTGATAACTCCGGATCGAAATATCGATCTTGGCCGCCATGGTCGCGACTTCGGTCAGGGCTTCCCACAAGGGCTTGCCGGTTTCGCGGCCAATGGTGTGCGCAAGCTGCGCCTTATGTTCCGTCAGCAGGCGCGCGAATTCGCGGATGATGGCTTCGCGTTTTTCAACGCCCAGGTCGGCCCAGGCGGGAAACGCGGTGCGGGCAGCCGCCGCGGCGGCACTAACATCGCCCGCCGCGGCGGCGCGGCCCCGCCACACCTGCTCATTGCTCGCCGGGTTGGCCGAGAAAAATTCGGCGCCGCTGCCTTGCTGCCAGCGGCCGTTGATCCAATGGGTTTTCATAGGCGATGCATCATCAGTGTCGGTTGAGTTGCTCGCGATTGGGACGTCGCGATGAGAGAAGACTGGCGCGGAATCAGATGGCGCGGTCCCTGGGCGACAGCGGTACCGCGCGCACCGCATCGCCGGGTTTCACGCCCAGCACCGCGCATTGCTCGGCGCTTAGCGGAAAAACCTCGCCCTGCGGGGTCGCGCGCGCCAGCAGCACGCGAAATCCGTCCAGGCTGGTGTTCGACAGCAGAAAGGTGACTTCGGGTGTGCCGGCCGCAGCGGTGCTGTCGGCACCAACCTGGTAAATCCGGCTGGCGGCCACCGCGCCGATATCGTCGACATCGCATTCCACTGCCGGGCCGGCATCGAAAATATCGACATGCCCCTCATAGCGAAAGCCTTCGCTCTCCAGCATTGCCAGCGCGGGACGCGTCATTTCATGGGTCTTGCCGATCACGGCCTGCGCTTCGGGCGTCAGAAAGGAGCTGTACAGCGGATGCTTGGGCATCAGTTCGGCAACAAAAGATTTCTTGCCGATGCCGGTCAGGTAATCGGCCTCGCCGAATTCCATCGAGAAAAAATGGCGGCCCAGGCTGTCCCAGAATGGGGACTTGCCATTCGCATCAGACACGCCGCGCATTTCCGCGATGATTTTTTTCGAGAAGCGCTCGCGAAACTGGGCCAGAAACAGGAAGCGGCATTTCGACAGCAGGCTGCCGTTCTTGCCGACGCGATACGCCGGGTCGAGGAACAGGGAACAGAGCTCGCTTTGCCCGGTGTGATCATTGGACAGAAACAGGGTGGGCGTCTGCGTAAAGATCCCCAGCTCCTGGGAAGCATGCACCACCAGGCCGACACGATAGGAATACCAGGGCTGGCGCAGGCCGACGGCAGCGGCGATGGCGCAGATGCCGACGATGCGCGTTTGTTCCGTTTGTTCCTTGTCCGCCGCCAGGTCTTCCAGCACGAAGACGAACATTTCATCGGCGCGCGCCGCGCCGCCCGCAAACGAGGCCAGCGAGGCATCGATGCGTTTTTTCAATTGCTCTTCATTGGCCGGCAGGGTGGTCAAACCCACGCCCGCCGAACCGGCAAGTTGCAGCAGTGCCGGCAAATCGGCGGCGGCGATGGGGCGCACGATCATCACCGTGCCGCTCCCCAGGCGCCGTTTACCGGCACCGCGCGCACCGCATCGCCGGGCTCGAGCTCAAGCCGTGCTGCGACTTCATGCGTCAGCAAAATTTCCTCGCCCATTTCACCGGCCTGCAGGACGGCATTGGCGATGGTGGCGCGAAACGATTCCGTGGTGGCGCTGGCGATGATGCAGGGCACGGCGGACACACCGCCAGTGGCAGAAACCAGGTTCACGTTCAGCCGCTTGTTGGCCCGCACCGTGCGCAGTCCCTGCACCCTGGCCTCCACGGTCGGGCCGGCATCGAAGATATCGACATAGGTATCGGCTTCGAAACCCTCGTCGAGCAGGATGGAAAACGGCAGCTCGCCCACAGGATTGAGCTGGCCGATCGCCAGTTGCGCATCGGCTGGCAGCAGGGGCACATAGATCGGGTACTGCGGCATCAGTTCGGCGATGAAGGTCTTGCTGCGCCCGCCGGATAGGCGCTCGGCCTGCGGATATTCCATATTGAAAAAACGCTTGCCGACCGCATCCCAGAACGGCGAGCGGCCCTGCTCGTCGCACAAGCCCGGGTTCTCGGCGGCGATCTTGTCGGCGAAGCGGTGCGGAAATTCGCTGATGAACAGCAGCCGCGCCCGCGACAGCAATTGCGGCCATTCGCTCTGTCGGTAGGCCGGGTCGATATAGAACGAAGTCAGCAGGGAATAGCCGGTGAGGTCGTGGCAGAGATGCAGGGCGTGGATCTTGTTGCTGACTTTCAGCTCCTGCGAGGCGTGGACGATGATCTCGTTGCGGTAGCTGTAAAAACGATCGTGGAAGCCGGCCGAGGCGACGATGCCGCTGGTACCGACGATCTCGCCGGTGGCCATATTCTCCAGGACAAAGAAATAGATTTCCTCGCCGTTGCTGTCGACTTCGGCGGCAAACGAGTGCGCCGAGGACAGCAGCTTGTCGTGAAGTTTTTCGCGATCCGGCGGCAGCGAGGTGACGCCCACTGCGCTGCGCGCGGCGATGGCCTCGATCGCCGCCAGATCCGCCATCCGGCCGGGCCGCAGCATCAGCATGGGCTGTCTCCGCGTCCGGGCATCAGGCCGCAGCCGAGGTTTCTGCGGCCAGCAATTCCGCCACGGTGGCGTCGAGGCGCTTCAGGCCCTGTTCGACATCGTCCTGCGTGATCAGCAGGGAAGGCGCGATGCGCATCACATCGGGACCGGCGATCAACAGCATCAGCCCGTGTTTCTCGGCCATCTTGACCACGTCCTTGCCGCGGCCCTTCCATTTTTCGGCGAGTTCGGCGCCGATCAGCAGGCCATCGCCGCGCACCTCGGTGAACACCTGGTATTTGCGCTTGAGTTCATTCAGGCCGGCGACGATTTGCCGGTGACGCGCGTCCACATTTTTCAGGGTTTCGGGCGCGCTGATGATATTCAGCACCGCCAGGCCGACCGCGCAGGCCAGGGGGTTGCCGCCATAGGTGCTGCCGTGGGCGCCGACCGCAAAACTGGCGGCGATCGCCGTGGTGGTCAACATCACGCCCAGCGGAAAGCCGCCGCCGATGCCCTTGGCCGTGGTCAGGATATCCGGCGTCACCCCGTATTTCATATAGGCAAACAATTGTCCGGTGCGGCCCGAACCGCATTGCACTTCGTCGAATATCAGCAGTGCCTTGTGTTGATCGCACAATGCGCGCGCCGCCCGCAGATACTCGCGGGTCGCGGGCGTCACCCCGCCCTCGCCCTGGATGGGTTCGACGATCACGCAACAGGTCTTGTCGCTCACCGCGGCGCACAGGGCCGCGATGTCGTTGTAGGGCACATGGCTGATGCCCGCCGGCAGCGGCGCGAAGCCCTGCGTGTACTTGGCCTGGCCGCCGACGCTGACGGTGAACAGGGTGCGCCCGTGAAAAGAATTGAGGCAGGCAACGATTTCGAATTTATCGGTCTCGCCGTGTTCGGCGCCGGCGGCGGGGAAATGATCGGAGGCCCATTTGCGCGCCAGCTTCAGGGCGGCCTCGTTGGCCTCGGCGCCCGAGTTGGCGAAAAACACGCGCTCGGCAAAGGTTTTTTCGATCAGCGCCCGGGCAAAGGCGATGGCCGGTTCATTGGTCAGCACATTGGCCACATGCCACAGCCTGTTCGCCTGCTCCGTCAGCGCCTTCACCACCTGCGGATGGGCGTGGCCCACCGAATTGACCGCGATGCCACCGGCGAAGTCGACATACTCGCGTCCCGCCTGGTCCCAGACGCGCGAACCCTGACCGCGCACCGGGATGAACGCCGCCGGCGCGTAATTGGGCACCATCACTTCATCGAAAGCGGCGCGGGTGATGGGTGATGAAATGGCTGGGGCGGTCGGCGGGCTGGTCTTGCGCATGAGGTTCTCCACGGATGGCACGGTACAAACGGAATGATGAAGCATTTTAGGCGAGACGGACGCCCGTACATATCAACAAAGCGACGTCGATTTATACCTCGGGCATATCGGCACCGCCGGAAGCCAGGCCGCCTAAACGCTTGCTGCGCTGCTCGCGCGGCGTCAGCCCGAAATGGCTGCGGTAGGCGCTGGAAAAATGCGGGCCCGAAGAAAAGCCACAGGACAGGCCGATCTGCAGGATCGACTGACTGGTTTTTTGCAGCAGCTGGCGGGCCCGCGTCAGGCGCAGTTCCAGGTAGTAGCGGGCAGGCAGGCTGTTCAGGTACTGCTTGAACAGGCGTTCCAATTGGCGCCGCGACACGGCGACGAGGCGGGCGATTTCTTCGGTGGGCAGGGGTTCCTCGATATTGGCTTCCATCAGGGTTACCGCCTCGGTCAGTTTCGGCTGGCCGCCGCCGATACGCGCCGACAACGGGACCCGCTGATGCTCCCGGGGGCCGCGCTGCCGTTCGTGACCGAAGTGATCCATCAGCTCGGTGATCAGCTCGCCGGCCTCGGCGACATTGGCCGCCGCAGTCTGGGCGATCCAGGCCAGCATCAGATCAAAGCTGGCATTGCCGCCGGCGCAGCTGAGGCGGTCGCGGTCAATCTCGAACAGGTTCGTTGACGCCCGCACATCGGGAAAACTTTCCGCAAACAAATTGGCATAGGGCCAATGGATCGTCGCCCGGTGTCCGGCAAGCAGGCCGGCGCGCGCCAGCAGCCAGGCGCCGGTGCCCACCCCGCCAAACACCATCGGCCTGGCGGCGAGCTTCTGCAACCAGGCGACGACGGACTCGTGACCATGCTGCGGCAAGGAGGCATCGCTGAGCACAAACAAGGCATCCAGCGGCGGCGTACGGTCCGGGCCGCTCGCCACCTGCACCGCGACACCGCTGGAGCTCTTCACCGCCGGTCCTTCCGCGCTGATCAGGCAAACCTCGTAACGCGGCGACGCCGTTGCCGCATTGACCTGGGTGAGCGCATCGATCGCCGTACCCAGTGCCGACAGCGAAAATCCGGGCAGCAGCAAAAAGCCGACGACCTGGGTTGGACCGGCTTGACTGGAGGATGGGACGGCGTGCGGAGCGACAGCCACGATGGAGGGGTCGCGCCAATCAGGCGCGACGAAGATGGGTGAGGCGATATATTAGGCTGCCGGCCGGAAACTGTCGAAAATGTTCGCACAGCGGCGCGCACGCTGTCTTTTTGCGGCGGCACAAGGCACAATCACTGCGCTCCGCAAAACGCACTGAAACCATCGCCGCAAACGACAAGCGCAAATTCGCCTCAACAACACGAATTGGATTCTCGATGACGACGCAAACCCTGGGCCGGAAATTGGTCCGCTGCAAGCCGGTCGACCAAACTGAGGAGGCCGGCCAGACGGAGGGGCAGGCGCAGCCCGGCGGCTTGCGCCGTTCGCTGGGCCTGTTCCCGCTGACCATGCTGGGTGTCGGCGCCACCATCGGCACCGGGATATTTTTTGTGCTCACCGAGGCCGTGCCCAAGGCCGGGCCCTCGGTGATTCTCGCCTTCCTGGTGGCGGCGGTGACGGCAGGGCTGACGGCCCTTTGCTACGCCGAGCTGTCCTCGCGCATTCCGGCGGCCGGGTCGGCGTACTCCTATGCCTATGCCACCGTCGGCGAATTCCTGGCCTATATCGTCGCCGCCTGCCTGCTGCTGGAATACGGCCTCGCCGCCAGCGCCACGTCCATCGGCTGGTCGGATTATCTGAACAATTTTCTGGGCAATGCCTTCGGCTGGCATATTCCGGCGACGCTGCGCTCGCCGATGATCGTGTCCGGCGCCAATGGGGTGGAAATGCATGCCGGCCAGTTCAACCTGCCGCCGATCATACTGGTGATCATCTGCGGTGTATTGCTGATGCGCGGTGTCAAGGAATCGGCCGGCGCCAATGCGGTGATGGTGATGATCAAGCTGGCGGTGCTGGTGTTCTTCGTGGTGGTGGCCTTCTCCGGTTTCAATGCGGAAAACTTCAAGCCGTTTTTCAATACCGACAACAGCAAGGGCCTCGCCGGCATGGCCGGTGTGACCGCGGCGGCCGGCACCGTGTTCTTCTCCTTCATCGGCCTCGATACCGTGGCCACCGCCGGCCTTGAAGTCAGGAATCCGAAGCGCAATGTGCCGCTGGGCATCCTCATCGCTCTGCTGATTGTCACGGTTGGTTATCTGCTGGTGGCCGTCAGCGCAGTCGGCGCGCAACCCGCCGCCATGTTTGCCGGGCAGGAAGCCGGCCTCTCGGTGATCCTGCAAAACGTCACCGGCAAGACCTGGCCCGCCCTGGTGCTCTCCGCCGGCGCAGTGATCTCAGTGTTCAGCATCACCTTGGTAACGATCTATGGACAGACGCGCATCCTCTACGCCATCAGCTGCGACGGCCTGGTGCCGAAAGCCTTCCGGCAGTTGAATACGCGCACGGCGGCGCCGCGCAACAACACCGTCATCGTCTGCATCGGCGTCGGCATCGTGGCGGGCCTGGTCGATTCCGGCTTCCTGTGGGACATGGTCAGCATGGGCACCCTAGTGGCTTTCATGGTCGTGTCGGTGTGTATACCGGTGCTGCGCCACAAGGGCATCGGCGCCGACAGCAAGGGTTTCCGCGTGCCTTTCGGGCCCTACCTGATTCCGGCATTGAGCATCGCCGCCTGCCTGTACATCATCAAGGATTTGTCGACGGCGACCTTCACCGTGTTCGCGGTGTGGATGGTGCTGACGCTCATCACCTTCTTCGTTTATGCGCATCGGCATTCGCATTTGAACTGACGACGGGCCGCCAATAAAAACGGGCGCTGCGGTGCCCGTTTTTTTATTTCGGGTTGACTAACCCGATCAACTGATGACCTCAAACTGATGACCTCGTCCAGATGCCGGATCAGGCGATCGATTTTTTCCGCGCTATTGTAATGCGCCATCGACGCCCGCAGCACCCCGCCCTGCGCTTGTGCCAATGTTTTTTTGCCGTCGGCACCATTCCAATAAAAATCGAACCTCCAGCATCCACGCGCCTTCCCGAGCAAAAATACCCCGAAACTGGCGCCAATGCTGGACTTTCAATTTTGAACCGTGTTCCGCTCTACTTCCCTAACGCCTCATTCACCACCCGCTGCGTCAAGGTCGGCCCCAGCAACTCGATCAACTCATAGGTGTACGCCCGCAGGAAAGCATTGCGCTTCAGCGCAACCTTGGTCACGCTTTCGGGGAACAAATGCTTGACCGGGACCGCCCCCAGCTTCGTATCCTGCTTCGGGTCGTAGGCCATTTCCGCCAGCAGGCCGATGCCGATGCCGAGTTCCACATAGGTCTTGAGCACATCGGAATCCATCGCCGACAGGACAAAGGTGGGCGCCAAGCCCTGCGCGGCGAAAGCCTGGTTGACGGCCCCGCGACCGGTCATGGAGATATCGTAGGAAACCAGCGGGTAGGCGGCGATATCGGCAAGGGTGAGCTTGCGCTTGTCGAGGATCGGATGGCCCTTTTGCGCAACCACCACGCGGTTCCATGCATACAGGGGCAAGGTCACCAGTTCCGGAACGCTATCCAGGTATTCGGTGGCGATGCCCAGATCTGCGCGGCCGGAAGCGACTTCGGCAGCCACCTGCATGGGATTGCCCTGGTGAATGAACAGCGAGACCTTGGGGAAACGCTTCAGGAACACCGGAATCACCTTGGGCAGCACATAGCGCGCCTGTGTATGGGTGGTGGCGATGACCATTTCGCCGACCGCCTCGTCCTGCAAATCGAGCGCCGCACGTTTCAGGTTGCCGGCGTCGGCCAGCACTTTTTCGCCGAGCTCGACCAGGCGCTTGCCGGCCGGCGTGATCTCGACCAGGCGCTTGCCGCGGCGCACGAACACTTGCACGCCCAATTCTTCTTCCAGCGCCAGGATTTGTTTGCTGATGCCGGGCTGCGAAGTGTGTAATGCGGCGGCGGCATCCGAGACGGACAGCCCGCGGCGCGCGACTTCGCAGAGATAGCGGATTTGCTGGAGGGTCATGGCATTTTCTCATAGACCAATAAGTTATTTGATATTAACTTAATATTCCTTCGCAATCTATATACACCGCCGTACCATCGTGCTCTTGCCATTCAGGATTGCCATGGATATTGCCTATTCCCTTGCCGGCCTCGGCGTGGGACTCATTGTCGGATTGACCGGTGTCGGCGGCGGCTCGCTGATGACGCCGCTATTGGTATTGCTGTTCGGCATTACCCCGTCCGTGGCCGTCGGCACCGACCTGCTCTATGCCTCGATCACCAAGACCGGTGGCGCACTGGTGCACGGCATCAAGAATTCCATTCAGTGGAAAATCGTCGGCTGGCTGGCGCTGGGCAGCATTCCCGCTGCGCTTTTTGTGGTATCGATGCTGGCCGGTCGCAAGGCGCTGAGCGCCTCGCAGGAGCAGATTTTTTCCTTTTCACTGGGCGTGATGCTGCTGCTGACCGCGCTCTCCTTGGTCTATCGCAAGCCCATCCAGGCCTGGGCGGAACAGCGCAGCACGCACACCGCGCCCGCATGGCAAAAACCGTTGTTCACGGTGCTGGTTGGCGCTTTCCTCGGCGCGGCGGTATCGCTGTCTTCCGTGGGCGCCGGCGCGGTTGGCGTGACCGCATTGGTTTTGCTGTACCCCAAACTATCGGCGGCGAAAATCGTCGGCACCGATATCGCCCATGCGGTGCCGCTTACCCTGATCGCCGGGCTGGGTCATGCCTCGCTGGGGCACATCGATTGGTTGCTGCTGGGTTCGCTGTTGCTGGGTTCGCTGCCGGGCGTGGCGTTGGGCAGCATGCTGTCGACGCGTCTGCCGGATATTTTCGTTCGCCATAGCCTGGTGGTATTGCTGCTGTTGATCGGCGGCCGATTGGTCTTCGTAAGGTAATTTATGTACAAGTACGACATCATCGATCAAAAAATTGTCGACGAACGCGTCGCGCAATTCCGCGACCAGACGCGGCGCTTTCTGGCCGGCGAATTGAGCGAGGAAGAATTCCGCCCGCTGCGTTTGCAGAACGGCCTCTATGTGCAGAAATACGCGCCGATGCTGCGCGTGGCCATTCCTTATGGGCATGTGTCTTCGCGGCAGCTGCGCATGCTGGCGCATATCGCGCGCACCTATGATCGCGGCTACGGCCACTTCACCACCAGACAGAACATCCAGTACAACTGGCCGGAACTGGCGCGCGTGCCGGATATTCTCGCCGATCTGGCCAGCGTGGAAATGCACGCCATCCAGACCTCGGGCAACTGCATTCGCAACACCACTTCGGACCAATTTGCCGGCGTGGCACATGACGAGATCATCGATCCGCGTCCCTATGCCGAGCTGATCCGCCAGTGGTCGACCTTCCACCCCGAATTCGCCTATCTGCCGCGCAAATTCAAGATCGCGGTCAGCGGTTCGCTCGAAGACCGTGCCGGCACCCTGTTTCACGATATTGGCGCGCAAGCCATCAAAACCGACAAAGGTGATGTCGCGTTCCGGGTGCTGGTCGGCGGCGGGCTGGGACGCACGCCAATTCTGGGCCATGTGATTCATGAGGCCCTGCCGCCGGAGCATCTTTTCACCTATTTCGACGCCATCCTGCGCGTCTACAACCGCTATGGCCGTCGCGACAATATCTACAAGGCGCGCATCAAGATCCTGGTGAAGGAACTGGGGCTGGAAAAATTCCGCGACGAAGTGAACGCGGAATGGGAGCCGCTCAAGGGCGGGCCATCGACCCTGACCGAGGCGGAACTGAAGCGTGTGTCGGCGTTTTTTGTCGATCCGGATTATGCGAAGTTGCCGGCGATCAGCGCCAGCTTTGCGCAACACCAGCAGGACAACAAGGCTTTTGCCAACTGGGTCAAGCGCAATGTGTTCAAGCACAAGCAGGCCGGTTATGCAGCCGTGACGCTGTCGCTGAAAAAGACCGGCATTGCCCCGGGCGACGCCACCGATGCACAGCTCGATGCGGTGGCGGATCTGGCCGATGAATACAGCGGCGGCGAAGTGCGCGTCTCGCATGAGCAGAACCTGATCCTGGCCGATGTAAAGCAGGAAGATCTGTTCGCGGTCTGGGAGCGCGCCAAAAAGATCGGCTTCGCCACGCCCAATATCGGCCTGCTCACCGACATTATTTCCTGCCCGGGCGGCGATTTCTGCTCGCTGGCAAACGCCAAGTCGATTCCGGTGGCCGAGGCCATCCAGCGCAGAGTTGAAGAAAAACTAGGCGACCTCGATTACCTGTTCGACATCGGCGACCTGCAGCTCAATATTTCCGGCTGCATGAACGCCTGCGGCCATCATCATGTCGGCCATATCGGCATCCTGGGTGTCGACAAGCATGGCGAAGAATTTTACCAGGTGTCGATCGGCGGTTCGCAAGGGCTCAATGCCTCGCTGGGCAAGGTGATCGGCCCCTCGTTCGCGCAGGACGAGATGGCGGATGTGGTCGAAAAACTGGTCAGCACCTATGTCGACTTGCGCGTCGAGGAAGAGCATTTCATCGATACCGTCAAACGCCTCGGCATCGAGCCCTTCAAGACCCGTGTTTATGGTGATAAGGCCGATCGCAAAGACAGGACGGAGACGGAAAATGTCTGATGCCGCCTCGATTTCGCCCGCACAACACATCATCCGCGACGGCGTCGTGGTCGAGGACCATTGGCGACTGGTCGAATCCTGCGAGCATGGCATCGCCGAGATCCTGCCGATCTCGTCCAAGCTGATCGTGCCGCTGAAGGTCTGGCTGGCGGAATGCGACGCCCTTACCGGCAACCAGCGCACCCTCGGCGTGTGGCTGGACAGCCATGAAGACCCGGCCGAGCTTGCGGATGATGTCGAGCATCTGCAGTTGATCGCGGTAAATTTCCCGACCTTCAAGGATGGCCGCGGCTATTCGATCGCTTATCTGTTGCGCAATCGTTACGGCTATACCGGTGAACTGCGCGCGGTTGGCGACGTATTGCGCGACCAGCTGTTCTATATGCATCGCGTCGGCTTCAATTCCTTTGCGGTACGCGCCGACAAGGACATCCACGCTGCAGTCAAGGCGCTCAAGGATTTCACCGAGGTCTATCAAGCCTCCACCGACCAGCCCGAACCCCTGTTCCGGCGGCGCGGGCCGGCGTTTGCGAAAGCAACGAGGACTGCATGAGCATCGACGACAAACTCGCCAGGCTTAAAACCCTGCTGGCGCGCATCGAGCAGGATTTTGCGCCGGCGGTGTTCGCCTCCAGCTTCGGCGCCGAGGACATGGTGCTGACCGACCTGATCGCGCGCGAATTTCCCGGCATCGAAATATTTACCCTGGACACCGGTCGTCTGCCGCAGGCCACGCATGAGCTGATCGCTGCCACCCGGGCGCGCTATGGCATTGCCGTGCAGGTTTACACCCCCGACACGGGGGCCGTGGAAAATTATGTCTCGACTCTGGGTCGCGATGCGTTCTACGAAAGCGTGGCCAATCGCAAGGCCTGTTGCGGCATTCGCAAGGTCGAACCGCTGAAGCGCGCCTTGCACGGGAAAAAGACCTGGCTGACCGGCCTGCGCCGCGAGCAGGCCCCCACCCGCCAGAATCTGGGCGAATCCGAATTCGATGAAGCACACGGCCTCGCCAAGTTCAACCCCCTGATCGACTGGAGCAACGACGAGGTGTGGGCCTATATCCGCGCCAATGAGGTGCCATACAATGCACTACATGATCGCGGCTACCCCTCGATCGGTTGCGAGCCCTGCACTCGCGCCGTGAAGCCCGGCGAAGACCCGCGCGCCGGCCGTTGGTGGTGGGAAAGCAAGCAGGACCAGAAGGAATGCGGATTGCATGTTGCCGAAGCTTCGGCCGCGCCCCCTTACACGCAAATCGCGATCAAGGTGACGGCATGAGCCTGAATATTATTGAAACCCTTTTCCCAGGCAAATCAAAAGTGAATACTGTTGCAGCCGTCCACAGTGTCAGCAAGCCGACCTTGAGCAAGCATCTGCGCTGGCTCGAGTCCGAGGCCATTCACATCATGCGCGAGACGGTAGCGGAAACGCGCAATCCGGCCCTGCTGTTTTCCGGCGGCAAGGATTCGATCGTGATGCTGCGCCTCGCCGAAAAAGCCTTCCGGCCTGACAAGTTTCCTTTCCCCCTGGTGCATATCGATACCGAGCACAATTTCCCGGAAGTGATCGCCTTCCGCGACAAGCGCGTCGCCGAACTGGGCGAAAAACTGATCGTGCGCTCGGTGGGCGATTCGATCAACAGCGGACGCGTGGTGCTGCGCCGCACGGACGAGAGCCGCAATGTGCACCAGACCGTGACCCTGCTCGACACCATCAAGGAATTCGAATTCGACGCCCTGTTCGGCGGCGCCCGCCGCGACGAGGAAAAAGCGCGCGCCAAGGAACGCATCATTTCGCATCGCGATGAATGGGGCCAGTGGGACCCCAAGAATCAGCGTCCTGAATTGTGGAGCCTGTACAACCTGCGCATCCATCCGGGTGAGCATGTGCGCGTGTTCCCGCTTTCCAACTGGACCGAGCTCGATATCTGGCAATACATCGGCCTCGAAAACCTGGAAGTGCCGTCGATTTATTTCACCCATCAACGCGAGATCGTCGAGCGCAAGGGCCTGCTGGTGCCGGTGACCGAACTGACGCCGCCCAAAACCGGCGAGCAGATCGTCACCAGGGCGGTGCGCTTCCGTACCGTCGGCGACATCACCTGCACGGCGCCGGTGGCCTCCGACGCTGCCAATGTCGATGAAATCATTGAAGAGACCCTGATCGCGCGCCTGTCCGAGCGCGGCGCCACGCGCCTCGACGACCAGACCTCGGATGCCTCGATGGAGCAGCGCAAGAAGGAAGGGTATTTCTGATGAGCAATGTTTCGACTTCAACCCCCACCATCGACACCTTGCGCTTCAGCACGGCGGGCTCGGTCGACGACGGCAAGAGCACCCTGATCGGTCGCCTGCTGTACGACTCGAAATCGATCCTCGAGGATCATATCGCCGCGATCGCCCGCACCAGCGAAAAGCGCGGCCACGACAGCATCGATCTCTCCCTGCTCACCGATGGCCTGGTGGCCGAGCGCGAACAGGGCATCACCATCGACGTCGCCTACCGCTACTTCGCCACCCCCAACCGCCGCTTCATCATCGCCGACACCCCGGGTCATGAGCAGTACACACGCAATATGGTCACCGGCGCCTCGACCGCCGATGTGGCGATCGTGCTGGTCGATGCCGCCAAGGGCATCCTGCCGCAATCGCGCCGCCACGCCGCCGTCGCGGTATTGCTCGACCTGCCGCATGTGGTGGTGGCGATCAACAAGATGGACCTGGTCGGCTACAGCCGGGATGTGTACAAAAAAATCAAGACCGAGTTCGGCGCAATAGCGCGCGAGCTGGGGGTGCGCGATATTTCCTTCATTCCGGTTTCCGCCCTGAAAGGCGATATGGTGGTGGCGCGTGACGTCGACGGCGTCAACAATATGCCCTGGTATGAAGGCCCCACGCTGCTCGAGTTTCTGGAGACGGTGCGCGCCGAGCGTGCCGTGCAGCCGGCCTTCCGCTTTCCGGTGCAGCTGGTGTCGCGCGTGCGCTTCGGCCCGGACAACGATAGCCGCGGCTATCTGGGCCGCGTGGAATCCGGCCGCGTCAAGGTCGGCGACCATATCGTGGTGCTGCCCTCCGGCGAAACCGCGCGCATCGCGGAAATCATCACCCTCGAGGGCAATACCCAATCGGCAGGCTCGCAGGATTCGGTGACGATCACGCTCGACCGGCAGATCGACATTTCGCGCGGCGATGTGATCGCCGACCGCTTTCACCCGCCGCGCGTCACCGACCAAGTCCGCGCCAATGTGTGCTGGCTGGGCAATGAGCCGCTGTCGACCACGCGCCGCTATTTGCTCAAATGCGGCACGCGCACCGTGAAGGCCTCGGTCGCCGCGGTGAACTCGCATTACGACATCCTCACCTTGAATGCGGAGCCGGCAACGACGTTGAGAACCAATGATATCGGCGAGCTGACGATTCGCACGGCGAAGCCGATCATGGTCGATGCCTACTGGAAAAATCACAGCAGCGGCTGTTTTATTTTGCTGGATGAGGCGACAAATGCCACTGTGGCCGCGGGCACCATCCTGGCGGAGCCGAGCGATGTCTGACCCCACCGCCACCGTTTATCTGGTCGGCGCCGGGCCCGGCGCCCCGGATTTGCTGACGCTGCGTGCGGCCCGTCTGCTCGCCGCCGCCGATATCGTTTTTTACGATGCCCTGGTGCACCCCGATACCGTGGCGCTGGCCGCGAACGCCAGGAAAGTCGCGGTCGGCAAACGCGCCGGGCAAGTATCGACCGACCAGCGCTTCATCAATCGCAACCTGGTCGAGGCTGCCGCGCGTTATCAGACAGTCGTGCGCCTCAAGGGCGGCGACCCAATGCTGTTCGGCCGCGCGCAGGAGGAGATCGACGAATTGAAAGCCGCCGGTATCGCCTGTGAAGTGGTGCCCGGCATCACCGCCGCACTGGCCGCCAGCGCGCAGCTCGGCATCTCGCTGACGCGCCGCGGCCTGGCGCGCAGCGTGGCTTTTGCCACGCCGCGTATCGGCCCGGATGAAAACGAAAGCGCGTGGGCGGCCAGCGTACTCAATGCCGACACCGCCGTGCTGTACATGGCGGCCGGCCAGGCGCCGCAGATTTCCGCCGCCCTGATCGCGCAGGGCAAGCCGGCCGACACGCCGGTGGTGGTGGTGGAATCGGCCACGCTGCCAGAGGAACGCCGCATTCATACGAATCTCGCCGGCTTGAGCGCCTCCACGCTCAAACTCTCCGGCCCCGCGGTGTTGTGCATCGGCGAGGTATACCGCGCGACAGCGGCGCTTGCCGATGTGGACCATCAGGCGCGAATGCGCGAGCGGGTGGCGCAAACGCGCGCCACGCGATGTCAGACGCGCTGACACGCCAGCGCTCTGTGCACAGCCTGTGCACGTTTTAATACTGAAACTCTAGAACCGGCGCGGCTTCCAGGCCATAAATGCCTGGAAAACCGCGCCGATACTGGGCTTTTGTTTTTTTATTTTCCCGTCAGCGGAAAAAGCACCCATTCATTCAAGGAACAACATGTCACTCAAACAATGGCTCATCAATGGCGCGGTACTGGTTGCCGCCGGTATTTCTTCAGCCTACGCCGCGGATACCACCCTGCTCAATGTTTCCTATGACCCCACACGCGAGCTCTACCAGGAAGTCAACAAGGCCTTCATCAAGGATTGGGAAGCCAAGACGAAGGACAAGCTCAGCATCAAGCAATCGCACGGCGGTTCGGGCAAACAGGCGCGCTCGGTGATCGACGGGCTCGAAGCCGACGTCGTCACCCTGGCGCTCGGCTACGACATCGATGCGCTGGCCGACAAGGCCAAGCTGCTGCCGGAAAACTGGCAGTCGCGGTTGCCGCACAATAGCGCGCCCTATACCTCGACCATCGTGTTCCTGGTGCGCAAGGGCAACCCCAAGGGCGTGAAAGACTGGCCGGATTTGATCAAGCCGGGCGTGTCGGTGATCGCCTCCAACCCCAAGACCTCGGGCGGCGCGCGCTGGGCCTATCTGGGCGGCTGGGGCTATGCTTATCTGAACTCGGGCAAAAACGAAGCCAAGGCGCGCGAGTACATCGGCAAGCTGTATAAAAACGTGCCGGTGCTCGACTCCGGCGCGCGCGGCTCGACGGTGACCTTCGCCGAGCGCGGCGTCGGCGATGTGCTGCTGTCCTGGGAAAACGAAGCCTATCTGGCGCTGAAGGAATTCGGCGCGGACAAATTCGAAATCGTCACGCCTTCGCAAAGCATCCTCGCCGAGCCGCCTGTGGCCGTGGTCGACAAGGTCGTCGACAAGCGCGGCACGCGCAAGGTCGCCGAAGCCTATCTGCGGTACCTGTACAGCGCCGACGGGCAGGACATCATCGCGCGCAATTTCTACCGCCCGATCGATGACAAGGTTCTCGCCAGATACGAGAAAAATTTCGCCAAGTTGAAATTGTTCACCCTCGCCGAAATCAGCGGCAACTGGCGCATAACACAGAAAACGCATTTCGACGATGGCGGCGTGTTCGACCAGATTTACCAGCCTGGCAGCAAATAAGGCGGATCCGCTCATGAATGCCTCGATCAATGAACACGAAGGCGGCAACGATCCGCCGCATGTGGCGCCAGTCGGGCACCTGATCCATCCCGCGCTGAGTGGATTTCCGCTGACCACCCTGGCCGATGGCCGGGTGGTCGGCGAGTTCCACCAATCGCGGCTGGCCAGCGTGTTCCAGCCGATCGTGCCTGCCAACGGCGGCGATGCGATCGGCCATCATGGCTATCTGCGCGTGGCCTCGGCCGGCGGCAATGCCCTGGCGCCCTACCATCTGTTTGCGCAGGCAGTGGACGATGCCGCGCTGGTCAAACTCGATCGCCTAACCCGTTCCCTGCATGCCATCAACTATTTTCACCAGGCTGCGCCGCACGGCAAGCTGTTCCTGAATGTGGAGCAGCGCCTGCTGACGACCGTGGCGAATGAACATGGTCTGGTGTTCGAGTCGATACTCGGCGAACTCGGTGTGAAACCGGAGCGCGTCGTCATCAGCCTGCCGAACGAGGCCCTGTCCAATCCCGCACTGCTGGTGCGATCGATATTGAGTTATCGCAATCGCGGTTACGGTGTGATGATTCATGTGAACAGCATTACCGATCCCGGCCTGGGAAGGCTGTTCCTGGCTGAGCCGCACTATGTGCAGGCCGATATGCCGCCGGCGGAGAGCGCAGCCCTTGCCGGGAAAATGCTGCACTCGCTGAAGCGCGCCGGCTTCAGGGTCGTGGCGCGCAAGGTTGAAACCGGGCAGCAGGCAGAACTGGCGCGTGAAATCGGCTTCGACCTGATCCACGGTTTCCATATTGGCCTCCCGCGAACCACGCTTGCCCGGGAGGCCGCATGAGCTCCGCCCGGTCGCGGCAGCGACTCTTGCGGGACACAGATGCCGCCGAGCCGCTGGTGCTGATCGTGCCGGGACTCAAGGACAGCGGCACCGCCCACTGGCAGACGCTATGGCATGCGCGCAACCCGCAATTCGAGCGCGTCGTGCAGCGCAACTGGAGCGATCCCGATCTGGAGGCCTGGGCGGATGCCATCAGCGAGCGCGTGCGCCTGTCCGGCCGCAACGCGATCCTGGTGGCGCACAGCTTTGGTTGCCTCGCCAGCGTGCGCGCCGCCCGCTCGCTGGGCGCGCGGGTGCGCGCGGCGCTGCTGGTGGCACCTGCCGACCCCAGGCTGTTCGGGCTGTCGCAACGCATGCCGCGCGCCCATCTGGGCCTGCCTTCCACCGTGGTCGCGAGCCGCAACGATCCGTGGATGCCGCTGCCCGCCGCACGGCAGTGGGCGCGACGCTGGGGCAGCCAGTTCATCGATCTGGGCGAAGCTGGACATATCAATGTCGATAGCGGCTTCGGCGAATGGCCGTTCGGCGCACGCCTGCTGCGCGCACTGATCAAGCGCGGCGCCTTGCCAAACGTCGATGCGCCAAGTCCGGTGATATCGGCGGGTCAACGCTCTCCGGCGGCCTCCTCGCCAGGTTCGTCGGCTGCACCAGACAATTCGCCGCCGTTCACAATCGCCATTTGAAAGACAGGTATATGCGCGCCGTTCTGAATCGTCCCCACAGCGTCCTGCCCGGTTTCAACCTGGCGCTGGGCTATACATTGTTCTACCTCGGCCTGATCGTGCTGATCCCGCTGTCGGCGGCATTCATCAAGACCGCGTCACTGAACTGGGACTCGTTCTGGACCACGGTCAGCGCACCGCGCGTAGTCGCTTCCTACCAGCTCACCTTCGGCACCTCGCTGCTGGCGGCCCTGATCAATGCGGTATTCGGGCTGCTGGTCGCGTGGGTGCTGGTGCGCTACCGATTTCCGTTCAAGCGCCTGATCGATGCCTTGGTCGATCTGCCTTTCGCGCTGCCGACGGCCGTCGCGGGCATCGCCCTGACTGCCATCTACTCGGCCAATGGCTGGCTCGGCAAACCGCTGGCGGCGCTCGGCATCAAGGTCGCATTCACGCCGTTGGGGGTGCTGGTCGCGCTGACGTTCATCGGCCTGCCGTTTGTGGTGCGCACCGTGCAGCCGGTGCTGGAGGACATGGAAACGGAACTGGAAGAAGCCGCGCATTCGCTGGGCGCCAGTCGCTGGCAATCGTTCTGGCGGGTGACGCTGCCGACGGTGTTGCCGGCCGTGGTTACCGGCTTTACCCTGGCATTCGCACGCGCACTCGGCGAATACGGCTCGGTGATTTTCATCGCCGGCAATATGCCGATGGTATCCGAGATCACGCCGCTGATCATCATCACCAAGCTGGAGCAATATGATTACACCGGCGCGACGGCGGTGGCGGTGGTGATGCTGGTCGCTGCTTTCGGACTGTTGCTCGTCATCAATGCGCTGCAATGGTGGATACGCCGCCGCCGTGGCGAGGAGAACGCCTGATGGCCGCCGTATTGCCTACCGCCGGCCGGCTTGCACATGGTGTTGCGGTTCGTGCGCGAAAGCGCCCGGTTCCGTGGGTGCCGCTGCTGCTGATCGCCATCGCCCTGATCTATCTGGCGCTGTTCCTGTTCGTGCCGCTGGCGGCCGTGTTTGCCGAGGCCTTCAAAAAAGGCGCCACCTATTATTTCGACGCCATCCGCGAACCCGATGCCTGGTCGGCAATCCGGTTGACGCTGATCGCGGCGGCGATCGCGGTACCGCTTAACCTGGTGTTCGGTGTCGCCGCCGCCTGGGCCATCGCCAAATTCGACTTTCGCGGCAAAAGCCTGCTGATCACCCTGATCGACCTGCCGTTCTCGGTATCGCCGGTAATTTCGGGATTGATCTATGTGCTGATCTTCGGCCTGCAGGGCTGGCTGGGACCGTGGTTGCAGGAGCACGATGTCAGGGTCATTTTCGCGGTGCCGGGCATCGTGCTCGCCACCATCTTTGTCACCTTCCCGTTCGTCGCCCGCGAGCTGATTCCCCTGATGCAGGCGCAGGGTCGTGAAGAGGAAGAGGCCGCTGCCGTGCTGGGCGCCAATGGCTGGCAGACGCTTTGGCACGTGACGCTGCCGAATGTGAAATGGGGCATTCTCTACGGCGTGATCCTGTGCAATGCGCGCGCCATGGGCGAATTCGGCGCGGTGTCGGTGGTATCCGGCCACATTCGCGGGCTTACCAACACACTGCCGCTGCATGTGGAGATTCTTTACAACGAATACAACTTCGCCGCCGCCTTTGCCTGCGCCTCCCTGCTGGTGCTGCTGGCATTGGTGACACTGGCGATCAAGGTGTTTGTCGAAGCCCGACAACGGAAGGAGTTCAGCAAATGAGTATCCAGGTCATCGACGTCACCAAGCGCTTTGGTACGTTTGAAGCGCTGAACGGCGTCAATCTCGAAATCCAGCCGGGGGAGCTGGTGGCGCTGCTGGGCCCCTCGGGCTCGGGCAAGACGACGCTGCTGCGGGTGATTGCCGGTCTTGAGCAACCCGACTCCGGTCGTATCCTGTTCAATGATGAGGACACCACCGATACGCGCGTGCAGGAGCGCGAAGTCGGCTTTGTGTTCCAGCATTACGCGCTGTTCCGGCACATGAGCATTTTCGAGAACGTGGCCTTCGGTCTGCGCGTGCGTCCGCGCGCATCGCGTCCGGCGGAAAGCGAGATCAAGCGGCGCGTGATGGAGTTGCTGAAGCTGGTACAGCTCGACTGGCTGGCCGATCGCTTCCCGCATCAGCTTTCCGGCGGACAACGTCAGCGCATCGCCCTGGCACGCGCGCTCGCCATCGAGCCCAAGGTGCTGTTGCTCGACGAGCCGTTCGGCGCGCTCGACGCCAAGGTGCGCAAGGAATTGCGCCGCTGGCTGCGCCGCCTGCACGACGATATCAATCTCACCAGCGTGTTTGTCACCCATGACCAGGAAGAGGCGCTGGAGGTGGCCGATCGCGTGGTGGTGGTGAATCACGGCCGGATCGAACAGGTTGGCACACCTGAAGAAGTATATGACCATCCCGCCACGCCTTTCGTCTATCAGTTCATCGGCCACGTCAATCGCTTCCGCGACCATCTCGCCGGCGACGAGCGCAACGCAGCCTATGTACGGCCGCATGAAATCGACATCTTCGAGAAACCCGATGCTTCTGCCTTCGAGGCGACCCTGAACCACGCAGTCAAGATCGGTTCGCTGGTGCGCCTGGAGCTGGCGCGTAGCGACAACGGCGACCTGGTCGAGGTCGAGCTGTCGCGCGAGCGCTACGACCATCTCGATGTGCAACCCGGCAAGGTGTTGTACCTGAAACCGCGCCGGGTCAAAATATTTGCGGATGAGGCCGTCTGATGGGCGAGTCGCCACCGGCCGTTGAACAAATCTGGCGCAAAGCGGAGCTGCCATGAATTCAGAGTTGGCGCACGGCGCCGAAATGAGCGGGAAATTGCTGGTGGCCTGCCTGTGTGCCGAATGGTGCGGAACCTGCCGCGACTATCGCAGTGCGGCATTCGAGCAATGCCGCCGGCAATTTGCCGAGGCGCGTTTCGAATGGGTTGACATTGAAAACGAAAGCAATCTGGTCGGCGATCTCGACGTGGAAAATTTTCCCACCTTGCTGGTGGCGCGCGGCGGGCAAATCCTGTTTTTCGGCACCATGCTGCCCCATGCGGATCATCTCGCGCGTCTGCTGCGCACATTGGCGGACGCGGGCGCGCCGCCGATCGCGGCCGACCCCGCGCTGCGCGCCCTGGCGGGACAACTCGAGCGGCGCGGCCGGGCTTCTTAGCTTGCAAAGTTATATGGAAATCAGAAGTTATTACTTGTCACCCGATTTTTGCGGGCGGAAAATGTTCGCACCGGCAATGCCCGCTTTTATCTGCACGAACCGGGCCATCATCACCAATCAAATCGAACGGAGAAATTCATGAGCTTGCGTCTCGGCGACATCGTCCCCGATTTCACCCAGAAATCGACCCAGGGCGAGATCAGTTTTCATCAGTGGCTGGGTGACTCCTGGGGCGTGCTGTTCTCGCACCCCAAGGATTTCACGCCGGTGTGCACCACCGAGCTGGGCGCCACCGCCAAGCTCAAAAGCGAATTTGCGAAGCGCCATGTGAAAGTGCTGGCGATCAGCGTCGACGACGTCGACTCGCACAACAAATGGCTGGGCGATATCGACGAAACCCAGAACACGCATGTCGATTTTCCGATCCTGGCCGACCCGGACCGCAAGGTGTCGAACCTGTACGACATGATCCACCCCAATGCCAACGACACGCTGACGGTGCGTTCGGTGTTCATCATCGATCCGAAGAAAAAATTGCGCACCAGCTTTACCTACCCGGCCAGCACCGGACGCAACTTCGACGAAATCCTGCGCGTCATCGACTCGCTGCAACTGACCGACAGCCACAGCGTGGCCACACCCGCCAACTGGAAAAACGGCGACGATGTCATCATCGTGCCGTCGCTGCAGGATCCGGAATTGATCAAGCAGAAGTTTCCCAAAGGATTCAAGGCGGTCAGGCCCTATCTGCGCATCACCCCGCAACCGAACCGTTGAGATGGGCGCCCGGGCGCATGGCGCTATTTGCGGGCCGCCTATTTTTTGTAAACGAAGGTCGGCTCTGGGCGCGGCGTTTGGGGCAAAAAAGGCTGGAACGGCGCGCCAAATGGCGTTCTGCGTCTTTTTACCCATTGCCCGCTCGGGCCAACTAGCGCCGGGACAGGAACGAATCGAGCTTCGATAGCAGCAGTTCGATGTCGAACGGCTTGGTGATGTAGTCCGCGAATCCGGCGGTACGTGCGCGCACCATCTCGCTGTTCATTGCATTCGCCGACAGGGCGATACAGGGAATGCCGGCCAGTCGCGGATCGGCGTGCAGCAGTTTCATCACTTCATAGCCGTTGAGTCCCGGCAGATTGATGTCGAGCAGGATCAGGTCCGGCCGCAATCCGCTCGCCGCGGCCAGCCCCGATTCGCCGTCGACGGCGACTTCGAGATGGATTCGCGGGTCCAGCTTCAGCGTCTCCTGCACCAGTTCCACATTGGCCGGATTGTCCTCGATATAGAGCACCGTGAATCGCGTGCCGTCGGCGGCCACCGGCACGCGCAGCGCCCGCAGAGCCTTATGCTTCCCCGATTCATCCGCGCCGGCCGTAGCGCGCACGAAGCGCAGGGTAAACGTGGAGCCCGCTCCGGGCTGGCTGCTTACTTCGATGCCGGCGTTCATGGCATGCAACAGCTGCTTCACGATCACCAGACCGATGCCGGCCCCCTCGATGCCGCTGACTTCGGCGCCAAGACGGTTGAACGGCTGGAACAATCCCTCGATCTGCGCGGCGCTAAGGCCGCTGCCGGTGTCGCGGATAGCGATCGATACACGCCCGCTGTCGCCGCCGATATCGACGGCAATCTGGCCGCCACGACGGTTGTACTTGATCGCGTTCGACAGCAGATTCACCATCACCTGTCGCAGCCGCGTACGGTCGGCGCGAATCCAGTTCTTCTTCATCGTCCCGGCGAATTCGAAGCGGACGCCGCGGTCGTCCGCCTGCGGAGTGGTCAGCGCGATGCATTCACCGACCAGCTTGCCGATTTCGATCGACTCCAGCGACAGGGTCAGCGCCCCCGCCTCGATGCGCGACAGATCCAGCACCTCATTGACCATTTGCAGCAGATGCCGGCCGGCACTGCCGATGTGCGCGACTTTCTTGCGTGCCGATTCGGCACTGTTGATCACCGGGTCATGCTCGAGCAGCTGCGCGAAACCGAGGATGGAATTGAGCGGGGTGCGCAATTCATGACTCATGCGCGACAGAAATTCGGACTTCGCGCGACTGGCCACTTCAGCCACTTCCTTGGCGGCGTGCAGCGACTCGGCCTGCTTGCGTTCGGTAATGTCTCGATTCATGCCCACCAGACGTTGCACCCGCCCTGCGCTGTCGCGCTGCAGATAGCCATTGGCTTCGACAAAGCGCACTTCGCCGTCCGAGCCGCGAACAATACGGAACTCGATGGCGTCGATCTGCAGACCGGCGAGCAAATCCGCAAACCGCTGCCATGCGAGGGCCCGATCGTCCGGGTGCACACAGGCCAGCCATGCCTCGACCGTGCCGCTGAAATTTTCCGGCGTAAGGCCGTAAATGACGTAGAGATGGCGGTCCCAGACGAAGCGCTCGCTATCCAAGTCAAATTCCCAGATGCCGTAACCGGCACCCTGCACGGCCAGTTCCAGCCGCTGGTTGAGGCTGTTGATGCGGTGCTCCGCTTCCTTGCGCTCGCTCAAATCCACATTGACCCCCGACACGCGCACGGCCCGGCCTGCGGCGTCGCGCAGGATGCTGCCGCGTGTCAGCAGGGGGATGTAACGGCCGTCCTTGTGTCGAAAACGGAATTCCATCTCGTACATATCGGGACCATGCGCCAGCAGGGCGGCGAAATCACGGTCGACGCGCTCGATATCGTCCGCATGCAGCAGATCGCGCCACAGGTTGGTGTCGACATGAAGTTCGTCCGGCGCATACCCCAGCATTTCCCACCAGCGCGGCGAGTAAAACAGTTCATCGGCGTCCATATCCCAATCCCACCAGCCGTCATTGGCGCCCCTCAGCACGCGGTTCATGCGCTGCTCGCTGGCCGCCAACGCCTGCTCATTTCGTTCGCGCGCATCGAGCATGGCATTGAACTGGGCGGCGACATCGCTAATTTCCAACGGGCCTTCGACCGGCACGCGCTGGTCCCGGGCGCCCTCCGCCACTTTGCGTGCAACGTTGCCCATGGCGGTGATGGGCGCGGCGATTTTCTTGCCCAGGTAAACGGCCAGAATGAACACCAGCGACACGATCACCGCACCCATCGAGGCGTTGCGGATCACACTACTCTTGGCGTCGGCAAACACCACGGATGAGGCGATCCCGGCAAGCGCATACCAATCCGTGCCCTTGATCGGTACGAAACCGTAAACGCGCTCAATCTGTTCCGCGGACGTGGATTGCGCGGTGCCGGATTTTTGCGCCAGGACCAGACGTATGATCGGTGAATCAAGCCGCCTGGTGCCGACGTAAGCCTCGGCATTTTGCGAACGCGCGACGATAGTTGCATTCGAATCCACGACCGCGATCACCGTGGTCTGGGGCAGCGTCGTGGGTCCGGCGACCAGCTTGAAATTGATCAGATCGATCGGCAGCTGAATCGAGCCGACGAGCGCGCCGTTTTCGCCAAATACCGGATGCGCAAGGACGGAGACAACTTTCTGGGTGACCGGGCCAAGGTAAGGCGGCGCAACGATGAATTTCCTTTCGCTGATCACGCGCTTGAACCAGACCGTATCGCGGATCACCGTCTGCCTGCCGTTTGGCTGCAGATTGGTCGAGCAGATCAGCTTTCCTTCAAGATTCGCCTGGCTGAAGTTGGCAAACTGCGGATACAGGTCGTTGAATTCGCTGAAAATCGGATCGCAGCCGGCGGGATCCATCTTGCGGATGCGCGGCCGTGCGGCCAGCTTCGACATCATTTGCCGGGTTTCCTCGATGAACGATTCGATATCGTTTCCGGCTACGCGTGCGAGGCTGAGTGCCGACTGCGCCGCCTGTTCCTGATCATGCAGGTATTCATGGTAGAGCGAATACACCCGCAGCGCGACCAGCGGCAGAACGGTGGCAAGGATCAAAAAATACAGCATCGCGCGGATTGACCATCCACGTCTTGCGACTGTTGCTTGCGTCGATCCGTCCGATTGCGTCATCTGGATTTGTGAACGCTTCTTCGTGGTTGCCTGCGACCGGAACACGGTCATGACAGCGACCGAATCCGGCGTGCGCTACGACCATACTATCCTAATTGGCCAAAGTGCTGGCGGTTGGCCGCAGCGTTGATCGGCCCAATAGCAAGGCCTTCGTCACCGCCAGATGGAAGACGCCACCCCAAAAGACGAGTTCAGGTTTCCGCTCGACCCGCCGCTTATATCAATCGTCAATCACAGATCCAGCGGTCAGGTCTTGACAAGATGGCCGGCCCACGCAGGCAGCTCGCGGCAGGCCAGATGCAGATTATTCGAAAAACTACCTAATCGAAGACCGTTTTTTGTCATGCACTGGTTCAAGCTGTCAGCGGAAAAGAGGCTGATATGGCCGTTGCGCGGAGACGCGTACCACCAGTCCAATCGATGGCCGGTGGCAATATGTCCATCCGAGACGAGCGTACTGAAAAGAATCATTCCGTCTGGTTTACAAAGCATCCGCAAATTATCCAGTAACGCATCGATATCAGGGACGTGTTCAAAAACCTCGAACGCCGTCACCAAGTCGAAACTACCCAAATCTTCGATTGAAAGCTCGGGATTAACAAAAGGATCATAACTCTCGGAGGTCCAGCCCTTTTGCTGCAAATTCCTGCTCAACAATCCCGAGCCGCCACCGTAATCAAGATGACGAAGCAGATGCCTGCTTTTGCCAAACTGCGCGTCGATAAATTCCGCATTGGCGGTCGGCCTGGTGAATTTATAATCCGGATCTACCAGCTCATAATCGTTGTTATAAATTTCTTCCGCGAATTTTTTTACGGGCCACGAATAGAATTCCGGCGCAAAACAGAATCCGCATTGCGCGCACAGGTAATAATGTACCGGGATATTGCTCGGCGGCAGGAACGTTCCCCTCACCTCTTCACACGACTTATTAAAGTCGACGGTATCCAGGTAGGGCGCCATTGCCAGGCATATCTGACAATGCGCAGCCAGCTGCTTATCCGCAGCGCATGGTTGGCGCTTTCCCTTGCCGAAGAGCCCCAAGAAATTGGAAATACCCATATAAAAATATCCGAAGATCTAGAGATGTTGGTTGATGGACGTATCGAATTCTCGTCTGGCCGATACAGATCATCGATTTTACTGCGGGACTTTCATTGTAAAGTCGCGGACTGGAAACTAGGCTGACGCCGGGATACGCGACAGAATCCAGCCCTCGTCGTTTATATCCCATGCCCAGGGCCGGCTCGCTTGGGAACGAAAAATATTGGCGTGCTGGCCAAATAAAATCGGTTGTGGAATCGCTTCAAAATTTTGCTCATTTTATCGACATACTTCCCTGTCGTTGGACAGTGGGCCACATGCCCCTGAAAAAATCAGACAGTGAAAATGAACTGACCAAGCGAGGTTCACCCAGCGATGCGTATTCAACTGCGGCTATATCAAAAGCGCTTATGGATCTTTACTAATAGTATACAATAGCCTTCAAATAGGGCGCTCTCCCCCCATTTTGGTGCAACAACGGTTAATCATTTGTATTCCAGAAGGTGTATTTGCGGCCCCTTTAGTGGGCAAACGCGAGTCATCCATTCGGCGGCATAGTCTTTGCAGAGATGCGGTATCGAATATCTTCTCTGAAAGGGGCCAATTGATGAACGCCGAAACACTCGCATCGCCGACCGCCGCCACGACCGAATGGACATCTGCACAGCGCTGGTGGCAACTCGCTGCCGGACTCATCTGCATGATGGCCATTTCAAGTCCTCAGTATGTCTGGACGCTGTTCACCAAGCCGATGATGGCCGCGTACGGCGTTCAGTTGTCTACGCTGCAAATTACTTTCTCGATCCTGATCGTTCTGCAGACGTTCTTTTCTCCTTTCCAAGGCTGGCTTGTCGAACGATTCGGCCCGCGCCTGCTTATTTCGGTGGGTGTGCTCCTGACGGGACTCGGCTGGGTTCTTGCCAGCCAGGTTGGTGGCGTAATGGGCATTTACCTGACATATGGCCTGCTCGGCGGCCTTGGCACCGGTATCGTTTATATCGGAATCGTCGGATTAATGATGCGCTGGTTCCCCGATCGCCGCGGCTTCGCGGTGGGCATGGTCGCCGCCGGCTATGGAATGGGCGCGCTCGTCACGACTATCCCCATCAGCGCTTCGATGGCGGAATCCGGATTCCAGCACACCTTGATAATCTATGGCCTGGGATTGGCAGTTGTCGGATTCATTGCCGCACAATTCCTTCGCAATCCGCCCAGCGAACTCGTGTCCATGTCGGCCAAGGATTCGGAGGCAGACGGCGTTGGCCCCGGCGCGATGGTCAAGACACCGATTTTTTGGCTTATGTTTGTCATGATGACCATGATGTCGACATCGGGACTGATGGTCACATCGCAAATGGCCGCTTTCGCCAAGGATTTTGGTATCGGCTCCATGGTGATTTGGGGCATGGCCGCGATACCGCTTGCGCTGACTATTGACCGCTTCTGCAATGGCCTGACCCGTCCTTTCTTCGGTTTTGTATCCGATCGAATCGGCAGGGAAAACACCATGTTTCTTGCATTTTCCCTGGAAGCGGTCGCGATGACCTTATGGCTTGCGACGCATGACAATGTCGTGTTGTTTGTTTTGCTGTCGGGCCTCGTATTCTTTGGCTGGGGTGAAATATTTTCCCTTTTCCCATCAACGCTAACCGATACCTTCGGCGCGAGGCACGCCACGACAAACTACGGATGCCTTTATATCTCGCAGGGCATTGGCTCTATTCTGGGTGGACCGCTTGCCGCATTACTGCGTGAGCAAACCGGATCATGGACGCCAGTTTTTTCGTTGGCGATTGGGGCGGACGTAGCCACGGCACTGCTTGCTATTTTCGTCTTGAAAGCAATGCGCAAGCGTTATCTCAAAGTCCACGCGCCAGTTGCTTAACGAGCCTGATCACAGAGTGTCGAGATCGCACCTGCAAATGGCCCTGCAGGCCCAACCCTTTGAGTTCTGTCGCGAGCCAAGCAGTTGGCTCAATCGGGCGCAAGTACAAATGAAAACGTCACCCGAAGGTGACGTTTTAAAACTGGCGCGCCCGGCAGGATTCGAACCCACGACCCCTTGGTTCGTAGCCAAGTACTCTATCCATCTGAGCTACGGGCGCAATGTTGCAAATTATAGCAATTACGATGCAAAAAACCAACCCGGCGGGCAACGCAACGAGGCAAGCAGGTACACGCGATACGCTACTTTGATGTTGGCGCGCCCGACAGGACTCGAACCTGTTACCCCCGGCTTAGAAGGCCGGTGCTCTATCCAGATGAGCTACGGGCGCAAATCAAACGCACGTCGGACATTTCTCTTGAGCGGCCCGCGGACTTTTTGGTCGGGGTGATAGGATTCGAACCTACGACATCCTGGTCCCAAACCAGGCGCGCTACCGGGCTGCGCTACACCCCGTGCGGACATTCAAGCGAAGGCGGATTATACGCCGGCAAGCGTCTATACCGCAACGAAAACCGCAGGCTGCCAGCTGGGGCGGGCAAATGCTAACCGACCACATGGGCAAAAACAAAAGCGGCCCGGAGGCCGCTTTTGCAATCCTTCAACTGCCTTGCCCTGAACCGTGCCGTTACTCCTGCGGCGCAGCTTCCGGGGCGGCCTCGGCCGGTGCTGCCTTGGCGGGCGCATCCAGCAGGGCTTTCATGCTGAGGCGCACGCGGCCCTTATCGTCGGCTTCCAGCACTTTGACCTTGACGATCTGGCCTTCCTTCAAATAGTCCGCGACCGCGTTGACGCGTTCGTGGGCGATTTGCGAGATATGCAGCAGGCCGTCCTTGCCGGGCATCAGGCTGACGATGGCACCGAAATCGAGCAGACGCAGGATCGGGCCCTCGTAAACCTTGCCGACTTCGACTTCGGCCACGATATCTTCGATGCGTTTCTTGGCGGCGGCGCCGGCCTCGGCGGAGACGCAGGCAATGGAAATCGTGCCGTCGTCCTGGATATCGATCTCGGTGCCGGTCTCGCGGGTGATGGCCTGGATGACGGCGCCGCCCTTGCCGATGACTTCGCGAATCTTGTCCGGGTTGATCTTGATCTTGATGATCTGCGGCGCGAACTGCGAAAGCTCGCCGCGTGCCGACGGAACCGCCTGCTTCATCAGACCGAGGATGTGCATGCGGCCTTCGCGCGCCTGCTTCAGCGCGACATCCATGATCTCCTTGGTGATGCCGGTGATCTTGATGTCCATTTGCAGCGCGGTAATGCCTTTGTCGGTACCGGCCACCTTGAAGTCCATATCGCCGAGATGGTCTTCATCGCCGAGGATATCGGTCAGCACCGCGAAGCGATTGCCTTCCTTGATCAGGCCCATGGCCACACCGGCAACGTGCGCCTTGATCGGTACGCCGGCATCCATCAGCGCCAGGCAGCCGCCGCATACCGAAGCCATCGAGGAGGAACCGTTCGATTCAGTGATTTCCGACACCACGCGCATGGCATAGCCGAATTCTTCCTCGCTGGGCAGTACGGCGACGAGCGCACGCTTGGCCAGGCGGCCATGGCCGATTTCGCGGCGCTTCGGGCTGCCGACGCGACCGGTTTCACCGGTCGAGTAGGGCGGGAAGTTGTAGTGGAACATATAGCGGTCCTTGAACTCGCCTTGCAGCGCGTCGATGATCTGCGAGTCCTTGAGCGTGCCGAGGGTGGCGACCACGATTGCCTGGGTCTCGCCGCGGGTGAACAGCACCGAGCCGTGGGTGCGCGGCAGGATGGTCGGGCGGATCGAGATCGGGCGCACGGTGCGGGTGTCGCGGCCGTCGATGCGTGGTTCGCCGTTCAGGATCTGGCCGCGAACGATTTTGGATTCGATATTGAACAGCAGGCTCGACACGGTGTTCTTGTCGGGCGCGCCGGCTTCATCGGTGCACAGGGCGGCGATGACGCGGTTCTTGATCTCTTCGAGTTTGCCGGAGCGTGCACCCTTGGCCTTGATGCGGAACGCTTCGTTAAGATCGTTGGCGGCCATCTCGTTGATCTTGTCGATCAACGCTTGCGGCGGCAGCGGGGCGGTCCAATCCCAGGGGTCTTTGCCGGCTTCGTCGGCCAGATCGAGAATGGCATTGATCACGGCTTGCTGCTGTTCGTGGCCAAACACGACTGAACCCAGCATCACGTCTTCAGGCAGCTCATAGGCTTCGGACTCAACCATCAGCACGGCGGTTTCGGTGCCGGCAACGACCAGGTTCAGTTGCGAGGTTTCCAGTTCGGTCTTGGTGGGGTTCAGCACATACTGGCCGTTCAGATAGCCGACACGGGCAGCGCCGATCGGGCCGTCGAAAGGCACACCGGCCAGCGTCACCGCTGCGGATGCGCCGATCATGGCGGGAATGTCCGGATCGATTTCCGGGTTGCACGACAGTACCGTGGCGATAATCTGCACTTCGTTGTAAAAACCATCCGGGAACAGCGGACGCAGCGGACGATCGATCAAACGGCTGGTGAGAATTTCTTTCTCGGAGGGACGGCCTTCACGCTTGAAGAAACCGCCGGGGATCTTGCCGGCCGCAAACGTTTTTTCCTGATAATCGACGGTCAGCGGGAAAAAATCCTGGCCGGGTTTGGCCTCGCGGCGCGCGACAGCGGTGACCAGCACCACGGTATCGTCGAGAGAGACCAGCACGGCGCCGTCTGCCTGACGGGCGATCTCGCCCGTTTCCAGCGTCAATGTATGACGCCCGTACTGCAATGTTCTTTTAATGGCTTTCATTCGGGAATTCCCTTCTTAAGTTTCGCTTTGTGTAAATCTTTGTCGGTATCGAACTGAGGGCGGCCAGATGCCACCTCAGGTTAAACATGAAAAAGCCCCGCTGAAGTGAGATTCAGAGGGGCTTTATCGAAACGGATTCGCTCAATTCGCGATTATTTACGCAGGCCGAGCTTTTCAATCAGCGAGCGGTAGGATTCGATCTGGGTACGCTTCAGGTAATCAAGCAAGCTGCGGCGCTTGCTGACCATGCGCAGCAAACCGCGGCGGCCATGGTGGTCCTTGACGTGCTTTTTGAAGTGATCGGTGAGTTCGTTGATGCGGTTGGTCAGCAGTGCGACCTGGACTTCCGGGGAACCCGTGTCGCCCTTGGCGCGTTGATACTGCTGCATGACTTCTGCGGTTTTGCTGGTGGTGGCCATTGTCTTTCCTGTTCTCGATTCACGTACCTTGCGCAGATACTTGCGGCACCGCAGCCGGGAACTGAAACAAGCTGCATTGCGGGAGGCGAATTATAGGCTGAAACGGGGGCTGGGCGCAATCCGCATGAGCCGGAAAAAGGGCTCTGCCTGATCAATTTTGCGGGATTTAAAAACCGTAGAACGCCATTTGGTGCGCCTTTTCAGGCATTTTTGGCCTGGAAGCCGCGCCAATGCTGGAGTTTCAATTTTTACGCCAAACCGCTGCTAAGCGCCCGACATCAGGCGCAATGGCGTCAACGTAGCGCGATCGCCCGCGGCGGCGACGGTGCCGATGCCGAGAAAACGCCCATCCCCGGCATAGACGCGGAATTCGCCTGATCCCGGGTCGGGCACGGCAAGCACCTGACCATGCCCGAATGCTTTGCTGTCGACAGCATCCAGGGTGATTGCCGGCAATGCGGGACATAGCGCATCGGGTGCGCGCAGGCGGCCGTCTCGCTGCTCGGCGGCCAGGCCCTCCAGTTCTTCCAGGGTCGATGCGTCGGCCAGCGAAAATCCGCCGGTCGAGGTTCGCCGGAGTGCCGTCAGATGCGCGCCGCAACCCAGCGCCTCGCCGATATCCTCGGCAAGGACACGAATGTAGCTGCCTTTGCTGACGCGGGTATCAATCACCAATTGTTGGCCGTCCAATGAAACGAACTCGAGGGAATCGATGGTGATCGCGCGGGCGGCGCGCTCGACCTCGATGCCTTTGCGCGCCAGCTTGTATAGCGGCACGCCGCCCTGCTTCAGCGCGGAATGCATCGGCGGAATTTGCGTTTGCGGCCCCAGGAAGGTGGCCAGTACCGCGCGGATTTTGGCCTCGTCGACGTTCACTTCGCGAAGTTCGCAGGGCGTGCTCTCGGTATCGCCGGTCGGGGTTCTTTCGCCCAGCTTCAGCGTGGCGCGATAGCCCTTGTCGGCATCGAGCATGAAGCGCGCGAATTTCGCGGCCTCACCGAAGCAGATCGGCAGCAGGCCGGTGGCGAAGGGATCGAGGGTGCCGGTGTGGCCGGCTTTCTCCGCCTGGAAAATCCATCGGGCGCGGCCCAGCGCGGACGTCGAGGACAATCCGGCCGGCTTGTCGAGCAGCAGTACGCCTGTCAACGCGCGGCGCTTCGTGCTCATGCCTGGCCGACTATTCTGCGTGTTTGCTATCGTCGGCGAGCGCGTCGTCGATCAGCTTCGACAGCCGGACACCGCGCTCAATCGAGGTGTCGACGGAGAAATGCAGCGCGGGCACGGTACGGATCGGCAATCGGTTGGCGAGTTGCGAGCGCAGAAATCCGGAGGCGCTTTGCAGGCCGTGCTGGCACGACTCCACCTGCTCCTCGGTGCCGAGGGAGGTGAAAAATACCTTGGCGTGCGCGTTGTCTCGCGTCACTTCGACACCGGTCAGCGTGACCATGGAGACGCGCGGATCGCGCAGCTCCAGCCGGATCAGTTCGGAGAGTTCGCGCTGGATGGCGTCGGCGATTTTGCGGTTGCGGGTTTCGTTGGACATGATGTTTCGGGGCGCCCATTTTTCACGGTGCGCCCTGTCGCGATTCTCAGATCAGGCGAGGGTGCGCGCCACTTCAACCTGCTCGAATGCTTCGAGCTGGTCGCCGACGGCAATGTCGTTGAAATTCTTCAGCGACAGGCCGCACTCGAAGCCACTCTTCACTTCTTTTACGTCGTCCTTGAATCGTTTCAGCGAATCGAGTTCGCCGGTGTGGATGACCACGCCCTCGCGAATCAGGCGGATGGTCGAGGAGCGCTTGATGATGCCGTCGAGCACATAGCAACCGGCCACCGCGCCCACCTTTGAAAGCTTGAAGACGTTGCGGATTTCCACGGTGCCGAGGATGCTTTCCTTGATTTCCGGCGACAGCATGCCGCTCAGGGCCGCCTTCACATCGTCGACTGCTTCGTAAATGATGCTGTAGTAACGCACTTGCACGCCGGAGGTTTCCACCAACTTGCGGGCGCCGGCATCGGTGCGCGCATTGAAGCCGATGACGATCGCTTTCGATGCCAGCGCCAGGTTGATATCCGACTCGGTGATCGCGCCCACGGCGGCATGCACCACATTGACCCGGACTTCCGGCGTGGAAAGTTTGCCCAAGGCGTAGGCCAGTCCCTCATAGGAGCCCTGCACATCGGCCTTGATGATGACGGCCAGCGATTTGACGGCGCCTTCGCCCATGTTCTCGAACACGTTCTCGAGCTTGGCGGCGTGCAACTTGGCCAGCTTCACATCGCGGAACTTGCCTTGGCGGAACAGGGCGATTTCACGCGCCTTGCGTTCGTCATTCAGCACCATCATGTCTTCACCGGCCACCGGCACATCGGTCAGACCCTGCACTTCGACTGGAATCGATGGCCCGGCTTCATTAACGGGTTTGCCGTTTTCATCAAGCATGGCGCGCACCCGGCCGAATACCGCCCCGGCCAGCAACATATCGCCTTTTTTCAGGGTGCCGGACTTCACCAGGATGGTGGCTACCGGGCCGCGACCTTTGTCGAGGCGCGCTTCAATAACCACCCCTTTGGCCGGCGCCTGCTTGACTGCTTTCAGGTCCAATACTTCGGATTGCAGCAGGATCGCTTCCAGCAATTTGTCGATACCGATTCCGGTTTTTGCCGAGACTGGCACAAACATGACCTCGCCGCCGTATTCCTCAGGCAGCACATCGTTCGCAACCAGATCCTGTTTGACGCGTTCCAGGTTTGCTTCCGGCTTGTCGATCTTGTTGACGGCCACGATCATCGGCACGCCGGCAGCCCTGGCGTGAGCGATCGCTTCCTTGGTCTGGGGCATGACGCCGTCATCGGCGGCCACCACCAGCACCACCAGATCGGTCGTTTGCGAACCACGCGCACGCATGGCGGTAAACGCCTCATGGCCCGGCGTATCCAGGAACGTAATCACACCCTTCGGGGTTTCTACGTGATAGGCGCCGATATGCTGGGTGATGCCACCGGCTTCACCGGAAGCGACGCGCGCTTTGCGGATGGTGTCGAGCAGCGAGGTCTTGCCGTGATCGACGTGGCCCATGATCGTTACTACCGGCGGGCGCTGTTCGGCAACCGCGTCGCTGTGGGTGTCCGATTCAGCCAGATAGGATTCGGGATCGTCAGCCTTGGCCGCCTTCGCGGTATGGCCCATTTCGCCGACCAGAATCATGGCGGTTTCCTGATCCAGCACCTGGTTGATGGTGACCATCGAACCCATTTTCATCATGATCTTGATCACTTCCGCAGCTTTCACGGCCATCTTCTGTGCCAGTTCACCGACGGTAATGGTTTCCGGCACCAGGACTTCGCGGATAACGGGTTCAGTCGGCGCCTGGAAATTGCTTTCTTCGCCGTCATCGTGATGCGACTTGGCTTTGCGGCTGCGCCATCCTTCGCGACCGCCCGAGGCATCGCCCCGCGTCTTGATGGCACGGCGCTTGTTGGCGTCATCGGTCCATGAGGTCGCTGCCGGCTTGGCGATTTTCTTCGCACCCTTCTTGTCGGCGGCCTTTGCATCCTTTTCGCCCGGCTTGGCGGCAGGCCGATGCAGCGTGCCCTCGCTGGCAGGAGCCGGGTCTTTTTTCAGAACGACGCGCTCGCCGATGCGTGGACGCCCGGCGGCGTCGACCGCAGCTGCGGCACCCTTGGCAGGGCTGGCTGCTGCCGCAGGCGCAACAGCCGCCGGCTTCTCGGCCGGCGCATCCTTGGCACGCTTGGCGGCTTTCGCCTCCGCTACCAGATCAGCCGCCTCGGCGGCATCAGCAGCCTCTTTGGCTTCCTCGGTTTCCGCTTTCTTGCTGCGGCGCTTCGGCGCCAGCTTGGCTTTTTCTTCGGTTTGCTTGGCCACCAGCGCAGCCTGGCGCTCTTCTTCCGCCTTGCGCTTGGCAATCTCTCCCTGGTCGATGATGGGTTGCGGCGCTTCAACCGGCTTTTGCGGCTCTTCCACCGCCTCGGCTTTGTCAACTTTCAAGAAAGTACGTTTTTTGCGGACTTCAACCTGGATGGTTCGCGCCTTGCCGGTCGAATCCGATTTTTTAATCTCGCTGGTTTGTTTGCGGGTAAGAGTGATTTTCTTCTTTTCTTCCTTGTGCCCGTGCGCCTCCTGCAAATAGGTCAGCAGGCGCGCCTTGTCTTCCTCGGCGAGCTTGTCGCCTGCGGCTTTTTTGGACACGCCCGCAGCCTTGAGCTGCTCAAGGAGCACCTCATCAGTGAGTTTTAATTCTTTGGCAAATTGGGCAACCGTCGTTTGGGCCATTCGATACCTATCAATCTGATGCAGTTATGTTGTCCACTACGCGTCCACTGCGAACATCCGTCGCACAACCGGATCAGGCAGTCTGTTCCGCAAACCACGGTGCGCGCGCCGTCATGATCAGCTGCTTGGCGCGCTCAACCTCGATACCCGTCATTTCGGTCAACTCGTCGATGGCGAGATCAGCAAGATCATCCATGGTGCGGACACCGTGACTGGCAAGCTTGTGTGCAGTTTCGGCATCCATGCCGTCCATGCTCAGCAAATCGTCCGCTGCGGTCTCCATCGTCTCTTCGGACTTGATGGCATCGGTGACCAGGGCGTCGCGGGCGCGGCGGCGCAGCTCGTTGACGGTATCCTCGTCGAACGCCTCGATTTCGAGCATTTCAGGCAGGGGCACATAGGCAACCTCTTCCAGGTTGCTGAAACCCTCATCGATCAGGATCTGCGCCACGTCTTCATCGACATCCAGCTTCTCCATGAACAGCTGCTGGATGGCGCCGTGCTCCGATTCGCGTTTCTGGTCGGCGTCGGTTTCGGTCATGATGTTCAACTGCCAGCCGGTGAGTTCCGATGCCAGGCGCACATTCTGTCCGCCGCGCCCGATCGCCTGGGCCAGTTGTTCCTCGTCGACCACGACGTCCATGGCATGTTTTTCTTCATCGACGATGATTGAGGTAACTTCGGCGGGCGCCAAGGCATTGATGACGAACTGGGCAGGATCCGCCGACCACAGGATGATGTCGACACGCTCGCCGGCCAGCTCGCCGGTTACAGCCTGGACGCGCGAGCCGCGCATGCCCACACAGGTGCCGATCGGATCCACACGCGGATCGTTGGACTTGACCGCGATCTTGGCACGCATGCCGGGGTCGCGTGCCGCCGCCTTGATTTCCAGCAGGCCTTCCTCGATTTCCGGCACTTCGAGCTCGAACAGGACCTTGATGAAGTCGGGCGTGACGCGCGACAGCACCAGTTGCGGACCGCGCAGATTACGATCTATCTTCAGCAGCAAGGCACGCACGCGGTCGCCCACCCGCAGGTTTTCCTTGGGTATGGTCTGGTCGCGTGGCAACAGGGCCTCGATGCGGCCCGACTCGACAATCACATTGCCGCGCTCGATGCGCTTGATCGTGCCGGTCACCAGTTGCTCATCGCGGGCCAGGAAATCGTTCAGGATCTGTTCGCGCTCGGCATCACGGATCTTCTGCAGGATCACCTGCTTGGCTGTCTGCGCGCCGATCCGGCCGAAATCGACGGCCTCCAGCGGCTCTTCGATGACGTCGCCGAGCTGCAAATTCTCGCCGCGTTCGGGGGCATCGGTAATGGCGATCTGCCGCGCCGGCTCTTCGTGCTCCTCGTCGGGCACCACCGTCCAGCTGCGGAACGCATGGTATTCGCCAGTCTGCCGATCGATTTCGACGCGAACATCGGCCTCTTCCTGCAGGAACTTGTCCGCAAGTTTTTTCTTGGTTGCCGATGCCAGCGCCATCTCCAGGGCGATAAAGATGGTCTCGCGCGGAACGCTTTTTTCGCGCGCCAGCGCATCAACCAGCAACAGAATTTCACGACTCATATTTTTCTCCGACTACACATTCAATTTTAGCGCCAACTCAGATATCAGGGATCAGCCGCGCTCGCTCAATATCGTTCAGCATTACCGTAATGCGTTTTGCTTCGGCCGGCTCCGCTTCGACACGCGCCTTGGCATTGCCACGCTTCAAAGGCTTGGCCTTTGTCGCCGCCTCATCCTGAAGCCTGAAGGTAATCGCCTCGTCGGCGATCGATTCGATCACGCCGTCAAAACGCTTGCGTCCATCGATCGCCGCGTTCAGCCGCACCTTTACCGAGACTCCCGCAAATCGACTGAAGTCCTCCAGGGTCTTGAGCGGCCGATCCAGACCGGGTGAAGACACTTCCAGTCGCGAGTAGTCGATGTTCTCGACCATCAGGACGCGCGTGAGCTGGTTGCTGACGTCCGCGCAATTTTCGACCGAAATGCCGTTCGGATGATCGATATACACCCGCATCATCCCGCCGCCGGCACGCTCAAAATCCACCAACTCGAATCCGAGCCCAGCGACTGTCGCTTTCACGATGGTTATTACATCTGTCGCCATGGGGCCCTCAACTTGTCATGCGCCGAGACCGTAAAGCGCGACAACGCCCACCCGCACCCGCCAACGCAATACGCCAAAATCGGCAATACAAATAAAAAAGGGGCGCGAGGCCCACTTCTTAACAGCTTTCTACTATATCACGCGTGCCGCAAAGAATAAACCCTTGGGTTTAGACCCGATTTGCGGCTGCGGCGGTACCAGCGGCACACATGCAAAGCGGAAATCACCGCCGCGGTGATGTCGGAGCCGCTTTCTTGCCGCAAACCAGATAATGCATACTGATTGATGCACTGATGCAGGCGGTATCGCTTCGTTGCAAAAAAGTCACAAACGTGTGAAGCGTGATCATAATTGCAACAATTCTTGCGCCTCGTCGGCTGCAGTCTAGGTGGCACAGGATGAAGGCTGCAAATAATCTTCGCCTCGCCCTTCTCTTATTACAATAATTACATTCGGCAAATTTTGCTAGCTTCGCCTCCCTTCATTTTTGTTCCATAACAGGGGTAGCCCTGACCATGGCATCATAGATCGCCCTTGCCCCCTACATTCATAATGGGTCAGGTCAAGCGCCTTGGCGGAATTGACTTGCAGTGCTGACGAAACAAATTCTGGCAAAGCATCGATTCTTGTCGATTCTTTTTGTCACGAAGCATGCCACTTCCACAAGACTTTCAGCCTAGGTGCTGGTCATTTCGGCCATTAAAGTTTTGTTGCAATTTTGCAACAAAAGAATAGCAAATCGATATTTTCGGTGCTACCTGAACTTTTTTGAGGTTATCCTCTCCGCACGCGATAAGTGGGGGGTAGTACGGGCAAATGCAGCAGTTCGCATTGTTACGGCTATCACTTATTAAAAGATAACTTGATCAGTCGTTAGATTGGGAAACACCCCGGTTACAAATCACGTAATGTTCATTTCAACGTTGACGACAGGAACCCAAAGATGAAAATGAAAATGAAACAACTACCACTGGCGGTAGTTCAGGCGCTATCTATCAGCCTGGGCGTTACCGCTCTGACGGTTGCAGTCGGCCCCACGGTCTATGCGCAATCCAGCACCGTCGGCACCTTGTTCGGCGATGTTGCTTCCCCCGCAGGCAGCACCGTTGCCGCAGAAAACGTAGGTACCGGCGCTCGCAGAACTGCAACCCCTGACGCAAGCGGCCGCTATCAAATCACTGCGCTCCCTCCCGGAATCTATAAGGTCCAAGTACTGCGCGGTGGCAATGTCGTTGACAACCAGCGTGTTGAGGTACTGGCCGGCCAAGGTACGGAAGTCAACTTCACGGGCGCACAAGCCATTGAGGCCGTTCGCGTGACCGCAAGACGCCAGACGATTGACGTTTCGACTTCCACGAACGGAACGACGTTTACGGCCAAAGAACTCGAAAAGCTTCCGATTGCGTCAAACTTGAATGCAATTATTCAATTGGCACCCAACACCACAAGAGCGGATCCCCGGTATGCCGGCGGCGCGACGATCGGTGGCGGCGCCCCCTCGGAAAATGCCTATTACATCAATGGTTTCCCGGTAACCAATCCGCTTAGTCAGTTGGGCTCTTCTGAACTGCCGTTTGGTTCTATCGGACAAGCGCGGATTCTAACCGGTGGTTTTGGTGCAGAATTTGGCCGTTCCATTGGCGGCGTGGTCGACATCACCACCAAGACCGGCACCAATGATTGGGAGTACGGCGCGATGTACAGCATCGAGCCCAATACGCTCCGCGGCAAGGCGAAGAACATTTACTATCCCAGCAGTACCGGCAATCCTGCAACCGATGGGAAACTCTACCTGCGCCGCAGCGACAACACCCGGGATGAAACCAGGACCGGCGCGTATGTTGGGGGCCCGCTGATCAAGGATAAATTGTTTGCCTTCCTGTCGCTCGAACAGACTCGAACTAATTCAACGCAAGTGGTTGGATCGACGGCAAGCGGCACCTTGGGCATTAACGGTTTCGCCGACAACGTCGATCTCGTCAATCGCTATCTGGCGAAATTCGATTGGAACATCACCAACGATAACCACCTGGAAGCGACCTTGCTCGGCGACAAACCAATGCGCCATCAGAAGCTTTACGGCTATAACTACACGACCCGCGCGGTAGGCTCGGTCGCGAACGTTGATGCCGACTATCAAAACGTGGACAACCAGACGGTTTCGAACGGTGCCGATGCGCAGATTCTGAAATACACGGGCACCTGGATCGAAAATCTGACCATGACTGCGTTGTATGGTCAAAGCAAGGCGAAACACATCAACCAATTCGCCGGCTATGATATTAACTCGAGCCAGCCACAGCTCACCTTTTTGACACCGACCGCGCGTGCACCGGGGATCGTTTACCCACAGGTTCAACCACTGACCGGCAATATCCTGCCACCAGGCGCAGAAGATGATGTGAAATCGGCTCGCTTCGATCTTGAATATGTTTGGGGCAAGCACACCTTGCGTGCTGGTATCGATGACAACAAGCTGAAGTCGAAAAATGCAGGCGAGTTCCTGGCCGGCAAATCGCTGATTTCATTCCGCTTTGCTGCGAACCCGAACGCCTTGATTAATACCGGCTTCGGTTCATTCTCGCCTGCTTCCGCAGGTGGCCTAGGCACCCTTGGCTTCTACGGTCGCGAGCAGGTCTTCGATGACAGGACCAATGCCGAATCCAATCAAAAGGCGCAGTACATTGAAGATCGCTTCCAGGTAACCAAGAATCTTTTGGTTACTGCAGGTCTGCGCGCTGAGCAATATGAAAACGTGAACGGCGACGGTCAAGTCTTCCTGAAGATCAAGAACCAGTACAACCCACGCTTGGCTGCCGCTTGGGATATGAATGGGGATGCGTCGATGAAGATATTCGGTAGCTTGGGCCGCTATTCGATCCAGATTCCGACGCACTTGGCGGTACGCGGTGCAAGCCGATCGTTGTTTACCCGCCAGTTCTTCACCTATACGGGTATCGATGCCAACGGCAATCCGATTGGCAGGGTTAATTTTGGTGGGGTGCCGCCTTTCTCGGCAAACAACGAGTACGGCCAGGCGAAAGACGTGAACACTGTTTCAGCCCAGGACTTGAAACCCTCTTATCAAGACGAGATCACCCTCGGCTTTGAAAGAATGTTCAACCCCAGCGTGAACTACGGTGTCAAGGCTACCTACCGTACGCTGAAGCAGACCATTGACGACTTCTGCGACCAGACGCCGTTTGATGTCTATGCAGCGCGCCATGGTATCGATACGACGAACTGGGGCGGCTTCGGTTGCGCCTCGTTCAACCCCGGTAAGGCCAACACATTTAAAGTCAACTACTCGGGTATTCCAGGTCAATATACCAATGTGAACCTGTCCGAGGCTGACTTGGGCTTCCCGGAAAAGCCGCATCGTGTCTACAAGGCACTCGACTTCTTCGTCGAGCACCCGTTGCGTGATGGCTGGTATGGCCGCATCAACTACACCTTGTCGCGCAGCACCGGCAACACCGAAGGTCAAACCTTGTCGGATGTGGCACAAACCGACGTGGCTGCGACCCAAACGTGGGACTTCCCGGGCTTGATGGTTGGCGCAAACGGCAAATTGCCGGGCGATCGCACCCATCAGATCAAGGCGTTCGGTTACTGGCAATTTGCGCAGGAATGGGGCGTTGGTGGCAATTTCCTGGCGGCTTCTGGCCGTCCGAAAAACTGCTTGGGTAACTATGACCAGTTCGTGCCTGAATTGGCCAACTACTACGATCTTGGCTATGGTTCGTCGTTCCACGCTTGTGACGGCAAATTCTCGCCGCGTGGCACAGCAGGCAATCTGCCTTGGGATGTTCGACTTGACGCAAACCTGGTGTATCAACCAGCGTCGATCAAGGGCATTTCCTTCAAGATGGACATCTTCAATTTGTTCAACAGGCAAACCATCCAAGCCATTGATGAAGTGCATGATGTGGCGAACACCACGAGGCCTCTCGATGCTGCGGGCAATCCCATTGGTTTCTTCCCGGAATCGAACACCTATGGTCGCACTATTAGTTACACTGCGCCCATTTCGGTCAAGTTCACGGTGGAATACCGGTTCAATTGATGGTTTAGGACCGCGCAGTTGCAGGATGGAAAAGGGGCCGCAAGGCCCCTTTTCTTTTGTAGGCCGTTTTTCATTTTTACGATATGCCACAGGAGTGCCAGTCGCCTATCCCCATGCCTCTATTTGACGATCCTAATCTATTGCCCGCAACACTACTCTTTCGAGCCAGATTGGTACGCGTCCCCCACCAAATCAATTTTCATTTGGCCAAGTGACGAAGTTGGCCCCGCATTTGCTTATGCTTCGCCGGGAGAGCTCACACGGAATCGGGAAACTACTGGGAGCATTAGCGATATCGCTCGATAAGTCCCTGATCTGAAAGGTCACTTTCATTACCGCGACCTAATTATTTGCGGGAGCGACTTCGGGCGGGAAACCAGCAGACAATTTCCCGTTTTCTCATTCTATTCAGGTAGAAAAAAGGATAGAATCCACGTCTTTATTTCAAGGCCATGACTCTCGCCCACAAGGCGGGCGACTGATGGAGGATTTGCATGGATTACGCGCAGCAACAACGGCAGCCAGGAAAGCATCTGACGGGCATTACCGTTGTAGTCGTTTTGCATATCGTTCTCGGATATGCCTTGGTTAGCGGCCTGGCCCGCAAAGTGGTCGATGTTATCAAGCAGCCGCTCGAGACCAAGATCATTGAAGAAGTGAAAAAGCCGCCACCGCCGGACACCCCACCGCCGCCGCCGCCCAAAATGGTGCAAGTGATGCCCACCTTTGTGCCGCCGCCGGAAGTGCAGGTGCAGACACCAGTGGCGCCACCACCTATCGCCGCCACGACATCGGTCGCGCCGCCGGTCTATGCACCACCGGTACCGCCTGCGCCTGTGAATACCGGCCCGGTGAATGCTGCTGTTGCATGCTCGAATGTGAGTGTAGTGAAAAGCGAGATCAAATATCCACCCCAAGCGATGAAGGACGGTCTGCAAGGAACTGTAGTGCTTGGGTTCGTATTGTCTGCCAGTGGCGAAATCAAGGATATCGAAGTGAAATCCTCGTCGAACCGCGTCTTCAACAATGTTGCCGTCGGTTCGGCACGAAAGCTGAAATGCGCCAAGCAGGGCAGGGATGTGGCACTCACATGGGAAGTCGGTTTCAAGCTGGAGGACTAATCCGGCGATACTTCCCGGTATCAATATTGCAGTTTTCAAAGGTGTTCGCGCCGGAACTTGGCACATGACACCAGATCAATTTTTGCAGTTTGTTATTTTTCATTGGAGGAATCATGTCATTTTTCAAACGTATCCCTGCGCTGCTGGTTGCGGCAGTTCTTTTGTGCGCACCCGTCGTGACGGCGGTCGTTGCCCTCAACCCGGCAACGGCTACAGCGCAGGCGCCTGCTGCTGATGCCCCCAAGGAAACGCCCGCTGCCGCACCTGCAGCAGCCCCGGCACCTGCCCCGGCGGTAACCAAGGAGACCGTGGACAATCCGTACGGCTTGTCCGCACTCTGGAACGGTGGCGACTTTGTCTCCCGCGGTACCTTGGTCATTCTGGTCATCATGTCAATGGGTAGCTGGTACATTCTGATCGTCAAGCTGTTCGAACAGTTCCGTCTGATGAAGGAAGCCAAGGAAGTCGGTGACGATTTCTGGACCGCCGGTTCGCTGCAACAAGGCGCCAATGGCCTGAAAGAAGAAAGTGCATTCCGTTTCATCGCCGAGAGCGGCCTCAAGGCGACCAGCCATCACGAAGGCCTGCTCGGCGACGTCGATCTCAATGAATGGGTCACGATGTCGATTCAGCGCGCTTCCGAGAATGTCAATAACCGCTTGCAAGATGGCTTGGCGTTCCTGGCAACCGTTGGCTCCACCGCCCCTTTCGTCGGCCTGTTCGGCACGGTTTGGGGTATCTATCATGCGCTGACGGCTATCGGTATTGCCGGCCAAGCCTCGATCGACAAGGTTGCCGGCCCGGTGGGCGAGGCGCTGATCATGACGGCGTTCGGTCTTGCCGTGGCGGTGCCCGCCGTGCTGTCCTACAACTGGCTGGTGCGCCGCAACAAGGTGGCCATGGAAAAGGTCCGTGCATTCAGCGCCGACGTGCACTCCGTGCTGATGAGCGGCAACGGCAAGAAGAAGTAATTCGACTGTATAGGCGCATAGCGACGCACTAGGAGCCCTGTATGGGAATGAACGTAGGTTCGGATAGCGGCGAAGACGAGATCATCTCGGCGATCAATACCACGCCGCTGGTGGACGTGATGCTGGTGCTGCTGATCATTTTCCTGATCACCATCCCGGCGATTACGCAAAGCGTAGCGGTGACTTTGCCCAAGGAAAAGAATATCGTCACGCAGACCAAGCCGGAAAATATCCTCATTTCGGTGAGCAAGGATGGGGATATTTATTGGAATCAGCAGCTGATTCCGGATACCGACGCCTTGTTCGACAAGCTGAAGGTGGAGGCGGTGAAGATCCCGCAGCCCGAGGTGCATATTCGCGGCGATGAAAATGCGCGCTATGAATCGATCGGCAAGGTGGTTTATACCTGCCAGCGGGCCAGCATCCAGAAGATCGGCTTTATCACCGAACCGCCGCCGAACCACTAACGGCCGGCCGACGTTGAATACTGAAAGGAAACAAGCATGGGCATGAACGTAGGCTCAGGGGACGGCTCGAAGGAACCCGAAGTGATGATGGAGATGAACACCACGCCGTTGATCGACGTGATGCTGGTGTTGATCATCATGCTGATCATCACCATCCCGATCCAGACGCATGCGGTGAAGCTGAACATGCCGGTGGGCAACCCGCCACCGCCGCTGACACCGCCCGAAGTGATCCAGATCGACGTCGATTTCGACGGCACCATCTACTGGAACGGGCTGACCATCCCGAACCGCCCGGAACTTGAAGCCAGATTGTCCGGTATCGTTGTCCAGCCGGTGCAGCCCGAAGTGCATCTGCGCCCCAACAAGCTGGCGCAGTACAAGGACGTTGCAATGGTGATGGCCTCCGCCCAGCGTCTTGGTGTTACCAAGCTGGGTATTGTCGGTAATGAGCAGTTCGTAAAGTAAGCATCCACTGGTAAAACGCGGCTTGACGCCGCGTTTTGCTTTTTACTTCCGGAGATTTCTTCCATGGCAAGATCAGCTTTGTTGGTTCGTACCCTGACCCTTTGTTCCATCGCCGTCGGCGCCTTGCTGGTGGCCACGTCGACTGCTTATGCGCAGGAGGGTGCACGGCCCGAGGTGGCAACGCCGGTCAAGGCGGCAGGCGATCTGCTGCGCGCGAACAAATTCAAGGAAGCCCTGGCCAAACTGCGCGATGCCGACGCGATCGCGAACAAGACTCCTTATGAGATCTACCTGATCGAGAGCACCCGTGGCAGCGCTGCCTCCGGGGCCGGCGATGGCGCTACCGCGATTCGTTCATTTGAGGCAGTCATCAACTCCGGCAAGGCGCCTGCGGCGACCCAGTTGAAAATGGTCGAAGCCTTGGCAAGCTCCTACTATCGTGCCGGGGACTATCCCGCCTCGATCAAATGGGGGGCGCGCTATTTCCGCGAAGGCGGTACCAATGGACAGATCCGCACCCTGATGATCCAGGCCTATTTCCAGAGTGGCGACTATGCCAATGCCGCCAAGGAGTCGCTTGCCGATATCCAAGCCGACGAAAAGGCCGACCGCACGCCATCCGAAGAGAAATTGCAGTTGCTGGCAAACAGCTATTTGCGGCAAAAAAACCAGGGCGGCTACATCGCCACCATCGAGAAGCTGATCAAATACTATCCGCGCAAGAGTCTGTGGGCCGACATCATTTCGCGCCTGCAAAAGAAGCCCGGCTTCTCCGACCGCCTGTCGCTGGATGTCTATCGCCTGCAACTAGCCACCGGCAACCTCAGTTCCACCTCCGATTTCATGGAAATGACCCAGCTGGCCTTGCAGGCCGGATTCTCGGGTGAGGCCAAGAAGATCGTCGACGAGGGATTCAGCACCGGCGCCCTGGGCAAGGGAACCGATGTTGATCGTCAAAAGCGTCTGCGCGACCTGGTCGAAAAAAAGATCGCCGAGAACAAGGCGATGCTCGCGGCAGGAGCAGATGAAACGACCGCCAAGACGGCCAAGGACGGCAACGATCTGGTTACCCTGGGGTACAACATGTTTACCAGCGGGCAGTCCGCCAAGGGCATCGGCCTGATGGAAGAAGGCATCAAGAAGAATAAGCTGAGGCGTCCCGAAGACGCCAAGCTGCACCTCGGCATTGCCCTGATCCAGGCCGGCCAGAAGTCCAGGGGCGTGCAGGTCCTGAAGTCGGTGCAGGGTAATGATGGCGCCTCCGATCTGGCCAATCTTTGGGTGCTCTATTCGCGATAATCGCGCATAGCCCGCGCAGCAGTCACATCAGGCTGCTGCGCAATTCTGTTTCGACGATTTTCGGGCGCATTACCCCGGCCCTTGCCTTAGTCTGGGCATTCGCGACGCCCCGTTTTCGGGCCCCCACAAGCTGCGTCACATCAATGAACCTGCCGGGCTAGAATGTCCCGCATGGTCATTGAAATGCACACCGACGATGCATGAATACGACGTTTTCAACGGCGATGCTGACGGCCTGATCGCGCGTCATCAGTATCGCCTTGCCTTTCCGGCGGTTGACGGCGAGACGATCCTGATCACGGGCGTTAAGCGCAATATCCAGCTATGCCGCCTGGTCGCGGCGCAGCGCGGCGACCGCGTCAATGTGTTCGATATCTCCTATGACCAGAATGCCGACGCGGTTTGCGCATTGCTCGAAAATGGCGTTCAGATTCGCTACTTCGATCACCATCGCGCCAACCACCTCGCCGCGCATCCGGGCCTTGATGCCTACATCGATACCGCATCCGATGTCTGCAGCAGCCTGCTGGTTGATCGTTTTCTGAACGGCCGCTATCGGACCTGGGCGATCGCTGCGGCGTTTGGCGACAACCTGATTGCCGTCGCGCAGCACCTCTCTGCTGCGGAATTGCTGTCGCCCCAGCGTATCGCCCTGCTGCGCGAACTCGGCGAATGCCTCAATTACAACGCCTATGGCGACAGCGAAGACGATCTCCTGTTCCGGCCGGTCATGCTGGCCACACGCATGGCGCCCTATGCCGATCCCTTTGATTTCATCGACCGCGAAACCGTGTTCGCCGAACTCAAACAGGGCTATGCCGCGGATCTCGCACGCGTTGCGGCCATCGCACCGCTCGATGCAGATGCGGACAGGGCCATCTATCGCCTGCCCGACGCCGCTTTTGCGCGCCGCGTCAGCGGCGCCTTCGCCAATCGCCTGGCGGAAGCGCATCCGCAACGCGCGCACGCAGTGCTGACGCCCCAGGCCAGCGGCAATTTAACGGTGAGTATCCGTGCGCCGATCACGCGCCCTTACGGGGCCGATACCGTCGCGAGCGCGTTCGCCGGCGGCGGGGGACGCGCGGGTGCCGCCGGTATCAACGACTTCAGCACCGCCGAACTGCCTCGTCTGGCCGAAAAAATGGCGGCGGTTTTTGCTGCCGGATGAGGGGATCTGCCAGCAAGCCGCGCGAACGCCTGTGTCGGGTTTGCGTGGTTGTGCGATGAAGTTACCCACCAAACTGTCACCCCACAGCATAAAAGCGTAGAACGCCATTTGGCGCGCCTTCCCAGACAAAAATGCCTCAAAAACCGCGCCAATGCTTGAGTTTGATCTATGTAAACTCGGCGGCCAAGCCGTCCGCAAACGCTCAACGTCGTCGAAGCAGCTGCGGCTTCACCGCGAAGAGTGCAGGTAAAATGCGTTTTGCCATCCGCATCCAGCGGTTTATCCATCGACGCCTATGAAGCAATACCACGACCTCATGCAACTGGTGCTCATGCAGGGCGCCAGAAAATCCGATCGCACCGGCACCGGCACCCTGTCGGTGTTCGGTCACCAGATGCGCTTCGACCTGGGCGCCGGGTTCCCGCTGGTCACGACCAAGAAACTGCATCTCAAGTCGATCATCCATGAATTGCTGTGGTTCCTGAAAGGCGAAACCAATACCCGTTATCTAAAAGAAAACGGGGTGACGATCTGGGACGAATGGGCCGACGCCGAGGGAAACCTTGGCCCGGTCTATGGCTATCAGTGGCGCTCTTGGCCGGCGCCTGACGCGAATAACCCGAATCGGCATATCGACCAGATCAGCGAAGTGCTGCAGCAGATCAGGAGCAATCCCGATTCGCGACGCCTGATCGTCTCGGCATGGAATGTGGCCGACATTCCCAAAATGGCCCTGGCGCCCTGCCATGCCTTTTTTCAGTTTTATGTCGCCGACGGCAAACTGTCCTGCCAGCTGTATCAGCGCAGCGCCGATATTTTTCTCGGCGTGCCGTTCAATATCGCCTCCTATGCCCTGCTGACGATGATGATCGCGCAGGTGTGCGGCCTGAAACCGGGAGATTTTGTGCACACGCTGGGCGATGCCCATCTGTATTCCAATCACCTCGGGCAAGCGCGTGAGCAACTGTCGCGCGAGATTCGCCCACTGCCGGCCATGCATCTCAATCCCGCGGTGAAGGATCTGTTCGCCTTTCGCTTTGAGGACTTCACGCTGACCAATTACGACCCGCATCCCTCGATCAAAGCACCCATCGCCGTATAACCGCCGCCGTCCCGGTGCGCCAATCTGCCGCGCACCGGACTTTGGAAAACCATGCTCTCGTTCATCGTCGCCATCGCCAAGCAACGCGTCATCGGTTATCGGAATGGCATGCCCTGGCATCTGCCGGCGGAGCTCGCCTACTTCAAGCGCACCACCATGGGCCACCCCATCATCATGGGGCGCAAGACCTATGAGTCCATCGGACGGCCCTTGCCGGGGCGGCGCAATATCGTGGTGAGTCGCAACAGCGATTTCCATGGCGAGGGCATCGAGGTGGCGCACTCGCTGGATGCCGCCATTGCCCTGTGCGCGGGCCGCGATGCCTTCGTGATTGGCGGCGCCACCTTGTTTGCCGAGGCGCTGGAGCACGCCGACAGGCTGTTCATCACCGAGATCGATGCTGCGCCCGAGGGCGATACATTCTTCCCGCCGATCAGCACGCAGCAATGGCGGGAGGTTTCCCGCGAGCATCGCGAAGCCGATGCAAAAAATCCGTACGCGATGGAATTCGTGGTGCTCGAGCGGGTCTGAGCACGCATGAAATTTTCCCTGCATGCCGCCTTGCTGGGCCTCGTCCTGCCCGGCAGCGGCTGTGAAACCGCCACGGCGCCATACGACAAGGACAGGCCGCATCACACGCCGCAGGGCTTCAAAAATAATTATCCGCACGATCCGCCGCAAAGTTTCTGGAAGTGGCAATGGCAGCGCCTGACCGGCGATGTGCCGAAGCCGCCCGAGGGCGGCTACCAGTTTCCGCTGCTGAAGCCCGATGTCGCCTATCTGAAAGCGAATCGGCGCGAACGCACCGTCACCTGGATCGGCCACGCAACCCTGCTGCTGCAAACCAATGGCGTCAATATCCTCACCGACCCGCATCTGACGGCACGCGCCTCGCCCGTGTCTTTCGCCGGCCCCAAACGGGTGATCGCGCCGGCGCTGGGGTTTCCGGAATTGCCGCATATCGACGCAGTGCTGATTTCGCATAACCATTACGACCATCTCGACCTTGGCACCGTCACCGAACTGAACCGTCAGCCGGGCGGACCGCCGCTGTTCCTGGTGCCGCTGGGCCTGAAAGCCTGGTTCATCGACCAGGGCATCGGCAATGTCGAGGAATACGACTGGTGGGACCACGCCGAGCGTTTCGGCCTCAACTTCCATTTCGTACCGGCGCAACACTGGTCGTCGCGCACGCTCGACGACCGCAATCAAACGCTGTGGGGCGGCTGGGTGATCGAGACGCCGGGCTTTCGATTCATTTTTTGCGGCGACACCGGCTATTCGAACGACTTCAAGGACATCGGCAAGCGTTTCGGCGGCTTCGACCTGGCCGCCATTCCCATCGGCGCCTATGAGCCGCGCTGGTTCATGAAGACACAGCATGTGAACCCGGACGAATCAGTGATGATTCACCGCGACCTGCATGCGCGGCAGTCGATCGCTATCCACTGGGGAACGTTCGTACTGACCGATGAATTGCTGACCGACCCGCCGCGGCAACTGGCGGCAGCGCTGGATCGACAATCGATACCGCGTGAGCAGTTCTGGGTTTTCCGGCACGGCGAAACCCGCAAGCTCGGGGCCGCCGCAGGCGCGGAATAGACGGCAAAAAAACGGCAGAAAACGACTTTAGCGCCGCGATTTTTTTGCGTTGGCGCGCGGTTTTTTATCGCCTGTTTCCGATGCGGCAGCCGGCTGCTGCATCATGTTCCAGGCCCATGCCGCCGGGTTCATGGCGCCCGCCATTTTCGCAAGCTCCTCCATATTCGGCGCTGCCGTCTTGGCGCTGCCATCCGGCGCGGAAGCGGCGCCACCCTTGGCAATCTGCTCCAGCATCGACTTCTGGTATTCCAGCGTCTTGAGCGACATCTCGACCACGCCGACCTGCGCCCTGAGCCACATCAGCACGGTTTCGAGCTCCTGCTGCTTGCGCGCGATTTCCTTCGGGTCCAGGCTCGCCATCATCATCGCAGCCGGATTGGCGGCAGACCCTGCGCCGGCCCCGGCCGCAAAGGGATTGACGATATTCTGGAACAGCTCGAAATAATTGGGGAATTGCGGCGGGACCTGGTCGGCGGACATGGATGTTTCCCCGGAAAGATTGGTGGAATATCACGCTATCAGAAAGCGGTCGCCTTCGCGCACCGACCGCGGCCAGGCGAGGCCTAGCGGTCGTATTTGACGATGAACTCGCGGATTTTCGGATAGATCATTTCGCGGTATTTGCGCCCGCTGAAAATCCCGTAATGGCCGACACCCGGCGCGGTGTAATGCTGGCGTCGCGCCGCCGCAATCCCGGTGCACAGGGTATGCGCCGCCTCGGTCTGGCCGCTGCCGGAAATATCGTCAAGCTCGCCCTCGATGGTGAACAGCGCCGTGCGCCGGATCGCCTTGGGATTGACCCGCCGGCCCTTCCAGTCGAGCTCGTTCTTGGCCAGCAAATAGGTCTGGAACACCCGCTCGACCGTCTCGAGATAGAACTCTGCGGTCATGTCGAGCACGGCGAAGTATTCGTCGTAGAACTCCTTGATGGTCTGGGCCTGCTCG
>DASWEY010000024.1:0-1949 GCA_036394575.1 Usitatibacteraceae bacterium | reverse complement strand
TAGGCAGGAAAATGGATTCATCGTTCATCATTCGGCCTTCATCCTTCTTCTCTGCCTACCGCCTACTGCCTTCTGCCTACTGATTTCTCGCGGGTAGTTTGTGCCGGTACAAATCCTGGGCTTTGAACCCAGTGTCCGCTGGTTCGACTCCAGCCCCGCGAAATGTGAGAGCTGAAGTTTTGGGTGGCATGCAACGCCGCAAACAATTCCACGGCGTCACAAGCCATAATACCTGATCGCGTCGTTGTTTGCCGCAGTCGGACCGCGCGCATTTTAAGGCCTCCTCCCGTAAGTTGAAGTTGTCAAAAAAGCAACTTGAACGAAAGGAGGCCGAAGATGAAAGGCCAACGGAGTGGCGAATGTCGTGTTGGATCCAAGCGATCCCAATCCCCGCGTCGTCGCACATCTTACTCGCGCGAACTGCTGGGTGCCATCGGACGCTTTCTGCCGCATCGCGGATTGCCGTTGCAATTGCCTGGCGTGAAGATCGCCTGGACGCCGCGATTGCTGGTCATCTGCGCGTTGCTGATGTTCATGAGCAAGGCCCAGTCGCTCAAGGATCGCTTCGCCGAGGCGCGCCAGGCGACCGTGTCGATGTATCCCAGTCGAAGGCGGCCGGGGAAAACCTATCAGGGATTCATAGACAAACTGGCCGGCAGTTCCGAGCCATTGCTGGCGCTGCTCTGCGATGCGCTGCGGCAAGCGGTTCGCCAGATCGCCGGGGCGGCGCACTGGAATGTCGAGGGCTGGACGCTTTTCGCCGTCGACGGCACGCGTGTGGAATGCCCGATGACCGCGGCCAACGAGAAGCGCTTGGGCTGCGCCGGCAAGAGCAAGACCACGCCCCAGCAATTCCTCACGATGCTTTTGCACCTGGGCACGGGCCTGCCCTGGGGCTGGCAAATCGGCCCGGGAACCAGCAGCGAACGCGGGCATCTTTGCAAGATGATTCCACTGTTGCCCGAAAAATCGATGCTGGTCGCCGATGCCGGTTTCGTCGGCTACGACCTGCTGGGCGAGATCATCGCGGCGGGGCATTGCTTTGTCATCCGCGTGGGCAGCAACGTCCGCCTGCTCAAGAAACTGGGATTTGCCGTGCGCGAGTACGCGGACATCGTCTATCTGTGGCCGGAGAAAAAACGAAAACGCCAGGCGCCGATGGTGCTGCGGCTGGTGAAAATCAGCGATGGACGAAAGACGGTGAATCTGCTCACCAGCGTGCTGGAGAAGTCGAAGCTCTCGGATGCCTGCATCGGCCGGATTTATCGGCGGCGCTGGGGCATCGAACTCTATTACCGCTCGATGAAACAGACGATGGGAAACCGCAAGATGCTCAGCGATTCGCCGGCGCACGCGCTGGTGGAACTGAACTGGTGCGTGGCTTCCTTGTGGATATTGGGACTGATGACGGTGAGCGAGCTGATCGACGCGGGCAAATCGCCCGGCGAGATCAGCGTGGCCAGCGCCCTGCGCGTCGTACGCGAGGCAATGCGCCAGGGCCGGCGTTGCTGCGCCAAAGACCACCTGCGGCGACAACTCGCGACGGCGGCGCGCGACGGATATCGCAGAACCCGCCCCCGCAAAGCAAGACACTGGCCGCACAAAAAACGGGAAAAACCGCCGGGAGAACCCAAAATAAAACCAGCCACCCGCGCCGAAATCCGCCTGGCCCGCCAAGTCCTCAAGCAACGAGTTGCCGCATGAAAAACCAAGGCAAATCACGCGTGTTTTACAGCGTTTCGCATATAATCGAGACGAATTTACTTTACGGCGTCCGGTGGCATGGGCAACGGTACGCCGTTGCCCGTGGTGTTTTTCCGCACACCACACTCACGGGCAAGCGAGTACACTTGCCCCTGCCACCCAAGACTTCACGAAACGAGCTCGGTGACTTAACATGCGCCGCGAGCATGAGCGCGCAATCCACCACAGGTCACTTCATCGTTTTC